>JAVRCF010000028.1:0-83627 GCA_034530935.1 Aulosira sp. DedQUE10 | reverse complement strand
TAATATCAAAACCTGTTTTTAACTTTGCTTGCCAACTAGTATCAACAGCCACAGGCCCAACCAGGGAAACTTGATAAGCCTGATTACTTTCAACTAATTTGTAGGCATCTACATAAGCAGCATCTACATAATGATCCAGAGGTAACAGGTCTTTGAGAGCTAGTTGATGATGAACAATCGATGTCACCTCTCCATCTGGATTTGTCGAAGAAGTTGTTTCTACATTTCTATTCGACTCCTGACTGCATCTGCCGCTTGTCTATCTGTTAACCATAAAGGCAAATTGCATGACTGTGATTAATGCCAGTTTCCCTGGAGACATTGCTGATTGTCCGCATCTGGCTGGGAATAGGATGGTAAACTCTCTATCTGCGTATAACACTCCTAATTCATCGTACATTTTCATGTACATATTCCCGAGTGGGAATGACGCACGCGCTATTTGTGCTGTTTGTTCTGGTATTTCCCATTGATTTTTTGGATGCAGTGTCATACACAGATACCACAAGTTACTCTACTTTTTGTATCTTCTGACCTGCTGCTCTCAACCATATTAGGGGGTAAGACCCCCTATTCGCCAGCTGTATCCTTTGAGAAGTCGGGGATCTAAATTTTCACGTTGGCATAGCCTGCCCGCAGGGCTTATGATTCAGGACTGCTATATTGAATTTTTCTCAGCTTTATAACTATTTTCTCTTTTCAAAATATCTGTAGTGAGCGCTTGAGCGCTCAAATCCAGCAGTTTAGTGCTGGCTACGAATCCAAGCAACTATCCTGGAAGTTGCTTTTTCAAAGCTTCCAAACCAGCCCAACGGTTATCAACTTGCTTTTGCGTCTCAGCCGCACTACTCAAAATACCAGGGCAATTGAGGTCACACAGCTGGCGCTGAGGCAATTCTAAACACATCTGCTCATACAACCATTCGCTGGGATAAAAATAGCCATCAGGTGGCAGACTCTCTAGCAAATCTTCAACTGCTACTTCCCGTTCTAATGGCAAGTCTTTTAGTTGATTAGCTGTTGCATCTAACCAAATGATTTCCTGAGTATCAACTACCAAACGCTGATTGTATTGCTGTAAGCAGCGGTTACAAGTACAAGTAACAATTGCTTCTGCCTGACTGGATACT
Source organism: Aulosira sp. DedQUE10 (assembly GCA_034530935.1). GTDB lineage: Bacteria > Cyanobacteriota > Cyanobacteriia > Cyanobacteriales > Nostocaceae > Aulosira. The sequence continues at coordinate 82,497 of JAVRCF010000028.1, read as the reverse complement.
TCTAAATAATTGCCCTGATGCTGCACGCGAATAACACCACGCACAGGGGTCAAAGTATCCAAACCAGGCAGAAAATCCTGAACTTGAATTTCCTCTGTCCGCTCCGGGGCTTTGGTGAGCTGCGGAATAAAAATTGCGTCCATAGGATTTGTGAGACATCCTCACGAAACGAAACTTAGTTTAATTACCAGCAATTTCGCTGATCTTTATTTTAGCTTTTAGCGAGGTTGGTAAAGAGTCAACAGTCCCAGAGACGCGATTAATCGCGTCTGTACTCAAAAGTGATTCGTCTCCCTCATCCCCAATCCCTAGGGTGCGATCGCCGGACGAACTACAAGATGACGATGTGGCTCTTTTCCACGACTAAAAGTTTCTAAATCAGCAAATTCTTTTAAAAATGTGTGAATTTGCCGCCTTTCAGCCGAACTCAGGGATTTAATTTCTACTTCTCTGCCTGTCGTTCGCACTTCTTCAGAAGCCGCCTCTGCCAATTCCCGAATTTCTGCTTCTCTTTTGACGCGGTAGCCATTCAACTCAATGGTATAAGAAGCTTGTTCTTCCTGTGGTTGATTCAGGTTCAATACTGAATTAGCTAGATACTGAATAGCATCTAGCACTGAACCGTCAGTTCCAATCAAAGTTCGGATTTGTTCGGGCTTGAGGTTCTTTTCATCAATTGTTAACCAGTAGTTATCTGGTTCTTCGGAGTCGCCAATCTGAGGTTGAGCAGCTTCTAAATTACCGCCAACCTCAGCAGATACCCCAGTAAGTAGCAGCAATGTTTTTAACCATTCCTGCCCTCGCTGCATGGGACTGTTACTCATGATCAATTTGTAGCCTTTTTCTTAGAACTTTTTGGCTCAAATGGCAATGCCTTCTGTTCTGCCACTGCTGCTTCTTTTTCTTGTGTTGCTACGATTTTTTGCAATTCTTCCGGTAAGGGTTCGCGGGAGAGAATGAAGGTTTGCAGCGTTTGGAAGATATTCCCAATTACCATGTACATCAAAACCCCAGCTGGCAGAGGGAAGAACAAAAACATCCCCGAAAAGATGACTGGGGTGATTTTGTTGACTGTCTCCTGCTGTGGGTTCCCACCGCTAGAATTTTGCCCGGAAAGAATCTGGCTGACGTAGAGACTGATCCCAAAGAAAATCACCATCGCCACAATATCCCAGTGGATTGTGCCGTCAGGATCGGTTGCGCCTACCCTACCTAAAGCATCAATGAACAGAAATCCTTTATCTGCTGCTAATCCAGGGATAGTGCCTTGAATAGTCACATCTCCTGGCTCTAAGGCTTCTATATTGCCATCAGCGTCAATTTTAATTCTGTCTTCGCCTTTGATAACTTTCCATTCAGGAGTCAATTTATTTTCTGGGTGTTCAGCCAAAAGCACCTGAAATGGTTTGCCTTCAAGGGTCTGATATTGTATCTTGGTTGTTTCTCCCACCGCTAATTTATTGCCTCCAGGGAGGATAGCAGTAATGCGGCTGTGTTCCCCATCAGCAATGTAGATGTTTTGGGGGGGAGTAGCAAAGGCTTGAGGTTGAATTCGTTCGATTTGTTCGGAAGGAAAGACTTGCAGATTAACGCTGTAGTTAACCCCAGCAAAGGGTGAACCCCGCAAGGTAGCAAACAGCGCCAATAACACTGGCATTTGCAACAGCAGTGGTAAACAGCCGGCTAGAGGGTTGCCAAATTCTTTTTGGACATTAACCATTTCCTCTTGCTGTTTTTGGGGATCGTCTTTATAACGCTCCTTAATTTCTGCCATCCGCTTTTGCATCAGAGGCTGCACAATCCGCATCCGCCGCATATTCCGAATGGAACCAGCACTCAGGGGATAGAGCGCGAAGCGGACTATCAATGTCAAGGCAACGATCGCCAATCCATAGCTAGGCAAAATGCCATAGAAAAAGTCTATGATTGGCAGCATCACGTTGTTCGAGAGAAACCCGATACCAAAATCCATTATTCTGAATTCAACCTGAGGTACTGTAAACTAACTGAATCTAATTTATCTAAATCATAATTTGTCTGCGACTATCATCCACTACGGATAGCCGCACATGATATTAACAATTGAATGTTAAAGTCAACGAGCTTTTGTGAGTGCTGAGTCAGGAAGATGATAGAGACTGATTAGCTAAGAGATGGACTTTTATCCTTTATTTCTAAGGTTCAAGCCTTTTTAAGGCTTTGGACTCAGAACTTAGGACTCAGCACTATGAGTTAATTAACTACTTAGCAGCCGCGCTATATTCGGGATTTTTAGCAACAACTCTTTCGTTAATATATTCATAAACTGCCCGAAAATTAGGAATAGCCCGCATTTCCAAACGGCTACCATTTCTGAGGGTTAGCACCATATCTCCCCACAAGCCAATAGCACGGGGAACTTTGACGATTTTGACAATTTCTGAGTAAATTACGTCAGTGCGATCGCGTCCCATCCAACCCCCTGTCACAGTAACTCGGCGATCGGTGATGCGGTAGCGTAACCACAAAGCCCTGACAATTGCCCCAACTGTCAATGGTATCCCCACGACAGTTAGTCCAATCAGCAGGTTAAGAATTAAGTCTCCAACGTGAGGGCCACCTTCATAATAAATTTCTTCACGAATGCCCATCTAGTACCTCGGCTTGTGCTAACAACTGCTCTAATTCTTGCAGAAATTGTTGGCTTACGCACTCTCGTTCTGCTGCCGTTGGTTTCACAACTACCACTAATCGCCATCCAGGTGACAATCTGGGCAACAACTGATACAAAGCTACCGTTATCTGCCGCTTGATCCGATTGCGGACTACTGCACGTTTACTGACTTTTGTACTTATGGAAATACCAAATTTTGTACTATCCAGGTGTGCAGCATCAGTTGATTTTGGAGTCTCAGGGGCAGTATCCAAAGAAGACTTTTTGGAAGAAGACGGTCTCAAGGCTCTTAATGTGAAATAAGAACTATGTCGCCGAATTCCGTCTCGGAAAACTGCCTGGAAATCTTTTCGGTATTTTAGCCGATTCGCCTTGGGCAAAGCCACAGATGCTCTTTTCGCCTAATGTGCCCTAGACGCTCAGACGATGACGGCCTTTTTTCCTTCTGGCGCTAATCACGTTTCTGCCATCTGGTGTCCGCATTCTAGCGCGAAAACCAGAGGTTCTTTTTCTCTTACGGTTAGTACCGCCCAGCGTTCTCTGCATACATTCCTCCTCTTAGGTGTTTTTTATAAAAAGTCACAATCTCTAATTTTATCACTATTAAAGATAAAAGGTAGAGATTTCAGTAAAATAGTCAAGGGTCAAGGGTCAAGGGTCAAGGGTGAACTATTGATTAGTTATTTTTTCTCATCCCTAGTCCTTAGCCCCCAGTCCCTAGTCCCTAGCCTCATTGACTTAATTAATGCTCAAAATCCATGATCCCAAATAGCGCAATAGTGGTACATCACCAGGTGAGAGAACTTGGCAGTTGAAATAGAACACTCCACCAAAGGTTGGGTTTTTCACGTTAGATAATACTACTTCCACCTTACTACCTGCTGGTACTGGCTCTTGAGGGAAAATTTCTATAACGTGTCCTTCCTTATCCCACTTCACCTCGGAAAGGGGAACAGCTTTGCCTTTGACTGTAACCTCAACCTGTTTAGGATCAATATTTCCTTTGTAATAATTAGGGTAAGTAATAGAAAATTGAGCCACGGCTAATTTCATTTTTTGAGCAGGAATTCTTAATATATAGCGATCCCAGCCATCAGCCTGTCCCCCAAAGTCTAAACGGTAGGGCAGTTGATTTTCGGCTTTAATACCGCTAAATAGTGTCAATCCTGGTAAACCCTGTGCCCAGCTAACTGCTTGTAAACCCGTCAATAAACAGCTAGTCACCGCTAAAGTAGAAAGTAAACGTCGCATAATAAGGCTCCTCACTATCAGATAGTAAGCTTGGTTATCTAAATAACTAAAAATTTAGTATTCGTAACTAAACTTTACTACTGAATTTCTCAAAATAGACGTTAAATGGGAATAAAAAGTGCCATTTGGCTAGGACAAGAGTCAATAAGTCAAAGGTCAAGGGTCAAAATTCATTTTTCTCCCTTCTCCAGACCCCATTCCCTCACCAAGGGAGCAAATTTTGTTGCAGAATATGTACAAATGTATATGAATTGTAAGAGTTTTGTTATAAAAATTGAACGATACAAACAGCGATCGCCTGTAAAGTTGGGCTAGATTGATAAAAACAAGCGTGAATCCAAGTAGTTATCATCAAAATTTACTTTGGGCAGAATCAAGTTTTTTCTAAGTGGATGCATATTGCACTATGTCATAGAGGAATACAAAATTTTTCAATCCCTAAAATAAGCTAAAGACACAGATGCATAATTTGGGAATCAACATAGGATGTGCAGTATGTAAGCCTATTTTAATTATCTGGAATTGTTGACATCTGTAGGTGGCAAATAGAAACTTGACCTAGAAACGGCAAGTAACACAACAAAGGGTCAAGGTTCAATCTACAAAACAAAGCAATGGCTGAGATGACCAGCCTATGCGGTATGAGAGCGGGGAATCACTCAGCTTTAGAAATTGCATAGTTTGCAGAGATTAAGTATTTATCTCCAGGAGATTTCATGAGAATTGCAGTAGCCAAAGAAATTGAAGTTGGTGAGCGTCGTGTAGCTTTAATTCCTGATATCGTTGCCAAATTGGTAAAACAAGGTTTAGAAGTTTGCGTAGAAACAGGTGCGGGAGAGCGAGCGTTTTTTAGCGATTCTGACTATGAAGCAGCAGGAGCCAAAATTATTGGCGATCCCGCTACTTTATGGGGCGAAGCTGATATTTTATTGAAAGTCAGTCCGCCACAAGAACGAGAAGATGGGCGTTCAGAAATTGAATTTTTGAAACCAGGGGCTGTATTAATTAGCTTCCTCAATCCCTTAGGAAATCCGGCGGTGGTGGAAAAACTGGCAAATCGCCAAGTTACAGCCTTGAGTATGGAATTGATCCCCCGGACTACTAGGGCACAAAGCATGGATGCATTGTCCTCGCAAGCATCCCTAGCGGGTTACAAATCTGTGTTGATAGCCGCAGCTGCATTACCGAAATATTTCCCCATGCTCACCACAGCTGCAGGCACGATCGCCCCGGCGAAAATATTTATCATGGGAGCAGGTGTAGCAGGATTGCAAGCGATCGCCACCGCTAGACGCTTAGGCGCAGTGGTAGAAGCCTTTGATATCCGTCCCGCCGTTAAGGAAGAAGTCCAAAGCTTAGGGGCAAAATTCGTCGAAGTCACACTCGAAGAAGAAACCGTTGCGGCTGGTGGCTACGCGAAAGAAATTTCCGAAGCTAGCAAACAACGCACCCAAGAAGTCGTTACCGAACACGTCAAAAATGCCGATGTGGTGATTACCACCGCCCAAGTACCAGGGAGAAAAGCACCTGTGTTAGTCACCGAAGAAATGGTGAGACAGATGAAGCCAGGTTCAGTGATTGTAGACTTAGCCGCCGAACAAGGTGGGAACTGCGCCTGCACCGATCCCGGTAAAGACATCGTCTGGAACGGCATTACCATCATCGGGCCGATCAATTTACCATCATCAATGCCAGTCCACGCCAGCCAACTGTATGCCAAGAACCTGACATCGTTGATGCAATTGCTGATTAATAAAGAAAAAGCTTTGCAGGTGAACTTTGCCGATGACATCGTTGAAGCAGCTTGCGTCGCCCATGCAGGTGAAATTCGTAATCAACGGGTGAGCGACGCTTTAGCAGCTTTGAATACTCAACAATCGCCGGTTAGTTAGGGACTGGGGGTAGGGAGCAGGGAGCAGGGGGCAGGGGGACAAGGAAGAAATAACAAATGACAAACACCAAATACCAATGCTCAATGCCCAATTCCCAATTCCCAATGCCCCAATAATATTGCAAGGAGTTTTTATTTCATGACAGAGGCATTACTTGCTGCGTTGTTTGTATTTGTTTTGGCATCTTTTATTGGGTTTGAAGTCATCAACAAAGTGCCACCCACCTTACACACTCCCTTGATGTCGGGATCAAACGCGATTTCTGGCATTGCTGTACTGGGAGCAATAGTAGCTTCTGGTGCCAGAGAGACTAATGTATCAGTGATTCTCGGTTTAATTGCCGTAGTGCTAGCGACAGTCAACGTTGTGGGTGGCTTCCTAGTTACAGACAGAATGTTGCAAATGTTTAAGAAAAAGGAGATTAAGGCGTGAGCGATTTTCTACCAACTGGGATTCAGTTAACGTACTTAGTCGCTGCATCCTTATTCATTCTCGGTTTAAAAAAGCTGGGTTCACCAGCAACAGCAAGGAACGGTAATGTTGTCGCAGCTGTGGGGATGCTGCTGGCGATTGTCGCCACAATGCTGGATCAACACGTGTTGAACTACGAGATGATTTTGTTAGGCTTGGCGATTGGTTCAGGCATTGGTGCGATCGCAGCTTACAAAGTCCAAATGACGGAAATGCCCCAAATGGTGGGTTTACTCAATGGTTTAGGTGGTGCAGCTTCTGCATTAGTCGCCGTTGCCGAATTCTGGCGGTTATTGGATTCTGGCTTACCCGTACCCCTTGATGTCAACATTTCCATGCTCCTGGATGTGTTAATCGGTGGTGTTACCTTCACAGGTAGTTTTCTCGCCTTTGCCAAATTGCAAGGTTTAATTAGCGGTTCCCCAATTACATTTCCTTTCCAGCAACCATTTAACCTCTTACTGCTGGGTGCTTATATAGCTGGTAGCGCCTATTTAATCGTCACACCAGATAGCCTACCCGTATTCTTAGCAGTAGTTGCTGTTTCTTTGGTACTAGGTGTAATGTTCGTCATCCCCATTGGTGGGGGCGATATGCCTGTAGTAATTTCGCTGTTGAACTCGTTATCCGGTGTAGCAGCATCCGCCGCAGGTTTCGTGGTGATGAACAATATGTTAATCATCGCTGGGGCTTTGGTGGGAGCATCAGGGCTAATCCTCACCGAGATTATGTGTAAAGCCATGAACCGTTCTCTCTTCAGCGTGCTGTTCAGTGCTTTTGGTACAGGAAGTGCAACTGGTGGTGCGGCTGCGGCTGGTGCAATCGATCAAACTGTCCGCAGCATCGATCCCGAAGAAGGCGCGATGATGTTGGGTTATGCCCGTTCTGTGGTAATTGTGCCTGGTTATGGGATGGCGGTTGCTCAAGCACAACATAGCGTTCGCGAGTTGGCAGATCAACTAGAACGCATGGGTGTTGATGTTAAGTATGCCATTCACCCTGTAGCGGGAAGAATGCCAGGACACATGAACGTCTTACTGGCTGAGGCGAATGTGGCTTACACCCAGTTGTATGACATGGATGATATTAATCCCCAGTTTGAACAAGCAGATGTAGCTTTAGTAATTGGGGCTAATGATGTAGTGAATCCGGCGGCGCGTAGTGATGTAAATAGCCCAATTTATGGGATGCCAATTTTGGAAGTAGATCGGGCAAAGCAGACGATTGTGATTAAGCGCGGGATGAGTACAGGTTTTGCTGGTGTAGATAATGAGTTGTTCTACAAGGATAAAACTACGATGCTTTTTGGTAGCGCGAAGGATATGGTGTCGAAGTTGGTTTCGGAAGTGAAACAACTTTAACGAACCGCGTACTGCAAAGCAGAACTGACAGGGTAGGCGCGAAGGGCGCGGAGTAAAGAAAGAATTTAGAGAGTTGGCTTGTCTCAGAGGCGTGATGCTTCTGGGGCAAGTTTTTTAGTTTGGAAATTAGCTCACGCATTCGACGAAGTCGTTCCCGCAGGGTAGGCGCAAAGACGCAAAGAAAAGAATAGAAAGTCTATTTACTATAAGCTTGATAATGTAGGAAAATTTTCAGGAAGCTCAAACTCAAGACAAGCATTTTCAGCATCTATTGGGTAAGAGTTCCACTGTCGCATATTCTCTAGACAATCTTCAAGTACAGCATCTTCATCATCACTATATAATTCTCCTATTTTTTGGGCAACTTCATAACTAATTGCTTTGTTTCCGTCTCTAAAAACTGCCCAATTATCAAATGCCTCATCTTGTGCTTTAAGATAAGCAGCATAGAGATTTGGCATATTGTCTTGATTTTTTTCTAGATAATCAAATGAAATATGCCAAATATCAGCTTCGTTAAAGTTACCCTCATCTGGCATTTCTGAAATATCACCTTGCATCCACAATACGCGAGAGTGTTTATAAAAAGTTTCTTCATCATCCCAATCAACTTCACTTTCAGGTTTAATCCAAGTGGAGGCAAAAGGTTTCTTAATTTTTAGAAATAGTCAGACTGTGTTTGTTATAACTAAACATCCTGTATCTAAAGGATTAAAAAATGAATATTTCCATAATATTGGTAGAACAATTGCTGCTAATCAAGCGTAACAAGAATTCCTTGTCTCTTAGTATCTTTGTGGTTAGTGAAAAAAGCGATCGCTCTTTTCTTGCTCTGTGTCCTCTGCGCCTCTGTGGTTCGTTAAAAAGAGCGATCGCCTTTCACGCTCCAATATGCGATCGCCCCTTCTCTTCTTTCTTTGCGCCTACCCTGCGGGAACGACTTCGTCGAATGCGTGAGACAAAAAAGCGATTGCCTGCAAATCTCCATCATGCGATCGCCCCTTCTCTTCTTCCTTTGCGCCTACCCTGCGGGAATGACTTCGTCGAATGCGTGAGACACAAAAAGCGATCGCAATCCCAAGTCTCCAGCAAGCAATTAAAAGTTGACAATCAGCAAGTTATAAAGCTTTTGCGATCGCCCCTTCTGTTCTTCTTAACCTTTGCTTAGTGTTTAATTTAATTACTCTTTGAAGAGGCAAGGTAAACACAGTCACTAATGTTGTTATATTTTAGATATACCTTTTATTTAGTGGTATAAAAATACTTCATTAGAACTATTTAAAGTAAATATTTTCTGTGCTCAAAAACACTATAGTAGCTAAATATACATTATTATATTTAATAGGCATCTTTCATTTGTAAGAAAAACAAGCTGGAGAGAGCTAGTGCAGGCAAAATACTAAGGCTTAAATAAAACAAAAGTTTTTATCCGTGCTGATATACGCATTTTATGGCAACTACTGAGTAACAGGAATTTAGCTTTTAAAAATAGTAGTTTCCTAAGATTCAAGGGTTTGGAAGCAGGTTCCGATATAATCACCTACATAACTTTGATGCATCTAAGATTGTGATCGCTATTTACCCTGGTAGCTTCGACCCTATCACTTTGGGACATCTGGACATCATTCAGCGCGGTAGTCGGCTGTTTGATCAGGTAATTGTGGCTGTTCTGCGTAACCCCAACAAAACACCCCTGTTTAGCGTGCAGCAACGGCTAGAACAAATTCGTCTATCTACACAACATTTACCAAATGTAGATGTAGACAGCTTTGATGGTTTAACGGTCAATTACGTCCAAATGCGCCAAGCACAAGTGTTATTGCGGGGTTTGCGGGCGGTTTCAGACTTTGAAATCGAGCTTCAGATGGCTCATACTAATAAAACACTTTCAACTCAGATAGAGACTGTTTTTCTGGCAACCTCAAATGAGTATAGTTTTTTAAGTAGTAGTGTGGTAAAAGAGATTGCAAGGTTTGGTGGCTCTGTCGATCATCTCGTTCCCCCACACATTGCCCTAGAAATATACCAATGCTACAACCACAACTCTCTAATGTCGAACCCAATCACAACGGAAACAATCACTCCCCTCAAGAATATACCGAGGGAGCGGGAAGTGTAGATATTCAGCAGGAACTCAATCGGCTAGAGGAAATTGTTCTGACTAGTCTGCGAATTCCCCTGACTGGACGCACCCTAGTAGATGAGGAAAAGCTGCTAGAACAGCTAGATTTCATCAGAGTTTCTTTGCCAACTGTTTTTCAAGAGGCAGCAATGATCCTCGATCAAAAAGAGGAAATTTTGCTAGAAGCCGAAGAGTATGGCCAGCAAGTTGTTGAAGCAGCCCAAGCTAAACGGGCACAAATCTTAGCCCAAAGCGATATTATCAGACAGGCAGAGCGAGAAGCTGAACAGCTAAGACGGCAAGTACAACAAGAATGTGATGCTCTGATGCAAGAAACCCTTGCTGAAATTGAGCAAAAACAGCGTGCTTGTATGCAAGAGTTAGAGGAGATGCGACAAACTGCGATCGCTCAAGCTCAGGAAATTGAAAATGGAGCCGATCAGTATGCTGATAATGTTTTAGAAGGCATTGAGCAGGATCTTAAAGATATGTTGCGAATTGTCAGCAATGGTAGACAAGAACTACAAGCAGATATACCCCCGCAGCGAAATTCTTCACAACCCAAGAAGAAATAAGCCTGCCGAGGTAGTTAGTTTGTCCATTTCAGCTAAATGAGGAGATAACAAGAAGATTTACTTAGCAATTGAAAAATGAAAATTCAACAAATATTTTGGCTACTGATTAGCTAATACCTAAATTTGTAATAGCTTGATAGCTTATTTTGTTCTTAAATTAAAAAATACTATATAGCCAAAAAAACTTTATGTTTAATTTGAAAATAAGGTAGGAATTAGGAAGGAGAAGGGGTAAAAAATAATTTTGGTCATGGGCAATGCCCCACGCCATTTGACGGCAGTTGAGTCTCCTGCTGGAGACGCTGCGCTTAGCCTGCTTCTCCTTAAGGGTATAAGTTGAATAACGCATCAAATGCAGCGGCTCCTCGTATTTCCTTTCATCAGATAGGAACCTCATAATAGCCTTTTCTTGATAGGTAGTTTAACTGTCAGACATGAATTGATGATTAGACTAAAACCGTCTTCAATTTGGAATTTGTTATGCAGATTAATTAGGGTTTGAATATAGGTAGTTTACTAGGATTACTCCATATAATTTTTGGCATATGTTATATGGCATTGATGGTATTTTTACTATTTAAACGCTCGAGCAGACTGGGAAGTAAAGCTTTTGTTATTTATCTTCTGCAAGCATTATTGATTCCTTGTATCATGTTGCTTTGTGGCTTGATTTTTGTGTTTCAAGGCTGGCGATTAGATCCTATTTTACGAGTTGCACAATTTTTATTAACTTTATTAATCATTTACTTCAGTGTTAAAGATATTGTCATCAATGAAGTTTACAGAAATAGATAATTTCAAGTTTGCCAAAAATAGAGAATCTAGTACAACAAGGCAAAAGTAAAAAGTAAAAAGTAAGAATACTTATACTTCAAGCTTTTTACCCATTTTAGATGGTAGGTTTATTTTCGCCGTGATGCACTAGTCAGATACAGTTCCTTTAAAACTAAAAACTTGATGCTGTGCAGGTTGGCTTGAAGAACTAGATGTGTTCGGGCTGAAGCATGTCTGCAGGCTAGTGGCTTCCCACTGTACTACCTAAGATTAAACGCTAAGTGTTGGGTTTCACTACATTCAAACGCCACTTTACTCAAATCAGGACACTCGCCTATGCAAGGGAGCATCCAACTTTTTTGAACGTCATTGCGTAGCTTGCTTCCCGTAGGGTACGCAACGAAGTGGAGTGTTCGCGCAAGGGTTCCCGTTCGACGTTGGGCGCAGCCCTTCTCGCAGAGTAGTGTTCCCGTTCGCGTAGCGTCTCCGTCAGGAGAAGGATAGGGTAGCAATCGCAAAATCTTTCACTACGAACAAGTCCATGCGATTGCTTCTCTACGAGACGCTACGCGAAAGTCGTTCCTCCTCTCTACGAGACGCTACGCGCTAAGCGTAGCTATGCCGTAGGCTTTACGCAATGACACTTATTCTGTCGTTGCAAAATAAAAACTGGGATGAACCCCATGCAAGTAGCTCCCCAGTCTACGATTATCCTTAACTGAACCGTATTTGCTCCTTACTCTATGTTTAAATAGCCATCGAGCCATTTTAGAAGAATCTGTATAAGATAGACTGATCAATCACCAATTCTGTGAAAAGATAAATCGAATATTTCATTATTAATGTTGGAGAATCAATGAACAAAAAATTTGTCCTATCCTTGCTTTCCACCCCAGCACTGTTTATGTCTATGCTGTCTATGGTCATGATGGCTAAACCAGCTCACAGTAGTCAAACAGTTACGCCAGTGGGTACCCATCTATCTTGTGTACGTTCCCCCACTCAGCAAATGTTCAACAGGTATGTAACACTCCTGCTTCTTCTGCTAACTCTCAGATGACAGTAGCACAAGTGCAATCACCAAATCAGCCTACGGAATTAGAATTCACCGATGCTGAGAGTGATGAAGCCATAAAATTGTTTGGTTGTGATTGCCCAATCTGTATTAATGCTGTACGTCAGTTGCACGGTTTGGCTCCAATGCCTGTCTAGTAACTGGTAAGTTAGAATCATAAAAAATTAGTATTTATTAATACTAAAAAACTACTTAAACAAAGGTATTTATGACAATTTTTTGCAACCTGGTAATGAACAAAGTAAAGCCAGAGAACTAAATCTCTGGCTGATAATTGGAGACAAAATAGTCATCAAATAGATCAAAGCCTAGAATCTTCCAAGGTTATGCAGGCCTAAAATAATGCCTGTTCCTAAGATATGACCAAAGGCAGTACTTGCTAATAGTGCAGGTAAACCAAAGCCACCAAATAAGTTGGGTGAGGGTAGAGCCGGTCCTACATTTGGACATTTGATGGTTGATTTACCAAAGGCAATGGCAGCAATATTCGCCAGAATCATAATGATCCCAATTGTTGGACTCCATTGCAGGGTTGTAGGCACAGTGGTAGCGGCAAGTAAGGTTGAAGTAAGCAACTGATTCGCTCCTGAAACTTGTTGATTATTGAAATATAATCTGAATATTTGCCAACAAAATTCAAGAAAACAAGCCGTATTTGCAGCAATATTTTACAGTTATTCTAAATACTTAATACAAACAGGGGTTGGGATTGGGGACTGGGGATAAGCGAATAAAAATTTTTATGCCATTCCATTGTTGTGGGCTAAAGCCCCTGGGAGGCTAGCTTGAAAATAGGGCATAGGGCATAGGGCTTTGTCATTGGTTATTTATCGTTCCTTACTCCCTCATCTCCCTCATCTTCCCTGTCTCCCTAAAGCCTTAGTCGCGTACTGCCTTTATGGAAATTTCTCAGCATTTATACTGAAAATAGTATTTTTGCTCAACAGTATTTTGACTATATTTCTGGCTGGAAAATTGAAGCCAAAAATGAAAAATAGCTATTTTCGCTTAGAGCTTAGCGATAAATACTGAAATATACATTTCTTAACATACAAGAATCTGGGGATTATTTACATTATTCTCCGGATTTGTGATCTAGTTAACATAGTAATTTTACACTGCAATATTAAGATTGTGTTAAGTATTTTAGATTTAGTCAATGCACGTGCTTGGGTAATCCCTGGCAATCTCTAACTTTAGACCGATGTTATAAACACAACTAATTAGTATTTATTAAATGTCAAGTACATTTTATTGAGAAAATCCCCAGAGCAACCTGCTAGCTACTAGTACAGCAAAGCAAAGATAAAAATCCAGTTGAGGAACTCTAAACATTTGAATGTACAAGCTTTATTACCTTTTGCCTATTTCCTTCTACCCACTGCGTTTTTGTACTAGAAATTGCTTATTGTCAACAAGTTATTTGCATTATTGTAAAAAATTAATCAAAATTTAATATTAGCTAGACCAAATGAGTGCATCCACTGAAAATAACATTAAGAAACCTTATGAAATCCTATACCGAAAATTTACCGAGATCTATGAGCCTTCATTTGAGAATTACAAGTATTGCCATCTTGTTAATCAGTGGTTACTTGGTAATTTTTAAGAATATCGATACTACAACAGCCTTGAATAGTTTGACTGTAAGTAACTTCAGCACTAATGGTAGCGAAGGCTTAACTACCACTAATGCTAATTCGCAGGAGATAAAAGAGATATATATTCCACCTAACTATGGTGGGCCTGACAGCGAGCATGGTAGTGGTACTCGCTAGGCAAGTCAAAATGATAACTAATTAGACTGAGCAAATATTTTTGCTAAGAGTTTAAAACCTGAGATTTCCACCAATGGTTTTTTTGCACAAGTGTGTGGACTTGCCAATCAAAGTCTGGTTCCGGATAGTCTAAGCGGTAGTGTCCGCCCCGGCTTTCAGTCCTAAATACCGCACTTTTAAGAATTAAATCAGCTACATCTAATAAATTCCGAGTCTCTGCCCAAAGTCGTAACTGTCTTTCTACATCTGGTACTTGCAAACGGGCTGGTTCTGTAGCGTTTAAAGATAGCAAAAATTGACTCAAAGGTAAGGCAGCGAAATCTTGCTGCCAAGATTCAATTGTGGTGATTGCCGCCTCTAATCCTGACTGTGAGCGACAAATACCTGCACTTTGCCAAACTAGACGCGGTAACTTTTGTCGCAATGCTGATAAGTTTACTTGCTGTCTGTGCCATTCGCCAACATCAGTCTGAAATTCTCGCAATGGCAGCATTGGTATCTCTGATTGCAAGTCAACATCTGCTAAGTCAAGATTAGCCATCTGTGCACCAAAGACGATACATTCTAGCAAAGAATTACTTGCCAAACGATTTGCCCCATGCACTCCTGTACTAGCAGTTTCTCCCACAGCATACAAACCAGGAATATTGGTGCGATTCATCAAATCTGCGACAATTCCACCCATCCAGTAATGGGCAGCAGGGGCAACAGGTATAGGTTCTGTAAAGACATCAATGCCCCAATGTTGACAAACTTTGATGATGTTGGGGAAGCGATGACGAATTTTATCTGAGGGGATGGGGCGCATATCTAACCAGACATGGGCAGTAGCCGGATCAACTGCGGTACGTTGCAAATGGCTAAAAATTGCTCTACTAACGATATCACGCGGTGCAAGTTCACCCGCAGGGTGGTAGTCAAAGGCAAAACGTCGCCCCTCATTATCAACGAGGTGTGCCCCTTCGCCGCGTACAGCTTCACTAATGAGAAAACGATCGGCTCCTGGTTTTGTTAAGGCTGTGGGGTGAAATTGGATAAATTCCAAGTCACGGAGGATGGCTCCAGCACGGGCGGCGATCGCAACTCCATCACCTGTACTAACAGCGGGGTTAGTAGTTTGGGCAAATACTTGTCCACCACCACCTGTTGCCAGTACTACTGCACCAGCCCGAATCCATTTGATTTCGCCTTGATAAAATAAGCTAATTCCTTGAATGCGATCGCCTTGTGGTGTCATCCACAAACTCAAAGCTAAAGCTTGCTGGATGACTAAAATATTTGGCCGTCGTAGTACTTGAGCTGTGAGGGTAGTAGTAACTTCCCTGCCTGTGGTGTCGGCAGCATGAAGCACACGGTTGCGAGAATGGGCAGCTTCTAAAGTTAAAGCTAAAGTATTACCATGACGGTCAAAAGCTACTCCCAAGTTGACTAGAGATTGAATGCAGCTAGGGGCGTGTTCAGCAAGGAATTCTACAGCAGTTCGATCACACAAGCCTGCCCCTGCTTGGATTGTATCTTCAATATGTAAAGTAGGAGAATCTTCCGGGGCGATCGCCGCAGCAATGCCACCTTGTGCCCAATCACTGGCGGACAAAGAAACTGTTTCTTTAGTAATTAATCCGACTCGCAAGGATTCTGGGAGACAAAGAGCCGTATAAAGCCCTGCAGCACCTGCACCAACTACTAAAACATCAAATTGGCTAGGAATATCTATTGGAGGCAAGGTTAAGATTTTAGGGGGAAAGGGGGAGAAGAGGAGAGGCAGAGAAAGGAAGACTAAAGTCTGCAAAGTCTCTGTCCATCTCCGAGCTAAAATGCCCACCCTGAGAGCAGGGTTAGACTGTTATTCTCTACGTTAACTGCATTTGCAGTTATCTATAGATGCCGTTGTTAAAGCGATCATCTCCCTCGTTGAAGGCAGGTTCTAGATCTGTCACTGTAAATTTATCTAAATTGGCTTGCAATGTTTCTTTTTGGCGATCGCTCAATCCGGGTAAATCCAAGATATCCTCTACCTTTTGGTAAGGAGCATTCTTGATGATTTTCTTAGCTATGGTAGGATACAACCCTGGATATTGTTGAAAAGCACGGACATTGGTATTGTTCAAATCAATTTTTTTACCAAATTCCGTTCCTAGCTTAGCGTCTGCTTTATTCTGCCCAACTGCTAGAACTGGGACTTGGGGAAAAGTCAGACTGTTAAAACTGGCAGCTTGGGCTACTTGAGTAGTTCCCAGCCATCCCCAGCAACCAATCAACAAGCTAAACACTGTTAATAAACGCACCAATGCTTTCACGATTTTCTACCTCTTTCCATCAAACTGAAATAAAAATTTAAACCAAGAGCATTCAGCGCCCAACAGTCCATACTCAACAGCCAATAGTCAAGACTATTAACCATTGACTGGAAGCTGATCGCTGTTTGCTCCCATCAACACACAGCAGTCATCAAAAACTAATATACAGCGTATTAATATCCACAATATTTACAGACGTTGAACACTCAAAATTTTTTTGGGTTTTTACAGGCACTAAGAAATACGGGGAAAAGGAAAAGAGGGAAAGATTCAGATAAAGACCGTGTTTGTTTCATTCATAGTGGGTGGTGCGCCGTGACTGCTCTTAACTCTTGCTCCTTTATTTTGGGGGCAGGAATTTGGAACTATGTTAAGAGTTCTTTTGTTTTGTTGAGCGTGATATTAATTTGAAATGAGGTTCCAATATTTTTCGGATCAGCACTTTTTAGTCCCTTAAGGAACTTCAAAACATCAATCATCCCAATTTCACCGACTCAACACGACTGTTCCCTACAATTGGTGTCAACTTAAGCTCAAACGCTTATTCCACAGGCGTATTACCCCACACGCCAGTCCGCTCAAGTCGGGAAACCCGCCCACGCGGCTGGCTCCCCTCAATCCCCTCCCCGCTTGCGGGGAGGGGACGTTTTGGCTTTAGACAAAACTGGGGTGGGGTAACGCGGATCTTGATCTGACTTTTCACGGTATCTGGAAAACCTCACTTCTTATCTCTCTCCTACAAGGAGAGAGACTTTGAATTTCCCCCTTCCCGTGTCGGGAAGGGGGCTAGGGGGTTAGGTCTTTCGTGGGCTTTTCCACATGAGGTGAAAAGTCAGGATCTTGATTGGGAAGCAAAAAAACGCTTGCATCACGTTTTGATAAGGGTTTCACGTTAAGTTGACACGTATGGTTCCCTACCCTCTCCCACGCTAAATGCATTTGCTTAGCGTCCCACAGGATGGGATATTTCTTTTTTTAGTTGGAAGTCCCTTAAAAGATTTAGGGGGAAAGGAAACGGGGTGAATTTCAACTTTTCCCCTTTTCCCTTTCCCCCTTAGCCGACTCTATTGTGTGAATTTCTTCAAATTGAATAATATAAGGGGAAAGATTTAGCATCTTTCGGCTTCACATACACCCGTTGTTCAGGTTCTAACTGCAATTCCTTAAAGCGATCGCGTGTTAAATGTGCCATCACCACTTGCCCTTCATCTAAATTCAATTCCACTTGAATTTCCCAACCTAAATGGATGACTCGGTTTACTGTTGCAGGTGTTGTAGTACCGTTTGCAGCTCTCTCGACAATGACATCTTGGGGGCGCAAAAAGACTTCGGGATTTGGGGCTTCAAACCTGCTGTCTTGAAAAATACTCGCAGAGCTAGGCAAGACGTTGACTGGCCCAATAAAACTCATGACAAAGGCACTGGCTGGATGGTCATAAATTTCTGCGGGGGTGCCTACTTGTTCCACACGTCCTTTATTCATGACCACGATTTCGTCTGAGACTTCCATTGCCTCTTCTTGGTCATGGGTGACGAAAACAGTGGTAACATGAACTTCATCATGGAGGCGGCGTAACCATGCCCGTAAATCTTTGCGAACTTTCGCATCCAGTGCGCCAAAGGGTTCATCCAGCAGTAATACTTCTGGTTCTACTGCTAAGGCTCTAGCTAAGGCTACCCGTTGTCTTTGACCACCAGAAAGTTGTGATGGATAGCGATCGCCTAATCCAGCCAATTGCACTAGTTCGAGTAACTGTTCTACCCGCCCTTGAATTTTCTTTGGTGGGACTTTGCGAATTTCTAAGCCAAAAGCAATATTTTCTCGTACAGTCCTATGCTTAAATAAGGCATAGTGCTGAAACACAAATCCAATATTCCGATCTTGCACGCTTTGATAGGTGGCATCTTTACCAGTCAGGAAGATTTTGCCAGTATCTGGTAATTCCAAGCCGGCAATTAACCTGAGCAGCGTCGATTTACCTGAGCCCGATGGTCCAAGCAAGGCAACCAAAGAACCAGTCTTTACCTCTAAGTTTACCTGCTCAATAGCCTTGAAACTTCCAAAATTCTTGGATACATTCTCAACTGATATGCCCACTGCTGCTATACCTCTGCAACTGATCTACGGCTAATTGCTAGGATTACCGTGTTTTATATATACCATAGAGCATGGGTTTTGAGCTAGGTTGAATGGCAAAAATTTTAGCTACCACAGCTACCACAATCAAGGAAGCTACAATCAGCACCACTGCAATCTGGGGAGCTACAATCAACAGCATTGCAATCGAGGGAACTACAATCAGGAGTCATGCTCAGAATTTCAGCACAGTCGCAGCTGACATCGGCACAGTTAAGGCAATCAGTACCGTCTCCACTGTTGCTCCATGAAGATTTTTTAGCATTAGTACCTGGTACTTGTTTTGGTGCTGGGTTCTCTTGTTCTTCCTCTTCTTCTATTGGTTCTAGATTCTCGGCTTGTGACCTCAAAATTCGGTTGGCTTGCTTACAAGCTTGAAATCTCTTACGGGACTTTGTAAGTAATGCCCCAAATCCATCTTCAGCAATTACTCGCTTGATGTATTGCGAGCAAGATTCACCGCCGTATAACACCCGATAAGCGCAAACAAAGCCTTTACGGGGAGAAATGTGTTTTTGATATCCAGTAATCGCAACCATACCTACTTTCCGCCCCAAAGAATCTAACGGAGAAAGTTTCATAAGTTAAGAATGAAGTATAAAATATTCGACTTCATATTTCATACTTCATCCTTCCTACTTTCTGGCAGATTTGTATCGAGATATTAAGGAATATTGCATTTCCCTCAAAACTCGAAGCAAGAGCGAGAAATGAGCCAAACGTCCGTGGTACGATGCTTTCGGTAAATGTCAAGATTGGGAGAAAACCTTTGACACTACGGGTTGCTGTTGTTGGTTCAGGCCCAGCTGGTTCATCTGCCGCTGAAACACTGGCAAAAGCTGGAATTGAAACTTACCTAATTGAGCGGAAGCTAGACAATGCTAAGCCATGCGGCGGTGCAATTCCCCTGTGTATGGTGGGCGAATTTGAACTACCCCCAGAGATTATTGATCGCCGAGTGCGGAAGATGAAAATGATCTCACCCTCGAATCGCGAGGTTGATATCAATCTGGTAAATGAAGATGAATATATAGGAATGTGCCGCCGGGAAGTGCTTGACGGTTTTATGCGAAATCGTGCGGCTAAACTCGGTGCAATTTTAATAAATGCCACCGTTCATAAACTCGATATACCCACCAACAATACCGACCCTTATACCATCCATTACGTTGACCATACAGAAGGTGGGGCACAAGGTATTGGCAAAACCTTGAAAGTGGATTTAGTAATTGGGGCAGATGGGGCTAATTCCCGCATTGCTAAAGAAATGGATGCAGGGGATTACAATTATGCGATCGCTTTTCAAGAGCGAATTAGTCTCCCCGAAGACAAAATGGCTTATTACAACAACCTTGCCGAAATGTATGTTGGCAATGACGTTTCTACTGACTTTTATGCGTGGGTTTTCCCCAAATATGACCACGTAGCTGTCGGTACTGGGACAATGCAGGTAAATAAAGCCAGCATTAAACAGTTACAAGCCGGGATTCGCGCCCGTGCTAGTGAGAAGTTGGCAGGCGGTAAAATCATCAAAGTTGAAGCCCATCCTATCCCCGAACATCCCCGTCCCCGTCGCGTCGTTGGTAGAATAGCTTTGGTAGGAGATGCGGCTGGTTACGTTACCAAGTCTTCTGGTGAAGGTATTTACTTTGCTGCTAAATCTGGGCGGATGTGTGCAGAAACAATTGTGGAAGCATCCAACAATGGTCAGTCTATCCCCACAGAAAATGATCTCAAGCTCTATCTGAAGCGTTGGGATAAAAAATACGGACTCACCTACAAGGTGTTGGACATTCTACAAAGTGTATTTTATCGTTCCGACGCTAGTCGCGAGGCGTTTGTAGAAATGTGTGGTGACTTGGATGTGCAAAAGCTCACATTCGACAGCTATCTGTATAAGACTGTTGTTCCCGCCAACCCGATTACTCAACTGAAAATTACTGCCAAGACTCTTGGTAGCCTCATCCGTGGTAACGCCTTAGCTCCTTAAAAGTTTCAGGTAACTCACTTTTGATGACAGCAGAGGAGATGGGGAACAGAAAATTCAGATTTGAATTAATTTGCTCCTCGACTCCTCTGCAATTTTTATGCTAAATCAAAACCAAACGCCATTATTAGAAGCTTTAAAAGCCTGCGCTACACGTCCCCATGCTCCCTTTTACACACCAGGACATAAACGAGGAGAGGGAATTGCTCAACCCTTAGCTGATTTGCTAGGTAAAGCTGTATTCGGCGTTGATTTAACAGAGTTAGCAGATTTAGATCATCTTTTTGCACCCCAAGGCGTAATTCAACTAGCGCAACAACTAGCGGCTGAGGCATTTGGTGCAGCACAAACATGGTTTCTTGTCAATGGTTCTACCTGTGGAATCGAGGCAGCCATTCTCGCTACCTGTAGCCCAGGCGATAAAATTATTTTGCCGCGAAATGTACATTCCTCTGCGATCGCCGGTTTAATACTCTCTGGTGCTATGCCAATTTTTCTCAATCCTGAATATGACCCAATTTTAGATATTGCCCATAGTATTACACCAAATGCGGTCAAATCTGCCTTGCAACAGCATCCTGATGCCAAAGCAGTGTTCTTAGTTTATCCAACATATTACGGCGTTTGTGGGGATATAGAAGCGATCGCGCAAATTACCCACCAATACAATATCCCTTTACTCGTAGATGAAGCCCACGGCGCACACTTTGCCTTTCATCCCGATTTACCGACACCAGCCTTAGCCGCAGGTGCCGATTTAACTGTACAATCCATTCACAAAACCTTGGGTGCAATGACGCAAGCTTCCATGTTGCACATTCAAGGAAATAGGATAGATGGCGATGGCTTCGCCAACACCTTCGGTGAACGCATCAGTAAAGCTTTGCAATTAGTCCAGTCTACCAGCCCCAGCTATGTACTTTTAGCCTCCCTCGATGCCGCACGTCAGCAAATGGCATTGTCTGGCAAACAGCTGATGTCTCGTACTTTGCAACTTGCAGATGCAGCCAGAACCAGAATTAGCCAAATTCCCGGATTATCGGTTTTAGATATTCCCCAGAAGAAATCACCAGGCTTTGTAGCTTTAGATAAAACCCGCCTGACTGTCACTGTTTCCGGCTTAGGTTTAACTGGATTTACCGCCGAGGAAATTTTAGATGGAAAACTCGGCGTTACGGCTGAATTTGCATCACTGCAACATCTGACGTTTATTATTAGTCTCGGCAACACCCAGGCGGATATTGAAAAATTGGTTGAGGGATTTACTGCCCTGTCTCAAATCACCCCACCCCCTGCCCCCTCCCCGCAAGCAAGGAGGGGGGTAATTTTATGGGATGATATTTTTATGTTGGGTAATTCTGTGCAAATTTCTCCCCGCGAGGCTTTTTTTACCCCTACAGAAACTTTACCTCTAGAAAAAACGTGCGATCGCATCTGTGCGGAAATCGTTTGTCCCTATCCCCCAGGAATACCCGTGTTAATGCTTGGAGAATTAATTACTAAAGCTGCTATTGAGTACCTACGTCAAATCCAAGCAACAGGTGGATTTATTACTGGTTGCCAAGATTTAAATCTCACAACTCTTAAAGTTCTCAAATAGGGGATGAGGAGGAAAAAAGACCCTTGACTATTGACTTTTTTACGGGCGGTTTAGACTGCCCATCTGATAATTACGTAGTGTTTATTGCTGAAAGTCTTTTCAAATTTGTAGTTTTCAGATATTAATTTAATATATTTACTAGGTAGGTAAGCGCAAATAATTCATCATGGTTTGTAGTTGCGCTGTCTTCGCTAAAACGCAACTACGAGCCAGTTCTATAGATTTTACATTTCGTTACATAGCTTTGTTTTTTCTCGCAGACTTACTTAGTAGAGGTTTAATCAAACAATGGGATTAACAATTCATTATAAATTTAGTTTAAATAATGCAACTATTAACCAGGCAAGGGAAAAAGTTGTTGCATTACGCAATTTAGCATTGCAACTCCCTTTTAAGCGCGTTGATGATTTAGTAGAAATTCAAGGGGATGCTTGTTATTTCGATAAAGATAATTTTGATGATCCCCATGCTTTTATTAAAATTAGGGCTTTAAAACCAATAGAAATTGCTATAAATGGTTTTTCTTGGAAAAATCCTACCTATATTAGTTGGGTTTGATTCTCTTGTTGGGGAAGGTTCTGAAACTGCTATATTTGGTTTGGCTACCCACTCGTCCATTACAGATGTTAATAATTGGTCTTGGACTAGTTTTTGTAAAACCCAATATGCTAGCAATCCTGAATATGGAGGTTTAGAGAATTTTCTCAAGTGTCATTTGCTAATTGTAAAAATGCTTGATTTTGCTGGCGAGTTAGGTATTACTTACGATGTCAGCGATGAAACTGGTTATTGGGATAACCGGAGTATAGAAAAACTCTCAACAATTATTCACCAGCATAATGTTCTAATCGCAGCTTTGACGGGGAAAATCAAAGATAATAGAGATGTTTCAGGTATTGTTTCTACTCAGTCTCCTATGTTTGATTATCCTAATTTTGAGTATTTGGAAGCTGAAGGTAAAGAATCATTAGATTTGTAGTGGAAGAAGAGATATTAAAGAAGTCGGAAGAGACGCGATTAATCGCGTCTGTACAAAAAAATTTTTGTAGGGTGGGCACCAGTTATCATCAGGGTTGGAACAAAAGATCTAGTGCTGCCCACCTAGGCAAGGTTGCTCGCTGAAACAAAAATCCCCGTATGAAGCGTAGTTAAGAAAAATTTTTGTAAGGTGGGCACCAGTTAGCATCAGGGTTGGAACGAAAGATCTAGTGCTGCCCACCCTACAAATTACTCTGCTCTTGAGGTTAGATATGTCTAATTTTTATGAATTACTACAAAAAGTTAAACAAAGACCGGCTTTATATTTAGGGAAGCTTGATTTGAGTCATTTACAAGTTTTTTTAGATGCATACATTTTTGCTCGCCGTGAGTTGGGTATTGAACCTACAAAACAATAACAAGATTTTGAAGAGTTTCAAGAGTGGATAGAGCAGAAATTTCATCAATCTGATACTCAATCTTGGAGTCGAATTATTTTATTCTATTCTGAAGATGAAAGTGATGCATTGGATAAATTCTTTGAACTATTTGAAGATTTTTGGCAGCACAATCAGAATTTAGAAGTTAATGAAATACCTCATGTGAAGTCTGTAGTCTAAAACCCTGATTCAGATTTTTAAGTACTTTAAAAACGATTGCTCAAACCAAAGCGAAGTTAGATTCTGTATCTAGTTCCGGTTCATAACCCTTAGCCAGTTGTTCAATGGCTCGATCAATCAAATCTAAACCTTGATGAACAGTTTCCACTAAACTTAGCTGTCCCCGCAAATCAGCAGCACCGACAAAGCCTTTAGCGTACCAAGTCATGTGCTTGCGGGCTTGACGCACACCGCGATCGCCTTTATATTCCCATAAAGCCTGTAAATGTTCTCTAGCACATTCCAATCGCTGACTCGGAGTAGGTGGCGGTAACATTTCCCCAGTTTTTAAGAAGTAATCGACTTCTCCCACCAAAAACGGATAACCTAAAGTCCCACGGGAACACATTACCCCGTCAGCACCAGTTTGCTCTAAGCATTTCACCGCAGCTTCCACTGAGAAAATATCCCCATTGCCAATTACTGGGATAGAAAGTACTTCTTTAACACGAGCAATCCATTCCCAGCGCGCATTGCCATTGTACCCTTGGGCGCGGGTACGTCCATGCACCGTGATCATTTTTGCCCCTGCATCTTCCATCCGCTTGGCAAAATCGAGAATAGTAATTTCATGATCATTCCAGCCAATACGGGTTTTTACTGTTACTGGTACATTAACAGCCTTCACTACCTCCCGAACGATTGCTTCTGCAACTTCTGGTTGTCGTAACAGCGAAGAACCGCCACCATTTTTGGTAATTTTATTTACTGGACAGCCCATATTAATATCAACAGTATCAGCACCTTCCGCAACCGCTTTTATTGCTGCTTCTGCCAAAAAATCTGGACGACAATCAAATAACTGGATACTAATTGGTCGTTCATTGGGGTCTACCTCCATGATTTTCGGTAACTCTTTAACATAATGCAACCCCGTAGCATTTACCATTTCTGTGTACATCATCGAATCTGGAGCATAGCGACGTACCAAACGGCGAAATACCATATCCGTCACCCCAGATAAAGGCGACTGTAAAACCCGGCTGTTGACTTCAAACGATCCAATTTGTAGGGGTTGGGAGAGTCTAGCTTTGAGGCTAGGAGATAGAGTAAGCATAAAAATAATTCAAAATGCAAATTAATGATATTTTTTAATCAAGATGCTTCTTTATGGAATTTAAGAGTAATTGAAGCGATAAGCCTTCTCTACGAGAGGCTGCGCCAACGGCATAGCTTCTCTACGAGAGGCTGCGCCAACGCTTACCGCCAAATAGAATTTTCGGAGAATCAAACCTGGCCCTGGTATGGGGATGATTCCTACTTGTTGCATTAATCCTATCAAATCACTTTGACCCCAGTGTTCCACGAGTTTACCATCTACAAGATGATCTATATGAAAGAATGGAATGGTGATTTGCTTGCCTGTGGGCGGAATGCCTTGTAATTCTCCTAGATGAGTACCGCTAAAAGTGCCGCGTGTCACAACTTTATCAGCTTCGGTAATGACATCTTCAAATTTGTGAATGCCATCGGGAAAGGCAGAACGAAAATTCATCAGTAGAGACTGCATGAACCCTTCCCGATTTAGCGGTTCGGTAGCACCTGGTATATGAGCCACAAAATTTGATGCCAGCAACGCCTGCACTTTCTCTAAATCGCCCTGGTCGAAGGACTGGTACATTTGCAATACAATTAACTTGTTTTTTGCATCTGGCATAGGCATTGTGGGCTAAGGGACTTCTAATAAAAAAATATCCCATCCCTGCGGCTACGCGTTTTAGGGTAAGGGAGCAAGGATCTAGGGGAAAAAATTCCAGAAAGAGTTGTGCTGCGCTAAATACAAGCTTTTTTTAGCTAACCGCACGTTTTATCGGAATTTGTATCCGGAACTCAGAACCTTTACCTGGTTCGGAAAAGCATTGAATTTCGCCGCCATGTTTTTCGACAACAATTTGATAACTAATGTATAGCCCAACCCCAGTACCTTTACCAGGTTCCTTAGTCGTAAAGAAAGGGTCAAAAATCCGCGATCGCATATTATCTGGAATACCACAACCATTGTCAACAATACGAATCTGGATTAAATTTTTATTTACCACTTCTGTCTGAATGCAAATTTGAGGATGCTCAAGAGTTTTTTTGACTTTTACTACATCTTCTAGAGCATCAATCGCATTACTGATGATATTCATAAATACCTGATTCATCTGAGCAGCATAGCACTCGACTTGAGATAATTCACAGTATTTCTTAACTATCTCAATAGTAATACCATCCGTCTGTGGTTTCAGGCGATGTTGTAAAATCATCAAGGTACTGTCAATACCTTCATGGATGTTCACAGGCTTCATATCCGCTTCATCCAGACGGGCAAAACTACGTAGTGACAACACTAATTCACTGATACGTTCTGCCCCAACATTCATAGAATTGAGAATTTTGGGCAAGTCTTTAGCAATAAAGTCTAAATCTAGTTCTGCTGCTTGCTGTTTAACTTCTGCTTTAGGATTGGGATAATTTTTTTGATAAATATGCAGCAATTGTAGGAGATTTTCGGTGTAATCAGTCACGTGGGTAATGTTGCCGTAAATGAAATTAATTGGGTTGTTAATTTCATGTGCTACGCCAGCAACTAACTGTCCTAAACCAGCCATCTTTTCACTTTGAATTAACTGAGTTTGAGCTTCCTGTAACTCTGTAAGAGTCTGTTTGAGTTCTTCTTTTTGACGCTGAGTTTGTTCGAGTAATTCTGCTTGCTGGATTCCTACTCCTAATTGATTGGCAATATGCACCAGCAAATCAATCTCATCTTTTTGCCAATCTCGAGGTTTAGTATTTTGATATACAGCTAGTAATCCCCAAAGTGTATCCCCCTGAAAAATCGGCACAATCATATATGCTCTAGCCTCTATAGGCTGGAGTAGAGAAATCTGACTCGTATAATCTTCAGTGTTATAAATATCTTTAATAACCAGAATTTTACTATTAAGGTAATCTGTTCCTTTGATTTGTTGTAAGTAAGCTTTGATAATTAAAGGTACAACTTCCCGGTCTGCTGTCCAATCATGTACTAATGACTCAGCTACAAATTCAACAGTCTGATCAAGTTGAAATCGATAGATTGTTGCTCTGTCAAGTTCCAATAATCTTTGCACTTCTTGAGTACTGGTGGCAAAAATAGTATCAAGATTAAGAGACTGACGAATTTCTTTGACTGTTGCAGCTAATGCTTTTTCCCTTTCGGTAGCTTTCCGTTCTCTCTGGGCAGCTTCCCGTTCTCTTTGGGCGGCTTGAGACAATTGCTGTGCTTGTAGCTGTACCTGCTTTAAGGTTTCTGCTTGCTGTATTGCTACTCCTAATTGCAGCCCTACTTGTGCTAACAAATTAAATTCTTCATCTTGCCAATAACGTGCTTGGGAGTTTTGATAAGCTACCAACAATCCCCAAAGTTTTTCTCCTTGGGAAATTGGTACAAAGATTTCATGACGCGCATACTTATCTGCTGTTCCTGGCAAAAGAATCTGTTCTGTTGCAGGCTGTGGCTTCAGCATTGGTGTCCAGCCATCAACAATCGAATCAGCAACAAATTTGCCACTCCAGTCAGGATTGAAGCGATAAATTGATACTCGTTCTACTTTTAACAACCGCCGTACTTCTTGAGTAGTCGTTTTAAATATGATGTCAATATCTAATGATTGACGAATTTTCTCTACGGTATTTGCCAGCGCTCTTTGCCTTTCAGCAGCTTTGGTAAGTTCTGCTGCTTGGGTCTGCAATTGTTGTAAGAATTCTGCTTGCTGTAAAGCTACACCTAGTTGTGTACCAACTTGAGTGAGCAAATAGACTTCATCTTCTTGCCAATCACGGCTGTTATTGTTTTGGTAAACAGCTAGCAAACCCCACAGCTTTTGACCGTGGTAAATGGCAATGATCGCATAAGCTCTAGCCTGATAGCTTTCTAAGACTTTAATGTAGCAGTCGCTAAAGCCAGATTGATAAATATCATTACAAATCCGGTAGACTTCGCCTCTAGTAAAATGACCACCTTCTGTATATTGTAAGTAAGTATCTACTAATGGACTTTCAGCTAAATCTTTAACACTACAGTTACTAACGTTGTCAAGCAATTCAGGACGCTGCAACTGTTCATCTATCAGGGAAGTCCAACCTTCTGCTACTGATTCAAATACAAATTCACCAGTCCAATCTGGATGGAAACGGTAAATAGCAACACGATCAGCATTCAATAGTTTCCTCAATTCGGCAGTGGTAGCGTGGAAAATGCTTTTCAAATCGAGAAACTGACGAATTTTTTCGACAGTTATGGCTATAGTTTTTTGCCATTCTGCGACTTTTGCTCTGGCTGTTGCTTGTGCTAATTGTGCTGATTGTATTTTTACTTGTTCTAAATAATCAGCTTGTTGCAAGGCAACTCCTAAATGTTCTGCTATGAGTTGTACAAATTCAACTTCTGATGCTGTCCATTGCCGAGGTTCACTACATTGGTGAATACATAGCAATCCCCATAAATCTTTACCTTTCATTAGAGGTACAGCTATGTTGGCGCGGACTTGGAATTTTTCTAGTATCTGGATATGGCAATCACTGATATCAGCCTGATAGATATCAGCTACAACATGAATTCGACCTTGCTGATACAGTCCAGCAAATTCCGTAGCAAAACAGTGATCGCGCAGTTTAGCTGTTAGCGCTGAACTCCATCCGGCTGCCACATCTTCATAGATAAATTCTCCTTCCCATCCCAAATCAGGGTAAAAACGGAAAACTCCCACTCTGTCACTATTTAGAAGCTGGCGCACTTCTGTAACCGTAATTTTAAATATGGTATCTATATCTAAAGATTCGCGAATCCGGGCGATGACTCTAGATAAGGCTTGATGTTGATCGCCTTGATAGAAGGAAAATCTCTGATCTGGCTGATATGCTTGTGGCTCAGTATTTGGGTGTATAGATTGTGGCGAAAAGGAGTTTTCCATGCCGAATAGGGCTTTAAATACTGAAAGTCTTCTATATTTAAGATGCCCCTAAAAACCTCGAATGTAACAATTATTTTAAGTTATATATCTTAAGGAATACGTAGAATAATAAAATATTTATACCTTTTTATATAAATAAATAAGTATAATAACTTGAATTTTTCTAATATTCTATATTATGAGTATTAAATATAACAATATAGGGGAACGATGCGATCGCTGCCCCTATAAAAACATTTTTAACCCTAATTGGGTTGTATCATGCCACACAGAAATTACTTCCGCTTGGGAGTGCTGCCTTTGGTTTCGCGTTTTTCATTTTCCCGAAGACGGCGATCGCGCCAATCGGAGAGAGTTAAATAACCAACGCCGCCTGTGACTGCGACTAGCAGTACTACAGCAACTAATGCCAAAATACTCAGTAATGGACTTTCCACGATTCTTCTATAGTCCGTTACGACCCCAAACTACCATTGCAATTGACCAAGTGAATACGACCAACAGTGATACCCATCCCAATGTCAAAATCGCCATAGTCCCACTTTTAGAATAATTACAAAACGTTTCTTATATTCATAATACTGGGGAATGGGGTAATGGGTAATGGGGACTGGGAAAGATGGAAGAAGCTTTAGACTCTTATTGGTTGACTTGCAAAGCAGCGTTGCACAATTGTGAACAGAATTTTAGCTACTCCATTAATGGCAGAACGCCTCGAATCCTTAAAAGCTGGGATAATTGGGGCTTTATCTCTGGTTTTAGCTTTCATCATCACTAGTCTTGTCAATACTCTAGTGCTGGCAAAGTATTTTCCCATACTCGCAAGTCTGGAAATAGAGCCGCTAAATTTACATTTTTTGCTGAGTGGTATAATTTCTTCTTTCTCTGGCTTGCTGTTTGGTGTCACCTACCGCTATATCATCCGTATAGATAAAAATCCTCAATTAAAAGCTGGTGGTGTATTTGCCTTTGGTTTAGTACGAGGTTTAACTCAGATAGAAGTTGGCTGGAATGGTAACACTTCCGCCTTACCTTGTTTAGTACTAGCTCTTGAGAGTGTATTATGGTTTGCGATCGCAGCGATCGCACTCGATACCGCTATGCAACTTGGTTGGCTGAAACCTTTTGCATCATTTCCAGTGGAGTCTTAAAAAGGAATGGAGGGATGAGGGGGATGAGGGGGATGAGGAGGACAAATGACAAATGACAAGTAACAAATGACAAATGACAAAATTACATATTTTTACTTCTTAATATGGACAATCAAAATAATCGCTATTATCTCATAGTAGATTTGGAAGCTACCTGTTGTAATGATAAGACTGTGCCTCGTCACGAAATGGAGATCATTGAAATTGGTGCAGTGATGCTCAATCGTAACAGTTGGGAAATTGATTCAGAGTTTCAACAATTTATCCAGCCTGTAAGAAATCCAAAGCTAACAACCTTTTGCACAGAGCTAACTAGTATTCGACAGCAAGATATTGAGAAAGCACCCAAATTTACAGAGGCTATTGTGGTCTTCAAAGAATGGATTGACTCATTTCCTAATAATATTTTTTGTTCTTGGGGAAATTACGATAAAAATCAGTTTATTCAAGATTGTAAATATCATAATGTTCCTTATCCTTTTGCTTCAGAACATATAAATATTAAAGAAGAATTTTCCTTATATCTTGGCTCATCCAGAAGATTTGGCATGGCACAGGCTCTCGAACATCTAGGGATAGAGTTGCAAGGCACACACCATCGAGGTCTTGATGATGCCCGCAATATAGCGGTTATCTATAGATATATTCAGACCGAAAAGCGTAGATGAAAGGCAACAGGCAACAGGCAACAGGCAACAGGGAATAAGCAACGAGTAATTTCATAGTTACTCTTGCTCCTTGCTCCCCTTTCTGTTCGGTCAAGAACCAGAGGAAAAAGTTACACTGCATATTTAGCACAGGCATGAATTCAAGTGTTTTTATATGCAACTACCCAATCTTGTGAAAACGCCTCATATTCTCCAAAGAATCCAGTGGGTTGCTGATCCTGTAGGATATATGGAAAAAGCAGTTCAGGAATATCCTGACATTTTTACGACTGTTCTTCTGAGTCCTCAAGATCCTTGGGTATTCGTAAACCATCCCCAAGCTATTCAAGAAATTTTAATCAACGACCGCAAAAAGTTTGTTGCTCCTAGCAGAAAAAACAAGATTTTGCAACCTTTAGTCGGTGACTCTTCCATGATTATGCTAGATGGCGATCGCCATAAGCGGCGGCGACAGATGGTAATGCCCTCGTTTCATGGCGATCGAATGCGTTCATACGGTGAGATCATCTCTAACATCACCGAAAAAGTGTTGAGTCAGTTACCACAAAACCAGCCCTTCTCGGCTCGGACGACGATGCAAGAAATTTCCTTGCAAGTCATTTTAGAAGCTGTATTTGGCTTGTATGAAGGAGAACGTTGCCAAAAACTCAAGCATCTCATGGCGTTGATGTCGGATGTATTTCGCTCGCCTTTTTCTTCTAGTTTCCTATTTTTTCCCTTCCTGCAAAAAGATTTAGGCGCTTGGAGTCCTTGGGGTAAGTTTCTGCGCGATCGCCAAAAAATAGATCAATTGATCTACGCTGAAATTGCCCAGAGACGATCTCAACCCGATCCAAATCGTACTGATATTCTTTCCTTGTTGATGTCGGCTAAAGATGAAGAAGGCGAGCCGATGACTGATCAAGAGTTACGCGATGAGTTGATGACTCTGCTATTTGCTGGACATGAAACCACCGCCACAGCAATGGCTTGGGCATTATATTGGACTCATCACCAGCCGGAAATCCGCGAAAGACTACTCCAAGAACTCGATACTTTGGGAGAAAATCCCGATCCCATGAGTATATTCCGCTTACCTTATCTCACAGCTGTTTGTAATGAAACCTTGCGAATTTACCCAGTTGCAATGTTGACCTTTGCTAGAGTAGCGCAAGAACCTGTGGAATTACTGGGACATCTGTTAGAGCCAGGAACAACAGTTGTTGGCTGTATGTATTTAGTGCATCAGCGTGAAGATTTATATCCCGAACCAAAGCAGTTTAGGCCAGAACGCTTTCTAGAGAGGCAATTTTCTCCTTATGAATTCATACCCTTTGGTGGTGGTTCCCGTCGCTGTATTGGTGAGGCTTTGGCTCAGTTTGAAATGAAGCTAGTATTAGCAAAAATCCTCTCAGGTTATCAGCTAGCGCTAGTTGATGATCAACCAGAGCAACCCAAACGCCGAGGTGTTACCCTTGCGCCAGCTAATGGTGTCAAAATGGTGATTACAGGTCAGCGTGCGCGTCAAGAATCGCAACTTAGTCTGGCAAGTACTTAAGGGAGAAGGAGATGAGGGGGATGAGGGGGATGAGGGAGACGAGGGGACAAGGGAAGGGGGACAAGGAGAAATATCTATTATTCATTACCAGTCCCCATTCCCCTAATCTATGACACTAGCACTCGGCATGATTGAAGTTTATGGCATTCCCACAGCAGTGGAAGCTGGGGATGCGATGTGTAAAGCTGCGCGTGTCACGCTGGTAGGGTATGAAAACACTGATTTGGGGCGGATTACGGTGCTGATTCGCGGGGAAGTCGGAGAGGTAAATGTTGCTGTGGGCGGAGGATTAGAGGCGGTAGAGCGAGTTAATGGTGGCGAGGTGCTTTCGCATCACATAATTCCGCGTCCCCATGAAAATTTAGAATATGTGTTACCGATTCATCGCAGCGCCAATGTTGAGCAATTTAGTGCCGATATCCGCTTCCCTCCGCCCCTCTCAGCTTAATAATTTGATATGGAATCCTTAACATCTCGTATGCAGGCGGTGCAATCGCCAATCATTCCTGTTGTTGGGGAATTGATTACAAATTCGCCTAGAACTATTTCTTTAGGACAAGGTGTGGTTTCTTACAATCCACCACCCGAAGCACAAGAGTTTTTAGCCAAATTCCTGGCAGAACCTACGAATAATTTATACAAAGCAGTTGAGGGAATTCCGCCCTTAGTCGCAGCATTAGCGGCAAAATTACAAGCCTTTAATGGCATTGAAATTAATCACGAGAACTGCATAGTTGTGACAGCCGGAAGCAACATGGGGTTTATGAACGCCATTCTGGCAATTACTAATCCTGGTGACGAAATTATTCTCAATAAACCCTATTATTTTAACCATGAAATGGCGATTACAATGGCGGGTTGTCGTCCGGTGTTAGTAGATACCGATGAAAATTACCAACTGCGTACAGAAGCGATCGCTCAAGCAATTACTCCTAGAACACGGGCGATCGTCACCATTTCCCCCAATAATCCTACAGGGGTAGTGTATTCAGAAACAACATTGCGAGAAGTTAATCAAATATGTGGCACTCGCGGTATTTATCACATTAGCGATGAAGCTTATGAATACTTTACCTACAACGGCGTAAAACACGTTTCCCCAGCTGCGTTTGCCAATAGTCGCGATTACACCATTTCCCTGTATAGCCTTTCTAAAGCCTATGGTTTTGCTAGTTGGCGCATAGGTTATATGGTGATTCCTCAACACCTGCTGGTTCCCGTCAAAAAAGTCCAAGATACAATTTTGATTTGTGCGCCAGTAATTTCCCAGTATGCAGCTTTAGGGGCATTGCAAACAAAAGACGAGTATTTAAGGGAAAATATTGGTGCTATCGCCCAAGTGCGAGAATTAGTACTTGAATCCCTCCATCGCCTACAAGGTTTGTGTACCATTACCCCCGCCGATGGCGCTTTCTATTTTTTCCTGAAAGTTCATACCCATATCAATGCTTTCGAGTTAGTGAAAAGACTAATACAAGAACATCAAGTAGCCGTAATTCCTGGTACAACCTTTGGTATGGAAGATGGATGCTATTTGCGAGTTGCTTATGGTGCGTTGCAACAAGAGACTGCAAAAGAAGGTATAGAAAGATTAGTTCAAGGTTTGCAAACAATACTTAAGTAAGTCAAAAGTCAAAAGTCAAATTGAAAATATGCCAATTGTTAATCAGCTAATTGAAATTGCAACAGACGAAGGGATTAATATTCATAACATCACTCCGCAGATTCAGGATTTTATTGCTTCTACATCAATTCAAAATGGACAGGCTTTAGTATTTTCTCAACATACGACAACAGCCTTAGCTATTAATGAAAATGAAGAAAGGCTATTAGAAGATATCAAAGTATTTTTGCGGAAATTAGCACCAGAATCAGAGCGATATTTGCATAATGATTTGCATTTAAGGATTGTCCCAGAAAATGAACCAATGAATGCTCATTCTCACCTGATGGCAATGGTGCTTAGTACTAGCGAAGTAATTCCAATTGTAGATAGAAAATTAGCTCTAGGAACTTGGCAATCAGTATTATTCTTTGAATTGGATGGCCCGCGAAAAAGAACAGTTTTTGTGCAAATTTCTGGCGAGTAATCTAGCAAATTTTGTAGGGTGGGCACTATCCAAATTGCAAAAATAGAGGGTTACACCGACGGTAAGCAGTGCCCACCTGGAAGTGATTGATAATGGTGCCAGATATAATTTAATTAAGATGTAGGTTGGGTTTCGTTCCTCAACCCAACGACTCAAAACCTTGTAGATGTTGGGTTTCACAAAGCCTCAACCCAACCTACTGGACTTCCAAGTAAATAAATATCCCGTCGCTAGGGGAAGCGGGAGAAGGAAAAATATCATGTGCATCTTCGCCCTCAAAATTGGATAATTTAATTTCTGGAATTCCCTTAAGGTAATTGCACATTGGATCGCTAAAGATAAAGATTTAATCTAAACTAAATTCTGCAAACTCTAGCTGCCCAAATAATTGATTTTTATCTACTGCTGATAAAACTTTATTATTAGCACGGTCAGAATTTAAAGCGCGAACTACTAACTGCGCCACGTCTGCACGATGGATACTACCAACAATACGCGGATCTTCAGTTAAAACTCCACTGCCTGTTGCTGGTTCCGATTTTAGCCCACCAGGACGGATGATGGTATAAGTAAGTCCACTAGCAATCAAATATTGTTCAGCCTTGTCTTTTTCTACTAAAATTTCTTTTAAAGCTGCCAAAGCCTGAGGAGACAATGCACTAATACTATCCCCAGTCCCAATAGAAGAAATAAGAATAAACTTTTGTACCCCAGCTTTGAGTGCGGCATCAATTAGATTTTTATTACCTGGGTAATCGGGCCTGTTAGTTTCATTAGGTAAACCACCCAGCGTACTAATAATGGTATGGATGGGTTCATCTGTCAGAATTGCCCTTTCTACATCACCTAAGTTTAAAGCATCTCCGTAAACCACCTGAATACCTAAACCCTCTAATTCAGCCGTCGCTGCTTCAGTTCTTAGTAAGGCTTTAACTTTGAGTTGTTGTGCTGCTAAATAGTTGGCTATTTCTCGACCAACACCACGGCTGGCTCCAGCCAGAAAAATATAAGATGCTTTTGTCATAGCTGACCGTTATTTCTCTTTAAGGATTAAATTACACTCAAAGGATTTTATCAAAGGATGGGTGACAATTTTTTTATCATTTGTCATAAAGGGACTTCCAAGTAAAAAAACCTGAGTTCGGGATAAGCCCAAACCCTCATTATGCCGTTGCTTGATTTTATGATCTGTCAACGTGCTTGCGCTGTTTCAGTAATTCATAAGGTGGGCACCACTAGATCTTTCGTTCAGAAGAAAGATGATAACTGGTGCCCACCCTACAAAAATTTTTCTTTTCAAACATCCTTTAAAGGGACTTCCAAGTAAAAAAATATTCCCACGAATTAGGATGACTACATTTAACATAGATGTAATCTGGCTGATAACTTTGGCAGGAAAATTTTGCTGATACAAGAGCGTTATCGTTTACTCCAGCTAATCGGGAAAGGGGGATTCTGCAAAACCTACCTCGCTGTAGATGAGAATCAATTTCCCCCTGTTCCTTGCGTTGTACAACAATTCTCCTATAGCAAGCAAACACCAGAAAGCTTTGTACAGATAGCGCAACAGTTAAAGCTATTAGGTGAACATCTTCAAATTCCGGCTTTACTGGCACATTTCCAGGATGATCAAAACTGCTATTTAGTACAGGAATTTATCGCAGGCAGTAATTTAGCTACCATACTAGAAGATGAAGGAGCTTTTAGTGAAAATCAAATTTGGCAACTTTTAGCAAATATATTACCAGTTCTCAAATTTATTCACGATCGCAATATTATCCACTGCGATATTAAACCAGAGAATATAATCCGCACTGCATCGGGAGAATTTTTCTTAGTTGATTTTGCTGCAACTCAATTTATAAGTGTAATTGACCAGTTCATCAGTAAAAACTGCATTGGTAGCCCTGAGTATATCGCACCAGAACAAGCAAGGGGAAAAGCAGTTTTTGCTAGCGATATTTATAGTTTGGGTGTAACTTGCATTTACTTACTAACTCAGATTCCACCCTTTGATTTATATGATGTAGCAAATGATTGCTGGGTTTGGCAAGAGTATCTTAGCACCAAGGTAAGCGATCGCTTCGCACAAATCCTCAACAAACTCCTGCAAAAGTCTATCAGCCGCCGCTTTCAATCTGTGGATGAAGTCATGCTAGCTATCGGAATTACACATACAGCCAATCATCTGCGTCCATCGGCACGGCAGTTGCTTCAACGGGGGGAACCCCCGCAACGCACTGCCTCGTTTATCGGCGGTTCAAAACTTCCCACCCCTCTGTGGCAATGCATACATACATTGAGCGTAATTCCTAGCGTATCTGCTGAGATTAACTGTGTTACTTTCAGTGCTGATGGCAAAACATTCGCCAGTGGTGATGACAAAATTATTAGATTGTGGGATGTAAATAGCCAAAAAGTTTTAGCTACCCTATCAGGGCATTCCCAAGCTGTGAAATCAGTAGCCTATAGCCCTGATAGCAAACTATTAGCAACGGCTAGCGATGATCAAACTATCAAATTGTGGGATGTTAACCAATTTCAAGAAATCTGTACCTTAGTTGGACACTCACACGCAGTCAAATCAGTGGCTTTCAGTCCCGATGGGCAAATTCTGGCTACTGGTAGTTGGGATAAGACAATCAAACTCTGGGATGTAAATACTGGCAAAGCAATTTCTACTCTTACTGGACACCAATTACAGGTTAATTCAGTAGCAATTAGTCCTCAAGGACAACTTTTAGCCAGCGCCAGTTTTGATCGGAAAATTTGCCTGTGGCAACTTTCTGCAACCAGAGAATTTAAAAACCGCCCAGATTGCAATTTGTTAGGCACCCTTTCAGGTCATGCATGGGCGGTTTTAACAGTCGCTTTTAGTCCCGATGGAAAAATTTTAGCGACGGGTAGCGACGATAACACGATTAAATTGTGGGAGGTAAACACTGGTCAGGTAATTACCACACTGTTAGGCCATTCTTGGTCAGTCGTAGCATTGGCTTTCACACCCGATGGCACAATGTTGATTAGTGCCAGTCGCGATCGCACTGTTAAACTTTGGAGTGTTAGCACAGCAGAAGAAATTGCTACTCTCTCTGGTCATGCAGACTCAGTATCTACCGTTGCTGTCAGCCCTGATGCACAACTGATTGCTAGTGGCAGCAGGGACAAGACCATCAAATTGTGGCAGCTTGTAGAACAGCAGGGTGGCTAGTTGGGCAATTTCAGGCGCTACCTGTAAAAGCCACTTCTGGAAACTTCAGTTGCGCTTCTGCCATTGGACGGTTTCTGCCTTCCTCTTGCCAGTAGTTAATCACTTCTGTGGCTTTGTTGAGTAACTCAACACGATCCAGATCAGTAATCCAGTGTTTAGACTCTAGTTCCTTTTTTAACTCTTCCCAAGCATCGTTTCTAGGCCAGAAAAAGTACTTGGTTAAAGGACTGGTGCCTTTACCTACAATTTGGTCAACTGCGAGAGCAACGTTCTCGTCTAACCAAAGAATTTTCAAAATAAACTTGGTCAATCACACCTCCGGAGCATATCCAAGCATTACTTACTAAGTCAGCGATCGCTTATTCTAACTTAATACCTTACCAGATGGCTAAACACTTCTATGACAAAACAACTTTCACCAAAAGCGATCGCAGTTTTTGATATTGATGGCGTGATTCGCGATGTTAGTAATTCCTATCGTCGCGCGATCGCAGATACGGTTGAGTATTTTACCAATCAATTGTATCGTCCCACACCCTTAGATATTGATCAACTGAAGTCTGAAGGTGTCTGGAATAATGATTGGGAAGCATCCCAGGAATTAATTTACCGTTACTTCCAAAGTCAAGGACAGCCCCGCGAGCAACTACAACTTGATTACAACAATATAGTTACTTTTTTTCAATCGCGTTACCGAGGTACAGATCCCAACAATTTCACTGGGTATATTTGTGATGAACCCTTATTATTACAACTTAGCTACTTAGAACAACTGACACAAGCTAATATTGCTTGGGGATTTTTTAGTGGTGCAACCCGTGGTTCTGCTAACTATGTCTTGGAAAAACGCTTAGGCTTGCAGTCTCCTGTGTTGATTGCGATGGAAGACGCACCAGGTAAACCAAACCCCACCGGACTTTTTGCAACTGTGAAAATCTTAGAGAATGGCTGCGATCATTTACCTATTGTGGTGTACGTAGGAGATACCGTAGGCGATATGTACACAGTTGAAAAAGCCCGCAATCAGCAGCCACACCGTACTTGGATTGGTGTAGGTGTTTTACCGCCTCATGTGCAGGAAACAGCAGCGCGTCGTGATGCTTATGCTGAAACACTAAAAAAAGCTGGAGCAGCTATAGTTTTGAGTAATGTGGAAGAATTGACCCCAGAGCAGATTCAGGAATTGCTACACTGATCTGCTCAATTCATGTTCTACAATCCTAGTTGTGTATCAACAGACTGCCCGATCGCAGAATTGCTGCAAAATTATTGGGAAATGAATAAAAATGTCTGCATTTAAACTGCCTGATGGACCCCAAACTCACCCCTGGCTACAGACGTTTCAGTGGCTTACCCGTCCCTTGGACTATATGGAATCCTGCGCTAAAAGTTATGGTGATATTTTCACTCTCCGCATCGGCCCAGTTTTTAAACCGCAAGTATTCATTAGTAACCCCCAAGCAATTCAGCAGATTTTTACCACCGATACTAAACAGTTAGATTCTGGTACGCCAGCAGATATAGGAACCCCTTTATTAGGACAAAACTCTTTAATATCTTTAGATGGCAAACCTCACCAACGCCAGCGCCAGTTGTTGACACCTCCTTTGCATGGAGAAAGGATGCTGGCTTACGGTGAGTTAATTGGTGATATTACCAAGCAAGTAACTAGCAAGTGGCAAATTGGCGAACCCTTTACAGCCCTGTTATCCATGCAAGAAATCTCTTTTCAGGTGATTTTGAAGGCTGTATTTGGTCTCAAAGATGGGCTGCGTTATCAACAACTCAAAGATACCCTGATTGCCATCCTCAATCCCAAAAGACCTGTTTTACGGGCAATGTTTCTACTATTCCCGTTCCTGCGTCAGAATTTAGGCTCCTGGACTCCTTGGGCACAATTCTTACAATTGCGGCAGCAAATAGATGAACTGATCTATGCTGAGATTGAAGAAAGGCGCTTGCAAGCAGATCAATCTCGAACTGATATTCTGTCTCTCATGATGGCGGCTCGCGATGAGGAAGGTGAGCAGATGACAGATGTAGAATTACGTGATGAGTTGATGACCTTGTTGGTTGCAGGTCATGAAACCACAGCTAGTTCCTTAGCATGGGCGTTGTATTGGATTCACTCTCTGCCGGAAGTTAAAGAAAAACTGGTGCAAGAACTGGATACTTTAAGTGAAAACCCTGATCCAAATGCTATTTTTCGATTACCTTATTTAAATGCTGTTTGCTCGGAAACACTCCGCCTGTATCCGGTAGCGATGTTAGGATTAAATCGATTAGTCAAATCACCCCTAGAAATTGCAGGCTATAAATTTGACACTGGGACTATATTAGTTCCTTGTATTTATCTGACCCATCATCGAGAAGATTTATACCCCAATTCCAAACAGTTTCAGCCAGAACGGTTTCTAGAACGGCAATTTACTCCGGCGGAATTTTTGCCTTTTGGTGGTGGTAATCGTCGTTGCATTGGTATGGCATTTGCCTTGTTTGAAATAAAATTGGTTTTGGCAACTTTACTGTCTAACTGGCAGATGGAATTGGCACAGAGCAAGCCAGTACAGCCAATACGTAAAGGCTTTCTGTCAGCACCAGGCGGTGGTGTGCGAATGTTAATTACCGGAAAGCGTGAGCAAAATCAACGTATTCTTGAGACTAATTTTGTGTAGCAGTTTGAACACATCGATGATGCTGTTTAAGTATCTTTAAATACGAGTGCTAAAAGAAACTGCACTACTTGGTAGATTATTTATACCTAAAGGTCTCAGCTACTATAAAACAATGGTAGCCCTAGTCCTTGTATTTCTGCTGACTATATGCTTTACGCTGGTAAGCGTGCGTTCATTTGGGCAAACAATTATGACATCAGCACCGCAATTGCTGACTGATCCATTTTTGCAACTACCAACTGAAACCTCAGTGCGAGTAGTTTGGTTTACAGAATTTGCAGGTAGTAAACATTTAGTCAATTATGGGGATAATCTCACTCAGACTGCTTGGGCTAGTACAATTAAACTCAGTCGCACACGAGAAGATGAGCAATCGCATTTTGGAAAGCAAACTGAAAATGGCCAAGTTTATCAACAACCTGTTTGGCGTGACATTTGGCGACATGAAGCTGAAGTAACTGGGTTAACTCCAGGCGTGCGGGTAAATTATCGGATCACGAGTTTGCGGGAAGATGGGGAAACTGTCAGCAGTGAAGTTTTTACACTCGCACCCAACCCCAAACCAGGGACACCATTAAAAATTTTACTGACCTCAGACCATCAACTCAAGCCCATGACAGCAGCAAATCTGCAAAAGGTGGTAGAGACAGTCGGACGAGTAGATGCGGTGTGGTTTGCTGGTGATTTAGTTAATGTGAGCGATCGCGCTTCCGAATGGTTTGATGATCATCGCGGTGGTGCATTTTTTCCGGCTTTGCAAGGACGCGCTAACTATCAAATGAACCACAACGGCTTGCAGACATCCTATACTGGCGGACAAATAATTCAACACGCACCACTATTTAGCTGTATTGGTAATCATGAAGTCATGGGAAGGTTCGCTAGAACTGCCAGCTTAGACGATGAATTTAATGATACG
Organism: Aulosira sp. DedQUE10; assembly: GCA_034530935.1. Classification (GTDB taxonomy): domain Bacteria; phylum Cyanobacteriota; class Cyanobacteriia; order Cyanobacteriales; family Nostocaceae; genus Aulosira. The sequence continues at coordinate 41,699 of JAVRCF010000028.1, read as the reverse complement.
ATTCCCCGTGCAGTTGCTCAAAAGTTATATGGCGATAAATCTTTGAAAGATAATTCTTTCAACACCGATACTTACGAAGAAATTTTCACTCTCCCAAAAAGTAAAGCAGGTGGAAAGAGATATTATGCAGTCAGCTTTGGTGATGTCCGATTGGTAGTACTTTACGCCACTAATATGTGGCGTATTCCTAACTTGAACGGAAAGTATAAAGGTAGATATGACGAAATTACCCAAGATTTAAATAATCCTGAAAATTGGGGTTATGGACAATTAATCTATGAACCAATTGCTAAAGGTAGCCAGCAGTACAATTGGCTAGAAGAAGAACTTAATAGTGATGAATTTAAACGAGCAAAATACAAAGTCGTGATGTTTCATCATCCGCCCCATACTTTGGGTGATAACATCGTCCCAGCTTACACAGATCCAGTTCAGATAATTGAACGAGATGATGTTAATAACATCAAATCCGTGCGTTACGAATATCCCAAAGACGCTGATTATATCATCCGTGATGTTATCCCTTTACTAGAAAAGGCTGATGTGCAATTTGTTTTATATGGGCATTCTCATCTTTGGAATCGCTTCATTAGTCCTAGGGGAATGCACTTTTTAGAAACATCAAATGTTGGCAACTCTTATGGTGCAGCTTGGGGTGATAAAAAGCGAGAAGTTCCAACTGGATATCAAGAAGAATATGTGGTAATGGGTGATCCAAATGGTTTAGAACCAGTAGTACCAACAATCGCTCCCTTATTAAGGGAAGATGGTAAACCGATGCCATATATTGCGAGTAATGACATCACAGTTTTTAGTATTTTTGATACAGGAACAAGTGCAGTTAGCAGTTATCGTTTTGATACCCGCAAACCGGATTCTGAGGTAGTTAAGTTTGATGAATTTAAATTGAAATAATGTAGTATTAACAATTCTCTATATTTGGGTAATCCCAGGCTTCTAGCTCTTGTCAATACTTACAACTTCCTCGCTTCGCTGCTTACCCACCTTGGAATTCATTCCAAGGCTAATAACTAAAGTCTACTAAAAGTAGACTCAGGTGCATATTCCAGTCCACTTGAGTGGACTTACGCTATTAGCCCTACACTTCAGTGTAGGGCAAGATGTCGATAAGCACGATACTTTGACTGTTACAAAAATGTGGGTAATGACAAGGCTTCTAACCATGTGCAACCTTACGTTAGTGCTGACTACGAATCAAGATTAATCTAAATCAACACCGAGCGATCGCAATCTTTGTGCCAACCGTTCAGCGCGTTGGCGTTCTTGTTGTAATTCTAAACTTTGCTGTTCTAATTCCAATTGTGCCTGTAAAGCAGCTTCTTCAGGGGTGGGCACTAAACCACCTTCAGCAGTAAAATAGCGCAGTTTTCCTGACTCAATACCCAAATACAAATCTAATTCCTGACTCCAAAGCCAGCCATTAGCATTAGTGGGAATTTCTTGATATTCACTACCTACTAACCTAAAACCTTGAAATTCTAGAGTATCTGGAGAGAAATAAAAATATTCTGGTGTATGAAACCTGTCTTGATACAGGCTTTTTTTTAAATTGCGGTCTGTATCAGCAATACTATTTAATAGCAGTTCAATAATTAAATTAGGATACTTGCCGTCTTCTTCCCAAACTACCCAAGAGTTACGATGGTGCTTTTGGGTTTGCTTGACTAAGAAAAAATCAGAGCCGCGAAAATCACGATTGCGTAACTGTTGGCGACTAAAATAAATTGTGAGGTTAGCACCGATAAAGTAATTATTGCGATCGCGCCACAGCCATTCTAAACAGGTGACGAGTAATAATAGCTGGGCGTAATGCAGAGAACTTTCCATTTCCGGCTCATCGCTTAATAGCTGACTAGCGTCAGGCATAATGGCTTCTAATTGTTGAGGAGTCAAAACCATTAGACTTTACCTCACTACTGCTGGAGATAATTTATATTACCGTAGATTAATCGGTCTTCCAAACGAGAACCACTAATACCAATTTAATGTGAAGTTGCACATATCTAGATCCCCCTAAATCCCCCTTTTTAAGGGGGACTTTGATAGATATTTTCCAGTTCCCCCCTTTTTAAGGCTACCGTGTATACACAAGTCGAGTTGGCAATCAAATCAACGAAAAACAACGGAAAATTATGTTTAAAATCCTTGATTTTCCGTTAGATCTCTATCAATAAGCTGACACTATTGATAATCAATTCGCTTAACTCAAAACCTTGCCTACCAAGGCTTGTATCTTACCAAGCAAGGATTTTAGGACTTGTGTATACACCGTAGCTTCTTAAGGGGGGTTAGGGGGGATCGAATTCTATGCAGCTTCAGAAAGAATTGGCATAAGTAGCTAAACAAAATTAATTACACACATATTTCCCCTGTTCCCTCCTTCCACGAATGAATTTAATTTTGTGCGATTACTTATATGACCTGCAACATCCCAATTTTACGGAATCCTTCAGATGTATACTGTATATAATAAAACTATAAAAAATTCGCGTATTTTAACGGAACTAAGCAAGCAAAATGGCGAAATATGCATTGCTGATTGGAGCTAGTGAGTATGAATCTCAAAAAATAAATAATTTATCTGGTGTAGTCAAAGATATTGAAGCAATGCAGCGTGTTTTGGAGAATTTAGAAATAGGCGGCTTTAAAGAAGTCAAAGTTTTGCTTAGTCCTGATTCCCAAGTTATGCTTTCAGAAATTGAGCAGCTATTTATGGAAAAATGCCAAAAAGATGACGTAGTACTGCTCTATTTTTCTGGACATGGCTATAGACATGAAGACGGAAATCTATTTTTTATCAGCCACAACACTCAAATCAATCCCCAAGGTTTCCCTAGAATTGGCACAGCAGTAAATGCCAATTTTATCCATCAAAATTACATGAGTCGCAGCAAATCTAAGCGACAAGTGTTAATTCTTGACTGCTGCTTTAGCGGTGCTTTTGCAGAGGGGATGAGTACCAAAGATATTGCTAATCTTAGTATTAAAAATGAAATTGGTGAGCAATTAGGTGGTGAAGGTAGAGCTGTGCTAACTTCATCAACAGCTACACAAAAATCCTTTGAAGATTCAGGCGGCGGAGTTTACACCCGCTATTTGGTTGAGGGAATTGAAAAAGGAGCGGCAGATAGTGACAATGATGGTTTTATTACAGTAGCCGAACTGCATGAATATGCCAAGCGCAAAGTGCTGGAAGCAAAACCAGCAATGAAGCCAGAAATTTTTGCTGTTAAGGAAGGTTATACAATTCGCCTAGCAAAAGCACCAGTAGGCGATCCACAATTAGAGTATCGCAAAGAAGTTGAGCAACGTATCCGAAATGGTCGTGTTTCAGTTGTGGGACGTAGGATTCTTACTCGTAGACAAAGGGAGTTGGGGTTACAGCAGGAAATAGCAGCAGCGATAGAAGAAGAAGTTCTCAAACCATTCCGTGAGTTGCAGGAAAGCTTGCAGGAATACGAACAAACCCTGACTGAGGCTTTAGAAGAAGAACCAATTCTCAGTGATGGAACTCTTGATGATTTGCAGCGATTACAGCAAATTCTCAAACTTCGAGATGAGGATGTTGCAGCCATACATAATCGCTTAATTACTCAGCAGTCAATTACAACAAGTAACACTATTTCCCCGCAGCCAATCTCAACAATTGACACCAAAGAACTGACAGCTAAAAAAGATTATGACCTCAGTTCAGAAAAAGGCGTAGATTATACCAAACTGCGCGACTTGTTAGCAGCAGAGAACTGGAAAGACGCTGATATGGAAACATATAAAGTAATAATTCAGGCTATAGGTAAGAAGGAAGGTGATTACTTTAACTCTGAAGAATTATTAAACTTCCCTTGTACTGACCTCCGCACAATTGACCGCTTATGGGTAAAATATAGCAATGGACGCTTTGGCTTCAGTGTTCAAAAGGAAATTTACTTGAGCGTAGGCGGTAAGCCAGAAGGCAAATATTACAAAGAAGCCTGGGAAAAATTTGGCGATCGCCTAGGATGGAGAGTGGAAAATGCCTGGATAAGTAGTTACACAAAATTGACTTTTGATACCTCAGCACCTGAGGGACACCTCCCCCGATTAGGATTCAAAGTCACTTATAATAGTGGGGGTTTATACTCTCTTCTCTCGCATCGAGACTTGTAAAGTGTAACATTTAAAGCTTTCAGATATTTATAAAGATTGATTACAAGCCCCTCATTCACGGTAGAATCAACATTTCAGAATTCCGATACCTGGCACTGCGGGGTTATAACAGTTCGCCTGAATAAATTTTTCTGCTACCTCATACACTTCCGTATCTTCAGTGACTCTTTGCTTATCCCAAGGTAAACTCATCTGTTAAGAACAAAACCTTGACCATTAAGAACAAAATCTCGACTATTAAGAACAAAACCTTGATCATTAAGACTTAAACCTCGACCATTAAGAACAAAACCTCAACCATTAAGAACAAAACCTCGACCATTAAGAACAAAATCTCGACCATTAAGACTTAAACCTCGACCATTAAGAACAAAACACTGAACCGTATTGGAACTTAAACCAATTTAAAGAATAATCACTATAAATGTAGGTTGGGTTTCGTTCCTCAACCCAACGCCTCAAAAGCTTGTATACGTTGGGTTTCACTACGTACCCTGCGGGAAGCAAGCTACAACCCAACCTACGCATCTGAAGATTGTGGGAATTTATCATCTAGTCCTCTTGAGAGGACTTGTGCTATTAGACTCGGAATTCATTCCGAGGCGGGATAGATACACTCCGCCAAGATTTGTATATACAAGGTAGCTCGTGGGTGGATGAGGTTGTTCCCCCCGTCGCTTGGCAGGGCTGTTTCGTTTGACAAGGTATGTATTTTGTCAATAGCATTGGCGATAAATATTTGGGCAAAAGTCATGAATTATTGACCATTTTGATGCCTAAGATTGAATGCCAATTGAATGCCTTGCTTATTTTTCATGTCCTGAACCCTTGATTTTTAACCCACATTCCGCAGGTTAGTTTGAAAATACTGGTATTTTCTATAAACCCACTCTGACATGGTTTTCAGGCATTGAACCTCTATTGTGCACTCTGCGATCGCAACTCTGGTAAGTGTCAAAATTCAGGTTATTGACACTATTCTCAATAAATTGAGCCTGTTTGAAACTAAAAAATTCGCTCACCACCTATAGATGATAAAAAGCGTGAAATTGTTGCCCTAACTAGGTTTAAGCCGTTTTATCAATATTCATGTTTTGACAAAACAACCTGCGGAGGGCAAAATTTTGAGTACAATTACTCATGCGGAATCTGGGTTTTAACGCCTTTTAGGGAATGAATCAGCCCTGCGTCGCTTGGGGCATTGGGCATTGGTAACTTCTTCCCCATGCCCTTACCCCCATTCCCCATTCCCCATTCCCTTGTGGGTGGAGTTTTTTATTTTTTACCCTTAACCAAGCAGTATTGCTTAGTGATTAAATTACGAGAAATCACGGACATAAATAAAAATTTATGTTAAAAAAAATGCTATTTTTGCTGAACCGGAATGCAGGTGAATTGAGGCAAACTAACTCTAGAAACCTCTTAAAGGAGTAAAAATATGGCTCAGAAGCAACGTACATCCCGGATTCTAGAAAAAGCTGAGTTTAGAGTTGCCAGACTGAAAGCTATTGATCCAAACATAACATTTGATGATAATTACAACTTACGAAATTTGACTCAAATAATACAGCAATTTCACAATATGCTTGATGAATATAATGCTGATATGGCTGTAATTGACTCTTCTAGAACCAAACTTGACGAGATGGAAAAAACCTTAAAAAATATTTCCGATAAAATGCTGGCTGGGGTTGGTTTCAAGTATGGCAAAGACAGCAATGAATATGAACTTGCAGGTGGCGTTAAACAAAGCGAACGTACCCGCAAAAGCAGATTAACTCGCTTGAAAAATAGCGCAGAGAAAACAGCAGATAATAATACAGTAACCTCCTAGTACCGCAAAGCGGAATTAAAAAGGAACTCTTAACCGATAAGGGACTTCCAAGTAAATAAATATCCCATTGCTAGGGCAAGCTGGGGAGGCTGGGGAGGCTGGGGAAGAAAGAATCTATTTATCGTCTTCGCTCTGCAAATTGAATAATTTAATTTCTGGAAGTCCCTAAGCACAATACTTTGACTGTTACAAAAATGTGGGTAATGGCAAGGTTTCTAACCATCTGCAACCTTACTTTAGGTGTAGTCAGCACTTCAGTGCTGGTAAGTGAATTTAAAAGCACTAAAGTGGGGAGCATCCCAATTTTGCAACTTTACCCAATTACGGTATAGTCATTGCGAATGGAGCAAAGCGGAATGAAGCAATCGCAAAGTCTAGATACTGCGATTGCTTCTCTTCGAGACGCTCCGCGAACGCTTCACTTCGTTTCGCTCGCAATGACAAAATACGTTTTTACACATTTGGGATGCTCCCCTAAAGTGCTTATAGCGTTTCCTAGTCTAGTGAAGTACAAAATTATCTGCGTTTATCTGCGTTTATCCTCTTCCATCGGCGGTTAATTTTTTATTGGTGTACCTCACCAGTATGGGAAGCGCTATACTACGAATAATACGAATGCGTAAATTACTAAAATGAGATCAGAATAAGCAGATTTACACGAAAAAGCTAAAGGTATTGCATGACTCAAGCCTTACCCAAATCTATAACCTACGAAGAATTTATCGAGTGGTATCCCAACGACGGGAAGCGCTACGAGCTACATAAAGGAGTGATTGTTGAGATGCCACCCCCAACAGGAAAACATGAAAACGTCACTGGATTCCTGACAGTGCAAATTGGGTTTCAGCTTTTACAAATGGGATTACCCTATCGCATACCGAAAACTGCATTTGTAAAAACAGGAGATTCAACCTACTCTCCAGACGTTTTATTATTAAATCATGACAATATGGTCAATGAACCTTTATGGGAGAAACAATCAACCGTGATTCAGCCCGAATCGGTTCCCTTAGTAATTGAAGTTGTGAGTAGTAATTGGCGTGACGACTATCACGATAAATTTGGGGATTATGAGGAGATGGGCATTCCCGAATACTGGATTGTAGATTATGCCGCATTGGGTGGTAAAAAATTTATTGGTAATCCCAAACAACCTACTATTTTTGTATGTGAGTTAGTAGATGAGGAATATAAAATGACCCCATTTACAGGTAACAACTTAATCGTTTCCCTTACCTTACCTCAACTCAATCTAACCGCACAGCAGATTTTTGATTCGGCTCTTTAAAAAGCAAACTAACACTCTACTTCCCGAACAAGAATCTGAATTTACAAAAGTTACCAATAAAGGCAGAGAGCAGGAGGCAGTCCGAATGAAAAAAGTTCACAACCATATATGTAATACCATTTCTGTATGAAGATGCGCTGATAAAACTGATGTAGAACTACAGACTGTAGGGGCAATTCATGAATTGCCCCTACGTGAATTAAGTGCAGCTTCATATTAAATTGGTATAAGTAGTTCTTAATCCCTGTTCCCTACTTACAAGTCAGCTATTCATGCCTGGTTTTGGCACAACCAAACATAAAAATCTTAATCCTTCCTTCTGCCATCTGCCTCCTGCCTTATTTTCAAGCTAGGAGGCAGAAGGGAAGAGGTTTTTAGTCTAATTTACTTTTCGTTACAAAATAGCGGTTGTTTTGCACTTTTCTACTTAATTTATATTTTTGTATTCCCCAATCCTTGATAATATAACACCGTACTTTGGTAGAGTAATTTTAACCAGCTAGAATTACTAGACAATCCAGAGCATCACAACTATGAAAGTTATTCATGGAACCTGGATACCAAATGCGGCATCTGACTTTATTCAGCCAGGGTCTTTTTATTTGTGGATAGAAACCCCGATAGTCAAAAAAAGCCGCGCTAATCAGCCAAATATTCACCCCGGACATCTAGCAAAAGCCGAATTAATTGCTTTTTTAACACAAGCTTTAGGGTTTAAAGAACCAGCGAATCAATTAAGTCAACGCCTATCATCTAAATACTTTGCTCTACCCACTGCCAATAATCAACCCTTACCCTCACCAGAATTAATCAAGTATCTGGAAGTGGAAATTCCAGAAGAATATGAAGAGTTTCAATATTGGCAGGTTGATTGTTATGAAACAGTTATATCTGCTAAGACTGAAAAAGTAAATAACATTATCAAACTTCTCAATGATATACATTTTTTAGCCCTCCACAATGCTGATGAAGTGCAACTCGGTTCAGATTTGTTGTTTTGGTATCACTACACCCAATCTTTTAAGCAAGTAATCCTCAAAGACCAATATATTCCAGCACTGAAATATCGACAGTTAGAAGCAGAAAAAACTAAGAAAAAAAGCAAATCATCAACGGCAAAACCATTTGAAATTTACGCCACCTGGGAAATTATCTCTGTTGCCTACGAAGAAAATATTAAAAAGTATATTGATTATATGCCACTGATTTGTGTGGCAGGTGCGGCAACATCTGGCGATCGCATTGAGTTTTTCGAGCAAGAAACATTATTGCGTCACTTTTCTGAGTCTATTTTGACAAATTTAGTAACGCATACACCCTCTACAGCCGCTTTTGATAAACAGATTGCAGATTCTCTAATTGAATATTGTCTTTATCCCCATCGACATAACCCATTAAAAACAAATAAGGCCTTAGAAGAATATCAGCAATGGTTGGCATGGAAAACCAAAATTACTCGTACTCAAGCTGATTCTGTTTTTCATCTCTGCTTTCAACTGCATTCTCCTCAAGCTGAAGAAATAGACAATTGGCAAATGCAATTTTTGGTAGCTAGTAAACAAGACCCTTCCTTAAAGCTGGATTTGTCAGATTACTGGAGGATGAATAAAACAGCAAAAACTGGTGTATACAAAGAATTTGGTAAGGATTTTGAAACTCATTTGCTGCTGAATTTAGGTTATGCGGCGCGGATGTATCCTCAATTATGGCAGGGATTAGAAACAGATCAACCTATAGGAATGCAACTAACTTTAGAAGCAGCATTTGGCTTCCTTCAAGAAAGTGCTTGGGTGTTGGAAGACGCAGGTTTTAAAGTGATTGTACCTGCTTGGTACACCCCCGCAGGTCGCCGTCGTGCTAAAATTCGCCTGAAAGCATCAGGTAAAAAATTAGCGCCAACAAAGGGTGAATCCAAAAGCTATTTTAGTTTAAATTCACTGGTACAGTATGAATATGAATTAGCAATTGGTGAGCAAGTTGTCACACCCCAAGAATGGGAACAACTAATTAATGCTAAGGCTCCTCTAGTGCATTTTCGTGGTCAATGGATGGAGTTAGACCGAGATAAAATGCAGCAGTTGCTAGAATTTTGGCAGTCTCACGGCAATGAACAGCCCCAGATGAATTTGCTAGAATTTCTGCAACGCAGCGCGGAAGCTGGGGAAGAGTGGGAAATTGAACATGATGAAGTGTTATCAGAAATGATGGCAAAGCTGCAAGATAAAACCCAGCTTGAACCAATTTCTGAACAATTAAATCTGCAAGGGAATTTGCGCGAGTACCAAAAGCGTGGAGTTTCTTGGCTGCAATATTTAGAAAAATTAGGACTAAATGGCTGTCTCGCAGACGATATGGGTTTAGGTAAGTCCGTGCAGGTGATAGCTAGGTTGGTGCAGGAGAGGGAATTATATGAGGTGAGGGGAAATGGGGGACAAGGGAGCAAGTTTTCACTTTTACCTACACTATTAATCGCGCCTACTTCTGTTGTGGGGAATTGGCAGAAAGAAATTGCTAAGTTTGCGCCGCATTTAAAAAGTATGGTGCATCATGGAGGCGATCGCACTCAAAATCCCCCAGAATTTAAAACCGCCTGTCTACAGCACGATGTCGTCATTACCTCCTTTACTCTGGCTCGCAAAGATGAGAAGCTACTCAACAGTGTCGAATGGCAACGTCTTGTCCTAGATGAAGCGCAGAATATCAAAAATCCTAAAGCAGCGCAAACCAAAGCGATTCTCAAACTCTCCGCCAAACATCGACTAGCTTTGACAGGAACTCCTGTAGAAAACCGCCTGCTGGATTTGTGGTCAATTTTTAACTTTCTCAATCCTGGTTACTTGGGTAAAGAAGCGCAATTTCGCAAGTCCTTTGAGGTTCCGATTCAAAAGGATAATAATCGGGTGAAATCAACCACCCTGAAGAAGCTGGTGGAACCTTTAATTTTACGCCGAGTAAAAACTGATCAATCGATCATCAACGATTTACCCGATAAGGTTGAACAAATACTCTACACTAACCTGACGAAAGAACAGGCATCACTTTACGAAGTCGTGGTGAAAGATGTCGAGGAGAAATTGCAAACCACTGAAGGCATTCAACGCAAGGGTTTGATTCTTTCCACCTTGATGAAATTGAAACAAATTTGCAATCATCCTGCCCAATTCTTACAAGATAATAGCGAATTTTCCACCGAGCGATCGCACAAGCTTAGTCGGTTAGCAGAAATGGTAGAAGAGGCGATTTCTGAAGGCGAAAGTTTACTCATATTCAGTCAGTTTACCGAAGTTTGCGAAAATATTGAAAAACATCTGAAACACAACCTGCACTGCAACACTTACTACCTACATGGTGGTACAAACCGCAAACGTCGGGAACAAATGATTAGCGAATTTCAAGAACCCGATACAGAACCATCTGTGTTTATCCTTTCACTCAAAGCAGGGGGTGTTGGTATTACCCTTACCAAAGCAAACCACGTCTTCCATTTTGATAGATGGTGGAATCCAGCAGTTGAAAATCAAGCAACCGATCGCGCTTTCCGAATTGGTCAAAAAAAGAACGTCTTTGTGCATAAATTTGTGGCAATTGGAACTCTAGAAGAGAAAATTGACCAAATGATTGAAGACAAGAAAAAACTCTCGGCTGCTGTTGTGGGTAGTGATGAATCTTGGCTCACAGAATTAGATAACGAAGCCTTTAAGCAACTCATTGCCTTAAATAAGAGCGCAATTTTGGAGTAAATCTCATGACTAAATTTAGCCGAACTTGGTGGGGCGATCGCTTTATTAAAGCATTAGAACAATTTACTGATGATAGCCGACTGCAACGCGGACGTTCTTATGCTCGTGGTGGGAAAGTTTTAAATTTTGAAGTTGATAAAAATAAAATTACGGCTCAAGTTAAAGGTTCAATTAACGCCTATTTTGGAGTTTACAAAGAACCCACTTACAACATATCAATTGAAATTACACCGATTGCTAAAAATCGCTGGAGTGAAGTAATTCAAAAACTTTCCTCTAAAGCCAGTATTGTTTCTCGGTTGCTACTTAACGAAGTACCAGAAAATATCGAAGATACTTTTGCTGGCTTGGGACTAAACTTATTACCCCACAATAGCAAAGACTTTAAAACCAAATGTTCTTGTCCAGATTATGCCAATCCTTGCAAGCATATCGCTGGAGTTTATTATTTAGTTGCGTCGCAGTTAGATAATAATCCTTTTTTATTATTTGAACTGCGGGGATTATCTAAATCAGAACTGCAAGCAAAGCTGGCTGATTCAAATTTGGGTAAAGCGCTTTCGGAAGAACTGAATACGAAAGAAGTTCCTTTAGAATTGTCAACTTCGTTGTATACAAAAATAAAAAAGCAATCTATTGCACAGAAGCCAAGTGTTAGGGAATTTTGGTTAGGGACAAAGCGATTACCACAAAGTATTGAAGTGGCTAATCAAAGTGGGGTATCGGCAATTTTAATTAAGAAGCAGGGAGATTTTCCGGCTTTTTGGCAAAACGATAATTCGTTTATTGAAACGATGGAGGAGTTATATCAGAGAGTGAAGACGAAAAATCAAAATATTATATGAGGAAAGGTTCACGCAAAGATGCAAAGAATTATCAGTAAACCTTAATGAAAAATGCTGAGTTCCGAGTGCTGAGTTAAAAGATCGCCCACGAGGGGGAGCCACTGCGGTGGACGGGTTTCCTGGCATAAAGCAAGTGGCATCGGGGTATCAACCTTCTCCCGATAAGAAGATTCCGCCCACTTTCTTGCGGGGCTTTTACCGTAGTGCGGAAGTACTGAGTAATCTTCTTGTTACTCAGCACTCAGCACTCAGCACTCGGTACTGAGAAGGTAAACCGTAGGGTGGGAACTAGTTATCATCGGACTTTAAACGAAAGATCTAGCAGTGCCCACCCTACAAAATTTATAATAACGGCTTGCTTTTAAGTAGCAATTCTCTCGGTGTAAGAAGTTGCGGTTTGTGTTCTACTGGCATTCCACTCCAAGAGTAAAATACCTGGTTCCAAAGGCTAAACACTTCCCATATAGTATGAGCATATTCTCTGCCACACAGTGAATTGCGCTCACATTCTGGGATTAACTCAAGCCCTAAAGTTTGATGTTCCATATCTGATTCTTGATGAACCAACCAATAACCTTTAGGAGTTAATCCTACTTCGGCTAATTTAGGATTAACAATCGCATAGAAGTCGCAAGCAAGTCCCTCTGTCACCAAATTCAGCGTAATCACCTGATGCGCTATCGATTCACGCATCACTGAGCGGATAAAATAAGACCCTAACGCTAAAGTTTCAAATTTTGGTGGTATTGAAGTTAGTTGTTCATCAGGAGCTAGTAAACTAAATTCACGCATCCAATGAGCTAGTTCTTCAGGGTGCGTCACTTCTTCAGCCGCATGTTCACCAAAGGCATCGCGAAAAAGTGGATCGTGGCAGCTACCATAACGTAACGCCACTGCTGCTGTAAAGTCGCATGATAAATAATACAGTTGTCTGATCCATTGAAAGTCTGAAGGTGAAGAAGCCAGATTTACTGTTTTGTAAAAGAGATTGTGTTTAGTAATGTTTCGATATTCTTGCACTAGCTGTGTCAGCCATTGCATAGGTATTGTGCGAGTCAACATAGTAACTCCTTTTCTCACCATTTAATTAGGTGAAAAATTATCTTATATTTCTATTAAAGCTCTAATTTTTAATTTTAGCCACCTGTAAATTGACAAAATAACAATAATATGCATGGAAACTTAATTATCTAGCGAACCGTATTGTTCCAACTTTTGCATGGATGCTGGAGACAGTCAAAAAAGCGATCGCTTTTTTATCTCAATTTCAAATCCAAGTACGCCGAGAAAGAGAGAGGTAAATTTAGTACAAATTTTTAACGATTAGCTTTCAGCCAACCAAAAACCTGCTCAACTGTCAAATCAAGTGTTAAGAAATTTGGTATGGGTAGAGATTCACTACCTCTTAACTCTAAAGGTTCCTGTCCTGGAATAAATGCTAAAATTAATCGCTCATCTGGGTCAATTAACCATCCTAGTTGAGTACCATATTTTAGGCAGTGCAAAATATTGCTAATGACTTTAGTAGCTTTTTGCTCAGGCGAAAGAATTTCTACAGTCCAATCAGGATAAATTTCAAATGAGTTGGGTACTTCACCATCTACTTCAAAGGGAATTCTTTCCCAAAGAAATACGCTAGCATCGGGAATAATCGAACGCCCTCCAAATGTACAGCGCAATTCGGGAAAGGCTAAGGCAATTTGCGATGTTTCTGCAACTTGATTCACAGCATCACAAAATTTAAATTGCAGACGCGAGTGTTTACCTTGAGGCATAGGTTTTTGGTAAATGCGACCATGAATAAATTCACTAGCTGGCTTAGTTTCTGGTAGTTTGAGAAATTCAGTGAGTGTCAAGGGTGTTGCTGTTGTCATACGCCAACTATTCTGCATTATTGTTATTTTACCGAGTTGCGATCGCCTTTGTGTTGCAATAGACGATAGGTGCGAAAATGCGATCAAACCCATATCCTCAACCTATCCCCAATAGGCGTGTTAATATCATTGCAACCCGGATTGAAGGAATAATTTGACAGAACTTAATCTTGATGAAGAGAAAATTAAATGCTTATTTAAAAGCGCACTGATAGAAGTCATTCAAGAACAAAAAGAAGTTTTTTCTGATTTGTTAGCAGAAATTATCGAAGATATAGCTTTAGAACAAAGCCATCCAAGAAGGTGAAGATACAGAATCAGTTAGCCGAGAGGCAATTTTTAAAATTTTGGGATATGAGGGATGATTGTTGAGTTCCGAAAAAGTTTTGAAAAGGATTTGAGCAAAATTAAAGATGAAATATTACTGCAAAGAATACAAACAGTAAAAAGCGATCGCCTTCTAAAACAGCGATCGCTTTTTTAAATCAATCTCGAATCCTTACACCAAAAGTGTTTGCAACAAAGGTCTATCTTCCGATAACTTCCCCGTCCGCAACCATTCATTCAATTCATCTGGTGCTACAGCTTCCTGGAGACGTTCCCGCAATTTTACACCTTCTAAGATTTCTTGTTGTAACAGTTCTTGTGCAGTCTCTTCTAGTAATGTGCGGTTATGTTGCAGAATACTCAAAGCGATGTGGTGAGCATTATCTAGGGTTTGCTTCACTTCCCGATCAATTTCCTCTGCAACTTGAGGACTGATCGAACGGCGGGGATTACCATAGCCTTCGATAAACTGCTGTTGAATCTTTTCAAATGCCACAGGCCCCAGTTTATCGCTCATGCCATAAATAGTGATGGCGCGTTCTGCCAAGTCTGTAGCTTTTTGAATATCGTCAGACGCACCAGTAGACACCTTGCCAAAGACAACTTCTTCAGCTGAACGTCCACCTAATAAAGTTGCAATCCGTCCGCGAATTTCGTCTTCAATCATCAAAAAGCGGTCTTCTTCCGGCATTTGGATTGTATAACCCAAAGCACCTACACCACGAGGCACAACGGAGATTTTTTCGACTTTACCAGCACCAGGCATCAAAGCCCCAATGATGGCGTGGCCAACTTCGTGATAAGCTACGGTCTTCTTCTCGGTTTCATTTAACACACGAGAGCGCTTCTCTAACCCAGCCACCAAGCGCTCAATTGCTTCGTTGAAATCTGCCATAATTACCGCTTGCCGATTTTGACGAGCTGCTAGGAGTGCGGCTTCGTTCACCAAGTTGGCTAAATCTGCCCCAGCAAACCCAGGTGTGCGGATAGCAATAGTAGCCAAGTTAACATCTTCAGCTAACTTGACGTTTCTCGCATGAACATTAAGAATAGCTTCCCGACCGATTTTATCAGGGCGATCAACTACAACTTGGCGGTCAAAGCGTCCGGGACGGCGCAATGCAGGGTCAAGGACTTCAGGACGGTTGGTAGCAGCGATAATAATTACGCCTGTATTGGCATCAAAGCCATCCATTTCGGTGAGTAACTGGTTGAGGGTTTGTTCCCGTTCATCATTACCACCAACAAATCCACCAGCACCACCACGAGATTTACCCAGTGCGTCTAACTCATCGATAAAGACGATACAGGGAGCTTGTTTTTTCGCTTGCTCAAATAAATCTCGGACGCGTGCAGCACCCACACCTACGAACAGTTCGATAAATTCGGAACCAGAAATACTGAAGAAAGGAACAGCTGCTTCACCTGCGATCGCTCTTGCTAACAATGTCTTACCTGTTCCAGGAGGCCCTACTAGTAATGCACCTTTAGGAATTTTCGCTCCTAAACGGGTGTATTTGTCAGCGTTTCTCAAGAAATCAACTATTTCTTCTAATTCAATTTTGGCTTCATCGACACCAGCCACATCAGTAAATTTTACACCTGTGCTGCCATCAGAAGAGATACGCGCCTTGCTTTTTCCCACCGTCAGCGCCGCCGGTCCGCCTCCCTGACGATTCATTAAAAAGCCCCAAATCCCAAAGAAAATCAACGGCGGAGCCACCCAGCTAAGTAAAGTACCCAACCAGCCATTTTGATCTGGTGCTGGCGCGGCAAACTCAACATTATGCTCGCGGAGAATTTTCGGTAACTCAAGGTCAAGAGCTACTGGTGTAGTAGTTAATACCTGTTCAGCCGCTTTGCCATCGGGGTTTTGAGTTTTGAGGACATATTGAATGCGATCGCTACCTACCATCGCCCGTTCAACTTTACCCGCTTGTACCTGAACAATAAAGTCGCTATAAGGAACTTGCGGCAATCGTGTCCCCAAAAAACTTGGAACAATAAAGTTAAGCAGCAACAATACAGTTAGTAATATTAAGAAGCTGCCACCAAACTGCCGCCATCTGGAAGGTTTCAACTGATTTTTATTATTCTTTTCAACAGGCATTTTGATGTACCCTCAATTAGATTTTGTCATTTGTTATTAGTCATTTGTCCTTGGTTTTTACAAATGATTAACAAATAATTTTTCAAGTAAGCTATACAGAGACGAACGCGTTCAAAACTAGCCCCTAGCCCCAGTGACACTTGCAAGTGCAGAACGTGAATTGCAAAGTTTTGTATCTGTTAGGTCTATTCTAGAAACTAGATGGCGTAGACCAAATTCGTGTATACCCCACAGAAAAATGCGTATTGCCGAACTTTTATGGAAAATCAATTGGGATTGCTGGCCAAAGTCTTTCTACTCTCAATTGTGCTGTCGCTATTGATTAAATACGCAGCACCGAGTCTGATGATTCCGCAGACAGATACAATTGCCCTTGTTATGGTACTGTCGCCGCCAATCATTATGGCGATCGCACTATTTTGGCGATTCCAACAACTGAAGGATGAAGTCTGAAATTAGCTGATAACCCCGTAGGCGGAAGTTGGTACAATCAGCTAACCTAGCTGCATGATGACAAGTGCTGAGTTAAAAGTGCTGAGTGCTAAGTCACTTTTAGAGAAATCAGCACTCAAGACTAACAAAAGATTCTGCCGAAGGGAAATTGTACTTAGTAAATCAGTAATCAGTACTTTTTCTTTACTCAGCACTCAGCACTCTGTACTCTGTACTAATAAAATGTAGCTTGCCAACTGCTGGGAGTCAGCCTGTGAATTTAGGTCAATGGATTGGCTTAATCGCCATAGTTCTTTCTTTATACATTTTGTGGCAAATTAAAGAAGTATTGTTGCTGATGTTTGCCGCAGTTGTATTAGCTTCTACCTTAAATCGCCTCGCCCGATGGTTCCAACGTTGGGGAATTAGACGTGGTTTTGCCGTGATTCTGGCGGTGGTGATCTTTTTTGCCTTGATTGTAGGTTTTTTCTGGCTGATTGTGCCGCCTTTCACAGCGCAGTTTCACGAACTCACTTATCGAGTTCCCCAAGGTTTAGAACGCTTCAATACTTGGGTTAACGCCCTCAAAACACAAGTTCCCAACCAGCTAGTACCTTATATTCCAGATCTAGACAGTCTGATTCAACAAGCACAGCCATTCATCAATCGAGTAGTAGGAAACTCTTTTGCTTTTGTCTCTGGTTCATTAGAAGCTGTCCTCAAAATTTTACTGGTGCTAGTTTTAACAGGAATGTTATTAGCCAATCCCTTGGCTTACCGCAAAGTATTCGTGCGTCTTTTCCCCTCATTTTATCGGCGGCGGGTAGAAGGAATTTTGGATAAGTGCGAAACTTCCTTAGAGGGATGGGTAATAGGCGCTCTCATTGCGATGGGTGTAGTCGGACTGATGAGTGTCATCGGCTTATCAATTTTGGGTGTGAAGGCTGCCTTGGCTTTAGCTGTTCTGGCAGGATTTTTGAACTTGATTCCCAACCTCGGACCCACAATGAGTATAATTCCCGCAATGGCGATCGCGCTTTTAGATGCCCCTTGGAAAGCTGTTGCTGTCTTGATTCTCTACTTTTTCATTCAGCAGGCTGAAAGTAATTTCATTACACCAGTAGTCATGGCCCGTCAAGTTTCTTTACTACCAGCCGTGACCTTAATTTCTCAGTTATTTTTCGTTACCTTCTTTGGTTTTTTAGGATTATTTTTGGCCCTACCTCTCACTGTTGTTGCTAAGATTTGGCTGCAAGAAGTTTTGATTAAAGATGTTTTGGATGAATGGGGATCTAGCCATCAAAAAGAAGCTGAGTTAGTCATAGTTTCTAACTCGCCAGGATTAGACGATCCTTGGGATACAGACAATCCTCATGATAATGTGCAACGGCCGATTGATGATGCTTGGCAAGAAAAAGATTAGTAAAAATATTTTTTAATCGAACCACAGAGGCACAGCGAAAAGTCGAGCCAGCGCCTTGGGTGGGTTCCCCGACTTGTGGCGACTGGCGTCGGAGCGGAGGTTTCCTCCGATGCCTGCGGCAACGCCAAGGGCGAACTGAACTTTTCAAGACAAAGAACACAGAGAAATGACTACTATATTTTCAGTTAGCAACGCCAGTATTTATTTTATAAATCGTCTCTGAGATAGCAACAAATGGTTTCCAGCGTCGGCATTACTGATACTATTAAAAGCTTGAGCGATTTACAGACGCGCTGTAATTTGCGTCAAGCAGATGACGATCGCTTTTTTCGTGAATGGATTGACAACTTACCCGAACTTAACCCACAAGAACAAGTTGGTATTGCTCGGATTAAGCAGCGTTATGACTACCATCGTGTTGATGGTTTACTCTTAGAAGGTACAATTAACCTCTTAGTAGTTTCGCCATTGTTGGAAGTCGCAGGTTTTCTTGATCCACCTTTTAGAATTCGCTCACCCTATGGCATCGCTTTAGAACTTGATGAGCCTGAAGAAACGATTCGCGGTTTTATTGACACCCTAGTTGTACAACAAAAGCTTTGGATTTTGGTTGTTGAATCTAAACGAACAAGTATTCCAGTGCCAGCAGCATTGCCACAGTTATTAGCTTATATGCTAACTACCCCGCAGCCAGAAAAACCTGTGTTCGGGATGGCAACAAATGGTGACGAGTTTTTGTTTCTTAAGCTAACTCTCACACAAAACCCTCAGTATGATGTATCCCGAACATTTTCTCTCTTTCCTCGACGGCATGAGTTAGGTGAAGTATTACGAATTCTTAAGAAATTGGGACAAGAAGTCTTGGGATAATATTTTGGGCGTTGCCGAATTTAGTTCATCATTAACCCCACTAAATCATGATGCGTCGCTACATTATTTTTGGTCTTGGTGCTATTGCACTATCGTTAATACTCAAACCTGTATGGATGCAATACAACCCTCAACGGCAAGAACCACAAACAACAGCATCTACACAACAACCTCAACAATCTCTAGCCAATAAAAAAGAAACTTCAACTTTACCCCCAGCAACTAATATTTCTGCTAGTTCTAAAGCAAAAATCTGGTCTGTTCTTCAGCAGGGAAGGGGTTATGTAGTAATTATGCGTCATGCATTAGCACCAGGAATTGGTGACCCTGTTGATTTTCGCCTTAATGATTGTTCTACACAACGCAACCTCTCAAAAGCTGGTAGACAACAAGCAATGCGAACCGGAAAAGCTTTTAAAACAAAGAATATTCAAGTTTCTAGAGTATTATCAAGCCAATGGTGTCGCTGTTTGGAGACGGCAAAATTGATGAATTTGGGTGCTGTTGAACCGTTCCCACCGCTAAATTCCTTTTTTAATAATTACAAAACGCAATCTCAGCAAACTGCACAACTGCGTCAGTTTATTGTAAATAACCGTAATACCCCTGGTGTAGTTGTGATGATTACCCACGAAGTCAACATTACAGCACTCACCAGCGATATTTATCCCCAATCCGGTGAATCGGTTGTGTTGCGCGCTAATGACAATAACAAAATCGAAGTAGTTGGGCAAATTAAAGCGTTATAAGATTCTCCAGCCGAACTGATTTAATCAACTATGTGGCAGCTAGAACGCTCCATAAATAATATCTTAATTTGCTACATTTAATATGCGAACAATTGCGGAAATTAACGAAAAAATCACTAGCCAACGTGCAGTAGTGTTGACCGTTGAAGAACTTAAGGCCAGAGTTGCAGAAATCGGTGTATCAAAAGCTGCTCAAGAAGTTGATGTCATAACCACGGGCACTTTTGAGCCAATGGAATCAAGTGGTGCAATTATTAATCTTGGACACACTGACCCCCCAATCAAAATTCGCCGTTGTTGGTTAGATGGTGTGCCAGCATACTCTGGTTTTGGTGCAGTAGATTTATACATAGGAGCCAGCTGTGCAGCCGATGCGATCGATGGCGAAGAAGTGCGGGAACGTGGCGGTGGTCATGTAATTGAAGATTTGATCGCAGGTAAAGCTGTACAAGTACGAGCGCAGGGACAAGTTACAGATTGTTACCCGCGAGCTACATTTGAAACCACGATCATGCGGGAAACGATAAATCAGTTTTATTTATTTAATCCGCGTAATCTCTACCAAAATTTTATCGTGGGAGTGAATGGAGGCGATCGCCCACTTTTTACTTATCTGGGGCCGTTACAACCACGTTTGGGCAATGCTGTTTACTCGAACCCCGGTGCAATTTCGCCTTTACTCAACGACCCTAAATTACAGCTTATTGGTATTGGCACAAGAATTTTTCTAGGTGGTGGTATTGGCTATGTCGCTTGGGAAGGAACTCAACACTTCCCCTTACAAAAACGTTTAGCCAATGATACGCCAATTGGGCCGGCTGCTACTTTAGCTTTAATCGGTGATGCCAAGCAAATGGATGCTCGTTGGGTGAGGGGATGTTACTTCAAAAGCTATGGCCCTTCATTGATGTTGGGCGTAGGTGTACCACTTCCTGTCTTATCCGAAGAAGTAATTGAACATTGCGCCGTGCAAGATCAAGATTTAGTAGCGCCAATAGTAGACTTTTCCATTCCCCGGCGCGTTCGTCCCACATTTGGTCTGGTGAGTTACGCCCAACTCAAGTCTGGGCGTGTCACCATTGAAGGCAAAACAGTGCGTGTTGCACCACTTGCAAGTCTGTATTTATCTCGGCAAGTTGCCCTAGAGTTGAAAAATTGGATCGAAGCCGGCAACTTTACCCTCACCGAACCAGTGTCCCCAGTGCCGATGGAACGATCGTTTATACCTCAAGACCGTTGGACGGAATTTTGAGGTTGGGTACTGGGGACTGGGGAAGGTGGGGTTCCCTCTGGGGATAAGGGGCGAAGGGGCGAAGGGGCGAAGGGGGAATTGGGACTGGGGACTGGGGAACAGAGGAGAAATAACTCATGACAAATGCCCAATGCCCCATGCCCAATGCCCAATGCCCAATGCCCAATGCCCTATTCCTGAGTTGGTTTCGGCCGCTTAATCGGCTTAGGAGCAGGGGTTTTTGGTACAGGTTTTGATACTACGGCAGAATCACCACTGCTTATCTTCTTGACTGGGCGTGGAGAAGTATCGCCACTGCGTCTAGGTGGAAATGGTCTTCTTCCACCACCACCGCCACCACCACCACGAAAACCACCTTTGAATGGTGGTCTGCGCTTTTTGGGTAAATCAGCGATCGCTTCGGCATTTTCTATTAGCAGTAAGTCAGCGTCCCGCTTCACTTGAAAGTCCCAGAACTTTCCTACTGCTTTAGTACTCAGAACACCCGTCAATTTCAACTTAAAATATTTGGGTTTATCAATGGGTTTACGCGGAGCCTGCTTAATTTTAACTACTAAGCTTTTAGCATCAAATGACTGGTAGACGACTTCACCGCGAACGGAAAAACCACCATCTGGAATTTCTGATGAGGGTTTTGGGGTACTGGTAGTTTCGTCGGCGCTTTTGGACGCAATATCATCCGGAATCTCAAATTCTGGTGATTCCGCATCTTGCTCATCCTCCTCTGTCAGTTGTTTAGCCAGTTTTTCTGGCTCCCAAACTCCGACAATTTGAAGGTGCAATGCGTCATTTTCTTGTCTGGTGCGCGGATAAACTACCCACAGATGTTCTTGTTGTAAATCTAAGTGATTCTTAACTAAACTCATAATCCGTCCTAGGAGAACGGCGTTGAGTTCTACCCCATCTGCGGTCAGCAGAGAACCCTGGGTAAATTGTTCATCACTGGCAACATAACGACCTCGGACTAATCCGATCGCGCGGTACTGCATTGGTTCACTGGGAGGCGGAATCGGTTGTTGCCGATTTGCGAAATTCCCATTTGAAGCAGTATCGCTGGGGTCAATGGTCGCATTCTCAAGTTTAGAGGACTGGGCTGCTATTGTAGGAACACTAGCGGCTGCCTCTTTAATAGGGCCCTGGTTAGAGGCAGAAGAGTTGGAAGATTCAGGCGACGGCATCAGGTCGGAATTCATAAAAACTCCTTGCGGCGGAGACACATCCCATTATGGGATTTTACGAAGGCAGCGGAAAAGAGCGTTTGTGCGGCAGATAAAAGTATATTTACTTTCAATCAAGCCACTCCAGAGCGCCCTATACAATTCTAAAGACGCAAATTTATTTGTACACTAAATGTGTAATTTAGCGTCTTTACACTAGTTTCGGAAGCATATCATAGCTACAATTCTGACGGCTCCTCCTAAAGTCATCACTTACTTTAGCAAGCGTGGATAGTTATTTGTTATAAAATTCACAGGCAATTGACGGTATTCCGCAAAGTTTTGGAAATTTTTAACTTTGCGTTTTCTGTAAATGATAATGTCATTAATGTTCAAAAGAAGGAAGTCTTGTGTCTCAAACGCGCAGCTGGTTCGTTAAGGTCGTGTTGGCTCTGGCCATTCTTGCTTTTGTGGGTATTTCGATGGTTCCCCTGTTTGCTGCATTTAATCAGAATGACAAACAACCCCAAACTCAGAATAACGCCAGCGCCGGGGGCAATGTGCCTTCCTCTGACCAAAAATCAAAACTTCAAGACGAAGTTCGGGGTTATCAGCTGGTTTTGCAACGGGAACCAGAAAATCAGACTGCTCTTAAAGGTTTGCTACAAGCACGGTTACAACTCTTAAGTATCAAAGAAGGAGACATTCAAGGAGTAATTGAACCTTTAGAAAAGTTAGCCAAGCTGAATCCAGAACAAACAGAATACGCTGTACTGCTGGCTCAAGCCAAGCAGCAAATTGGCGATAAGGAAGGTGCAGCCCAAGCTTATCGCACTGTTTTAACCACCAAACCAGGTGATCTGAAAGCTTTGCAAGGGATGGTCTCTCTGTTGTTAAGTCAACAACGCCCCGAAGCCGCTATTGGTTTATTGCAAGATACTTTATCTGCCGCACCCCAAGCTAATAAAATTCAGCCAGGAAGTGTAGATACAGTTGCTGTACAGGTGCTTTTAGGCACCGTTCACGCCTCCCAAAAACGTTATACTCAAGCTCTCTCGGTATACGACCAAGCAATCCTGAAAGATGCAAAGGATTTTCGCCCGGTTTTGGCTAAGGCAATGTTACTTAAGCAACAAGGCAAAGTTACAGAAGCTAAACCTTTATTTAATACTGCTTCGGCTTTAGCACCTGCTCAATACAAAGACGAAATTAACAAAGCAGCAGAGGTTTCTCCAACTCCAGCTCCAACTGCATCGTCTACAGCTTCACCGGAAAGTAAAAAGTAAGGGTCAAGGGTTAAGGGTCAAACAATTTTTAATTTTTAATTTTGCGGAAAGTTGAGCCAGTGCGTTGGACGGGTTCCCCGGCTTGAAGCAACTGGCGTTGCGTGGGCGGGTTCCCCGACTGAAAGCAAACTTTACAAGACGGATTTTGGATTGACCCGAACCACCCCTCCCTAATGGGAACGGTCAATAGTCTTTTATTCTCCAATCCCCAAATACCAAACAGAAATTTAAGTAAAAATACTTATATAATACCAAATAAAAAATTTTGAAGCCTTGATGTGAGTAGATGTACGGTTTTGGGATTAATAAACGAGTAAACAGTTGTTCACAGAACAGGCTTCAAAAGGAAAAAATTTATGTATCAGCAACTTTTTTGTAAAGTTGTGGATAGTTTCCCTAAAATAAAGGCTACTTTCTGGTTCTCAGTAATAGCGATCGCAATATTTGGTACAGCCTGTACTTCAACTAGTGAAAGTTCGTCTGCAATTCCATCAAGTACGGCTCAGTCTCCTACTAATACAAGCAATCCAAAGGGAGACGAACAAGCAACAATCACAATGGCGGTGATTCCTTGGCAAGTTTCTTCTGAGCAAGAGCAGAAACTTCAACCTTTGGCTGACTATTTAAGCAAAACACTGAAGCGACCTTTTAAATTTGAAATTACCCAGAACTATGAAACGGCGGTTGAATATTTAATTCAAGGGAAAGTAGATTTAGCCTACTTAGGGCCAAGTACCTATATCGCAGCCCGTCTCCGCGATCCCAAGATAGAACCCCTTGTTTCCCCTATTAATCAAGATACCAAGCGACCTTGGTACACATCTGTAATTATTGCTAGCAAAATTAGTGGTATTAGAACTTTACCAGAGTTGAAAGGCAAGCGATTTGCTTTTGTGAGTAAGTTATCCACTTCTGGATATGTTGTACCAATGGCTAAATTTCAGGAACTTGGGATTAATCCTGAACGAGACTTTCGCTCAGTGGTTTTCTCTAGTAGCCATGATAAATCCAAGCAAGCTTTAATCAAAGGTGAAGTAGATGCGATCGCAGATGACAGGCGATCATATAACGAACAAATTAAAGAGGGGAAATTTGACGCAAAAAAGTACCCCATTATTTGGGAATCCGTTCCCCTTCCTAGCGTACCTATTGTTGCTGCTAGTAAAGTCTCTGCCGAATTAAAAGATACTTTGAAAAAGGTACTGATTGATGCACCATCAGGTTTAATAGACCCCAGTGGATCTGTGGGAGTTGGCTATACTCTGGTGCAAGATGGAGATTATGACATTGTTAGAGAGTTTCAAAAGCGAGTTTCAACTAAATAGGGCAACACAAATTTATGCGAATCACGACCAAGTGTATTGGGTCGTCTTTAATTGTCGGGGGACTCGTTGTTTCTACTCTAATTGGTGGTGACATCTTTATTAGGAGAACTGAAGCCACAGCCCAAGATACCCAAACAAAAAATGCTCAGGCTTTAACAACTATCCTGAGAATTAATGTTGCTTTGAATAATCAAATAGTAGCTCTTAAAGACATGATTTTGCTGAGGCGTGATGCTGCCAATCTGGTGAAATATGAAGATGCATTATCTGAATTTATTACGAATTTGGCTGAACTGGAAAATTTAAATCCAGGGGTAGCTTCAGAGTTAGCTAAAATTCGCGAGCGCCATCATCTTCTAGCTGACGTAGTTACAGAACTAACTAGTCAATCCCATACAGATAAACCGCTAGAGTTAGCTCAATCTCAGCAAGATTTTCGTGTTATTAATGCTTTTTCTAGAGATATTGAACTTTATTTAAATGTATTAACTCAGAAACTTCAACAACACCATGCTTTATCACAGCATGAATTTGAGCATTTTAAGCAGACTACTCGACTTGCCAGACAAATTCTCATTTTATCTATTCTGCTAATTTTTATTGGGCAGTTATTGCTGATTCTCTTACCAGTAGTTCGTTCAATTAAAAAACTGCAACAGGGAGCCGTAATCATCGGTAACGGAAATCTAGAATATCGCTTAGATATCCAGACTCAAGACGAGATTGAAGAATTAGCAAATGCATTTAACCAGATGTCTACAACTTTAGCTGAATCTTATCGTTCACTAGAATTAAAGAGAGAACTTGCTGATCAAGCAAATCATGCCAAAAGTGAGTTTTTAGCTAACATGAGCCACGAATTACGAACTCCACTAAACGGTATCTTAGGTTATGCTCAAATTCTCCAAAGAGATATCAGCATAACTACCAAACAGCGAGATGGCTTAAGAATTATTCACCAATGTGGGTCACATCTCTTAACATTAATTAACGATATTTTAGACTTATCTAAAATTGAAGCTCAAAGAATGGAACTTTACCACCAAGATTTCCATTTTCCGGCATTTCTTCAGAGTGTTGGCGAAATTTGTCGCATTCGTGCAGAACAAAAAGGCATCTCATTTATTTATCAACCTGCTGCCGATTTACCTGTTGGTATTTGTGCAGATGAAAAACGTTTACGACAAGTATTAATTAATTTGTTGGGTAATGCTATCAAATTCACTAAAACAGGAGGAGTGCAGTTTAATGTTAGTGTTTTAGATCAATCCACATTAACTAAAAAAATTCGCTGCCAAATTAGTGACACAGGAATTGGCATGAGCCAAGAACAGGTAGATAAAATATTTTTACCTTTTGAGCAAGTAGGAGATACTAAAAAGCAATCAGAAGGTACTGGTTTAGGTTTAGCTATTAGCCAAAAGATTGTGCAATTAATGGACAGTACAATTCTAGTTAAAAGTGAGTTAGGCAAAGGTAGTAGGTTTTGGTTCGACTTGGATTTACAGGAATCCGTTAACTGGATGCAATCAGCTATGACTCTAGCTGATGAAAAAATTGTTGGTATCGCTAAGGGTAAACGGAAAGTTTTAATTGTGGATGATAAATGGGAAAACCGTTCTGTTATTGTGAATCTGCTCCAGGAAATAGGATTTGAAATTACAGAAGCAACTAATGGTGAAGATGCTTTAGAAAAAGTTGATCAATTTTTGCCAGATTTAATAATTACTGACTTGACAATGCCTGTTATGGATGGCTTTGAGCTTACACGTCGTCTCCGGAAAATGCCTGAATTTCAAGATTTAGCAATTATTGTTTCATCTGCTAGCGTATTCGAGTCTGACGAACACAAAAGTATCGGAGTTGGTGCAGATGATTTTCTTCCTAAACCTGTACATATGGAGGATTTATTTTTGAAGTTACAGCATTACTTGCAAATTGAGTGGATTTATGAGTCGCTACAGGAAAAACAAACACTAGAAGTAACTTCTGTTAATCCTAAAATTTTAGACAATCAGTTAATTGTGATTCCGCCTGAAGAAGTTGAGCAACTTTTTGAATTAGCTATGAGAGGGAATATCAAGGGTATTCGAGAGCAAGCAGAAAAGCTCAAACAGCTAGATGAAAAGTTTATACCCTTTGCCCAAGAGTTACTACAACTTGCAAAAAGCTTTCAAATCGACAAAATCAGAGAGTTTATTCAGGTATATCGAGGAGGGAAAAAATGAATTTAGCTGTTGTGGAAACTGGGGTGATTTTGATTGTTGATGATAACCCCAATAATTTAGAAGTTTTATCAGAAGCCTTGATAGATACAGGTTGGGAAATCTTGGTGGCTGTGAATGGCGAGGGTGCGATCGCGCAAGCTGAGTATGCTAGCCCTGATATCATCTTATTAGATGTGATGATGCCGGGAATTGATGGATTTACCACCTGCGATCGCTTAAAATCAAATCCTATAACTTCTGGTATCCCCATCATCTTTATGACAGCTCTATCCGAAACTGTTGATAAAGTCAAAGGATTGAATTTGGGCGCAGTAGATTACATTACAAAGCCCTTTGAGCAACAGGAAGTGCTGGCTCGTGTGCAGACTCATTTAAAAATTCGTCATCTTACCAAACAACTGCAAACTCAGAATCAGCAACTTAAACAAGAAGTAGCTGAACGTCTTGTAGCTGAAGCCAAATTACAAACCCTGACTCAAGATTTAGAGCAACGGGTAGAAGAAAGAACTTCTCGACTTTCTCAAGCTTTGCATCATCTGCACCAAACTCAAGTGAGCCTAGTACAGCGAGAAAAAATGTCTGCTCTTGGTGAATTAGTGGCTGGCATTGCCCATGAAATTAATAATCCCGTCAACTTTATTTTAGGCAATCTTGGTCATGCCTCGGAATATACTCAAAGTTTTATTGATTTATTACATCTCTATCAAAAATATTATCCTGAACCAGTAGAAGAAATAGCCGACAAAATAGATGAAATTGATTTAGATTATTTGATGAGCGACTTCCCAGAAATCATTTTATCTATGCATAAAGGTACAAAACGCATGGCTCAAATGATTCGCGCCCTCAGGCACTTTTCTCGCCGAGATGATGCAATCGCAGAACCAACAGATATTCATGAAGGAATTGAAAGTACATTATTAATTTTGCAATACCGCCTAAAAGCTAACCCAGAACGTCCAGCAATTCAAGTTATTAAAAAGTATGACGATTTGCCGCTTGTAGAATGTTTTCCTGGCCCATTAAACCAAGTTTTTATGAATCTCCTCGCTAATGCAATTGATGCAATTGAAGAGTCGTTTGTCAAAAACAGTTCTTCATTAGTAGAGTACACAGGACAAATTAAAATTCGTATTAGCGTACCAGAACAGCGCTCAGTAGTAACTATTCAAATTGCTGACAATGGAATTGGCATGACAGAAGAAGTCAAACAACGTTTAGATGAACCAATGTTTACCACCAAACCTGTAGGCAAAGGAACCGGATTAGGTTTGTCTATTAGTCGCCAAATTATAGAAGAACAACATGGCGGAGCTATTTGGTTTGTGTCTGAAGTAGGACAAGGTACAGAATTTTCGATTGAAATTCCTGTAGTAAGAAATTAATTAGTCATTTGGGGTTTGTTATTTTCCCCTTGTCTTCCTTGTCCCCCTTGTCCCCTTCCAGTTACCTCATGCGCCTTCAACAGCTGCAACAATACCAAAGACTAAAAACAAGCAGCCGCCAATTAAAGTTAGTTGACGTTCCGAGATGCGTCCAGCAATCATTTTGCCACCAATGACTGCGATCGCAGCACAAATAGCGTGTCCTAAAACAGCACCTATAGTCACCCCAATGGGATTATTCCCAGCAGCTAGGGCAATGGTAGCAATTTGTGTGCGATCGCCCCACTCTGCCATAAATGTTAATGCAAAAGCTTCGATTAAAATTGCCAGTGGCGTTTTGCGTTTGGGTAATTGTAAATCAGCTTGCTTCACTGCTGCTTCCGCCTCTTCCACAACTTCTGCATCACAACTAGCAGCTGACATCTTACTGCCTTGATACAGGAGCTTGATACCAAAGGCCATAAACAAAGCTATTTCAGCATAATGAATATAGACTTTTGGCAACAAAGATGCTGTTTGTCCCAAAATCACCGAAAGAATTGTCATTGCAGCTAAAGCAGCTGTCACCCCTAAGAATACTAGCCGTCGGGGGTGATGCATTGCCAAAATCACGGCGATAAAAAATGTTTTATCCCCTAATTCGGAAATTGTAATTAATAACAAACCTGCGGTAAAAGCTGTTAGCACTCTCTCAAGCTCCTGAAAAATCGTTTACTGACATGGAGCTTGATGAGAACCAAAAGACCTCACCAAGCTCCACACTTTTTGGTGTGAACTCGGTGAAGGTCTCGCTTCCAAATATTTTATACTTGTCATCTGAACCAGGCTCATCGCCAGTATGTTGATTCAGATGCGCTGGCTTCTAATTACCAGCAGCTACTCCCCTTCTATTCAATCTGGATTGTATATCTGTCTTAGGTAGGAGTCAAGGAAATATGCGAGCGCACTGAATAAGTGCTGAGTGATGAGTGATGAGTGCTGAGTGCGTCAGCCATGTTTACCTCATTGCTCTTGTGTAACCGCGTTCTGCCCCACACACCCGAAAAACCACAATTATTGTCAAACGATTTTGGATTTTAGATTGGAAAATTCTCTAATCCAAAATTTAAAATCTAAAATTCTGTGAGTTTATTCCACTACCTCATTCACGGGGAATCTATCAATTAACTGTATAGCGCGGTAAGCATTGCGTTGCAATGAGTCTGGTAGATTAGGAACATGGGGAATTTGAGATAATAAATCCAAAGTCCGGCGTAATATTCTTACCACATCACCTTCATCTAAGGTCGTATTTTCACATAGTTCTGTCCACTCAATTCCCAGTGCCCATTGTTCCACTAGAGCAATTAACTCAAACTCTAACCATATAGGCAGCGCTACGTTATACCGCCGTTGTATTTGGAACATCTGGCGGCGAATTCCCCGCAATTTTGCCAAAGCATCTACAACTTGATTGCTCAGGTCAAAACGCACTTTGCTATCGGGTCGAGGGGTTTCTGTGACCAATGCTGCAATGGCAGCTGCTAAATGCTGCGGATCTAAATTATTTAATTCACCACTGGCCAGTACTAAACCCAGCCACAATTCATTTTCTCCCCGGATGGCGGCAGCAACTTGCCCTAATGCTGTTGGTACTAAGTTATCTAAACAGCCAAAGTGCTGCAAAATTTCAATTAAATTGAGAAACTCTTCCCAATGATGTTGAGATTGTTGCTCTACTTGAGCTTGCAACAGTTGGAGTTCGGCTTCTAGTTCCACATAGCGTGCCCGACGTTTAAAAACAGCGGCGGCATTACCTGATTGATAAACAGGATGAGCTTCTAATTGTTCTTGTACCGCAGTCATCCGGCTGAGTTGTTCTGCGACTTCTGGAGCCAGAATTAGAGATTCTTCTGGTTCCGGAATTCTTTGGGCAATGGTTGCTGTTTGTTCGTCACCACGGCATATCTGTCCTGGCTTAAACAACAGTTCCGGTGGTGGCAAAATCTCCTGTGGGACATCAATTCGTGGTAGTTCGGCATACAAATCGACGATATCTTCAGTTGTGCCTACATACCATCGGTTATCTCGCCCCAAGCAAACCAAGTAAGGTGCTTGCTCACCACCAGCAGTTTTGCCAATTAATACGCCTGTAATTGGTGCCGGAACTGTGATGTTTTTGCCCTTGAGACTCAACAGTGTCCCGGACACAGCAAAGCCCAACATCATTGCTAATTGCTCTTGTCGGTCTTCCTGCGCTTGCTGTTGCAGAGTTTTCAATAATTGCCGTTCTACTTTCAGCCGTTGGCGCAATTTCTCATAAATAGCGATTTCATTTTCATCAATCGCCGCAATTTGTTCCTGAAGTTGGCTTAATTGGGTTTGCAGTTCAGCAATCTCATCGTAATTTGGTCGTAAATGCAAAGTCGCCATGTACTGCCCAAAACTACGTTCTATTAGCTCTCTAGTTTGCTCCAATGTATGGGTTTGAAGTAAATTCAGTACCATCCCGTAACTGGGTGTAAACTGGCTAACTAAAGGATCTGGTTTGGATGTTGCCAAATATGCCCCTTCTTTGGAGCCTTCAAAGGGGGTTTGTACCGTTACCACATGACCTTGTAAATCCATACCGCGACGACCTGCCCGCCCTGCCATTTGCAGGAATTCGGAAGCGTTCAACAGGCGATGTCCGGTGTCGGTACGCTTGGAAAGGGTGGAAATTACAGTGGTGCGGGCGGGCATATTAATTCCCGCTGCTAGTGTTTCGGTGGCAAAGACGACCTTAATTAGCCCTTGCTGAAATAGTTCTTCTACTAAGACTTTCCAGGCAGGTAAAATCCCAGCATGGTGAGCAGCAATTCCCCGGTAGAGAGGCGCAATTTGTCCCGAACGTCCAGCTTCGGGATTGCGGGTTAAAAAGTCATCAATTTGGCGGCGCAACACCTGAGACTCGTCATTATTTACCAGCCATAAATCACCCACTTCTGCCACAGCTTTATCACATCCCCGCCGACTGAAGATAAAGTAAATGGCGGGTAGCATATCCCGTTGCTGTAGCTGGCTCAAGGTATAAATGATGCTTGGTGCTTCTGGCCTACCACCTCTTCCTTTGTCCCCTTGTCGCCTTTTCCCCCTGTTGGCCAAGCGGGGGTTAATTTTGGTTTGGTTTTCGTTAAGTAGGGGAAATAGCCCTTTAGGATTGCAATAGTGAAATTCTAGGGGTACGGGGCGAAAATCGGAGTAAATTAGGTCAGTTGGCCCGTGAACACGATTTAGCCAATCAGTAAGTTGATCGCTATTGGCAACAGTTGCCGAAAGAGCTGCTAATTGAACTTCCCGGGGACAATAGATGATAGATTCTTCCCAAACAGTTCCCCGTTGGCGGTCGTTCATGTAGTGGCACTCATCTAATACCACCGCTTCAACATCTACTAAAGAGATGCCAACTTGCCCTATGGGTGTGCCATAGAGCATATTACGAAAAATTTCTGTAGTCATCACCAGAATCGGTGCATCCCTGTTAATAGAGGCATCTCCAGTTAACAGTCCGACTTGATCAAACCCAAATTTTTCGCGAAAATCACGTAATTTTTGATTCGACAGCGCCTTTAAAGGAGTAGTGTAAAAAACGCGCTTACCTCGCGCCAGGGCACGATAAATAGCGTATTCACCTACTAACGTTTTGCCCGAACCTGTAGGCGCACAAACGACTACAGAGCGACCGGCATTGAGGGACACGATCGCATCTTTTTGGAATTGATCTAGATTAAAAGGAAATATTGACTCTAGGTCAATTTCTGTGGACGGTGCAGGATAATTCACTCAATCAAATTTGCAACCAGACTGTTTACTATATTAACGGCTATTTTGTCAACTTCGTCATTGGGCATTGGGCATTGGGCAAGAGTCATTAGTTATTTCTCCCCTGCCCCCCTGCCCCCTAGCCCCTATTTGCCCAATTCTTGCGATCGCTCTGTAGCTGCTTTCACCGCTTCTATTAAAGCTGAGCGAAATGCTGCCTTTTCTAGTTGGGCAATTCCAGCAATAGTTGTACCTCCTGGGCTGGTAACACGGTCTTTAAGCTCTGCGGGGTGCATTTTGCTCTCATGTAACAGCGTGGCTGTTCCTAGGACTGTTTGCAGGGCTAGCTGGTTGGCTATGGTTCTGGGTAAACCTGCTGCTACTCCCCCATCGGCGAGTGCTTCTACCATTAGCGCTACGTAAGCAGGCCCACTCCCGGATACTCCTGTCACTGCATCCATCAAAGCTTCAGAAACTTCTACTACTTCTCCGACTGCGGCAAATATTTGCTGTGCTATTTGGTGATGTTTGGCATTAGTGTAAGCACCTGAGCAAAACGCCGTAATCCCAGCCCCTACGGTGGCGGGTGTATTGGGCATGGCTCTAATTACTGGTAATCGGGGAAATGCAGCTTCTAGCTGACTTAAAGGCACACCTGCCAAAATAGAAATTACTAGAGGCGAGTGTTCGGTAATTGTCATTTCGATCATCTCTGCTAGTTCTTGAGCGATCGCACTCAATACTTGCGGTTTCACTGCCAATAATACAACTTCCCGACTTTGCTCTAAAACCAGGCGATTATCTATAGTCACCGCCACGTCATATTGCTGTTTTAAAAAATTCTGGCGCGAAGGTTGTGGTTCGCTAACTATAACTTCTGATGGTTGATAAATTTCACGCGCAATAAGGCGGGATAATAGCGCTTCTCCCATTACCCCACCACCAATTAAACCAAATTTAATAGTCATTAATTAGTCAATAGTCGCTGGTCATTAGTCATTTGCAATTTGTCATAAGTATGAAGACAAAGGACAAAGGACAGAGGACTAATGACTAATTTACCTTTATTGTGCCATCCGGTTAACTTCATTGCCCCATGCTGGCGTTGGACTTGTACTACGAGGACGTGCGGGTGGTTGCGGTACTTCATGAATAACTCCGCCATGAGTGCTAACTTGCACACAGCTTGGTGTAAACAAAAAGATGCTTTCTCCAATGCGCTCTTGATGTCCATCTAGTGCGTATGTACCACCTGCTACAAAATCTACCGCCCGTTGAGCTTGGTCGGGGTCCATAATTGTTAAATTTAATACTACTGACTTGCGCTCACGTAAGGCTTGAATTGCCTGAGGCATTTCTTCAAATGTGCGTGGTTCAAGTACTAATACTTCAGAAATTCCGTTAATTGCTCCTGGCATACCTATTACATTCCCCATTGATTTTGACCCTGTGGCTACATCATTCCCCATTGTAGGCATGGGTTCCCGCCAACGTCGATTTGCAGTAGCAGGTTCTTGTGGCGCTGGTTGGGGATTCTCTTCTTGATAGAGATTTTGGTAGCTTTCGGTCTCTGGTTCTTCTTCGTAGTACTCGTATTCTACTTGTTCGTTTAGTCCTACAAAGTCTCTGAGTTTAGAAAATATATTGTTCATTGTTTACGCTCCTGGTGCAAATTCGCTTTATTTTTACCTGACTATAAATCAATGTAGCCAGCTTTGATCGCTACAATGGGTGCCTTATTCAGCAATTTTATTACTAGCCGTAGCTTCTATTACAGGTTTAGGTGCAGAGCCGATGTTGTTGATCAGATCTGGATATTACCTAGACGGGATAATGAGTCCAGATTATATACTAATGTTTCTCCGAATGAAAGTTAATTTTCACGCCATTTTTCGTAGAGATAACTTGTGACCAAACTATATCTTTTGTTACTTATGGAAATAATCTCTTTGAGAAGTCTTCTCAAAAACAGCCGAAAGCTTCTGATACAAGAGCTACAAGCTATTGAGTAATCTTCTCAAATCTTCTCAGGGCGATCGCCAAACAAGATGGTTCCTAATCTGACCATTGTTGTACCTGCTTGTACGGCCAGGTGGTAGTCACCTGACATCCCCATAGACAGGTGCTGCATTTGAATGTGCGACCAGTGCTGATCTCTAATGGTTTTTGCTAGATCGCAAGTAGTATTAAATACATTTAAAATTTCTGCTTCATTTAATCCTAAAGGCGTGATTGTCATCAAACCCTGAATTTGTAAATTTTTATATTGATTAATTACAGATAAGTCAGTTAAAAGTTGTGGTGCGCTCCAACCTGCCTTGTTGGGATCGGGAAGAATTTTGACTTGCAGACAAACATTGGGATTCACACCTAACTGTTGCGCCAATTGATCCAAGCGCTGTGCCAACTGTAAATTATCAACGGAGTGAATCCATTGAAATTGTTCTAGGGCTTTTTTGGCTTTATTGCTTTGCAACTGTCCAATGAAGTGCCAGGTAATATCCGATAAGTCTTGTAACTCTGCTTGCTTCCTGGCAGCTTCTTGAATCCGGCTTTCAGCAAAATCGCGGATTCCTGCGGCATAGGCAGAGCGGATGATTTCCGCCGAAACTGTTTTGCTGACTGCAATCAGCCGTACCGAAGGTGGTAGGGAGGAGCTAATTTTGGCAATACGTTCGCTAATCGAACTAGTCACGTCGCTTCGCTCCGAATTTAAAATTCAAAATTCACGCATTACAATCCCCATACATTACAGCAGTTTTCATGTATTTAGACCACAATGAAAAGACCTAACCCCCAGCCCCTTCCCTACGAGGGAAGGGGAGAAAGTCAAAGCCTATCTCCTATGAGGAGAGAGGAATGGAAGTGAGGTCTATTTGTGGTTGATTTACCAGAAAATCGCTGTAAGTTGGGGAGCTAGTCGAGTGGTGTACCCCTACGGGAAGCAAGCTACGTTTAGCTTCTCTGTTAGGAGAAGCTAAGAGCGTAAAGCTTTCTCTACGAGAGTCCGCCTACCCCTACTAGAGCAGCAAGCTTCTCGTAGAGAGCGTCTGGGGGTTGCCACGCCACTTGCCACAACCTTGGTAACCAAAGAAACGCAATAGCTCTCCATGAGCTAGTGCCGAAAGAGTTTCCCTATTTGATAAGCGAACTGGCGTGGGCTTGTTCATTATTCTTTTTCAGTCATTGGAATGTGCGTTGGAAAACACTCTGAAGCTGATCGTACTCCTGAGAATGTCCACTGCGACGCAGAGTACGCAAGCGATTTTCCAACATCATTCTGGCCTCAGTGCGACCTATCGGCTGAAATTTTATACCTTTGATGTCATTTGTTACCAAAAAAAATAAACGTTGGGCATAAAGTGTAGTGAACAAATCCTGGGTTTCGTCGACCATACAGATTCTGTAAAGTAAACCCCAAGTTGGATGATTTATGTAAGTTTCTGGGTTCTCTGAATTCATTTATTAGTCAAGGTAAGCGTCTATTTTTATATCTTTCCGCAGTTTTAGTACAAACATTCAGACGATGATACATCGCTTTCGTGAGAATATTTGTGCAAATTTATGCGAAATTCTACAATGTTTGCTGTGGAGTGGTGTTTGCGAAGCCCTTGATCTAGTTTTTCTCTTACAGATTGAAGCTAGTAGTACTACGCGAACGTCAAAATTAAAAATTTAAAAAGCTTACGAGATAAGCTTTTCGTTGATTTTAATTTGCTATTTTTGTTTTTGCGCTTGCTGTACTAGTAGTGGACACAGAGATGGGTAATGGCAATTTGTCTAGGAAAACCTACACTCAGATCCGATGTAGGACAAGGCGTGGAAAAGCATCTGCCATTTTATCTCTATTAAGAACGACCAAGGGATACGCTGCAAAGTGTCTTAAGATAAAAGTCAGCCCTTAGACTTCAGTTTGCATAAACCTCTTTCAATGCTGCCATAATTTTCGCCTGTTGGCACACAATCGCCAAGAGTACACTATTGATGATTTAGCATATTCAGTGCTACAAGTTGTGCCTGAGCTTTGTGCAGAGATTCATACCATTCTCGCTCAGGATCGCTATCAGCGACAATACCTGCGCCAACTTGTCCCCAAACGATGTTGAGTGCTGTTAGCGGTAGCGGGGCGTTTAGCCCGTGTTGAGTGCTGAGTTGTGAGTGAAGATCATCTCCGCTGCTCCCTTGCTCGCCTCGAACAGGAGCTAGTAACAGAGTGCGAATTAAAATATTTAAGTCTAAGTTACCTCGCCAATCTAAATAGCCACAGGAACCGTAGAATAAACTTCGTCGCACTGGTTCTAGTTCTTCGATAATTTCCATGCAACGAACTTTAGGACATCCTGTAATTGTGCCACCAGGGAAGAGGGCGCGAATTAAATCAATGGCAGTGCGATCGCAGTTTAAGTCACCTTTAACATTACTCACAAGGTGCATCACGTGGCTATAGCGCTCAATTGTCAGCAATTCGTCAACACAAACAGTTCCCCATTCACAAACTCGCCCTAAGTCATTGCGTTCCAAATCCACCAGCATGATGTGTTCGGCGCGTTCTTTGGTGTTACTCAGCAATTCTTCTGCTAGCTGAATATCTTGCTCTGGCGTGATCCCCCGCGATCGTGTCCCAGCAATTGGTCTGGATTCGGCTTGGCCATTCTTCAATAGAACTAACCTTTCTGGTGAACAGCTCATCACTTCCCCCCAAGGTGTTTGCCAATAGCTAGCAAAAGGAGAAGGATTAATGCGTTGCAATGCTTGGTAAATTGACCAACCGGAAGCTGCTGTAATGGCTTCAAATCGCAATGACAGATTCGCCTGAAAAATGTCTCCCGCCTGAATATATTTTTTCGCTCGGTTGACAGATGTCTCATAATCTAATTGAGATGTGCAAAACCGAGGAGAGATAAGAGGAGGGTTGTCTTGATGTTTCAGTATCTCTTGAGCTTCCTGTCCTTGCTGCAATTTTTTTTGTAAATGATCCAATCCACTTTCATGGCTAGCCGCTAGCCACAGAGTTTGTTCAGCGTGATCCAAAATCGCAAAACAATCTGGTTCATACCAAAACGCTACAGGAAACGGTAAGCGATCGCATTTATTTTGAGGTAGTTGTTCAATTTCCCAAGCTATGTCATAACCCAACCACCCCAACCAACCACCAGTGAAGGGGAGATGAGGTGGGGAGGATGAGGGGGATGAGGGAGATGAGGGAGAAATTATTCTTTTTCTCCTACTTTCCAGCAACTCCGCCAAAAATGGCAAAACTCCTCCTAACGCTGGTGTCCACATCTGGGGAACGCCATTAATTACACGGGGCGCACCGGCACAGATGGAATAACGATTGAGTTGTGGATGTTCTTTTGGCGTTGGGTAGGTGCTTTCTAGTAGAGTACCGATTTCAGATGTAGTAGTGGAGCGAAATAGAGCCGCGAAAACTTCCGAACCAGTACGATTTTCTAAAGGAAGCGATCGCCAATACCAAGGTTGGGTCATCATAAATCAATACAGTTCAGTTAAGAAAATTAATGGATTTCAGGCATTTAACCTTGATTTTTCGACACTTTTTAGGCGATGCCTGCGGCGGGCTACGCCTACGCTATTTATCCAAGGATGATTGATCACAGCCTGAAACAACGTATTTTCGTTACTGCATAACATAATCAATTTATACAGTGCGTAAGTCCTATAATTTTGGAGGGGGTTTGGGGGACGCAACCGTCACCCAATCGGGGGTTTGGGGGAGAATCCCCCAATAGATGCTGGCTTTTTCAACAA
Organism: Aulosira sp. DedQUE10; assembly: GCA_034530935.1. Taxonomy (GTDB): domain Bacteria; phylum Cyanobacteriota; class Cyanobacteriia; order Cyanobacteriales; family Nostocaceae; genus Aulosira. The sequence continues at coordinate 3,858 of JAVRCF010000028.1, read as the reverse complement.
ATGACAAATCAATCTCTCATCACCTTAACTGAACCCTATTGCAACATAAATTACTAATTCGTAATTAAAAAAGGGTTAGAGGTCTTCGGAGTTGATATTCCGTCTATAATCGCAGCTGTTTCTCTATACCCGTCGGAAACTGTATTTAATCCCTCTTTTGTTACTCTGGGAAAAGAAAAATAAGAGCCAAATTTTTAACCGCACACAGAACGGGCATTTGAACGTTTATTTTCTAACATAATGCCTAAAATCAAGGTTTTTGGTAAAAGTCTTATTCTGTAAGCATCCCAGATTATTCTCTCCCGAAAGTGATAAAAGAGGGTTAATTGTGAATTGAAGAATTCACAATCTTTAAACCTCAGTGCCCAGCACCAACCGCACGCCCCAAAATAAGGTTAAAGTGGCGATCGCTAGCCAGTCCCACCTTTTTAACCGTAAGTCATGCCACAATACTCGATGCTCATTGGGACTGGTAAAACCTCGCACCATCATCGCACTAGCCATTTGTTCGGCTCTGAGTAGCAGATTTTCTAACAATCGCTCTGCTACAATCATCCAAACTTTAACTGCGCCTTTGATTCCCAGCTTTTTCCAATTAATCGCCCTAGTCATGACCGATCGCGCTAAATTCTGCACTTCTTCTAAGACTAGGGGAATAAAGCGCAAAGATAAAGTTAAAGTTAAAGTAATTTCTGTAACAGGTAACTTCAGCCGTCGCAGTGGTTGCATTAAGCTTTCCATACCCGCTGTGATTTCTTCTGGTGCGGTTGTCAGCAGATACAGGTTGGTGCTGTAAATGACGGTAAACAAAATGGTACTTAAGCGTATTGCCAAATCCAAAGAACGGCGGCTGACTTTGACTGGCCCTTTGTTAAATAGTACGTATTTGTATTCTTGATTGCCAAATACAGCTTTTTCATCAACATTCGCTGGATTCGCAGTAGATGGCTGGGTTAAAATTTGCTCGTTGGCTGGCAAGCGGGGCTGATAATTTATACCTAGTCCATCTGGACTGACAGCAGCAATTACTAAGACAAAAAACGACAACAGCAATAACCAGCCCATTTGCTGCTGCCATACTCTTTTAGGAATCCTCGCACTGATAGTAACAATAATTAATAGTGTTACCAACAGTACGCGCCATTCCAGGGTGGCAAATAAATAACTGGTGAGCAAACTCATCAACCAAGCAAACTTGATGCGGGGATCAATTTTATGCAGCCAAGTTTGAGGTTCTTCTAAATAAAGTCCCAGCGGTAGCGATCGCAGTAAATCCATTTCTAAGTGCTGAGTTCTGTTAGCGGTAGCGGGGCGTTTAGCCCGGTTTGAGTACTGAGTGGTGGAAAGTTTTAGTAGAGCAAGTCAGGAGTTAGGGTTTTGATAGCTAAAAACAAGATTTTGTTCTAGCAACTAATTCTTGTCTATTGTGCCTTGACAAATAACGCTTAGTACAAGATTTCACAACTTCGTAGACAATTAAATTAAGAAACTACCCGAATGTGGTTCGTTTTGCCCTTATCACTGCGTAAGTCTTACTCCTGACTCAGCACTCAGCACTCAGCACTCTTAAACGCGGGTAGCACGATTAAGACTACCAACTTCAGCATCACGGACTTTTTTACTACGCCACAATAAACGAATCGGAGTGCCTTTAAATCCTAATTGTTGGCGGAATTGCCTTTCAATGTAACGGCGGTAGTTTTCATTAAAGCGTTTGGCATCGTTGACAAACAGCGCAATTGTAGGCGGTTGGGCACTAACTTGCGTACCGTAATAAATTCTACCTTGTCGCCCACCGCGTGAGGTTGGTGGGGAATGCCAACTCACTGCATCTTCTAAAACTTCGTTGACTACGGCTGTGGTAACACGGCGTTTGTGTGATTCAGCTGCTTGATTGACCAATTCTAAAATTTTCTCTACCCGCTGTCCTGTGAGGGCGCTCACAAATATCGTATCTGCCCATTCGGTAAAATGCAGTCGTGCTTGCAGAGTTTTTTCGTAGTCATAAATCGTGTAGGAGTCTTTTTCGACTGCATCCCACTTATTGACTACAACAATACAAGCTCTACCTTCATCAATAATCCGCCCTGCTAATTTTTGGTCTTGTTCGGTAGCTCCATCCAAGGCATCTAATACTAATAACACCACATCGGCGCGGCGAATCGCTTTGAAAGCCCGGTTAATACTAAAGAATTCTGTGCCGTATTCTATGCTTTTCTTTTTGCGAATGCCGGCGGTGTCAATCAAACGATAGCTTTGTCCATCTAGTTCAAACATGGTATCAATCGCATCACGGGTTGTACCAGAGATGGGACTGACGATTGCTCTTTCTTCTCCGACAAAAGCATTCAATAAACTAGATTTACCAACATTAGGGCGACCAATGATCGCTACTTTAATTTCATTAGTTTCCTCTACTTCCGAGACATGAGGAATGTGCTTAATTAACTCGTCAAGCAATTCTCCTGTACCACTACCATGAATTGCGGAAATCGGGAAAGGTTCACCTAATCCCAATTGCCAAAATTCCGCAGCTTGGATTAATCCTTGGTCGGGGGATTCACATTTATTGACAGCCAACATCACAGGTACAGGATGTTGGCGTAACCAAGCAGCGATTTCTTCATCAGCGTGAGATGGCCCGGTTTGACCATCTACAACAAAGATGGCAGCACTAGCTTCTGTCAGTGCTGTCATTGCTTGTTGGCGAATTAGCGGTAAAAATTCCGTGTCATCATTAAAAACTAAGCCACCTGTATCTACAACCAAAAACTCACGATCGCTCCAGTAAGATGGCATATAAGTGCGATCGCGTGTTACTCCTGGTTCATCGTGGACAATCGCCGTTTGTGCCCCGGCGAGACGATTAACCAGGGTAGATTTGCCCACATTTGGGCGACCGATAATTGCAACAATTGGCAGTCCCATAAAACCAGGATTAAGTAAGAGACGTAATATATCACGTCTTTACATTTTAGCTACTTTAAGTCTTTATTTATCGCACTTACCTAACCTTGTTCTAACCATTCTTTATAACCACAAGCAAGCAAACGCTCCCTTACATTGGCAATAGCTTCAGGCTTAGGTTCATCAGTTGAATTTACCCGATAAACATCATTGAGAACTAGACTATAATCTTTAGCAGTATAGTAAGCCACAACTTCGGCTAAATTCCTATCGGACATTTCATCATCCAGCAGTGCCAATAGTGGCAAATAGTCCTCTAATTCTATGCCGTTGGGAAAGGCAGACTGAATCAACTTATACGTGCTTTGCAGATGAGAGGCGATAGTTAGTTGCATAGTTAATTACCTGTTAAAGGAAAAGGTGGATGAATGTAGACATTAAAATCCACACCTTGAGCGCTGGCTGCTCTTACAGCTTTAGCATCTGCTGTCGTAGTCACGATGCCCAATTGGTCGCCTGTTCCTAAAATAATGATATCGTTTACCCCTAACTTTCGTGTCGGCTGAAGATTTAAAGCTCTGATCGATGGATTATTAGGGATGAGAGTTACTCTTTGCAACAATCTGCTAGCTCTAGCTTTCTCTAATGCTCCACCAATGCTCTGCACAATAGCATTGAATTCGTCAAAAGCTGTTTGAGTTATTACCATTTGTTGCCCTTGTCCATATTGTCGCAGTTGATAGCGGATCACAGAACCTTCCGCAACGAAAGCCACAGCGGTTACAGTATCTAAGTTAATCATGCAACCGCACTTTTAATGATAGATTTACTGTCTACTCGCCCTTCCTGCCAGGGCGATTTGTATTATATCCCCAATTTTGGAGCGGTTAAGGGACCATTGGTGTCAACTTAACGTAAAAGCCTTATCAGGACTTGATTTTGCATCAAATC
>JAVRCF010000027.1:0-84313 GCA_034530935.1 Aulosira sp. DedQUE10 | reverse complement strand
GAGGGCAGGGAGCAGGGGGAGAATTATCTGTAGCAAGGATTTAGAGAAATGGTATTATCCCTCTTTTGTTACCTTCGGGAAAGAAAAATATTATTCCTAACCTGAACCTCAGATATCATCATGAATTAGGCGATCGCATCTCAACAAAGTCATTTACACCCCTTTGTTGAAAAGAGACGTAAAAATAGAGGTTTCAGATTATTCTCTGCCGAAAGCAACAAAAGAGGGATTATTTACTGCTCCAGACTATTTATCTGTCTGACTCTTCTGAATTGCTAGTTGCTCTTGGATGGACACGGCTGTGTCCTGACTTTTCCCCTGAAGCCAGCCAATCAATTCCCTCAGCAAAGCTCAGACAGTACGAAACCTACAACCTCAGCATCCTTGTCAGAATATATTAAGTATGCTAATTTTATGTTTACCTAAATTTAAGTTACTCTAATAGTATCTCAGTAATCTTTTCATCCAAAAATTGGCTCAGGTCCCTCAAGGAAAATATTGATGCAACAAAGTAATAAAAAAAGCTCGGAAGTAGGCAAACTATTGTTTACCTCTTTGTATATTCCACCTGCTTTAAAATCTCCAAATGTTTGTTGTTTTGTTATTGGAGAAAGCGTATCTTTTTTTGGTTCTTGGATGACTCAAATTGCCCTCGTATGGATGGTTTATCAAATCACTAATTCAGCCATGTTAGTTGGTGTAGTTGGATTTACTAATCAATTTATGGGCTTGATTATTACACCATTGATAGGTGTATTTTTAGATCGCTGGAATTTAAGATATGTATTATTAACAACTCAGTTAGTATCTATTTTGCTATCTGCTACTCTCACCGTTCTCACTATTAACGGTCAGATCACTGTCACTTGGATTATTATCATTGGTATTATGCAAGGAACTGTTAAAGCCTTTGATCTGCCAGCGCGTCTGGTAGCTATTCCTAGGCTTGTGAATAACAAAGCAGATACTTACAGTGCAATTTCTATTCATTCATTCTTAATAAATACAGCTAAGTTTGTTAGTCCTATGATTGGAGGATTTCTACTTGCCAGAGTTGGAGCAGCTTCATGTTTTTTAGTCGATAGCATCAGTTATATACCCTTTATATCTGCCATATTAACTGCTCAAATTAAATCAGATTTCAATAATTATTCACTTAAAAAAACAAATATTTGGCAAAATTTAAAAGAGGGTTTTGCTTTTTCGTATAATTTTCTACCGATTAGGTATGTTTTAAACTTACAAGTTTTGATTTGTTTTATGGTAATGACCCATGTTAATCTCATGCCTATTTTTGTGAAGGAAGTTTTAAATGGCAATGCAGAAACTATGGGTTTTTTAATGACAGCTTCCGCACTTGGTTCTATAATTGCAGGACTTTATCTGATTTTAAGGAAGCAAGCTACAGGATTATTAGAAGTCATAGCTTTTTCTACTACGATTCTAGGTTTAGGTTTAATACTTTTCTCTCGCTTTAATAATCTAGAGATTTGCCTGGTATTAATCTGTATAGTTGGTATGACCAATACTCTTACATTGGCAGCTATTAGTAACTTTGTGCAATTAATTCTGGTTGATGAAAATAAGCGAGGTAGAGTTACAAGTATCTTTACAACAGGTTTTTTAGGAATATTGCCATTCGGTAATTTATTTTTTGGAGGATTAACTAGTAAAATAGGAGTTGATAATGCTTTATTATTTGGTGGTATCTCTTGTTTAATAGGAGCAGGCTTTTTTATAAGGAAATTACCAAAAATAACAAAAATAGTATCTTCAATTTATAGAGAAATGGGTTTAATTAGCCGATAAAATAAAAACTGAATATAAATTTAAAGGCAATATGAGCGAGAGTTTGGACTTGAAATTGCTTTCCCTATCCAGTAAAATTTAGGAATTTTAGATTTGTTCTCACATCTAAATTTGTTTTCATCTGGTACGACAATTATATAAACAGACATTGTTTAAATTTTGCATTTTTCAAAGTTTAAAACCAAAAATTCGTTTCTAGCTAGAGTTGTATGTTAGAACCGAATAATATACAAGTTGTAAAAAATTAAGCTGTTAAATTGGACGTGGTTTAAAAGCCGCATCCGGTTTTTGATTAGTTGGTTGAATTAGCACATTGCTATCAGATTCTTGGTTAGGTAAATCCCAAATATCTTGTCTTCCCTGTTCTTTTTCTACTAATAACTGGAGATGAGGTGGTAAATGAGAATATTGCCCAAATGACCAAGGTTCTCCATCAGATAATTCTCTTTCTATGTTATGAAACATAATGTTCACCTTTGTTAAGGATATGCTGTGACTATTGGGTGTTCATGGTAGAGTACACAGTTACCGATATTGCGGATTTTGTAATTTACGGGGTCGTTTAGGGTAAAGATTCGCAAGTCGTGCCAGGAAATGTGAAGAGTTATGGCTCAACTTTGCGCTTATTTACGCCGTGCTGTACTAGCCTCTATTACATTTGGCGATATCTTCGTTAAAAGTGTTGTCCCAAAGTGGCTTGACATCAACTTTTGAAGGAATTACGCCTGCTTTGAAAAATGTATCAGCAACTTTTTGCTGAGATGAGTAGGCGTAGCCCGCCGCAGGCATCGCCTCTTCAGACACAGGAAGTAATTTTTGGGGGCGTTGTTGTTGTCCTTCTTGGGCATCTTTGTAAACAATGCCTTCATCAACATTGATAGCAGTTGCATAATTTTTAGACCATTGTTTGAGATTGGATTCTCGCCAGTTTTGTGACTTTTGCAAGCGGCAGAGAAAATCTGCGATGTCTACGACGGGCTGCGCCTACGCGACTTTTTTTTGCGGATCGGCGATCGCATTCGGCGCAGCGATAATCACAAAGTTACCGCTTAAAATATCTTTGGCAGATTCCAGTACCCGCGCCCCTTCTTTTTGTGCTTGCCCAATTGAGTAACCATAGGTAGCCCAAGCATCTAGATCGCCTTTGCGAAAAGCAGAAAGTCCATCGGGTATTGAGAGAGGAACTGCATTGATATCTTTCATCGTCAGCCCAACTTTCTCCAACATCTTGATTAGGAAGTAGTGGGCAGTCGTCGCTTTAACATAACCTACCTTTTTACCTTTAAGATCCGCGATCGTTTTTGCTGTCGAGTTCTTGGGTATGAGTACAACTTGACCAACTGTAGGCCCTTTAGTAGAGGCAATAATTTTTACAGATGCCTTAGATTCAATGGCAAAAATCGGCGGAATTTCACTAGCTGAGGCTAGATCAATTGCACCAGCATTAATTGCCTGCACCATCAAATTACCCCCAGTAAATTCAGTAAACTGAGTTTTGTAGGAGAAATTATCCAGCCCAGCTAATTTTAAATTTAAGTCCCAACCACCTTTGTATTTGGCAACACGCAAATCAGTTGAATTTAAAGCTGTTGTGCCAGTTGGGGTAGGGTTAGCGGCAGTAATTGCCGGAATGGATGAACTAACAGAACTGACCGGACTAGCCGGACTAGTAGAATTAACCTCTGAACAAGCTACTGTTGTTAAACTCAACAAGTAACCCACAGGGAAGATAAAATTTTGACGCAGCCGCTTGGTATACACATTAGTCTTCCTAATTGAGCAAAATTTTACACACAAGGGAGGAGATAAGGGGGACAGGGAAGATGAGGGAGACGAGGAAAATGATGCAGAGAACCAATGCCCAATGCCCCATGCCCCATGCCCAACTACTCCAACAAATCTGGTTCTTCGAGCACAATCCTGTTGTAGAGAGGTTGGAAGCTAAACCAGCCGCCAGCATGGGTTCCGACTTGGCTATGGGTTAAAGTAGCAATTTCGTGGTCAATGGAAATCGGTTTACCTGCTGCTTCTGCTAAAAGTTGAGCTTGAGCTGATCGCTCGAAACTTATATACCACCAAGCAGCTTCGTCTACTGTTCTTCCTACGGTCAAAAAGCCGTGATTACGCAGAATTACAGCTTTTTTATCTCCTAATGCTTCAGCAATTCTTTTACCTTCGGAGGTATCTAGTACTACACCTTTATAGTCATCAAATATGGCGTGGTCTTGATAAAAAGCACAAGCATCTTGAGTTAAGGGGTCAAGTAGACGACCTAGACTTGACCAAGATTTACCATGCAGTGAATGGGCGTGTGCAGCTGCAACTACATCAGGTCGTGCTTCATGAACTTGGGAATGAATAGCAAAGGCGGCACGGTTGACGGCAGCATCTCCTTTAACAACTTCGCCTTCTGTGTCAACTAAAATTAGGTCAGACACACGGATATGACCGAAGTATGTTCCCAGAGGATTTACCCAAAAATGGTCAGTAAATTCTGGGTCGCGGGCAGTAATATGACCTGCGATACCTTCACTAAAGCCAAAACGGGCAAATAGGCGAAATGCCGCCGCCAGACGTTGTTTGCGGTAGAGGCGTTCTTCTTCGACTCGTTCAAAAACTGGTGGTTGGGGTCTATCGTATCTCGGCATGGTTTTCCTTTTATTCCTTAAATGGTGCGTTGGAATATCCAGAGTGAAAAGACCTGACACTTCCTTGTTCGGGGTGATACTGGTTGCGTAAAATATTACCAGTATCATTCCCCATGACATGAATGGAGATGGAAGGAGTAAAGACTGTTGTAGCCTTCACAGAGTGAATATCACCGTCAGGTGGTAACAGATGGTAAATATTACCAGTTTTTACTTTATAGACACCGAGACTTTGTAACTGGGCGCGTCCTTCTACATCACCGTTATCTAGGCGACGATAGACAGTTTCTTCTTGTCTGCCTTTATACAAACCTACAAGTCCCCAAGATAAATGATCGTGGACAGGAGTTATGGAATTAGGTGGAATTACCAAACTAAAAATAGTCAGTGAACGATCCTGAGAACGGTACAGCAACCATTGCCCAATACCACCTCCTAAACCGCTATGGTGATTTGGTTGGGCGAATTCCTCTGCTAACCAATCTTGTTTTTTTAGGAGTGCGGCAAAATGTGGTTCTAGGGTATTGAGGGTTTGTTTGCGGTTATGAGTTGTGTTTGAGATAATTTGTTTTGCGATCGCCACAAACTCACGTAAGTCTGGACTATCAATAAACCATTCGTCTGTTTGTAAGGATTCGAGAACAGTTGTATGAGTCATAAAATTTCCTATTTGAGATTTGAGTTTTGGTATTAAGACTTACGCATTCTGCCTTTTTTTGTCAGTTGTCAGTTGTCATTTGTTACAGGGCATGGGGCATTGGGCATCGGGTACTTGTTATTTATCTGCCTTGTCCTCCTTGTCTCCCTTGTCCCCCTCATCCCCCCTTTCCTTCCAACTCCCTACCTCGCCGCAGTAGTTCCCAAAGGACACACCGAAGTTGCAATATCTACTCGTTTAGGAAGAATTTTTTGCTCTAATAACCAATCAGCTGTTTTTTGAAGCTTGCCAACATCATCAGCATTGGGAAAGACGTAAGACTCAGGGCCGCGATTCTTAGTCGCTTGATTGGCTACAGCTTGAGAAACTTTTAGCTCCTTCACCATAAAATCTGCGGCTGCATCGGTATGCTGATTCAGCCATTCACCATCCTGGCTCAACGCTGTCAGTGCAGATTTAACTGCTACAGGATTATCTTTAGCAGCATCACCACGCACAACCATAATGCCGTAGGTAGGTGCAGGGTGCGTAGTCGTGATTCTCCGAGCCTTATGTTCTAGTTCAGCAATAGAAATATAAGGTTCCCACACTGCCCAGCCATCAACCGAGCCTTGGTAGAGAGCTGGTGCAGCATCATTTGGCGATAGGTAGACTCGCTGGACTTTTTCTTTGGGGATATTTTCTTTTTCTAAGACTTTTAATAACAAGTATTCACCTGCACCCCCTTGATTAACAGCTACTTTTTTACCAACTAAATCAGCAGGTTTACGGATAGAAGAATCACCGCGAACTAAGATGGCATTGCCCAAAGAATCGGCTTTAGGGCGCTGTACAGAACCAATACAAAGTGGCTGTCCAGAAGCAATCCCGGAGATAGTAGGAATATCACCGCAACCACCAATGTCTGCTCGATTACCATTAAGAGCCGCTAGCAGCGTTGCACAACGGTCAAATGGCCCTGTCCATTCAACTTTAATATTTTGAGCTGATAGCTGACGTTCTAGGTCGCCGCGCTGACGTGAGATGGGAATAATCCCGCCTTTTTGGTATCCCAAGCGAACTGCGTTGCTTTTTTCTGGATTTTGATTACTACTGACAACTTGTGAGGCAGAATTTGAGTTAACTGGGGAATTAACTGCCGTTTTTTGACTGCAACCAGTAACTATCAAACTCAGACATGAAATAGCAACGAAAAAACTACTGGCAGAATACGCTTGCTTATAACGAAAGTTATGCTCTTTTAAAGAATTCACCACAATTTATTCCTTCATCTCAATTGTTCAGAGTTGAAGCAGACATATTTGTATCATTCGCGAGGCTCTAAATTACTATAACTTGATAGATTTACCGTAGTTTCAGGATTAAGCATACCATCTTTTTGATTGGCTGCAAAACTCAAGTCAATATTTCTTTATTTCCGAACCAGTGAATTAAGATGCCAAAATCCCCAATTTTGGGTAAAGCCTATAGTATGCTAAGCCTGGAATGTATCTTGTGATTGAGTGACTTCATTCAGCAATGCGATGAATTGATTCAGATCTTGAAAGTCGTCTAAAACAGATTTAGCACCTTCGGCAATTAGCTGCATGGGGTTGCTTTCGTATGCGATCGCAATCAAGGGGTAGCCCAAATTACGGGAAGTTCGTACATCCCAAACTCCATCTCCTATGTAAATTGCGTGGGAAAAATCCTGCTGATAATGGGCTTGGGCACGTTTCAATGCAATTTCACAGATTTCTTCACGGGTATAACCATCATCTGCAAAGGCATAGGGAATATCTTCATAGGGTAAGCCAGCAGACTGTAGCTTCAGCAAAGCTGAATCTGTCCAAGCACCACCTGCATAAGCAACAGCGAAATTGGGTTGTGTTCTCAACCACTTTAGGACTTCTACTGCACCTGGAATTGGTTTAATTGAGCCTATCTTTGTAACTGCGGTTCTCAGGCGAATCATTAAGTGATGACGAAAACGTTCAACTTCCTGTTCACTTGGAAGAGAGCCAAAGTGAGTTCGATAAATTTCACGTACAATCCATGAGTCAGTTACGTGAGTAAAAGTAGACCAATCAGGATTAATGACTGACAAATTAAAAACGTCTAACAACGCTTGCACAAATGCGAAATCGTCTAGTTGATTAGACTGGGTGAGTGTACCATCGATATCAAACATGATGAGTTGCATAGATTCAGTAACCGCTTTAGCGTCTGATGAGAAACTCAATATTCCAGAACTTACGCACTCAGATCCCCCAACCCCCTTAAAAAGGGGGCTTTAGACTTTCCCCCCTTTTTAAGGGGGGTTAGGGGGGATCTGGCTTTCAAGCTTCAGTGCGTAAGTCCTATATTCTGGAATTTCTTTAACTTGGCATCAATCGGTTTTGAAAGTTTTACTTTAAAATACTACAAGTCGATAGATTTATGAATGTTTATTGACAGTACTACTGAAAAAATATATTTTGACGCAGATAATTGTCTATGTCTGAAAAATATCGCTTTGAAACGTTGCAAGTCCATGCTGGGCAAGAACCTGCGGTAGGAACTAATGCCCGCGCTGTACCAATTTATCAAACAACTTCATATGTTTTTGACGATGCGGATCATGGGGCGCGGTTGTTTGCGTTGCAAGAGTTTGGCAACGTTTACACTCGGATCATGAATCCGACAACGGATGTATTTGAAAAGCGAATTGCCGCTTTGGAAGGGGGTTTAGCCGCATTAGCCACCTCTAGCGGTCAAGCTGCACAATTCTTGGCTTTAAGTACGATCGCTCAGGCTGGCGATAATATTGTTTCTACGAGTTTTTTATATGGGGGAACTTATAACCAATTTAAAGTTTCTTTACCACGTTTAGGGATAAATGTCAAATTTGTCGAAGGAGACGACGTAGAAAATTTCCGTCAGGCGATCGACGAGCGCACAAAAGCATTGTATGTTGAAACCATTGGTAATCCCCAATACAACATTCCGGATTTTGCAGCCCTAGCTCACATTGCCCACGAAAATGGCATTCCCTTAATTGTCGATAATACCTTTGGTGCAGGTGGGTATTTGGCTCGACCAATTGAACATGGTGCAGATATTGTAGTGGAATCCGCAACTAAGTGGATTGGTGGTCACGGCACTTCTATCGGCGGCGTAATTGTCGATTCTGGTAAATTTAATTGGGGTAATGGCAAATTTCCCATTTTTACCGAACCATCCCCCGGTTATCATGGGCTGAAGTTTCAAGAAGTATTTGGTGTAGGTAGTCCTTTTGGGAATATTGCCTTCATTATCCGCGCCAGAGTAGAAGGGTTAAGAGATTTTGGCCCGACTTTGAGTCCATTTAACGCCTTTCTGTTATTACAAGGGTTAGAAACTCTCTCTTTACGTGTAGATCGCCATGTAAGCAATGCTTTAGAATTAGCCCAGTGGTTAGAACAGCAACCACAAGTAGCCTGGGTGAATTATCCCGGACTTCCCCATCATCCTTATCATGAACGAGCCAAAAAATATCTCCGACATGGATTTGGTGGAGTCTTAAACTTTGGGATCAAAGGCGGACTAGAAGCGGGTAAAGCCTTTATTAACAATGTTAAATTGGCAAGTCATCTAGCAAACGTTGGGGATGCTAAAACCCTCGTCATTCATCCTGCTTCCACAACCCATCAACAGTTAAGTGATACTGAAAAGGTTTCCGCAGGTGTCTCATCTGATTTAGTGCGCGTATCAGTGGGAATTGAACACATCGATGATATCAAAGAAGATTTTGAGCAAGCATTTCGGCAAAGACGCGATTAATCGCGTCTTTACAATTAATCGCGTTTTTACAAGAGTCTTCCTCATCTCCCTTATCCCCCAGTTCCCTTAGTTGGCGATGAATTATCAGCATTTCATTTCACCACAAACTCAGTATTACCATCTCTCGCAGCCGTTTGAGTTAGAAGGAGGCGAAGTATTAAATGGGGTTCAGGTCGCTTACCGGACTTGGGGAAAGTTAAACTTAGAAGGCGACAATGGAGTGCTAATTTGTCATGCTTTAACTGGTTCAGCCGATGCGGATGACTGGTGGGAAGGCTTATTAGGTTCAAAAAAAGCACTGGATAGCGATCGCGATTTTATCGTGTGCAGCAATATTTTGGGAAGTTGTTACGGCACTACGGGAGCGACTAGCATCAATCCCCAAACCGGAATCGCTTACGGCGCATCCTTTCCCGCAATCAGAATTAGGGATATGGTGCGCTTACAAGCTGCACTGATTCAATATCTAGGAATTAAATCTCTACAACTAGTAATTGGTGGGTCAGTCGGTGGAATGCAAGTACTAGAGTGGGCATTATTATATCCAGAAATCGTACAAGCGATCGCACCCATTGCCACATCTGGGAGACATTCGGCTTGGTGTATTGGATTGAGTGAAGCTCAAAGACAAGCTATCTATGCCGATCCTAACTGGAAAGGGGGTAACTACACAGCCCAACAGCCACCCAGCCAAGGATTAGCCGTAGCGCGGATGATGGCGATGAGTGCTTACCGTTCTTGGTACAGCTTTACAGAACGCTTTGGGCGACAGTATGATACATCTGCTGACCAATATGCGATCGCTAGCTACTTACAACATCATGGTCAAAAGCTAATAGAAAGATTTGATGCTAATACTTACATCACTCTCACTCAAGCGATGGATAGTCATGATATTGCTCAAGGTCAAGACTATGAATCTGTTTTGCAAAGTATTAAACAACCTGCTTTAGTTGTCGCCATTGATTCTGACATTCTTTATCCGCCAATAGAGCAACAAGAATTAGCAGATTTAATCCCTAATGCTCAACTAGTTTGGTTAAAATCAACCTACGGTCACGATGCATTTTTAATTGACATAGCAGTACTAAATCAGCTACTCATTAACTTTCGGCAAGCTTTAGATTTAGCAACTAACTCTGAATTAGGCTGTATTAAAAATTCTTAGTTCGTAATTATATTTACTTATATAATTACCTAAATAGCAATTTGGTTGAGAAATTTATTGCCTAATTATTTGCTAAAATATCCGGTAAATTTATCGATTTCAAGTAATTTAGTAAATTATCTAGAGGAATAGACGTGACTCCGGTAGGAAAGCAAAGAATTTCAGATAAGGCAAACCAGTTCTCAGAGTCAGTCATTCGCGAAATGACGAGAGTTGCATTACAATACAGTGCTGTGAATTTGGCGCAGGGATTTCCTGATTTTCCTTGTCCACCAGAGTTAAAACGGGCAGCAATTAAGGCAATTGAAGAGGACATTAATCAATATGCTATCACTTGGGGGGATAAAGCATTTCGTCATGCGATCGCAGAGAAAGTTAAATGGTATTTAGGTTTAAATATTGATCCAGAACGACAAATCACTGTCACCTGTGGTTCAACAGAAGCAATGGCTGCGGTAATGCTAGCTACTCTTAACCCAGGTGATGAAGTCATCGTCTTTGAACCATATTATGAGAACTACGGCCCCGATACGATTTTAGCCAGCGCAACTCCTCGTTATGTATCTTTGCATCCCCCTAAGTGGACATTTGACGAAGCAGAATTACGTCAGGCATTTAATGAACGCACAAAAGCCATTATTATTAATACGCCCCATAATCCCACAGGAAAAGTATTTACTCGTGAAGAACTAACTTTAATTGCTGAACTTTGTCACAAGTGGGATGTGTTGGTATTCACGGATGAAATTTATGAACACATTATTTATGATGAAACACAGCATATTGCAATGGCAACTTTGCCAGGAATGGAAGAACGAACAATTACTATTAATGGTCTTTCTAAAACCTATAGCGTGACTGGTTGGCGAGTTGGCTATATTTTATCTAATCCAGAATTAACGGGTGCAATTCGCAAAGTTCATGATTTTCTCACTGTTGGCGCACCTGCACCTTTGCAAAGGGCTGGTGTGGCGGCGATGCAACTTCCTATTAGTTACTACGAAGAATTAGCCAAGCTGTATCAACAAAAGCGAACTCATATTCTGCAAATCTTAGATACTGTAGAAATTCCTTATTTTCTTCCTCAAGGAGCCTATTATGTATTTGCTGATATTTCCAAATTTGGTTATCAAAATGATATGGAATTCGCTACATATTTAATTAAAGAAATTGGAGTTGCCGTAGTTCCTGGCTCTAGCTTTTTCTCGCAATCAGAGTCGGGTAAAAATTTTATTAGGTTTTGTTTTAGTAAGCAGCCAGAAACTTTAGCTAAAGCAGAAGAGCGATTACTGAAATTAAATTTGAGAAGTTACTAAATAATTCTAGACAATGCTAAATCTGGAGTATTTCCCCTAGTCAATAAAAAAAGGTGCGCGATCGCACCTCCTCATACCTTATTCCTGGAGAGTCTATTTAAGAGGTTGTTGGAAAAGTGGTTGGCTGTGATTTTAGGTACTCAGAGATCCCCCCTAGCCCCCCTTAAAAAGGCTACGGTGTATACACAAGTCTTATAAAGTTGCCTAACAGCGTTTTGATCCCCCCTAGCCCCCCTTTTCAAGGGGGGAAAATTCTTAAAGTCCCCCTTTTTAAGGGGGATTTAGGGGGATCGGATGATTTGTGTATACACGGTAGCTTAAAAAGGGGAGAACCGAAATCATATCATGTCCGGCAAAACAGTTATGATTAAAGCTCACGCAAAGGCGCTAAGGCGCAAAGAAGTCTGCAAAGTTTTTATCGTAAGTCATTACCCGGACATGATATCAAAGTCCCCCTTTTTAAGGGGGATTTAGGGGGATCTAAAATTTTTTGATACAGACAAGAGGACTTTTCAAACATCCTCTAAGATCAAACATAATCTCTATACTGCAATTGCTGGCACTTTGTAATAAGCAGGTTCATTCCCTGGCTTCCATTTAATGTTGCAACCGATACTTGGCTTCTGTTCCCAAGTAATCACGCGATCGCGCAAAATATCTTCAATTGCTCTGCGTAAATCAGCACCAGTCACCGATTTATCATTCTTGGGACGGCTATCATCTAACTGTCCGCGATAAGCAAGTTTGCGTTCAGCATCAAAAAGGAAAAAGTCGGGAGTGCAAGCAGCAAAGAAGTTTTTTGCAGATTTCTGTGATTCGTCGTAAAGCAGAGGATAGGATAAATCGAGTTCTTGGGCAAAGGCTTTGAGTAATTCTGGCGCATCATCAGGATGGCTGTTGATATCGTTAGCACTAATCGCCACAATTCCCACATTGCGATCGCTGTAATCTTTACCTAATTTTGCCAATTCCCATTTAATATGCTGCACAAAAGGACAATGGCGGCTAATAAATATCACTAACAATGCTTTTTTATCAGCAAAAGTGGAGAGTGAAATAGTTTCACCTGTAACCACATCTGGTAAATGAAAATCAGGTGCTAAAGTGCCTACAGGTAGCATTGTTGAAGGTGTCAGCGCCATAGATATAGAACTCCTTTGATTTAAAGTAAATATTGTGAGTCAAAGTTAATTGGTAATTGGTAATCTCTTCCTTGTCTCCCAATACCCAGTCGATGCTATTTTTGACTGATTGTTGGTGGAGTAATTGCTGCATACTGTTCAGATGTCAGCGTGGCTTCTTTGATATTGATAGGTTTAGGAATCAAGCCATTTTTATAGAAGTAATCTGCAATCCGCTGCTGCTCATTAATTAAATCTGGCGACATCGCTCTTAATCCATAACCGCGACGGCTGATTACCAAATCCATCACGTCTGGAGGTAGTTTTTGGTAGGGTGCGATTAGCTTTGCAGTCTCTTTGGGATGAGCCTCTGCCCAACGCTCAATTTTATCTATTTCCTCAATAGCTATCCGCAGCAATTCAGGATTATCAATTGCAAACTGCTTTGTTCCGATATAGTATCCACCAGGTGAATCAAGCCCTTGAGAATTCCTGATAATTCTTGCTTTACCCAATCTTTCAGCTCGAGCCAGATGGGGATCGCCAGTTACCCAAACAGGTATTTTCCCTTCTAGAAAGGCACTACTTGCTTCTACATTGGGTATACTCAGGACTTGAATATCGCTATATTTTAAACCCGCATCTTCCAAAGCTCTCAGGATGAAATAGTGAGAAGCAGAAGCTTTTTGAAAGACTACTTTTTGCCCTTTAATATCCTTAACGCTCTTAATCGGAGAATCTGGTGGGACAGCGATCGCACTTTTTCTACCGTCACTTCGCCGACCAACAACATAAGCAATCTGAGCACCAGCTGCTTGAGCAAAGATCGGGGGAGTTTCCCCGACATTTCCCAAATCTATTTTGCCAACATTCATGGCTTCCATCAGCTGCGGCCCCTGCGCAAATTGTGCCCACTCTACCTTGACACCCAAGGGTTCTAGCCGCTTTTCCAATACTTTCGTTACCCTAACCAAATCGCCTGCTTGTTGATAGCCCATGTGGAGTACCTTAGTTTTGATACCCGATGTCTTAGTATCCGATACATTACTAGCAGGAGATTGACTATCTGCTTTTTGGCTTTGTTGTGTGCAACTAACTAACGTTAATGAAGTTGCTAGAGTTAACAATCCTGGCACTACAAGCAGTTTTAAGCGACGAAAGATATTGACAGATTGAGCTTTAACTGTGGCAACCATAGGTTTTATGTAAAAAATTTTTCAGCTTGTTTGTTGGCAAGCAAGTGAGTTGGGGACTGGGGATTAGAGGTTAGGGATTAGGGGCTAGGGATTAGAGAAAGCAATGCCCTATGCCCTATGGCCTTAACTAACGCCCAACAAATACTCTTCTGCTTCCTTCTCAATTTTTGTACCCTTGAAGAAGTCACGATTGAGACTGGTGTACAACTCCAAAGGATGAGTTGATAGGAAGTAACGCAGGTCTTCTTCACTGAGAAGACCGCGTTCTACGAAGTTGTAAGCGTTGGAAGTAACTGCTGTAATATCAGGTACATCCCAATGACCGGAATCGGAACCTAAGAAGGCTTTAACTCTGTCGCCAAATGGATTGGCTTTTTGATGGAAGGCATAAGCAACCCGCAGATCGTCTGATTCTGTACCGAAGTAGAAGTGATTCAGAAAGCGATCGCGTACATCTTCTGCCTTGGTAATCCCAGCCGCAGCAAATTCATCGAGTTCGCCTGGATCTTGCGGAGCGAAGTATTGACCGTGGAAACCTAAACCGCTACCAAATTGATCGGCTCGACCTTGGAATTCTGCCCCACCGTAACGACGGAAGAGTTCTGCTAATTCTTCCCGGTCTACATTCGTGGGATTATTATTCTGCAAAATCTCTGGATTGCGAGTTTCCCAATGCCAGATGATATCTGTGTAGAGGCTAGCACCCCAAGCGGAACCACCTTCAAGGAAGGCAAATTTTAGAGTTGGGAAACGACGAGTAACACCACCAAAGAATAGAGCTTTGCAGAATGCTTCTCCGGCTGAGGCAAAGTGTCCAATGTGGTTGTATTGATAATTGGAAATCGAGCGACGTGCAGTCCAACCCATACCAGAAGCATGGGTGGTGGGGACAACTTTCAACTCTACACACTTGGCCCAGAAGGGGTCATAATCGTAGGCGCTATCTAAGGCGAAGGTATCAATCCAGGTTGCTTCCCGTTGCACTTCTTCAGGATATTTCTCGAAGCCAGGAATCACACGGGTAACGTAAGCGGGAATTTGAATTGCTTTGAGTCCTAGTTCCTTGACTGCATATTCCAGCTCCTCAATCCCTTCTTCTGGCGTGTTGAGAGGAATGGTAGCTATAGGGGTAATGCGATCGCTATAAGGACGGAAGATATCTGCATGATAAAGGTTTGCTGCTCGACAAACTGCCCGCCGCATTTCTTCGTTCTTGATTTGCGGTGCTAGGGTTGCCAAGTTGGGATATAACACTGCAAAGTCTGTTCCGGCTTCTTGCAACCGTTCATGCAATAGCTTTGGCAGGGTGATCGTTGCCAAATCTAAAGTGTCTTTGGTCGGACGACCCCAGAAGGGCGGACGTGCAGTGCGGTATTTATGGCGTTCTTCCCAAGTTTGTTGAAACCAACGATAGCGACCAGCACCAGGTAGATGTTCTCGGAAACTCTCAGCAATCTTAGAACCACCGACCTGCTCTAAATAATCGAGAAACGCAGGTTCAAATTCCTGGGTATGCACATCGGTATCAATGATGGGATAACCGAGTTGTTCCCGAATCTGGGCTGACCGAGTTTTTTTCGTGGGACGTTCAAGGGCAATTGTCATGATAATTTCTCCACAGTTACGTCATTCGTTGAAGGATGAAGTCTAAAAAGAAGGCTCTCAAGATAAATCTGTTTGCTCAGAATTAGTAAACCTATAAACCTTGTAGAGGGAATGTCTATATATTTGAGAACGCCTCCAACAGACAAAGAACGACATTTAGATGTGTCGTATTTGTCTATACCCTTCATATATCAAAAGAATTGATGGCAGAGACAGTCTTTGAACTCAATAATTTTGGCACCAGCAATGACTTTCAGAAAAAATGTGCATTATCCGCACAAACAATCCAAAATTGCTTGCTTCTTAAAGCGTTTGAATGATTTTTCTGTACAGTAGTATGTGCAGCAGAAAATTAAATACTGTTTATCGACCCATTTACCGTAGATTATTTTAGCAGTATTACATAACCCTCACCACAAGACAAGTCTTCAGTAAACAAAGTATACGTAGCTCTAAATTTGTTAATTACTAATTGTTAGATAGTCTAAACTTATATTAAAGTAGTTTTTCATCAGCTTTTCAAGGCTTTTTCTTAGTGTTGACAACATGATAGGCAGTATTATACGGTAAAACGAGCGATTAACCGTACTTTGCTATACGGCTGGTGTAGATACCTGCCAAAGCGATTTAAAATTTCATCATCTCCAATACCGAATCCCTGACAGCACAAGGAATTTGTTCATGACTAACCTCAAACTTTACTTTGCCAAAGCCTCAACTTTCTCCCAAAGAACCCGTGTTGTTTTGTTAGAAAAAGGAGTTGACTTTACTCCCATTGAAATAGACTTACAAAATAAACCCGAAGGATACACGCAGATTTCACGCTATGGCAAAGTCCCTGCGATCGCACATGGGGATATCAATATTTATGAGTCTGCTATCATCAATGAATATCTAGATGAAGTCTTTCCAGAGCCAGCTTTATTACCCAGTGAACCAGGAGCAAAAGCGATCGCGCGGATTTGGATCGACTACGCCAACACTCGCCTTGTACCTGCGTTTAACAAATTGCTTCGCAGTAAAGAGATCAGCGAACAAGAACAAGGGCGTAGAGAGTTCATCGAATCCCTCTTATATATTGAGCAAGAAGGATTAGGTAAGCTGTCTGGAAATGGGCCTTACTGGTTAGGGGACAAGATAAGTTTAGTTGATATCAGCTTCTATCCCTGGTTTGAGCGCTTACCACTTCTAGAACACTTCCGCAAATTCAGCCTGCCATCAGAAACACCGCGCATCCAACAATGGTGGAACACATTACGCGATCGCGAATCCATTCGAGCCGTAGAAAATCCTACTAGCTTCTATTTAGAACGATTTGCCAAAGTTCTTGGTGAACCTACCGCAGTCGGTGCATCTCCAAAGTAGACTTTTTTCTAAACCTTTCCCCAAAGTAGGGAGAGGTTTAAAAATCTAATTTTTTTATTGCTCATCTTGCTTACTCACAGGGAAAAATTTTACCTTTACCCTTCTTAATATAGTTATGTTGATTTTCGCTGACTTACTTAGCCTCACAAATTAATTCTAAAACTTCGTAGCATTTGCACAGATAAAATAATGCTCTGTCAATTTTACATCAGCTTTAAAACCAACTTGGGCTAGATGCATTTGCAGTTCATCTGGCTGATAAAAAACTTTGACAATTTGAAATTCTTGCCCATCATTTAGCTTACGACTTTTGTATATACTACCGTCATCATTAAGAATATGGTTATTAGCTGTAGATGTCAGTTCAAAGCGCGAGTCAACAATAAATACTTGCCCACCAACGCGCACAGATTTATAAACTTTTAGCAAAAATGATTCAAGTAATTCTGGCGGTACATGAGATAACCAGAAGGAGAAAAATACTAAATCATATTCAGCATCGGGTTCCCAGGCAAATAAATCTATTTGGTGATATTCTACATTCGGTGAATTTAACTTACTGCGATTAATTTCAAGTACTTCTTCGGAAGAGTCTATTGCAGTAATTTTCTTGCCAATTTTTAAAAGCTCCTGTGTCCAAATTCCCGTTCCGCTAGCTAATTCTAAAATTTCCTCAGCTTGTCGAATTTGGTGTAAAGCTTGTTTGACAACATCAACTTCTTTAAACCAAAGCTGGTTTAGCTCATCACCGCGATTGTAACGACCAAGGCGATAGAACCACTGATCGTATTCGTTAGCTCTAGCACGATAGTAGGCAATTTGTTGTTGCAGAATATTATCTTTCATTGCCAGCTTTTTATCAAGTAGAATCAGAGCCTTAATAAATTTTACTATAATTTCCTGTAATTTGATACATCTACCGTAGTATTATGCTGAAATAACTCCATCGCTTGCTTTCAAAAGCAATATTTTCCCGAGTTTCTAGGCTATGTCTGAGAGACAATTTTTTGTTTGGTGATATTTTTATCTCTTTTAACTACGGTTATACAATCTATTTACTGTAGTTTTTTGGTGTTGCATAGGTGTTTACCATTAGAAGCAGAGTATTTATGTTGTCCAAGCTCTTACAATCTCGAATATTAAATATCTTTCTCGGCTTTCTCCAAAACTTTAAGCAGAGAAGAATCAGGTTTTTTTCTCTACTGTTTGCAGTTGGGCTTGGCTTAGTTTTATTTGTTTCAGCTTGTTCTTCAAACGCAAACCAGCAAGCAACAAAAACACCTACAGAACAGGCAACAACAACACCTAATCAGAGTTCAGCAACTAGTAGTAATACTGTTAGGATTGGCTTCCAGAAAGCGGGAACTATTTTAAGTGCATTGAAAACAAAAGGGGAGTTAGAAAAAGCTTTGGCAGCTTCTGGTGCTTCTGTAACCTGGAGTGAATTTCCATCAGGCCCGCCAATGTTAGAAGCCATCAACGCTGGTAGTATAGACTTTGGCTACACAGGAGAATCACCGCCAATATTTGCTCAAGCCGCAGGTACGCCTTTAGTTTATGTAGCTTACGATCCTTGGAGTCCGAAGGCTGAAGCTATCCTTGTTCCCAAAGATTCACCGATTAAAACAGTGGCGGATCTCAAAGGTAAAAAAGTTGCCTTTGCTAAAGGTTCAAACACTAATTACCTAATAGTCAAAGCACTGGAAAAAGCCGGACTACAATATAGTGACATCCAAGCAGTTACTCTCCAGCCTGCCGATGGACGTGCTGCTTTTGAAGGCAAGAACGTTGATGCTTGGGCAATTTGGGACCCATATTTAGCCGTAGCAGAGAAAGCCACAGGCGCACGCACCTTAACTGATGCCACAGGATTAGCGCCCAATCGTGGTTATTATCTTGCTGCCAAGTCTTTTGTTGAAGCGCATTCTGATACTTTGAAAATAGTTCTAGATGAAGTGAAAAAGACTAGCGATTGGGCAAAGAATAATCCTAGTGAAGTTGCTAAATTTCTCTCACCTGCATTGGGTATTGATGCTGCTGCTTTAGAGGCAGCAGAAAAGCGGCGTGATTATGGTGTGCTTCCACTTACCGATGAAGTAATTGCTAAACAGCAAGAGGTTGCTGATGCATTCTACAAAATCAAACTTATACCGAAGCAAATTAATGTCAAAGACATAATTTGGCGTAATTAGGGCATTGGGCATGGGGCATGGGGCATTGGGCATTGAGTATTTATCTTCTCTGCTTTCTAATCCCCCTTGTCCCCCTTGTCCTTCTTGTCCCCCAGTCCCAATATTTAACTCAGGTGATTATATGGAAACAACTACCCAGTGGATAAAAACCGATGTACTAGTGATTGGCGGCGGTACAGCCGGGACTATGGCGGGAATTAAGGCAAAACAGGCTAATCCAGAGGCAGAGGTGCTGATTTTGGAGAAAGCTAATATTCGTCGTAGTGGTGCGATCGCAATGGGAATGGATGGCGTGAATACAGCAGTCATCCCTGGACACTCTACGCCAGAACAGTATGTACGTGAAGTTACCATTGCTAATGATGGTATCGTTCATCAAAAAGCTGTCTACCAAACCGCAAAGCTAGGCTATGAAACCATTCAAGAACTCGAAAGTTGGGGTGTTAAGTTCCAAAAAGACCCCCAAGGAAATTACGATCTGAAGCAAGTGCATCGGGTAGGTAAGTATGTATTGCCAATGCCAGAAGGTAAAGACCTGAAAACGATTCTTACCCGACAGGTAAAGCGCCATAAAGTCAATGTTACCAACCGCGTCATGGCGACAAGGGTTTTGGTAAAAGAAGGAAGAGCGATCGGTGCAGTTGGATTTGATGTGCGCGGCGGGGATTTTGTTGTTATCCAAGCCAAAGCCGTAATTCTTTGCACAGGGGCCTGTGGGCGGTTGGGATTACCTGCATCAGGCTACCTCTACGGCACTTATGAAAACCCCACTAATGCTGGCGATGGTTACTCAATGGCTTACCACGCGGGAGCAGAATTGAGTAACATTGAATGCTTCCAAATCAACCCCTTGATTAAAGACTACAACGGCCCGGCTTGTGCTTATGTTGCTGGGCCTTTTGGCGCATATACCGCCAATGCTGAAGGACACCGCTTCATTAATTGTGATTACTGGAGTGGTCAAATGATGCTAGAGATTTGGAAAGAATTGAACTCTGGTAAAGGGCCAATTCAGTTGAAAATGACTCATTTGGATGAAGATACTATTTCCGAAATTGAGTCTATTTTATGGGCAAATGAACGACCGAGCCGGGGACGCTTTCACGAAGGTAGAGGCGAAGATTACCGCACTCATGGTATTGAGATGAATATCTCCGAAATTGGCTTGTGTAGTGGACATAGTGCTTCTGGTGTTTGGGTAAATGAAAAGGCAGAAACCACAATACCAGGATTGTATGCAGCCGGAGATATGGCAAGTGTTCCCCACAATTATATGATTGGGGCGTTTGTATTTGGTCGTTTGGCAGGAACTCATGCGATTGAATACATCCAAGATTTGGATCATTTGGAACCCGATCCTGAGTTTTTGGCAGCAGAAAAAGCAAGGATTTATGCACCTTTAAATCAGGCTAATGGAATTCCCCATACTCAGGTTGAATATAAGTTGCGGCGACTAGTGAATGACTACTTACAACCGCCAAAATCAAATAACAAAATGGAGATTGGACTGAATAATTTTGTTCGTTATCATGATACGTTGGCGCAAATGGGAGCGCACGATCCTCACGAACTCATGCGCTGTATGGAGGTGCATTTTATTAGAGATTGTGCAGAGATGGCTGCACGAGCGTCAATATATCGCCGAGAAAGCCGATGGGGACTTTATCACTATCATTTAGATTTTCCAGAAAAGAATAACCAAGAATGGTTTTGTCATGTGAATTTGAGAAAGAATGAAGCAGAAGAAATGGTGTTATTTAAGCGTGATGTTGAACCTTATATTGTGGATGTGGATTTAGGAAGAGAGGTTTATGATGTGGCGGTGAAATAATAATTAACCGCCGATAAATGTTGATAAACGCCGATATACGCAGATTAAAAATTCACTGAGAATGAATAATGAGCAAATCATAATTAGATTGGCTGAGGGTAAAGATGCAGCACGAATTGCAGTTCTTTGCGAGCAGCTTGGATATTCTGCTATGGCGCAACAGATAGAGCAACGTCTTGTGCGAATTCAAGATAAAAAAAGTCATGTTGTTTATGTTGCTACCTTAGCAAATGATTATATTATTGGTTGGGCACACGCTCACACTTGTGATTTAATCATTATTCCAAATCAAACATTACTTTTTGGATTAGTGGTGGATGAAGATTATCGTCATGCAGGAATTGGACGTACATTAATGCAGTATATTGAGGAATGGGCTGCTTTAGTTGGATGTGAGGGCATTATTCTACGTTCTAATATTAAACGCACAGAGGCTCACATTTTTTATGAAAAAATAGGTTACACCAATACAAAACAGCAAATGACGTTTTATAAAAAAATTGCTTTGGAGTAGGTTTAATGCCCACCTACAGAAAATTACTTGTAAGCATCTATTAATTAAAATTTCGGTGTTTTACAAATGCCTATTTATGATTCCATTGGGAAACAATATACAAAAACTCGCGTCCCCGATCCGCGAATTGTCCAGAAAATAATTGACTTACTAAATTTACCGCAAGGTAGTATTATTGCGGATATTGGGGCGGGTACTGGTGGTTACTCACAAGCGCTAGCTCATCATGGATTTTCTGTTTACGCTATAGAACCATCATCAGTAATGCGTAAACAAGCATTAGAACATCCCCAAATTAAATGGTTTACTGGATATGCAGAAGCTTTACCTTTACCTGATAAATCTGTTGATGGAGTGATTAGTATTCTAACAATTCATCATTTTTCCGATTTAGAGAAATCTTTTCAGGAAATGCATCGGATTATTAAAGGTGGGGCAATTATATTGTTAAGTTTTGATATTAGATTTGCTCAGAAAATCTGGCTGTATGATTATTTTCCTTGGTTGTGGGAAGATGCACTAAAATTTCTTCCAGTTAATGAAATTACAAATTTGATTGAGAAAAATACTCAAAGGATTATTGAAGTAATACCTTTGATGTTACCCTACGATTTAACTGATTTATTTGCCGCAGCAGCTTGGATGCGACCTGAATTGTATCTTCAGCCAGAAGTGCGTGCGGGAATATCTTCTTTTGCTTTAGGGAATCCTAATTTAATTGAATCTGGTGTTAAATCTCTTGCAGCAGATTTGAGTAGTGGTGAATGGGATAAAAAATATGGAGAGATTCGCCAGTTAACAGAAATTGATGTGGGTTACCGTTTTTTTAAAGCATCGATTGCAAACTAACACATAAACTAATAAACCTAGAGGTATGATATGGCTTTAATTAATCAAAGAGTAGATGTTCCTGTGATTGTGGACGAATCTAAATGTTTAGAAAAATGTGTAGCTTGCATCGAAGTTTGTCCGCTTGATGTATTAGCAAAAAATCCAGAAACAGGAAAAGCATATATGAAATATGACGAATGCTGGTTTTGTCTACCTTGTCAAAAGGAATGTCCGACAAATGCCATTACAGTGCAAATTCCTTTTTTGTTACGGTAAAGTAGACAAAATATAGTATGGTGGGCAATGCCCATTTTACAAAGATATTAATTTTTGCTAAAAAATGAGAGGATTAAAAAGGCGATCGCTAAACTACATTTAGTATAAAATAACCCAATCATAGGAGTTTTAGATAAAAATGTCATTAACTTCATCTTCAACTCCTCAAGGATTTAGTACGTTTATTACTAACTTAGGCATCAAAAACACTACCAACGATTTTGTATTGATTAAATCGGATGTTCCTTGTGTTGCTGATGGAGTATTTACACAAAGTATTTTTGCTGGGCCAAGTGTGACTATTAGCCGCCAGCACCTAAAAGATCATCAAGCGCAGGGAATTGTTGTTATATCTAAAAATGCAAATGTAGCTAATGGTGCCATTGGTACTGCTGATGCAGAAGAAGTTATTCAACTTGTAGCAACTGAAACGGGTATTTCTCCACACAATATTGTGATAGCTTCCACAGGCGTAATTGGTAGACTTTACCCTATAGAAAAAATCCGTACAGGATTGTTAGGAATTGGGACGAAATTAACTGCGGCTGATTTTAATTTGGCAGCACGCGGTATTATGACAACCGATACTGTACCTAAGCTAGCGGCGCGACAAGTTGGAAATGCCAAACTAGTAGGAATTGCCAAAGGTGTTGGTATGATTGAGCCAAATATGGCGACAATGCTAGCTTTCTTTTTTACAGATGCGGCAATTTCTGCTGATGCGCTGCGTTCAATTTTCCGTTCTACAGTAGATAAAACATTTAATTGTCTAAGTATCGACACCGATACTTCTACAAGTGACACCGCCATCATTTTGGCTAATGGTTTAGCAGGCGAAGTTTCAGAACAAGAATTTGCTAGCGCATTGCAAGAAATAGCCCATGAATTAGTTATAAAAATTGCACGAGATGGTGAAGGTGCTACTAAAGTAATTGAAGTAACTGTAGATTCGGCTTTTAATTATGCACAAGCTAAACGAGTTGCTAAAGCAATTGTAAATTCACCTTTGGTTAAGACTGCTGTCTATGGCGCAGATCCGAATTGGGGAAGAGTAGCTATGGCTATAGGCAAATGTGAAAATGAACTAGCAATCAATCCAGAAGATGTTGTGATCAGATTTGATAAATTTAAAGTCTATCCTAATATTTTAAATGAAGAAAATCTGGAAGAATTGCGGCAAGTGATGTCCAAAGATCAGGTAAATATTCATGTTAGCCTCAATATTGGCGAATCTGTTGCAACTGTTTGGGGTTGTGATCTTTCAGAAGGTTATGTAGAAATTAACGGTAAATACTCAACTTAATTATTTTTAACCAATTTAGCTTGCAACCTTTTCTAAAAAACTGTCGAAAGTATTCATGTTAATTAAACCATTTTCTAACAATACTCGACGTACAGCTACTAAATGCACAGGCTGAACATAGGCTTGCGGCTCGTAAGCTGGTAAAATTATCAAAGCTCCTGAAGATGAAGACTGATAAACTTGTTGATTACCTGTTGTTGATACTTTGGTAAAATCTATCTTTAAAAGCAATTGTTCTAGGTCAGTAAATTGAATATTTCTAATCATTATGACGAATTACTCCTTTTAGCTGGTTAAGCCTTTGTACATTTAATTTGCATATTGGACGCGGGCAAGATGCCCGCACTACAATGATTTAAATAAATCACAATGTGCAAATTACAAGATTATCAGCTTAAGAATTTTATCAGGATTCAAAATGTCTGCAAATATAGATTCTGAATTAAACCAATGGTTGGAAATGTTGCGATCGCCTGATGTAAGCGATCGCCTAGTTGCAGTCAAAACTCTGCAACACTTGGGGGATGAGGCGGCTATTGATGCTCTAATTGTAGCTCTGCAAGACGAAAGCACCGCCGTGCAAAAAATCGCTGTCACTGCTTTATGGGAACTTGCCAATCGCGCTGCTGTTCCGGCTTTATTACCCTGTCTTGCTTCACCAGATGCAGAAATTCGCAGTGAGGCGTTGTCAGCTTTGGGTGAGTTGGTATCGTCAGAAGATTTGCTGCTGTTATTAGATGCGTTACAGCAACAGGATATTAACCTGCAACTGAACGTGTTAATTCTGTTGCGTAAAATACACGATGCTCAGTCACTCCCAGCGGTGCTATCCTTCTTTGAATCGGAACATCCCCAACTGCGGGAAGCGGCTGTCACCACTCTTAGCTATCTCAATCAAGTGCAGATATGCCCACCTGTCTTATCTTTAATCCGCGATCGCGATGACAGTGTGCGCCGTGCGGCGGCGCTGACGCTAGGGCATTTGGCAGATGCAGAGATAGTAGATTTACTTGGTAACGCGTTAACTAATGATACCGATTGGCAAGTGCGCCGCAATGCTGCCAAATCTTTAGCATTTCATGCTGATACCAAAATTATTCCTACTGTACTATTAGCATTGAAAGATGAACATTGGCAGGTGAGAAAATTTGCCATCCAAGTATTGCAGAAAATACCTGATATACAGTCTTTACCCCCACTGATTGCAGCGCTAACAGATGAGTATTCAGATGTCAGAAAAGAAGCTGCGGTCGCACTTGGTAATTTGGGTAAAACTGAAGCTTTAAACCCCCTTCAACAAGCGCTAGATGATCCCGATCGGGAGGTTAGTATCTACGCACAAAGAGCAATTCAGAAGATTGGAGAGCAAACGAAAACATAATGCGGACATAGCCTTATAATTCCTCTGGTGGTAAGGCGATGAATCCAGTTTTCACGCCGCGCTTGAATCCAGCTTGCTCATAAAAATGCAAAGTTTCCTCACGTTTTGAACTAGTTAGAAGCATAACTTTATAACACTTTTGCTGCCACGCAATATTTAAGGCATAACGCAGTACCTGTGTACCCAATCCCTGTTTTCGATAATCGGTATGAGTCACAACATTTTCAATCATGCCGTATGGACGTGCGCCGCGTGTCAGGTTAGAAACGATCGCTAAATTACACGTTGATACTAACTTACTAGCAATGTCAGCAACAATATAAAAAAGACGTGGATTGTCTAGAATTTCATCCCACAGAGACTGCAACACATTATCAGCAGGTAAAGGCGCATCGGCTGGATTCAAATGTTGATATAAACTCAGAAGTTCTGGAAGTTCATCGCGTGTAATTAAACGAATGGTGATGGTTGTATTTGGTAAGTTAGAAATATTAATTACCTGCGGTTTTGCTATAGACATAAATTGATAATTCGTAATTAAATTTAGGTAGGGTCTGTTATGCCGTAGGCTAACGCACCTTGAGTTTTTGGACGTGCGGTGCTTGTCAGAAATGCGAGATTTCTCTCTAGAATTTTTGGCGGTGCGGTGCGTTGCGCGACAACACACCCTACATTTAATGACTCAATGCTGTTTTAAGCGGAAGGTGTTAATAAATAAATTGTACTAGCTGGCTGATTTTGTGATTGAGATTTCCGTAAAGTGATAAATGCTAGGATAGCAACTACTGTTAGATAAATACGTTGTAACCAGACATTGCTTAATTTGAGAGTTAAACGCCCTCCAATTATTCCACCTATAAACATTGTAGTACCCAAGATTAAGCCTAATTGGTAATCTACTATTCCTTGCTGCAAAAAAATTATGGTGGCTATCAAGGAAGAAAATATATTGATAAATTTAGTAGTTGCGATCGCTTCCACAAATGTCATCCGAAATAGCATGACATAAGCTGCTGTGAGTAGTGTTACATAACCACCACTAAAAAAACCTCCATAAATACCAAGGATAAACGTCACTATATAGCCTGCAATTTCTGCAATCCGTGGTGGGATAAATTGAGATGGTGTGACTCCAGCATGACGATTAACCACTGATAATATAGCTACTACTATCATGGAAATAGAAATTATCAATGGCATTGATTTAGATGGCAAAATCAGTACCAGTAATGCTCCTAAAAATGACCCTACTATAGTTAATAACGTTAGTAATGGTAAGCGTTTAGGGTTAATTACTTTTTTGCCAATGAAAGGTAATGTTCCCCCAATACTCATTAAAGTCAGTGCAAACATATTGGTAGCGATCGCAGTTCGGGGCTCTATGCCAAATTCCAGCATTACAGGCACAGTAATCAGAGATGTACTACCAGCAATCACGCTAACAATACTGGCTGAAAAAAATATTCCAGCCAGCAGAATTATCTGCAAAATATCCACAGGTTAATTTTTAAAATACTAATATTTAGTATTTTATGAGTTGATTTATTAATTATTTTCTTACTTATTAATTCTTAAATTTAGTAACAAAATATACCAATATTTTTAGTAGATTTTATACAATGTTGGTAACAAATAAGTTGGTAATAGCGGTGTCTAGATCCCCGACTTCTCAAAGAAGTCGGGGATCTAATTTTCAAACCCTTGTGATATTTACCTTACATAATTTCTGCTGTATTTGGCGGCGTACATGATAAGTAGGGAATGTGCCATATCCTTTTGCGAAAGGGATCTGTCCTACATAATCACAAGTAAAGTCTTGAACTCCCATGCTAGAAGCCAGCGCCGCAAAAGCTTGACTGCTATAAACTTTACCAGGTGGAGTTATGGGTTCAATTCTGGCAGCATAGCTGACATGAGTACCGATGTAGCTTGTATCTTGAGTTACGGGGTTAAGATATTCATAAACTGGGCCCGCACGTAAAACTTTGACAAAAACTCCACCCACAAAGGGATGGAGTTTTTTATTAGCAGAAGTCAAAGAAGTTACGGTAGAGGATGAAAAAAAGTCCCATATTGTAACCCAGGGAAAATGTAATTTAATTCAATGAAAATCACTGACAAAATAATCAGTGCTAAGGTAGCAACTACAGGAAGCATTGTGAAATATTTCAACAAGTAACGTGACTCCATGTTTTTCTCCTAAACCAACTAATTTTGCATTTATTAAGATGTCATTTTTTCTGGAGTTTATTGACAGTTGATAGTTAATCACAAACCATTAACTTTCAATAGTCTTTAGCGAATTGAAATCGGAATTTCTTCATCCTTAGCAACTAAGTCTCCACTTTGAAATTCTTGAAGTGCTGATGCCGGCCAAACGAAAGCTAATGCCATAGATTTGATGAACAGTGGCAGATCGATAAATATTTCTTTTTCTTCTTGGGAACCAAGTTTTTGAATTGCCCGCAAATATGAACGACCAGTCCAGCCAATCCAACCGGCAATGTAGAGAAATATGGTTATGGGAATCAGCACATCAATGGCAAGGCTGAGGCGGTCAAGAACTAAATGAGGTAAACCATCCTCGCCACAAAGTAACTGAGAATAAGCCTTTAATGGCTTTGTCGTGTAATAACTATCAGGAGCATTTTGCACTCGTTCTATAAATGCAGGAGATTCCGCACAAGGTACTAATATAGTGTTCTCTGCTAAAGCTGTGGGGACGACATTAAGCCAGAGAAAAATTACCAAAATTAAAGCAAATATTCGTTTCATAATTTTGTTCTTTGTTACTAGGATGGCAAATTTCTACTTTTCAATATAGAAGAGTGCTCACTTTTAGAAAAACAGTTGTAAGTATGTGCCCGATATTGAGTTTGGAAAAAAGGTTTTCAACAACATTACAAGCACACAAAAAAAGGCGATCGCAATATTACCAACGATGGGAGCAATAATTGTCTGTTTGATAAAATCTAATTTGGGCATGGGGCTATTTCCTAAATATTTATCATCAGCATTTAGGAAAAGATGAAGTAAGAACTTGTTTTTTAAACTTCATACTTCATCCTTCATTTTCCTATGACAACGCTCTAATGATGTAGTCAAAATAAGGGCATACTTCAACTGCATCTTCCTCACTCATCAGGGATATGGCTTCTTCAATGCAGCGCCTAGCCTCAATGATTTTTGAAAATGAGGAATTTCTAAATTGTTGTACATTTCCTTAATAGCAATCGTGCCAACCAGGAGTTTTTCACTCCCTGCCAAAAATAGAATAGGCAACTAAGCACCCCGCGTTGACAAGAAGCTGCCTTAAGCTCATATGGCGTTAGACATGGGGACTACAGCTCCGGTAATGATAAACTCAATGGCACTGCTTCCTCTGTAGTTAAATCTTCAGAGAAGTTATAAACTTGGCGATCGCTTGCGCCTGCGAGTTTTATTCCCAAATCAGCCCAATTAATTGTGTCTGCCCAAGTGTGAATAATTCGTCCTTGGCTTTTGATTTGTGGCTGCTCAAATGTGAGTTTTTCAAAGTTAAATGCAGCGACATCAATCCCTAAAGCGGCAGACCAAATTCCTGCTACTGGAAAAGCCGCTAGGAAGAAATGCAATTTGCGAGAGTTAGGAAAATTTGCCCGCCGCCATACCAATCGTCCAAGATAGAATTGAGCAGACCCAAAGTTGTAGGTTGGATGTTTTTGACCGAGTTTGTATCCAGCATTAATCGATTCTGAGTCGCTTTCGTTGGTACGAATCAAGGTCGATGTCACTAAAGAACCATGCATCACGCTCAACATTGCACCACCCAATACCCCAATCACCCCTAACTGATGTAACGGACTCATCAGAATATTGTGATCTGCTTGCAACTGCAACATGAAGGTAAAAGTACCGGAAATCCCTAAAGGCATTCCCGCAGAAAAACTGCCTTGCCCAATTGGGTAAATTAAGAATACAGAGATGGCAGCAGCAACAGGAGCAGTGAACGCTAAGGAAATCCAAGGACGCATCCCTAAGCGGTAGCTCAATTCCCATTCCCGATCTTGATAACAAATGATGCTAATCACAAAGTGCAGCACAATCATTTGATAAGGACCACCGTTGTAAAGCCACTCATCCAAAGAAGCAGCTTCCCAAATGGGGTAAAAGTGTAAACCAATCGCAGCCGATGTCGGTACTACAGCGGCTGAGATGATATTATTGCCGTCGAATAAAGCACCGGAAATTGGTGAACCCATTCCGTCCATGTTTACGGGCGGAGCAGCAATAAAGGCAATGATGAAAACAATGCTTGCTGTTAAAACACAAGGAATCAACAGTATGCCAAACCAGCCAATATACAGCCGATTTTCAGTACTAGTCACCCATGAACAAAACTTTTCCCATAAACTAATCTTTTCGGGTCTTTCTAAGATGTTTGTTGCTATTGTTTGAAGATTGTGATTTGCAGGCTTAACCCGCGCCCCATTACAGTTCACATCGGAGATAGCCGATGTGACTGCCTCGTCTACGCTAACAGTCGAAGTTGCAATTATGCTGTCTGACTTTGGCGTCATGTTAATAGATCCTTGCATAATTAAATAGGAATTCCCTATCGCCACAGTCGCTAAAACCGGAGACGACAGAATAATCTTTTGCACTCAAACCAAAGTCGCTGAGACAAAAACTACTTCAAGGTTGATGAAAAGGAAGATAAGAGAAAAACATGAAGAACCAATGAAGGGAGTTCATATTTTCATAAAAGTTCACAATATTCATCACCAGGGTTTAGAGGTGAAAGACAGACCTACCCTTGCTCTCTTCAGTGACGGCTCTAGAACTTAGAGGTTAAAAAAAAGGTGATAGATGTCACATTTAATTATCAAAATAAATCAACAAATGTAAATTTGGTTGAAGCTGTATAACTTTTGCATCAAAGAACAGTCAATAATGATTTTGAAACTTGTTCGATATAGAGCTTTCTGTTCACCACAAATGCTAGTACCGCAAGGCAGAATTCGTAATGACGCTCGAACGCGAGTACGTGTCGCAGACAAGACTCGCTAACGTAATTCGTAATTCCTATACCGCAAGGGTTTCATTGATTTTCAAGAGTTACTCTATTGGCGCTGTGCTGTGCTAGTAGTGTCTGTGGTGAACAATTGGCAGATTTTTTCTGAGGTAAAACTTTTCTAGTTTGATTGGTACTAAGGGACTGCCAAAGAAAAAAAATCGCCAAGATTTTTTGGTAGGCTGGGCATTTTGCTTATCATAATGTAATGGCTTATTTCTTGGAGTTCCTTAATTATTTGTTTTCCCTCTGATGAAGTCCTAGGGTTTAGGTACAGTAGGGTGATATGGAATGAGAATTTTACTAGTTGAAGATGACGAGTGTATCGCCAAAACACTTGAAAATGTTCTTGGTAATCAACACTATGTAGTTGATATAGCTGCTGATGGTCTGCTTGGTTGGGAGCTAGTAGAAGCTTTTAGCTATGACTTAATTTTGCTAGATATCATCCTGCCTAAATTGGACGGCATCAAACTTTGTCAGAGGTTACGTTACCATAACTATCAAACACCTATACTGCTACTAACAGCTCAAAATTCTAGTACTCACAAAGTGATGGGATTAGATGCAGGAGCAGATGACTATGTTGTTAAACCGTTTGAACTCTCAGAATTGTTAGCTCGAATTCGTGTTTTGTTGCGGCGACGAAATTCACCCATATTGTCAGTAATGAAATGGGAAAAACTGCGTATTGACCCTGGTAGCTGTGAAGTGACTTATGGTTGTCATGGTTTGAATTTAACGCCCAAGGAGTATCGTTTACTGGAGCTTTTTCTGCGTAACGAGCATATTGTCTTCAGCCGCAGTGAAATTTTAGACCACCTTTGGTCTGTAGAAGAAGCACCTAAAGAGGATACGGTGACGGCTCACATCAAGGGTTTACGGCAGAAACTAACCCAAGCTGGCGCACCAACTGATTTTATTGAAACAGTCTATGGTTTGGGTTATCGTCTGAAAGTATTTTTAGATGAAGAAAAACCTTCTGTACCCTCAAGACAGAGAAAACAAAGCAAGAGGAAGTCACAGATTAGGGAAGCATTAGCAGTTGTGTGGGAGAGGCTGAAAGTACACAGTAGCGATCGCTTAGAAATTCTCCAACAAGCCTCACTCGAATTACAAGCCAACAATCTCTCCAAGGAATTACGCAAAGAAGCGTATCATGCGGCACATAAACTAGGAGGGTCTTTGGGCATTTTTGGCTTTACGCAAGGTTCATGTTTGGCTAAACACATAGAGCAAATATTGCTATCTCAAATTACTCTTGACCAAACTGAGGCGTTGCGTTTTCGCCATTTAGTAGAACTTCTTTCTAGGGAACTACAGCAACCTGCATTTAGAGAATTGGATAAAGTACTGTGCCATTATGTTGTAGACGATGTGAGGGAATAAATTTATTAGTCATTAGTCATTAGTCATTAGTCATTAGTCATTGGTCATTGGTCATTAGTTATTTACAACTAACAACTGACAAAGGACAAATAACAAAGGACAAATAACAAAGGACTACTGACAAATGACAAATGACAAAAAACAAAAGCCTATCGACTCCTTGGAAACGCTGCTACATCGGATGATGAACCGCATTCGTCAATCCCTAGAGTTGCCAGCAATACTCTCAGGAACCGTGGCTGAGGTACGTATATTCTTGGAGACTGACCGCGTTAAAGTGTATCGTTTTGATGGAGATGCTAGCGGTGAGGTTGTGGCTGAGTCGGTTAACTGCGATCGCTTACCATCTCTACTAGGGCAACACTTTCCGGCTGAGGATATTCCATTTGTAGCTCGTGATTTGTTTCTGAGAGCTAGGCAGCGCTCAATTGTCAATGTTGCAGCCCAGGAAATTGGGCTAAGTCCCTTAGATTGTCTGGAAACGAACGAGCCACTGGATGAAAATGATATCCGGTTTCGAGTCGTAGACCCATGTCATGTAGAATACCTCACCTCAATGGGAGTACAGTCTTCTCTAGTGGTGCCAATTTTGCATCGTGACCAATTATGGGGGTTGTTGGTATCGCATCACAGTTCGCCCCGAGAGGTGAGCGAACGGGAATTACAGATAGTGCAACTGGTTGCCGATCAATTATCAATTGCGATCGCCCAAAATACCCTCCTCGAACAAACCCGCGCCCAAGCCGACCAAGAAGCCACAATTAACCGCGTAGCCAAGCTACTGCATTCCATGACCGAAATGCAGTTACAACAGGCGCTGGAGTTGACTGTATCTGCCCTACAGGCTGCTGGTGGCAGAATTTATATCGCTCCTCAAAACCCAGGTGAGGCAGCTCAGGTGTTTAGCTGTGGGGATTGGGGAGTGGGGAGTGAGGGACAAGGGGGACAAGGAAGACAAGGGGGACAAGGCGGACAAGGCGGACAAGGCGGACAAGGTAGCAATCTTTCTTCTGTGTCTCCCCCCTCTCTCCCTCTTGTTCATACCCCCTTCCTCTTCGAGGAGCATCCCGGTTGGCAAGAGTGGTTAAACACGGAGGTGAGTGTCGAGAACGGAAAACTAGTGTGGGCAATTACTGATTTATATCAAGCCACACTACAGTCAGATTTGGCACAGGCGTTTTTTGATGCTGGGATTCGCAGCTTATTGGTTATTTGCTTACAATATCGGCAGCAGATATTGGGTTACTTAAGTATTTTTCGCCGTGAAATAGACACAGAAACTCTGTGGGCGCGACGAGTTAACCGTAATGATCCGCGAAATCAGCGTCCAATTCTATCCTTTGAAGTATGGCGAGAGTTAAAGCAGAATCAAGCCCAAGAATGGAAAACCGCAGAAATTGAACTCGCCCAAGCTTTGGGCAGTCACTTTGCGATGGCAATTCATCAATATGAACTGTATCAGCAAGTTCATGCTCTCAATGCTGACTTACAGCAGGATATTGAAGAACGCAAGCAGGCAGAGAAAAAAATCTCTGCCTTGAATGCCGAACTAGAAGAACGAGTACAGGAGCGAACGGCAGAGCTCCAGCGTGCTAATGAAAGATTGTTGCAGGAAATGAGCAAACGCGAACGGGCACTACGCGATCGCCAGCAAACACAAGCCTCTTTAGAACGCCTCAGCCGACAAAGCGAGTTAATTTTGAACTCGGCAGGTGAGGGAATTTACGGTTTAAATTCCCAAGGTAAAATTACCTTTGTGAATCCAGCAGCAGCCAGAATGCTTTTATCGGAGGTGAAAAAACTAAAAAATCAGTTGATGCACGAGATTGTGAACCATTCTCAACCAGACGGCACTCCCTATTGCTGGGAAGAAAATCCTATTCGTGCCACTCTGGAAACTGGGGCAGTACAACATATTTCTGATGACATATTTTATCGTCGCGATGGGTCGAAATTTCCAGTCGAGTATGTAAGCACACCAATTAGAGAACAAGGCGATATTGTCGGAGCAGTAGTCATATTTAAGGATATTACTGAGCGACAGATAGTCGAGCACATGAAGGATGAGTTTGTCTCAGTCGTAAGTCACGAACTACGAACACCTCTGACTTCAATTCGTAGCGCCTTAGGTTTACTAGCGCGTGGTTCCTTAAACGATCAACCAGAAAAAAGTCGGCGGATGCTAGAAATTGCCTTTGATAACACTAACCGTTTGGTGCGTCTGATTAACGACATCCTTGATATTGAGCGCATCAATTCCGGTAAAGTAACGATGCATAAACAGACCTGCAATGCAGCTGACTTGATGAGTCAAGCAGTGGACGAAATGCGGGCGATGGCAGAAAAAGCAGAGGTTAAGCTAGAATTAACGACCCTTTGGATGCAGCTATGGGCAGATTCAGACCGCATCATTCAAACACTCACCAACTTACTCAGCAACGCGATTAAATTTTCATCTCCAGGTTCTACAGTTTGGTTGAGCGCCCAAATAGAGACTAGCAAACAAATAAATACAGAAGTCACAAAAAAGATTAGTTCTTCTTCTAACTCTTACCAATCCAACATCCTATTCCAGGTAAAAGACCAGGGGCGAGGAATTCCTGAGGATAAACTAGAAAAGATTTTTGACCGTTTTCAGCAAGTAGATGCCTCCAACTCGCGTCATCAAGGGGGAACTGGCTTAGGATTAGCAATCTGCCGCAGCATCATACAACAGCACGGAGGCCAGATTTGGGCAGAAAGTACTTTAGGAAAAGGTAGTACATTTTATTTCACATTACCTATTAAGTAGGACGAGGCAATTAAAGATAACTGGTTAAGGTCGTCATTTGTCATTAGTAAGGGTTTCAGGCGAGTTTACTGAAAGTATATAGTTGGGTTTATTCTCACCGAATTTTAGATTTTAGATTTTAAATAATGGAATTGAAGATTCAAAATTTGTCTTGGAAAGTTTGCTCAAGTCGGCAAAGCCGCCCACGCAACTTTCCGCAAAATCTCTCTTGGGGTCTGAAGCCCAAGCCACTTGCACGGCTGCCTCTTAACCCTAGTCGAGCAGTGGCTCCCGAATTTAAACGCGAGAATAAATCCTTGCATCCACGCATCCAAAATTGATTCACCAATTTAACTTAGTCAAATGAACAAACCAACAACCAACAAATAATACCAATTCCCGAAAAGAATCAAACAGATACGTAGGTTGGGCTTACCGGGTGTAAACCCAACAATGACAAGGCTTTGAGGCGTTGGGTTGAGGAACGTAACCCAACCTACATCCGCATCAAATTTTTAGTGAAATGGTATAACAAATGAACAAGCGCATTTTAATTATTGATGATGAACAAGATATCCGAGAAACCACTCAGATATGTTTAGAGATAACTAATGAATGGGAAGTGTTGACAGCTGGTTCTGGTAGAGAAGGTTTGCTCAAAGCGGCTGTAGAACATCCAGATGTGATTCTTTTAGATGTCATGATGCCGGATATGGATGGGTTGACGACGTTGCAGAATTTGCAAGCAAATCCTGAAACTCAGAATATTCCTGTGATTTTATTAACAGCAAAAGCACAGGCTGCCGAACAGCGTCAGTTTACTCAACTAAAAGTGGTGGCAGTCATTACTAAGCCTTACGACCCTTTTACTCTTTCTGAACAAGTGGTACAGGCATTAATAGTTAATAGTTAATACCTAGTAGTTAACATTCTTCATCAGTTTTTCAGATTTTTGGCCTACCCTAGAACAAGAAGCTGGCAATACAGGCAAGCCAGAAGATTCAAAGCCAGAAGGTAAATATTAATAGCGAAAAACCGACGCATCTTACTGATTGAGAACAAAAATGCTATTTTCGGAAGTGACCCAGCTTTGCTTGGAGACAGTAGCCGGCTGGGAGGTACTGACGGCAGTATC
The DNA here is from genome assembly GCA_034530935.1 of Aulosira sp. DedQUE10. GTDB lineage: Bacteria > Cyanobacteriota > Cyanobacteriia > Cyanobacteriales > Nostocaceae > Aulosira. The sequence continues at coordinate 48,972 of JAVRCF010000027.1, read as the reverse complement.
GAGCCAAGAAGCGTAGGCTTAGCCCACCGCAGGCATCGCTAAAACCCAAACGCAAAAACTTGATGTTATCCTTGTGGATCTGGAACCATCTGCCTTTCTTTGTAACCTTTCATTAAGAAAGTATATTCCTTCATAGGTTCTTCATTTTTATTTCCTATTCTCTCGAAAGAAAGAGTTTTTCAGCTAATTATTTCTCTTGAGTAACCTTTGTTTCGCTAATCTAGCGTCACTGGTCAATCAATCGCTGGCTTTTTTCTCTGCTGTTAAATCATTAAACTGAAAGTCACCTAAAATTGCATAACTTCTGGGAAATACATTCTCTCTTATATCTGAGAGTTTGTAGGAAATTCTCATGCTGAAATTATGCAATTTAAATGTGGAACAGCTTACCAATGAACAAAACTCAAAGTTGTAAACTCTTGCTTCAGTTAATTATTTTTGGTTAGCGACTACTAACTAATAACTAACTGCTTATATAGAAACTTTGAGCAAAGTAAAGTTCTCATTTCTTTCACGGAAAAGGGAGAATTATCAATGACAATTACTCCTGAGCGAGAGCAAAGGGTAAGGGTTGAGGTTGATAACCAGCCGGTGCCAACTTCATTTAAGAGGTGGTCGGAACCAGGACACTTTGACCGCACCCTTGCCAGAGGCCCCAAAACCACCACTTGGATTTGGAACCTACACGCACTTGCCCACGATTTTGATACTCATACCAGCGATTTACAAGACGTATCGCGCAAAATATTCGCCGCTCACTTCGGACACTTAGCTGTAGTGTTTGTCTGGTTGAGCGGTATGTATTTTCATGGCGCTCGCTTTTCCAATTTTGAATCTTGGATGGCGAACCCGACTGGCATTAAACCCAGCGCCCAAGTTGTCTGGCCGATATTTGGTCAAGAAATTTTGAATGCAGATGTGGGCGGCGGTTTCCACGGCATTCAAATTACCTCTGGACTCTTCCAAATGTGGCGTGGGCAGGGTTTTACTAATACGTACCAGCTATATTGCACCGCCATTGGTGCCTTGGTGATGGCAGCAGTGATGCTGTTTGCTGGCTGGTTCCATTACCACGTTCGTGCTCCCAAGCTGGAGTGGTTCCGGAATTGGGAGTCAATGATGAACCACCACCTGGCAGGGCTTTTTGGCTTGGGTTCTTTGGGTTGGACAGGACACCTGATTCATGTTGCCTTACCAACCAACAAGGTGTTAGATGCTGGGGTAGCTCTCAAGGATGTTCCTTTACCCCACGAATTCATTTTGAATTCCAAGTTGATGTCCGAGTTGTATCCCAGTGCAGATTGGGGTTTTGTTAAGGGTGTAGTGCCTTTCTTCACCTTGCAGTGGGATCGTTTTGCTGACTTCTTGACCTTTAATGGTGGTCTGAACCCCGTGACTGGCGGCTTGTGGTTAACAGATGTAGCACACCATCATTTAGCGATCGCAGTGCTATTCATCATTGCCGGCCATTTCTACCGCACGAATTGGGGCATAGGCCACGACTTCAAGGAAATGCTCGATGATGCCAGAACTCCGAAGATGCTGCCATTCTTGAGCTTTATTGGGCCTGTCGGCCATAAAGGCCTCGATAAAATTTTCGAGACTTCCTGGCACGCTAATCTAGCTATCCACCTAGTACAGTTTGGAACAGCTAGCCTCCTCGTGGCGCACCACATGTACGCGATGCCCCCCTATCCTTATCTGGCAACGGATTATGCGACCGTTACATCGCTATTCACTCACCACGTATGGATTGCAGGTTTCTGCATTGTTGGGGGCGCGGCTCACGCAGGCATCTTCATGGTACGGGACTACAATCCAGCCGACCATGTCAACAACGTGTTGGATCGGACGATCCGCCACCGCGATGCAATCATCTCCCACCTAGCTTGGGTATGTCAATTCCTGGGCTTCCATAGCTTTGCGATGTACTGCCACAACGACACCATGCGGGCTTTTGGTCGTCCCCAAGATATGTTCTCGGATACGGGAATTCAGTTGCAGCCAGTGTTTGCTCAGTGGATACAACATATCCAGACGATGACTATCGGAAATCCAGCTCTCCAAGCTGCTGCACCTCTGGGTGATACATTCGGCGGCTTGCGAAATATAGCACTGAGCGGAGTAGGAACTGGTGCACCTAATTTGCACGCACCTGTCAGCTATGCTTGGGGCGGCGGGATTGTCGCAGTGGGTGGCAAAGTGGCGATGATGCCCATTGCCTTGGGTACGGCGGATTTTATGATTCACCACATTCACGCCTTTACAATTCACGTCACTGTTTTAGTACTGCTGAAGGGTGTGTTGTTTGCCCGCAGTTCGCGTTTAATTCCAGATAAAGCAAATTTAGGCTTCCGCTTCCCCTGTGATGGCCCGGGACGAGGCGGTACTTGCCAGGTATCAGCTTGGGATCATGTTTTCCTGGGTCTGTTCTGGATGTATAACTCCTTGTCAATGGTAATTTTCCACTTCTTCTGGAAGATGCAGTCGGATGTCTGGGGGACGGTGGGACCAGATGGGGTAGTGACGCACATTACGGGCGGAAACTTTGCCCAATCATCGATTACCAATAACGGCTGGTTGCGTGATTTCCTTTGGGCGCAGGCGTCGCAAGTAATCACATCCTACAATACAGCACTTTCGGGCTATGGCTTAATGTTCTTAGCTGGACACTTCGTTTTTGGCTTTAGTCTGATGTTCCTGTTTAGTGGTCGTGGCTACTGGCAAGAATTAATCGAATCAATTGTTTGGGCGCACAACAAGTTGAAAATTACCACAGCTATTCAGCCTCGCGCTTTGAGCATCACTCATGGTCGGGCTGTAGGGGTAGCTCATTACCTTTTGGGAGGAATTGTCACCACTTGGGCATTCTTCCTGGCGCGAATGTCGGCATTGGGATGATACTCCTTTTGTTCGCCTAATCCAGGAGGCAGGAGGCAGCTATGCAACCTCATTTCCTGTTCCCTGTTCCCTGGTTTCTTAAAAGGTTCAACCTCTGGATGTGCAATCCCAGACTCAGCCTGGGAACGAGAAAATCTCAAAACTTTGTAAAACTATGGCGACTAAATTTCCCAAATTTAGCCAAGGCCTTGCACAAGATCCGACGACGCGACGCGTTTGGTATGCGATCGCCACGGCTCACGATTTTGAAAGTCAAGATGGCATCACGGAAGAAAAACTTTATCAAAGGATTTTTTCCTCTCACTTCGGTCATCTGGCAATTATCTTTCTGTGGACATCGGGGATTTTGTTTCACGTTGCTTGGCAAGGTAATTTTGAACTATGGATTAAAGACCCCATACATATCCGTCCCATCGCCCACGCAATTTGGGATGCTCAATTTGGCCCAGGGGCAATTGAAGCTTACACCCAAGCGGGAGCGCGTAACCCAGTAGATATTTGCTACTCCGGTGTTTATCACTGGTGGTACACCATCGGGTTGCGGACGAATAATGAACTGTATGTTGGGGCCATTTTCCTAGTTTTGCTGGCGGCTGTATTTTTGTTTGCAGGCGCGTTGCATTTAAAGCCCAAATTCCGTCCTGGCTTGGCTTGGTTCAAGAGTGCAGAACCTCGTCTCAACCACCACTTAGCGGGTTTGTTTGGTGTCAGTTCCTTAGCTTGGGCTGGCCACTTAATACACGTTGCTATTCCAGAATCTCGTGGTATTCACGTAGGTTGGGATAACTTCTTGTCTATCCCACCACACCCAAGTGGCTTAGCACCGTTCTTTACTTTTAACTGGGGGGCATACGCGCAAAATCCCGATACGCCAGCCCATGTATTTAATAGTTCCGAAGGCGCAGGAACAGCAATTCTCACCTTTTTGGGTGGCTTCCATCCCCAGACTCAATCTTTGTGGTTGACAGATATGGCGCATCACCATTTGGCGATCGCTGTCATCTTCATTGTTGCGGGTCACATGTACCGGACTAACTGGGGTATTGGTCACAGCATCAAAGAGATGATGGACTCCAAGGAATTCTACCGCAATAAAGTTGAGGGTCCATTCAACTTACCCCACCAAGGACTGTACGAAACCGTTAATAATTCTTTGCATTTCCAGCTGTCTTTGGCATTAGCTTGTCTGGGTGTAGCGAGTTCCTTCGCGGCGCAGCACATGTATTCCATGCCGCCTTACGCGTTTATCGCTAAGGACTTTACCACAATGGCGGCACTATACACACACCATCAGTACATTGCCGGTTTCTTGATGGTAGGGGCGTTTTCCCACGCTGCGATCTTCTGGATTAAGGACTATGACCCAGAACAGAATCGAGGAAATGTTCTAGAACGGGTACTCAAGCACAAAGAAGCGATTATTTCTCATCTGAGCTGGGTATCGATGTTCTTGGGCTTCCATACTTTGGGTTTGTACGTCCACAATGATGTAGAAGTAGCCTTTGGGGCGGCTGACAAACAAATATTGATTGAGCCTGTATTTGCTCAGTTTATCCAGTCGGCTAACGGTAAGATTTTGTATGGGTTTAACACGTTGCTGTCAAATCCACATAGTATTGCTTCCACAGCATGGCCCAATCATGGCAATGTCTGGTTACCGGGTTGGTTGGATGCAATTAACAGCGGTACAAACTCCTTATTCCTGACAATTGGCCCTGGTGATTTTTATGTACATCATGCGATCGCCCTCGGTTTACATGTCACCACCCTCATCTTAGTCAAAGGTGCGCTGGATGCTCGTGGTACTAAGCTAATGCCGGATAAAAAAGACTTCGGCTATGCTTTCCCCTGCGATGGACCCGGACGGGGTGGCACCTGCGATATTTCTGCATGGGATAGTTCCTACCTTGCCATGTTTTGGATGCTCAACACCCTTGGTTGGATCACCTTCTACTGGCACTGGAAACATCTTGCCATCTGGCAAGGCAATGTCGCTCAGTTCAACGAAAACTCAACCTATCTCATGGGCTGGTTCCGAGACTACCTTTGGGCGAACTCCGCACAGTTAATTAATGGCTATAACCCTTACGGCACAAATAACTTAGCTGTTTGGGCTTGGATGTTCCTCTTTGGACACCTAGCTTGGGCTGTTAGCTTCATGTTCCTGATTACCTGGCGGGGTTACTGGCAAGAATTAATCGAAACCTTAGCTTGGGCGCACGAACAGACTCCGCTATCCTTTGGCTACTGGAGAGATAAGCCCGTTGCTTTGTCAATTGTTCAAGCTCGTTTAGTCGGCTTAACTCACTTTACTGTTGGTTATATCGCAACTTATGGGGCTTTCTTAATTGCCTCAACAGCAGGGAAGTTTGGTTAAGCAGAATTGAGTTTCAAAGCTGTTTAACAACACTATTAGATACGCAAAAGAGCTAGATTTCTTGGTAGAAAAATGCGTGATTAATATGCAGCTATTCAGCTAAAAATATTCAGTTTTCGACCTCCTCTCTTACCTTTCGGGGTGAGAGAGTTTTTTAGTTTTTAAAAATATGTTAAATTTCAATAATATAAATCTAAATATCCGCACCAGTGATAATATTTAATTAAGATATTAAGGAGAAAAATAATGTCTAATCCAGTTGACATGACAGAGACACTTGAACAATACTATGGGGAAGACATAATTAAACCCTTCAAAGGAGATCCTCAACTTGGTAATCTATCCACTCCGATCAATGATTCTCCCATAGTTAGAGCTTTCATTAGTAATTTGCCTGCCTATCGTAAAGGTTTAACACCTTTCATGCGGGGGTTAGAAATTGGCATGGCTCATGGTTATTTCCTAGTTGGCCCAGAGGTTGTAATTGGCCCCCTGCGAGAATCGGCACATGGAACAAATCTCAGTGGATTAATTACCTCCATATATATAGCTTTATCAGCTTGTTTAGGTATTTCCATTTTTGCAATTACTACTTTCCAAGGAAATCCTAGAGGAGCTTATAATTCATATTCTAAAGACCTGCTTAGACCACTAAAAACTCGTGAAGAATGGAGTCAATTGAATGGTGGAATTTTTGTTGGTGCAATGGGTGGTGCCATATTTGCCTATTTTCTACTAGAAAATTTTGATTCGTTGGATGCCATCTTGCGAGGTGCGGTTAACGCTAGTTAATCAGCTTGTCTAGCATTTTGGAGATGCCCAGATGGTGGCTTATACCAATTCAAAATTCTTGCATTAAGAAAGCAAGATTTCACAAGGGTCTGTGAGTTTTGATCTGTTGCTGAATTTTGGAGAATGGTACTTACATAAATTTTTCAACTTTGAATTCATGAGGAGAATATATCATGGTAGATATAACACAACTAACAGGTGATTATGCCGCTTCATGGCTACCCTGGATTATGATTCCCTTAGTATTCTATATCTTGCCTTTTCCAGTGTTTGCTTTAGTATTTATCTGGATTCAAAAAGAAAACGGCTCTCAAGAAGAAGTATAAGAGGGTGTTTGAAAAATCGGTTAGGTTGTAAAAAAGCTCTCTCGGTATAGGCTGTGAATAGATAATAAACAGAACCGAGAGAGTGACATGATTTTTTGCTATTGTACAGGAATTAAAAAATAGCAATTATCTTATATGTTGTGATTGCAATGGTTTAGATAAAAAAAGAAAACCTCCTAACTACTAGGAGGTTTTTGGATTGTGGAATGTACCTTACAACGGTGATAGCAAGGTAATGACTTCTTCGAGTAGCAATTTAGCTCTATATATCGCTAACAGCTTTTCCTGTCCATATCTTTGAGGGTATTCCATCCTCCTACCTTCAAATGACACTCTAATCAGTGCTACTTGTTCATCGGTAGGAGAGTTCATTTCATCAAGTGCTACCCCTAAATTTTGGAGATTACCAAATGAGAGCATCTTTAATCCTCTCCCCCACTCCATCTGGTTGAGTGCGATCGCAGGAAATGCCATCAAGGATGTGATGTAGCTAGCTTTAGTTGCTCCAGTGCTAGTTGGTCTAACCCCGTATCGTTGACAAAGTATCCTTAACTGAGGAATTGTCAAGACTTCTAATTCAGTTCGCGAAAACATAGAATAGAGTTACCTCTAGTAAAAGTGGGTATTTGGTGGTTGTTGCCGTCGAAAGTTTCAACCACTAAATATAATTATTAATCGCTTGCTATCATCTGTTTCAAGCCTTATTTATATCTCGTCAAAATGCCTAATCCCAAAGGACATCCTGAAAGTCTGGAACCTCATAAATTCAAGTCTGGGGGGGATGAACCACTGACAGAACAGTTAAATATCAGGATTCCTAGGTCTCTTCATCAACGGCTACAACAGCTATATGACAAGGCTGAGTTCTGTAGGGATGCCATAAAAAAAGCACTAGATGAGCATGATGCTAGTGCTTCTTGAGTTATCGATAAGTTATCAGATATTTTTCAACATACAAGCAATCTATAACTTTAAGCTTGCCTGAATCTGACCAGTTTAAGTACCTTGCGTACTATGACCCTTGCAATTTTAACCATTTTAGGGAACGAAACAGCCCAGCAGGGGGCTGCGAATTCCCCAATCCGGTATCCGGTTGCTCAAGTCGGTGGGAAAACTACTAAGCTTGTAAATAGCACGTTAAAACTCTACCGAAAATTCCTACTGGCTTACTATCTGTAATCGAAATTATGTTTGATGCATTAGCTGACCGTTTAGAATCTGCCTGGAAGAAACTGCGCGGACAAGATAAAATTTCTCAATCCAACATTCAAGATGCTTTGCGAGAAGTTCGCCGCGCTTTGTTGGAAGCAGATGTCAACCTCCAGGTAGTCAAAGATTTTATTAGTGAAGTCGAAGCCAAGGCACAGGGATCTGAGGTGATCGCTGGCGTGCGACCTGACCAACAGTTCATCAAAATTGTTTACGATGAACTGGTGCAGGTGATGGGGGAAGAAAATGTGCCCCTGGTAGAAGTCGAGGGAGAACCTACCGTTGTGCTAATGGCTGGGTTGCAAGGTACTGGTAAAACCACTGCTACTGCTAAGTTAGCTTTACATCTCCGTAAATTAAATCGCAGCTGCTTGTTGGTGGCGACAGACGTGTATCGTCCAGCCGCTATCGATCAGTTGGTGACGTTGGGTAAGCAAATTGAAGTACCAGTATTTGAACTGGGAAGCGATGCTGATCCAGTAGAAATTGCTCGCCAAGGTGTAGAACGCGCCAGGGCGGAAGGCTTTAATACGGTAATCATTGATACGGCTGGTCGTCTGCAAATTGACGAAGACATGATGGCAGAACTGGCCCGGATTAAAGACATAGTGCAACCCCAGGAAACCTTGCTGGTTGTGGACTCCATGACTGGTCAAGAGGCTGCAAATCTTACCCGTACCTTCCACGACGAAATTGGAATTACAGGTGCCATTCTGACCAAACTGGATGGTGATAGCCGTGGTGGTGCGGCGCTGTCGGTGCGACAAATTTCCGGTGCGCCCATTAAGTTTGTGGGCGTGGGTGAAAAAGTCGAGGCGCTGCAACCGTTTTACCCAGACCGGATGGCATCACGGATTTTGGGTATGGGCGATGTCCTGACCTTGGTAGAAAAAGCCCAAGAAGAAATTGACTTGGCAGATGCCGAGAAAATGCAGGAGAAAATTCTGTCAGCCAAGTTTGACTTCACCGACTTTCTCAAGCAATTGCGTCTGCTCAAGAATATGGGATCGCTGGGAGGAATCATCAAGATGATTCCGGGAATGAACAAGCTTTCCGATGACCAGCTAAAGCATGGAGAAACTCAGTTAAAACGCTGTGAAGCAATGATTAACTCCATGACCCGCCAAGAACGCCACGACCCTGATTTATTAGCCAGTTCTCCGAGCCGTAGACGGCGGATTGCCTCTGGATCGGGCTATAGAGAAGGAGATGTCAGCAAACTGGTAGCTGATTTCCAAAAAATGCGATCGCTCATGCAACAAATGGGTCAAGGCCAATTTTCTGGTATGCCAGGAATGTTTGGTGGTGGTATGGGCGACGCATTCGCCGGCGCAGGTAATCGTCCCGCAGCCCCAGGATGGCGAGGTTACCCCGGCAACGCTGGCGCGAAAAAGAAAAAGAAAGAGAAAAAAAAGAAAGGCTTTGGGAGTCTTTAGGGAATGGTCATTAGTCATTAGTCATTAGGCTAAACAAATGACAAAGCGCAAAGTCGGAGCGCCGGCTTCCGGCGATCAGAACTTTGTAAGAGAGGACAAATGACAAAAGACTAATAGCAGTTAATGCCCAGCAAGTGCTAAAATTAGCATTCCAGTCTGGCAAATTGTGTCTAAAAAGAGTTAAGCACCGATTTCTTGGCAACAGCCACAGTCAGATCGCTTGCTCATTCAGGTCGAAAGCTATAAGTTAAAAGGTCTTTTTACTTTTAACTTTTGAGTACAGACGCGATTAATCGCGTCTCTCCGACTTTTGCCTTCCACACAGACGCACTTGCTGTCAACTAATACCTATAAACAGGAGCACGATTCTTCAATCATGATCAAACTGCGCTTGAAGCGATTCGGTAAAAAACGGGAAGCTAGTTACCGCATCATAGCTATTAATAACCTAGCTCGCCGCGACGGTCGTCCTCTAGAAGAACTAGGATTCTACAACCCTAGAACTGATGAAGTACGATTGGACATTCCCGGCATCGTCAAGCGACTACAACAAGGCGCTCAACCCACTGACACCGTCCGTCGCATCCTAGTAAAAGCCAATGTTTTTGAACAGGTCAGTGCAACAACAGCCGCATCATAATTTCGGAACACAATCCCCTGCTGCCAGCCCCAATTACGATGGGTTGGTAAAGTTTCTATTGCAGCCGTTTTTAGAATCTCCAGAGTCTTTAAGCGTCGATTGTGAAATATCTCAGAGCCTCCAAAAAGCTTGGATTCGCATAGCCTTTGACAACACAGATAAAGGAAAAGTGTTTGGTCGCGGAGGACGCAATATTCAGGCGATTCGCACAGTAATTGCTGCTGCGGCTGAAGTTGCTGGACAATCAGTATACCTGGATATCTATGGCAGTAGCGCCTCCCGCGAAGGTGCGTCTTTTGATGAAGACAGGGAAGAGCGATTACCGCCGCCCAAATCAAGAGAACAACGTGGAAACGGAAACGCCCCCAGACCCATAGCTAAACCCCGCACCCGCTAGGTTGACATTTCAAAGTAAGTCTGGGCGGTTTTTACTCCGCTCAGGCATTTTGGTAAAAATGGGGAGATACGCAATCACAAGTTGCCAGAATTCCAGAATTATTTGAAATTTTTGTGATCTCAGTATGAGTTTGACTATGAACAAATTTGGAATTGTGAACCAACTTCCAAATTTCGTACCCTGGCATCAGTGACGTTGGGCATCACTACGCTATAAAATACTCGAAATCCTTTTGAGGATTGAACAGATGAGTGTTTCTCATCAAGAGAAGCAAAATTTCTATGCAACTCTGAACTATCTCTGTAAGGGGGTGAAACCACGGAGTGGCCGAAATTCGTTTAGGTGAGAACGAGTCTATTGACTCGGCTCTTAGACGCTTTAAAAAGAAAATTCAAAAAGCCGGAATTTTGTCCGAAGTTAGACGCAGGGAAAGATACGAAAAGCCTAGTTTACAACGCAAGCGTAAAGAGGAAGCCGCACGCAAAGGTATCCGCTACTAAATCAAGTAGTGTCTTTGGTAAATGTGGTTAACCTAACATTAAAACAAACCTACAAAAAGTAGAGATGCGATCAATCGTGTCTCTACTTTTCCCCTTGAAGAGGGGCTAGTACCATGCGGCGTAAATACACATACCATTTTTAAGCCTTCCAGTCCGCCGAATTTTTGTAGTTTTTAATGGTCTGCTTACTTCCGCCAAGCTGTACTAGGGACTAGGGAGACAAAAGACAAAAGACAAAAGACAAAAGACAAAAGACAAATGACAAATGACAAATGACAAATGACAAATGACAAAATAAATTAAGAAATACTATGGCAGAGACCTTCAAAATTCAGCTGCCGAATATTCCCAGTGCGATCGCTCTAGCTGGAGATGGAGAAGAAAATCTCAAACTCTTATCCCAGCAAACAGGGGCCAGCTTGGTGTTACGCGGACAGGACTTACATATTTCGGGCACACAAAAGCAAATTGATCTGGCTTCACGATTAGTGCGATCGCTTGAAGACCTCTGGATTAAAGGCAATACTATCTCCAGTGCCGATATTGATACAGCCCGTCAAGCTTTAGATACGTCTCAAGAAGGTGAATTGCAAGATTTACAGCGAGATATTCTCGCCAGAACTCGACGGGGTGAAGAAATCCGTGCCAAAACCTTTCGACAGCGGCAGTATATTGACGCTCTCCGCAAACGTGATCTCATCTTCTGCACCGGGCCAGCTGGGACTGGTAAGACTTTTCTCGCTGTTGTTGTCGCTGTGCAAGCACTCCTTGCCAACCAGTTTGAAAAGCTGATTTTAACTCGTCCTGCTGTTGAAGCTGGAGAAAAACTCGGCTTTTTACCTGGAGATTTGCAACAGAAAGTCAATCCCTATCTCCGCCCACTTTACGATGCTATTAATGAATTTATCGATCCAGAAAAAGTCCCCAACTTAATGGAACGTGGTGTAATTGAAGTTGCACCACTTGCTTATATGCGAGGACGCACCCTGAATAATGCTTTTGTAATTGTGGATGAAGCCCAAAACACTACACCCGCTCAAATCAAAATGGTTTTGACACGCTTGGGCTTCCGTTCGCGTATGGTAATTACAGGTGACATGACACAAACCGATCTCCCACTGAACCAACAATCAGGTTTAGCAGTAGCTTTACAAGTTTTAAAACACGTTGAAGGCATTAGCTTTTCCGAATTCTCCCAAAGAGATGTCGTGCGTCATCCTTTAGTTCAGCGCATTGTCGCTGCTTACGAAAAATACGAAAAATAGTCAGATGAAGGATGAAGTATGAAGTCAAACAAACAATTTTGGATTTTATATTGATTCTACTGATAAATTTACTTGCTCTGTAAATCAAGAAATAGTTGGTCATTGCCTAATAAAATGACCAAAAACAAATGACAAATGACAAAGGACAAATGACAAATGACCACAACATTGAAAGAATTTTTAACAGCTTGCGAAAATTTAGGAACTTTGCGTTTAATTGTTACTAGCAGTGCTGGTGTTTTAGAAGTCAGAAGCAAGCTAGAAAAGCTATTTTATGCAGAGTTACCCAAGGGTAAATATGCGAATATGCACACCGAAAATTTTGAGTTTCACTTAAATATGGACAAAATTACTCAGGTGAAATTTGAAACTGCTGAAGCGAAAAGAGGTAATTTTACAACCTATGCTATCCGGTTTTTAGATGAGAAACAGGAGCCAGCTTTAAGCCTATTTTTGCAATGGGGGAAGCCAGGAGAATATGAACCAGGTCAGGTAGAAACTTGGCAAGTTCTTAAAGAGAAATATGGAGAAGTTTGGCAACCTTTACCAGCCGAGATTTAATGGGTAATGGGTAATGGGTAATTGGTAATGGGTAATGGGTAATTGGTAATTGGTAATTGGCATTTCTTCCTTGTCCCTCATCCCCCTTATCCCCAGTCCCCATTACCCCTTCGCCCCTTATCCCCAAAGGGGGCCCCACCTTCCCCAGAGGCGGCCCCGAGTTCCCCAATCTCAACTTCAAGATTCTTTAAGCATTTGCAAAATTTCTTGAGCAGCGCGATCGCATACTCCAACCTCTCCTAAACACTGCCGCATTTGGTGATAATCGGCTATGGTTTGCTGTTTCTTGTCATTATTGAGTATTAATTCCATTGTGGCTTGAATAATATTCTCTGCTGTGGCTTGCTCTTGTAAAAACTCTGGCACAATCTCCCGCATCACCAGCAAATTAGCAGGGGATGCAAAAGGAATCGAACCTTTAAGAATTTTACGGGCAATCCAAGCTGTAATTGGATTCAGGCGATAGACAACCACTTGCGGTACATTTAACAAGGCAAGTTCCAGGTTGACGGTTCCTGATTTGGTAATGGCAAAATCAGCCGCAGCAAAAACATCTTTTTGTTGACCTGATAACACTGTGGCGCGTAAACCATAACGCTCAATTGCTTGGGTAATTGGTTTTCTAAATTCTTCCAAAGACAGAGGAATCCAGAAATGCACCTCTGGTAATTTAGCTTGAATAGTTTGTGCAGCTTGAAAAATTATTGGTAAAAGATATTTTAATTCTTGATGACGAGAAGCAGGCAACAGTGCGATCGCAATCGCCTCTGGGGAAATACCCAATTTAGCACGGGCTTCTTGGCGGTTGGGGGCGGTTTGCATCCGATCAACTAGTGGATGCCCCACCCAGCTAACTTCGGCACCTTGCTGGCGAAAATAGCGGGCTTCTTCGGAGAAGATGGCTAAGAGCTTATCTGTAAAGCCCACAATGCGCTGAGTATTCCGCAGACTCACAGACCATACCCACTCTTGGGGGGCTATGTAATACACTACTGGCACATTTGGCAAACTCTGTTGCATATAAGTGCCAATACCAAGATTTGGACTCATGTAATCAATTAGCAGCACCAAATCAGGGGGATTTTGCTTGAGGTAAGCGATCGCTTTTCGTTGCACTAGAAGAGTTGGCACAAGATAAGGCAGGACTTCTAGAAGCCCCATTGAGCCAATATGACTTGTATCGCCCAGTATGGTAGCCCCAGCTTCTGCCATTTTTTCGCCACCCAGCGCTACAATCTCTAATTCCCAGCCAGCAGCCACAGCTTGACGCTTCAGTGCCGCAATTAGTAGAGAACCTTGCAAATCGCCAGACACTTCGCCAGTGCTGATAAATATCCGCATTTGGTAATTGAGAAGAAATAAGGAACAGTTTTTAAACGCTTCAGGGACGGGGAATCACCGCAAAGGTACGCAGAGTTTTTTTAAGTTTGAGTTGAAGTCTAAATCCCCAACTCAAACTTCTAACTTTAGGACTCATCACTGGCGCTTGGTTTACCTTTTCCAGGAATTAAACCGCGTCTTCCTGGCATTTTAGACAGTAGCAGGAAGCGCCGCAGGTTTTGTAGCTGTTCAGTATCGCCTAGCATTTCTAGCTGTTCTAAAGCTTCTTTAAAAGTTAAGTTAGAGCGATAGAGAATGCGGAAGGCGTTTTTGAGGAGTTGCAACTCGCTTGGGGCCATACCAGAGCGTTTTAACCCTACTAAGTTTAGGGTTCGCACCCTTGCCGGATTTCCCTCTACAAGCATATATGGCGGCACATCGCGGTCAATACGTGCCATACCCCCAACCATTGAATGTTGGCCAATATGCACAAATTGATGGACTCCTAAAACTCCGCCCAGCCTAGCGCGTGATTCTATGTGAACATGACCCGCTAAGGCTACAGAGTTGGGGATAATTACATGGTCTTCGATCACGCAGTTATGAGCCACATGGACATAGGCCATCAGTAGGTTCCCATTGCCAATTATTGTCGCTTCCCCAGCACCAGTGGCGCGGTTGATAGTGACGTATTCGCGAATTTGGTTATTGTCGCCAATTTTGACCCAGGTAGGTTCTCCCACATATTTGAGATCCTGGGGTTCCATACCGATAGTTGCACCAGGAAAAATCTGATTTCGCGCCCCAATTTCACATGGTCCTTCTAGCACTACATGAGGGCCAATAATAGTTTCAGGACCAACTTTAACATGCGCTCCAATCACAGCATAGGCACCGACTTCCACTGTTGAGTGGAGTTCCGATTTCGGATGAATTACAGCAGTTGGATGAATAAGCGTCTTCAAGGGTAAATCTCCAGAACTGTCATGAGTGCTGAACTTTTTAAGTATTCAGTTACGAAAGTGTCGGGCAAAGCAAGTTAAGTGTGAGGGCAGCAAAATTAAGAAATTATAAATTACTCTTGTGGCTGGTTAATTTTACTGCTATCCTTTTTCAGGTCTCAGTAAAAGCACTTCACGGCTGTGCCCTAACCACAAGAGCAGGTTTTTTAGTTTACTAAAGAAAACATTAATTCGCCTTCAGCCGCTATCTGACCGTCAACTTCAGCACGACCTTGCATTTTACCGAAACGACGCTGTTTAACCCACAACAGTTCCACAGTCATGATCAGCTGATCGCCTGGAACTACTTGGCGACGGAAGCGGACTTTATCAATCCCAGCAAACACAAATAGTCCACCTTCAAACTCAGGTAGTTGTGTCATAACCATACCGCCCACTTGTGCCATTGCTTCAACAATAAGCACTCCTGGCATGAGCGGCCGTCCTGGGAAATGTCCTTGAAAATGGGGTTCATTCACAGTGACATTTTTCACACCCACTGCTAGTTTGCCAGGTACATAGTCAATAATTTTGTCTACTAGTAAAAACGGGTAGCGGTGGGGTAGAAGGCTTTGAATTTCTTCAATGGTGAAAGTTTTTTGCGGTTCTGGTGTGCTTTGAGCTTCATCATTAGCCGCAGGCGCGTTCCCCAAAGGGGTTGCCGCAGGCATCGCATCGATGGTATTGGCTTCGGTGAGGATTGTCATTAGCTGTGTGTTTGTTTTTGAATCTGGAATCGAGTCAGCGAAGGAATTTTAGATTTTGCGAAAAGTCGGAGCACCAGAAGCCGGCAATCTGAACTTTTCAAGACGGATTTTGGATTGATTCAATAATCTAAAATCCCAAATCCCAAATCTAAAATCCTCTGTGCCAGTTGAATGTGTAAATTGTGGCTGGCCTTGTACGCTAAGAAGTGAGCGCGGGGAATATTTCCCATTAAACTCAAATCTCCTACTAAATCCAAGATTTTATGACGTACTGGCTCATTTGCAAATCTTAATGGTGGATTTAACCAACCATCAGGGCCGCAAACGAGGGCATTCTCCAGACTGCCACCTTTGATTAAACCAGATTGCTGCAAATGTTCGATTTGATGCAATAAACCAAAGGTGCGGGCGGGAGCAATTTCTGTAGCGAAGCTGGCAGAAGAGTTTTCCACATCGGCAGTTAGTGACCAACTGTGCCATTGATTACCAATAGCCGACAGTTCAAAGTCAATCCCATAGCTAAAACGGGTTTCTAGTGCGGGGATAGCAGCAACAAAGGTATCGCCCTCATAAATCCAAATTGACTCTTTAATAGCTGGGGATACTTCACCTTCAGTCACGGCTTGCGATCGCAAGCCGACTTGGGCGATGCTTTGAACCCACACCCGTGCTGAACCATCCATCAACGGCACTTCCGGCCCATCAATTTCAATCCGGGCGTTATCCACACCCATACCCACCAGAGATGCCAATAAATGCTCTACGGTGCGGACAGAAGCCACGCCTTTACCCAATTGGGTGGAGAGAACAGTTTGACTTACTGCTGCAACTTGCGCTGGAATAATGGGCAAATCTGGTAAATCGACTCGCACAAAGTAGCGCCCGCTACCCACCTCAGATGGTAGTATCCGCACTTGGGTATTCACACCGCTATGCAGCCCCACTCCGGTTTGAGTGATTTCTGCGGCTATTGTGTGTTGTTGCATAAGCAAAAAGTCAATTTCTTGCGGTTGGTATTGTTCATATTCAGATTTAGTCAAACCTGCGAACTGCACCTGAAAATATTAATAATTCCTGGTCAGGGGTCAAAGGTCAAGGGTCAAGGGTCAAGGGGAGCCATTGCGTTGGGGAGACACTGCGTTGCGCGGGTTAAGAGCGTTGAAGCAAGTGTCGTCGGGTTCCCCGACTTAAAGCAACTGACGTTCAAGGGTCAATATTTGGACTTTGGACTCTTGACTTTGGACTCTTGACTCTTGACTAAGTTAAAACCTTTCTCCAATCCCAAAGTTGATTCGGCTGTCGCCGTCGTCGTTGATACCGTAGTCAATGCGAATTGGCCCTAATGGTGATTGCACGCGCACACCGAGACCGTAGCCAAAACCAGTACCATTTTTGTTCAGCAATTGGGCGGCTCTGGTACTGGTGCCTAAATCACTACCATAATCGAAAAATAATGCCCCACTAACTACGGAAAACACGGGGAAGCGATATTCAACTGAGGCTTGCACGTAACTGCGGGAGCTGGTTAATGTGCCTTCTTCATAACCCCGAACGGAGTTACTACCACCTAAGGTAAAGGCTTCGTAGGGGGGTAAGTCACCTAAAACAGTACCTCCTTGCAAGTTAAAAGCCAGAGTTTGCGGCCCTTTACTGAAGCTTAATAAACTTATGGGGACATATTGGCTGTAGCTACCCCGTAACCTGGTGAGGAAAATGCTACCTTGTCCTACTGGTACTGACTGATCCACCCCAAAACGGAGATAAGAACCGCTAGTAGGTTGTAAGGGGTTATTACGGCGATCGCGCTGCGCTCCCAGCTGTAATAGAATCAAATCGTCATCAGCTGTCCCAGATTGAGTTAGGGGAATAAGTTCTGTCGGCAAACCATTCTGGTAGATTGTGCCTTGGGTTCTGCTATTGCCATCAGCATCCTTGGTGGAAACCCGTTGATATTGAAAACCAGCTGAAGCCGTCCATTCGGAATTTCCGAAGGGATTAGCCGAAAGGGGACGTGTAAAAGTTACACCACCACCTAGACGGACAACACGGGGGCGATCGCCTTCTGTGTCTCCTGGTGCAAATGTCTCAATATTTTGATCTTTGCCATCAAAAATCAACGAAATTGAACGACGACGGAAAATATTGGCGGTGTAGGAAGTGCGGTAGGGGTCACCGTCAATCCAAGGATCTGTAAAGCGCAGGTCAAATAGCAGCTCTCTCTCACCTACTTGTAACTCTGCTCCTAGTCTTTGGTTTCTGCCATTGAGGTTTTGCTGTTGGTAACTAATAGTACCAAATAGTCCACTAGCAGAACTAATCCCCGCACCTGCGGCAATAGAACCGCTATTGCGTTCAGCCACATTCACTACTACATCTACCCGGCTGGGGTCGCTACCAGGGTCAAGGGAAACGTTCACATCTTCAAATATTCCCAGCCCATACACCCGTTGTAAATCTCTTTGCACTGTGTTGCGGTTGAAAACTTGTCCTGGTTTCAACTCTAATTCTCGCGTGATGATATAATCCTGTGTCCGCCCCCGAATTGGTTGTCCTTTCTCGTCTGTCTCCTGACCTTCTTTATTGCGGAACCGGACTTTAATATTCTCTACTACCCCTTCTGCGACTTGCAAAGTCACAACCCCATTTTCTGAGACTTGGGGTGCCCCAATCACATTCGCCAGCACATAACCTTTATCTTGATAACGTTTGGTTAATTGCTTGATACCTTCCTGCAAGTCACGCAAGTTGAGGATTTTGCCATACTGATCTCGAAAGACTTCATCTGCAGTGTTTTGCGGTAGTACCGAGGCAACACTAGTGCCGGGATTGGCTTGAATTTGGACTTTGGTAAGTGTGGGGTTGGGCTGAACAATAAAACTTACTCTGACTCCCAATGGCGTATCTTCTGGCACTGCTTGGACATTGGAGAAGAAGCCAGTACCAAAGATGGCGTTGATATCTTCTTGGAGTTGGGTACGGGTGGTTGTCCTGCCTGGTTGGGTACGAATTACTGAGTAAACTTTATTTTCCAGATCCGACGTTAGTTGCCCAGCTTGAGTTCTCACCGCTACTTCCGACACCAAAACGCGGGGTTCACTCGATTCTGGAGTAGTTTCTGGATTTGTTGGAAATACAGGTGTGCCCACAGGTGGAGCGTTACCAGGAGTCGGAGAAGGTGCTGGTTGTTGCGTACCTGGGGTAGGCTGAGGGGTTGTTTGCTGTGGGGCTGCTTGCTGTGGAGTTTGTTGGAGAGTTGGTTGTGGGGTTGTCTCCTGTGGAGTTTGCTGGAGAGTTGGCTGTGGGTTTGTTTGCGGAATTTGTTGAAGAGTTGGTTGGGGATTTTGCTGCGGAGTTTGTTGGAGAGTTGGCTGTGGGTTTGTTTGCGGAATTTGTGCCGTTTTTAACGTCGTTGCCGTTCCTACTGACTCAATAGGCAAGGTTGCGATATTCCGAGATTGGAGACCCTGGAGTGCCCTTACCCCTGCACTAGGGGTTTTAGGTGTTGTGGCGGTGGGCACTATGAATTGTGGTGTCGCCGTATTTGCAGACTGAATGGGCAAGGAGGCGATATCGCGAGACTGGAGACCTTGTAGTGCCCTCACCCCTGCGCTAGGGGCTTGAGGTATTGTGGCGGTGGGCACTATGAATTGTGGTGTCGCCGTATTTACTGGCTGAATGGGCAAGGCGGCTACATTGCGAGCCTGGAGACCTTGTAGTGCCTTCACCCCTAAACTGGGTGTAGTTGGTGCGATCGCAGTTGGCACTATGACTTGTGGTGTCTCATTCCCTGCTGCTTGAATTGGCAAGACAGCCACAGTCTTAGACTGGGAAGCTTTCAATACCGACGCTTCAGGGAAGCTAGCAACAGATGTTGCTGGTTCACCAGATTTTTCTTGATCAATGCCATTTTCAGACTGCTGATTTGTCCTCGGTGTCAACACCTCTGCTGTCTGTGACAAATCCGGGTTAGCTGTTTGTGCATTTGCACTTATTGGGGCACCTAAAGGGGCTGCAATTGCTACTGCTGCCACCATTACGGGAGATAAACGCATTGTATTTAAATTCCTCTTCTCGTCCACACACCATCACAAGGCAATCATGCTCTCATCAGGATTTACGCAACTGGCACATATATTCAGGTCAAGAGTCAAGGGTCAAGAGTCAAGGTTTTTTGGATATTTGACATTTAACGCTGGACGGCTTAGGCGGGAAAAATATGACACTTGCGTAAGTTTCATATCATGTAAAAGGTAAAATCAAAAATTATATTTTTACCTTTCTAATTTAATTTTCAGTTTCTACTGCTTGTAACACTCTTTGTAAAACCTCCTGGTAAGCATTTTCTATATTTCCTAAGTCTTTGCGAAAGCGGTCTTTGTCCATTACCCGGAGATTAGTGTCCGCTTCTGCTGTGTCCCACAATCGACAAGTGTCGGGGCTAATTTCATCTGCCAAAAGCACTTGCTGATGTGAATCCACGCCAAACTCTAGTTTGAAGTCTACTAGGGTAATACGACAGCGCTGCCAAAAGCTGCGAAGAAACTCGTTGATTTGCAATGCTAGATGGGTAATTGTCTCAACTTGTTCCGGAGTAGCTAATTCCAGCAGGCAAAGGCGATCGCGTGTCAATAACGGATCTCCTAATTCGTCGTTTTTGTAGTAAAACTCTACCAAAGGCTGTTTTAGTATTGTGCCCAATAGCAGCCCTGTTTGTTTACATAGACTACCAGCGGCGATATTTCGCACAACTACTTCTAAGGGTAAAATCTTCACCGCCTTTACCCGCATTTGGTTTGAGGCAGGGCTGTCAATAAAGTGAGTTTTAATACCCTGTGCCTCCAACTGCTGAAACAGTTTGCTAGAAATGCTGCAATTAATATTTCCCTTACCTATGATACTGCCTCGTTTTTGGGCATTAAAGGCTGTGGCATCGTCTTTAAAATCAGCCAATAAGACTTCCGGATCTTCCGTCGTATAGAGTATTTTTGCTTTGCCTTCGTATAACTTAGAATTAACAGACATGGTAGGCGGTAAATTTACAGGTGATGGGCAGATTTTGGTTTTTGAGGCTAAACCATTTTATCTTTAGTTATTAGTTATTAGCCATCACTCATTAGTTACCGGTCTATTACAACTGGCAGATGCCCAAATCCAAGTGTCTAGGTGCCTGATCATCTGGCCAATAT
Source organism: Aulosira sp. DedQUE10 (assembly GCA_034530935.1). Taxonomy (GTDB): domain Bacteria; phylum Cyanobacteriota; class Cyanobacteriia; order Cyanobacteriales; family Nostocaceae; genus Aulosira. The sequence goes on along the minus strand of JAVRCF010000027.1, from coordinate 28,354 downwards.
CAGGGATTTTTTGGCAATGTAATGGGATTGGTTTGTTTATGGAGGAAAATAAAGCTTAATATGAAAGTTAAGTATATATTAATACATTATTAATCTTTTAATTGTACTTAATGATGTACGTTATTTCATGTAATGATGCACTAATATGTAATAAATTGGACAGCCCAAGGAGAGTAAACTATATTACTTTTTGGACGTTGATAAAAACTTTGTTTCTCAAATCTACTATTTAATGATTGTCAGTTTTATAATCTCTAGCAAAATAGGAATTGACAAATTTACCCAAAAGGTTTACACCAGAGGGGTTTATTTTTGCAATTACTCCCGACTGGACAAAACACAGATCTAGAGTGGCTAGTGATTCAGCTTCAGATATGAACACAGGGGGGAGTTGAATAAGTGGAGAAAAATATAGTGAATAAAGATGATTTTCTCTATCCTCGTGGACGTTATTACGGTCACGTGAAGCCAGAAAACTTAGTTTTCAATTCTAATCTACAGGAATTTGCACAACGAGTAAGTTACATTTGTAACTTAGAAACAGGGGGTAAATTGCCGCCAGAGGTAGCCTATGAACAAATTAAAGATCTTTGGAAGCAGTTAAAACGTACAAAAAAACAACTCAAAATTGGTGAAAATTCTTTTAAAGATGACCAGGATAATCAGGGGAACCCTGAAGACTAGGGGCTAGTACCGCAAGGCGGAAGTGAAAAGTCGTCTTGAAAAGTTTGCTCAACTCTTGGAACCCCCCGAAGTTTTGTGAACCCAAACCGTCCCCACAACAGCACTCTCCGCACGCAACGCCAGTTGCTTCTCCCTTGGCGCAGCCTCTCCCTTTGGGAGAAGGGGAGACGCGCAAGGAACAAGCCGGGAAACCCGTCCAACGCACTGGCTCACTTTTGTCTTCTCTACGAGAGGCTGCGCCAACGACACGCTACGCGTAGCTTGCTTCCCCGGAGGGGTACGCAAAAGTCAAAAGTCACGCATAATTGTATTCCAGGCTTTTATGGGATTTTGAATGGTCTGTTGTCTTACAAAGTTTGGCTTTATAGAAGTTGCGTGCGCTCTTTAAGAGCGCCCTTGCAAACTTCTCTTACGGTTAAGGCATCCGCCAACGCCAGTTCGCTCAACTCTTGGAACCCTCCGAAGTTTTGTGGACTCAGACCGTCCCCACAACAGCACTCTCCGCACACGACTGGATCAACTTTGCGCTATTTACGCCGTGCTGTACTAGGTACTGGGGATTGGAATGAGGAATTTTTATAAATACTGGCGTACATAGTTGATGGCTAACTTGAAAAAAGGAATTTAAGGGAAGGAAAAGAAACAATTCAAAATTAAGACTTGACCCTTGACCCTTGACCCTTGCCCAAATTTATTATTTATTGGTCATTGTCCAGACACCATCCCAAGAATCTGGGGGTGGTGTTTTTTGGTAATTATGAGTGCGTTCGAGATGGATATTAACCGCTTGGTCTTGGGGACGAATCTGTTTTGCGGCTTCAAAGCAGGCGATCGCATGGGTGAAGTTCTGTGCTAAATAAGCAATGCGTCCGGACTGGTAATAAAACAAAAATTCTTGGGTAGCGTCATCAAGGGGATGAGTGCGATCGCCAATTAACTCATAGATATTTACCGCCTGATGTTTACCTTTGACGCGGATTTTATCTAACTGACGCGTCCAGATGCGATCGCTGCACAGTTGGTAAGTAAATTCACTCAAAATAATGTCACAACTATATTCTTTTGTGACAGCTTCCAAGCGGGAGCTTAAATTCACGCCATCGCCGATGACGGTGTAATCCATGCGTTTGTGAGAACCGATGTTACCAGAAACCACTTCTCCAGAACTGATACCAATCCCAATATTAATTTGTGGTTGTGCTTGAATAATTCGCCGCCGATTAAATTCTGCTAACCTGTAACGCATATCCAACGCTGATTGTACAGACCTCCAGGCATGATTTTCTGTGAGTGGTAAGGGGGCACCAAATACTGCCATTAAAGCATCACCAATGAACTTATCAAGGGTGCCTTCATGGTTAAAAACTGCTTCTACCATCGTTTCAAAATACTGGTTAAGCAGCGATACCACCTCAGCTGCACCGAGATTTTCCGTCAGTGTAGTGTAGCCTCGGATATCGGAAAATAAAATAGTTACTTCCTTGCGTTCCCCTACCATTAAAGCATCTTCCCCCAAAGCCATGACTTGCTCGGCGACATGGGGGGTGAGATAGCGGTACATAGTAGTTTTCATCCGTTTTTCCCGGCTGATGTCTTCTAAGACCACCAAGCCACCTCTCACACCGCCTTCTGGGTTAGTCAGAGGGTTGACAGTTAGATTGAGGCTACGTTCTAATTTTTGTACCTCGCTAGCACTCAAAAACTTAGATTGGGGAGTTAGGGGTTGATTCCAGGGAATAAACACATCTGGGTTAGTGCGATCGCGTACTGCCAAAATAAAGTGTTGCGTCCAAACTCCAGAGTCTAAAGTTTCACTTGGTAATCGGTACTCAGAACTTTGGATAGGATACAGTCCCACAGTCAAACTTTGCTCTGGGACATAATGTCTAGCTCCAGTTTTTAAACTATCTTCCAGCCGCATTTGCAGATGTTCAATCGGCACCACTTCCCAAACTAGGCGACCTAGTAAATTTTGTTCCCACAAATGCTTGTTACTTTTAGTATTAGTTTCTTTTACAGGACAACCAAGTAATGCCAGCGCTGCATCATTAATTGTGACAATCCTACCTGCCATATCTGTAGAAATCACAGCATCAGACAAACTTTGCAAAATGTCTTTTTGATACTGTTTTTCTAACAGCACATTTTCAAAAAGGCGAGCATTTTCCAAGGCAATTCCTGCTTGGATATTAAAGGCTCGCATAAATTCTTCATCAGAGGTCGTAAAACTACCTTGTTGCTTATTAATTAACTGTGTCACGCCAATTAATTCATTTGCGGAATTAAACACTGGCAAACACAAAATATTGCGAGTTACATATCCTGTTTTTCTATCTGTAGATGGATCAAAACGCGGGTCTTTATAAGCATCGGGTATATTCACCGCTTGCCCAGTGGAGGCAACAAAACCAACAATTCCCCGATTGCAGGGCATTCGGATTTCTATGGCGTTTGTGCCATCTGCGGAGGCTGCTACCTTTGTCCAGAGTTCGCCCATTTCTTTACGATACAAAAACAGAGTACTGCGATCTGCTTGCATTAAAATTCGGGCTTGCTCCATTACTATCTGCAAAGTTGCTTCTAAATCTAAACTTTGCCCCAGGGTTTGAGTTGCTCTTAAAAGGGCTGTCGCCCCTCGCTGATTGCGAGCTGCTACATAAAAAGTTTGGCAGCTTTCCAAAATAATCCCAATCGAAGCGGCAAAATCCCGAAACCGCTCTTCATCATCTTGATTAAACGGAATATCTCCAGCTTTATTTGCCAGTTGTACCACCGCTACAGTTTGGTTCTTGCTACTAACAACTGGCATACATAAAATATTATGAATCTTATAGCCCATTTGTTTTTCCAATTCTGGGCTAAATAATGGATGAGTAGAAGTTTCAGATATATTTAAATATTGCCCAGTGGTAGCAACATGACCAGGAATACCAACTGTAATTGGAGTGCGAATTTCTAAAAATTTTTGGCTATTATCCTGGGGAACCTTTGACCACAATTGACCTTTGTCATAATCTACTAAAAAAATTGCCGTATGTTCTGCTTGAAGAATTTGACCAATCTTCAGTGTGATAGCTTCCAGAACTTTCTCCAGCATAGTTTCTAGAGCTTCATTATTGATTAGTTCAATCGCTCTGAGAAATTGCTGGAATTCAGCCGTAATAAAATCTAGTAAACAAACAAATTCGTTAACAGAAAGGTCTTTTACACGACGCAATAAAGCGTGGGTACGATTAACTTGAGTCAGTTCAGTTAATGTAGCCAAGACGCTACCAGGATTAGGGAGTGTCATGAGGACGGGTAATGGGTAATGGGTAATGGGTAATGGGTAATGGGTAATGGGTACAAATGATTTTTGACTTTTGACCCTTGCCCTTTGACCCTTACCCAATTTGATGAGTAGTTGCTAATGTTAGGAAAATTAAAATTTTAGTTAGATAGCTGTTGTCAACTTTTGAGCAAAAATCACCTTTTGATAGTAATCCTGTAGCTGGCGGGTGGCATTTGTCCATCCCCACCTTTCGGCTTCTTTCCGAGCATTTTGACGGATCAGGTCACATTCTTGTTTCTCCTGTAACAGGCGAACAGTAGCGGTAATTGCACCTTGAATATCTGCTGTTGGCTCAAAAAGATAGCCGTTGACCCCATCTGTAACAATATCAGGAATTCCTCCAGAACGAGCTGCTACGACTGGACAACCAGCTGCCATTGCTTCTAATAACACTAATCCTAGTGTCTCTGTACGGGAAGGAAAAATAAAGGCATCAGCACTCGCAAAAGCCGAACCTAACTCCTGTCCCATGAGGTAGCCAACAAAATTGGTATTGGTACCAGCAAAGTGTTTTTCTAATGCTTGGCGGTGTGGGCCATCTCCTACCAATGCCAATCGCGCTGTGGGAATTGCTTTTAAAATTGGTTTGATGCGCTCAATTTCTTTCTCAGCAGAAAGACGACCAACGTAAAGTAGCAAAGGACTTTCTGGATGATTCTGCGATAAACGCGATCGCATTTCGGCACTGGCTAAATTAGGATGAAATAATTCTGTATCTACCCCACGTTGCCACAAATCTACTCGTTCAATGCCATGTGCGGTTAATTCTTCCATCATCGCTGTGGAAGTACACAGATTTAACTCGGCTTGATTATGTCCAGTTTTCAGTAATTCCCAAAGTAACCCCTCTAACATCCCTAAGCCGTAATGTTGAAGATATTGGGGTAAATGAGTATGATAAGACGCTACTAAAGGAATTTTGAGGATTTTGCTGTAAAATATCCCAGCTAAACCTAAAACTGCTGGATTTACAACATGAATGATATCGGGCTGAAACTCTTCTAAGGTGTAACCTATAGCTGGGCGAGGCAATGCCATGATTAATTCTGGATACAATGGCAAGGGAAAGCCAGTCACGCCGTAAACTTTAGCTCCTTTATGTTCGGTGATCCCGCCTTCGGGGGCAATCACTAAAACTTGATTTCCATGACGCTGTAGATGGTCAACGGTGTGACGCAAGCGCGTTACAATACCGTCCACCTTGGGCAAAAACGTTTCGGTGAATAGGGCAATTCTCATAAAAAACTATTCAGTCCAGGCAGATAATCCCAGCTTCTTGTGCGTTTGTTGATCAATCACAGAGTAAACTGTCTCCTGTGGCGTAATCAATTCCGCACAGCCAGAATTAATGTTTTGCCGCTGTTTATGTACAAAATCGGAGATGTCTTCAATATTCACAATCCAATCTTTGGCATAATTAGCTAAGATTTTTCCGCGTAACCCTAACTGAATAGCACGTCGTTCTAATTTGGCACCGGATGGATGATGATCTGGGTCCCATTGCAAGCGCACTTGTGACTGTTTTAGCGCTAATTGCCAAGTAGTTTTACTGAGATATAATTCGGGACTAAAGGTTGAATGTACGCCTGCTGACAACATTTCCTCAAAAGCCAAACGTTTAATCCAAATAGCCAATACTACTTCTTGCCCAGTTTTTATACCCCATCCGGAACGATACATCATCCACAAGAAATTAGGCTTAATCCAACTCATGCGGTCGAAACTAAATTCGCCACCAAAATAACCGTGAGTGGCGGCGAAATGACCAATAGCTGGACGATATGCTTGATAAACAACAATTGATTGGTCGTCATATTGCGCTAGGATATGACGACCAGTTTGAGGCCAGCGACTTACCTGATTTAAATAGGGTTCTGTTATCAGTCGCACAAAGAATTTACCCTAATTAGCACTCATAACTCAGCACTCTTATTTTCTATGCCAAGAGACTTTGGGCAAAATTTGCTTTTGATCAACTCGTGCCTGATACTTAATGGCAAAGTTTAATAGAGAATCGAGTAGAGAATCAGAGAGATAGTGAGGTTGTAAACCTAAATCCAAGAGTTTGGTATTTTTAGCGTTGAAGTAATGCTCTTCTTTCTCAACTCGCGGATTATCAAGATGATTAATGTCCACATTGATTCCCATAGCATTCCCAGCTTTTTTCACCATGATTGCCAAATCACCAACGCTAAATTGTTCGGTAAATTGGTTAAAGACACGGAATTCACCAGATTGAGCAGGGTTAGCGATCGCTAGTTCTACACACCTTACTGTATCCCGAATATCCAAAAAGCCGCGTGTTTGTCCACCTTTACCGTAGACGGTGAGGGGATGACCGATAGCTGCTTGAATGCAGAAGCGGTTGAGTGCTGTACCAAACACGCCATCATAATCAAGGCGGTTGATCAACATTTCGTCCATTCCTGTTTCTTCGGTTAAAACGCCATAAACTACACCTTGATTCAAGTCTGTAGCGCGCAGTCCCCAAATTCGACAAGCAAAATGGATATTGTGACTGTCATGGACTTTGCTGAGGTGATACATTGAGCCTGGTTGTTTGGGATAAGGCAATGTATCTTTGCGCCCATTGTGTTCAATTGTGATATAGCCTTCTTCAATGTCTATGTTGGGTGTACCGTATTCACCCATTGTCCCCAGCTTCACCAGATGACAATCGGGGAAATCTTCCCGCATGGCATACAGTAAATTCAAAGTGCCAACTACATTGTTGACCTGAGTCAGAACTGCGTGTTCGCGGTCAATCATCGAAAATGGAGCCGAACGCTGTTCCCCAAAATGCACTACGGCGCTGGGTTGAAATTTGTGCAGCGCTTTGCTGAGGAATTCGTAATTAGTGATATCGCCAACAAACAAGTCTATGGATTTACCAGTTAAATCGTACCAGCGCTGGAGACGTTGCTGAATTGGCGCGATCGGAGTAAGAGTTTCGACACCAAGCTCGTTATCCCAGTGCCGCCGCACTAAACTATCTAAAATCCCAACTTCGTAACCTTGATTTGAAAGGTAAAGAGCAGTCGCCCAACCACAATACCCATCGCCGCCAATAACCAGGACTTTCATTTTTACCTGTTTTCACTCGCTGTAAGCTAAATCTACCAGGTTTGTGTCCCCTATCAACTATCTAAAGGGAGAAAGTAGGCGATTGGGGGATGAGGGAGCAGGGGGAGCAGGGGAAGAAATGACAAAGCGCAAAGTCGAGCCAGTCGTGTGGGCGGGTTTCCCGACTTGAACGAACTGGCGTTGAGCGGAGGTTTCCTCCGATGGCTCCGCCAACGTCTCCGACGAACAGAACTTTGTAAGAATGCCCAATGCCCCATGCCCATTATTTTTCTGGAACCTTATACTGCTGGGCTATGTAGTAAAACAAGTGGTAGTAATTAGTAAAATCTTGGCTCTGGCTTCGCCCTTGCCAGTAGTATTTAATCTGACCCCGAGTGATTGTGAGGGTCATAGAGCTTACTTGCTGTCCTACTTCCACAACCATTACCCCAGATATTCCTTGGGCTGTTTGAAAGTTAGGATTTACGGTGATTTTGGCGTTCCGTTCTAGGTTTAGGGAATTGGGTAGCCGATTACTCGCCCAAGAACGAATTTCTACTGAAGTGTCTTGCGGGGCAACAAAGGCAATTCCATCATCATTTTCTGGTGCTGTTAAGGCATTCCAGTTACTAGGATAGGGAAACTCAAAGTTATAACGTGTATTGATATAAGTTTTCCAAGTTAAATTAGAGGCGTTAAAACCAGGTGCCGTACATCCCCACAGCATCATAAATAAAGCGATCGCTCTGCCAAAGCTGTGGACGTTAAGATAAATGTTGCGCCCCAAACTACAGGCTTTAACCGTAGCAGTAGACATTAATTGCACCTAATAACTAATTACTCGAAAATTTGGTTTTATTTTATACCTAAAATTCATTTTTAGCACCTTGATTTTTAACGAAAAAGGAAACAGGATTTGCTTGGGGCTAATTGTTGCGTGACTACTCAACATTAAACCTGAACGGTTTTTTCGATTCACTCGTCTACTCAAAATATTCCGATAAAATAATAAAAAGACATCACCATTCCACTGATATTTTAACAGCAAGCATTTTTATACACCATTTACATAGTTGTGTAGTTTGATTTAAAGGCGGCCTTGGCGATCGCCTTTTAGTTGTGAAAGCGAGTTTTATATGCAGACAATAGAAAAAAAATCAACGAAAAAAGCTTGGTCTGGGGCGATCGCGCAACCAGCAACAGAGTTTCCTCTCACAGAATTACCGATTCTTGCTGGCGACATCCCCAAAGGCTTACGTGGCACACTGTACCGCAATGGCCCCGCACGGCTAGAACGTGGTGGCATCCATGTCGGACATTGGTTTGATGGCGATGGGGCGATTTTGGCAGTGAATTTTACCGATGCAGGGGCCACAGGAGTTTATCGCTACGTACAAACGGCTGGTTATCAAGAAGAAGCCGCCGCAGGGAAACTCCTTTACGGTAACTATGGCATGACGGCACCAGGGCCAATTTGGAATCAATGGCGTAGACCAGTAAAAAATGCTGCCAATACCTCAGTGTTGGCATTACCTGATAAACTCCTAGCACTTTGGGAAGGTGATAACCCTTATGCTCTCGACCTTCAAAGTTTAGAAACTCATGGCTTAAATAATTTAGGTGGTTTGGATAAGGGATTACCTTATTCTGCTCATCCCAAAGTTGACTACCAAACGAGAGAGATTTTTAACTTTGGCGTTAGTCCCGGGCCAAATGCCACACTCAATGTTTACAAAAGCGACTTTACTGGCAAAATTCTGCAAAAAGCCAAGTTTACTTTAGAAGGCTTTCCTGCAATTCATGATTTTGTGTTAGCCGGGCAGTATCTAGTATTTTTTGCGCCGGCTGTGCGGGTGAATATTTGGTCTATTCTCTTGGGGACTAGCACATATAGTAATTCACTCAAATGGCAACCAGAAGTAGGGACTCAAATTTTGGTAATTGATCGTGAAAACTTATCTTTAGTAAGTCGGGGACAAACCGAACCTTGGTTTCAGTGGCATTTTGCCAACGGTTATGTTGATGCTAGCGGTACACTAATTGTCGATTTCGCCCGCTATCAAGATTTTCAAACTAACCAATATCTTAGGGAGGTGGCGATAGGAGAGACTCACACTGCTGCTAAAAGTACCTTAACGCGAGTTCATCTGCATCCCCAAACAGGGAAAGTGACAGCTATTCAAGAATTAATAGATAGACATTGTGAATTTCCGAGTGTACCTCAGCAAAATGTTGGACAAGCTTCGCGGTACACATATATGTCCTCATTCCGCCCAGAAACAGACATTAGTCAAGAAATATTAAACACGATCGCTCGTTTCGATCACCAAACTGAAACCTTTACCGAAGCAGATTTAGGCGAAAACCGCTATTCTTCCGAACCCATCCACATTCAAGATGCACAAAATCAACAGCAAAGTTGGCTGGTAACAGTTGTCTATGACGGTAATAGTCATAGTAGCGAAGTTTGGGTATTTGATAGCGATCGCCTGGATGAAACGCCAGTTTGCAAACTCGGATTACCCAGTGTCATTCCTCCAGGGTTTCACGGTACTTGGAAACCACGATGAATTTTGAAAAATCCCCACTTACAAGAAAATAGGGATTTTGGTAATTGGTAATTGGTAATTGGTAATTGGTAATCATCCAATTACCGATTCCCAAACCGGCGGGGCAACTTTCTTCCCTACCCACCAGGTGATACCAATTTTAAAAAAAGAATGCGATAGATGGGTAGGGGCACAGCAGTGCTCATTGGTGTCAACTTAAGCTCAAACGCTATATTCCACAGGCATTTTACCCCACCCCTCAATCCCCTCCCCTTGGCAAGGGGAGGGGAGGTTTTGCGTCAGCAAAGCCGGGGTGGGGTAACGCGGATCGTGATGGTAAATGAGCGATGTCTACGACGGGCTACGCCTACGCATCTGGGCAAGGGTTTCACGTTAAGTTGACACGCATGAGCATTGCTGTGCCCTCCGAATGATTTATCTATCGCAAACATTATTTGAATAGGTATGATAAGGTTTCTCACGGCCTTCAATGAATAATGAGTTAGGAATTTTTTTATCCATAATTTATCATTTTTGGTAATTATCAACAAATACGCTTGGGTTAAAAATATTTGTAGGGGCACGGCACCCAAAATATTTTTCACAACTAGACAATCTTACTAGCACCGTGCCCCTACGGTGTAATCAATTCCAGCCTAACTGAACTGTATTGAATTATCAACTAACTGTTGAGATGCTTTATTTAACTGCTCAATCATACTTTGCTGAACAGAATATTCTAAAGCATTAAAAATACTTTCATACTCTTCTTTGAAACTTTCTAAGACATCCGTAACTAATAATTCTACTAATTGTTGACGCTGTTTTTTGTTGTTTACAGAAACTCTCCCGACTTTAGAAATAACATTGTTCAACCTAGTAGGCGTTACCAAAGCCAGCATTTCCTGACTCAATTCTTCTTCTATATTTATTTGTTTAATTACTATTGGCTGTTGTTTTCCAGTCCATTTTTGTGCTTGATGAAATCGGCTATCTTCGGCAAAATCGGGAATTTTCTGCTTAATAATCGGGCGGATTTTCTCTTTGCCTGTATCTATATAAATAGAATGGAGCGGTTTAATCACAACTCCTTCAGCCTTGTTCACAAAGGGTAACTTAGGCAAACCTAAAATTGCCGGAATTGTAGAATCAAAGTCAATGTTATATACCAAAGCCTCATGATATTTGCCGATAAATAAGGGCACTGCTGCCATTATTCCCACTTGCTGAAACAGCTTGAGCGCTATTTCATAATCTAAATAATATTTTTCTGCCGCATTACTACTTTGCACCACAACAATATCAAAAGCACAATATTCTATTTTTGGTGAATAATAAACACCAGTCTGAACAGCCTGAACGTGACTAACAGCAGGTACATCGGGATGGGGATATTGGCCGCCAAACAATTCTCCATAAATATATATTTTCTGCAACCGCTTATCAGATTGCAAAATCTGGAAAATTTCCTGCACCTGCGGTACTAATTGGGCTTTTAAAGATTGATAATCAAAAAAATTTTCTCCTGGCTCTAAAAACTCTTTTCTTTTGGCAAAGCGTACCTCTACTCCATCAGTACTGATACCAAAATTAGCACCATGAATTTTTTCCGTTACCACCCAATCTGTTTTGTTAAATAAGCGATAATCAGATTCTGTCAGACTCCATTTATTGAAATTTTCGGGTATTTTTTCATAGCTGATATACGTCCAGTCTGTGACGTTGCTATCCACTGTGTCCATAAACAGTAAAAATATGTAAATAAGTCATATTGTAGTAGAAATGTAGTATTAAGAAAGCGATCGCCTAAACGCTCACCCCTCCTCCGTGAAACTCATCTGACTGATGTCTGGGGCGGGAGCGATATCAGTTGGTAAAGCTTCTTGAACCATCAGCGCGATCGCCTCCTGCTTCGGGTGGACTTTTCTATACTTTAATAGAATAGAAAGAAAGCTTATATAATTTACGCTGACTAAGCATAATTCCTCATGACCACTTCTAAACGCCGCTATCACATCACTACTTTTGGTTGTCAAATGAATAAAGCCGACTCAGAGCGCATGGCTGGCGTTTTAGAAGACATGGGCTTTGAGTTTTCCGAAGATCCCAATAATGCAGATGTCATTCTCTACAATACCTGCTCGATTCGGGATAATGCCGAGCAGAAAGTATATTCTTACTTGGGTAGACAAGCCAAGCGCAAACACGAGCAACCTGATTTGACGTTGATTGTTGCTGGTTGCGTTGCTCAACAGGAAGGAGAAAGTCTATTGCGGCGTGTGCCGGAATTAGACTTAGTAATGGGGCCGCAACACGCCAACCGCCTCAAAGATTTGCTGGAGTCGGTATTTGAAGGCAATCAAGTGGTGGCTACCGAGCCAGTTCACATTATGGAAGATATCACCCAACCGCGACGCGATAGCCAAGTTACCGCATGGGTGAATGTGATTTATGGCTGTAATGAACGCTGCACCTATTGCGTTGTGCCTAATGTGCGTGGTGTGGAACAATCCCGCACACCAGAAGCCATTCGCGCCGAAATGATAGAACTAGGAAAGCAAGGTTACAAAGAAATTACCCTACTCGGTCAAAATATTGATGCTTATGGCCGTGATTTACCAGGAGTCACACCAGCAGGGCGACATCTGCATACATTCACAGATTTACTTTACTATGTCCATGATGTACCGGGAATTGAAAGACTACGTTTTGCTACCAGTCACCCACGTTATTTTACTGAGCGCTTAATTAAAGGCTGTGCAGAATTACCCAAAGTTTGCGAACACTTCCATATTCCCTTTCAATCTGGGGATAACGAATTGTTGAAGGCAATGTCACGCGGTTATACCCATGAGAAATACCGCCGGATAATTGACACCATTCGCCAATATATGTCAGATGCATCGATTAGTGCCGATGCAATTGTCGGTTTTCCTGGGGAAACGGAAGAGCAGTTTGAGAATACTTTGAAGTTAGTAGAGGATATTGGCTTTGATTTGTTGAATACAGCCGCATATTCTCCGCGCCCCGGCACACCAGCCGCTTTATGGTCAAATCAGTTGAGCGAAGAAGTGAAAAGCGATCGCCTACAAAGATTAAATCATTTAGTGGGCACCAAAGCAGCAGAGCGATCGCAGCGTTACTTTGGACGCATTGAAGAAGTGCTGGTAGAAGACCAAAATACCAAAGATCCAACTCAGGTAATGGGACGCACTGGTGGTAATCGTCTGACTTTCTTCACTGGCGATATCAAGCAACTCAAAGGGCAGTTGGTGAAAGTCAAAATTACCGAAGTTCGCCCTTTTAGCTTGACTGGCGAACTAATAGAAGTGCGGCAACCTATTTCAGTTTAGTTGTAATTCGTAATTACAAAATTCCCACAGAATCTAGGTTTCAGGTCAATACGCTTGGGTTAAGGTAATTAGAGATTGATTTGTCACTTGTTGAAAAAGCCAGCATTGGAAGGGGGATTCTCCCCCAAACCCCCGATTGGGTGACGGTTGCGTCCCCCAAACCCCCTCCAAAATTAGTGTTTTATTTTTTTGTTGAGTAACTAGTTTTTTGGCTTTGTTGTCGATTAATTTTCTTAACTGAACTGTATTGGGTTTTAAGTTTTGAATCTGTTGCCGAATTTTAGAAAATTGCATAGGGCATAGTTATAGATGGGTAGGGGCACAACATTGTTCATTGGTGTCAACTTAAGCTCAAACGCTTATTCCACAGGCGTTTTACCCCACCCCTTAATCCCCTCCCCGCCTGCGGGGAGGGGACGTTTTGGCTTTAGACAAAACTGGGGTGGGGTGACGCGAATCTTGATGGGAAGCGAGAAAACGCTTGCATCAGGCTTGATAAGGGTTTCACGTTAAGTTGACACGTATGAACATTGTTGTGCCCTTATGAATGGATTTATGTGTCGCAAATATTATTTGAATTGCGATCGCAATGCGAACTCTTTGGGAATATTTAAATTCCGTTGCTGGATTTCATTAATTTGAAAGTCAAAGTTGTAAAGCGCTTTACAAATATAGTATTTTTGGTTTCAATCCCGTTGCCGGGAATCATTAATTTGAAAGTTCATCAAATTATCGCCTCCCACATTGCCTGTCAAGTTTCAATCCCGTTGCCGGGAATCATTAATTTGAAAGCTGCAACCCATATCTTCGTTACGTCCAAGTGGGATTAGGTTTCAATCCCGTTGCCGGGAATCATTAATTTGAAAGCATATACCAAAGCATCGCCAGTAATTTGGGGATTGCCCATCAATACAACTTGTTCGACAGTTTGGGCGGGAACCGATTTTTTCTCCCAGTTACCATCTTCTTGTTTTAAGGCAACTTTAAAAGCTTCCGCAGCTTTACTGAGAACAGCATCGGGCTGAGTTACATAAAGAATAGACATTGTTTAAACCTCAAGACGTAATTTTTTGATTTCTTTGGGTAAGCAAATTTTCTGTAAGCTGCAATCCTGACACTTTTTGGCATTGTCAATTGGTGCTGGCATTGCGCCACCAATTGCCGCCCGTACCGCCTGAATTGCCTGCTCTGTAGCTTGTCGCAATGCGGGTGTAAAATGTACCTGTTCGCGGCGGCGGTTGGCGTAGTAAAAAATTTCTCCGTAGGGGATGGTGCTACCAGTGCGTTCTTCAAGACACAAAGCCGCACCGCAGAGTTGAAAATGGTCATTGAGGTGGTTAGCCATGCGTCCCTTTTTAAACTCCAAAGGGATGAGCTGGCCGTCTATTTCTTCCACTGCGTCAATGATACCGTTGATCAGGATGCGATGTCTACGACGGGCTACGCCTACGCACCACACCCACTGATGTCGGTAAACTACCTTGTTCCCTTCTATATTCTTGCCTTCATCATCAACATTGCGGTGCAGATGGCGGCCAATGATAATGTGTTCGTTATCCGCATTTTCTCCAAGTTCATATTCTAAAAAGAAACGACGCGGGCAATATTCCCAAGCATTTAAATAAGCTAAGGGAAGGTAGAATTGTTCATTCATGTACATATTTAAAACGTCTATAAATCCTGTGGGCTGGGCATCTTAACCGCCCAAATCATGCAAGTATTGTAGGGTGCGTTAGAACGGAGTGCGTAACGCACCATCATTGAGGTTTTAGTGCGTTACTTTTGTTCCGAGGTTTTCGCAAATTTTGAGCTTTTGGATTGTGAATCTTGAATTTTGAATTTCCTATCTGCGTTTGTCCCATTCCCATTGCAGTTTTCCGCCCCACACTAGCAAAGAAAGCAAAATTAGCCAAAATAGTGGCAATCCGAGCCATTTCTGGGCTACTAAATCGATAGCGTACCCAACCCTGTGCCCCCACTTCTGTACCTCCTTCCATCTTGAGTGCGTAGGTTTTGAGTTCGTAGGGTGTAACTAAAGCATTCCATTCACAATGAGGAATTTGGTATGGTTCCGGTGCAAAAATATTCCATCTTCGATGCAGCGAGTTAAACACTAATTCGGGTAGAGGAAAGGTTTGCACGTTTTGATTTTGTTTGAAGCTAGTAGGAGAGAGAAAGTTTAATTCAATCTCAGGCAAAACCTGCGCTGGATTAAATAATAAAGCATAGTCAGCCGCACCTGCTAATTGATGCGTTCCTGGTAGCGCGTACATATTCCGTAAAATAAACGGGAAATCAGCTAATACTAAAGATTTCGTTTCTGATTTTTCAAATCCCTGCATTAATGGCTCAATTAAACTACCATCCAATAAACCAATCCGAAAATAAAAATGATCTC
Organism: Aulosira sp. DedQUE10; assembly: GCA_034530935.1. Lineage (GTDB taxonomy): Bacteria > Cyanobacteriota > Cyanobacteriia > Cyanobacteriales > Nostocaceae > Aulosira. The sequence continues at coordinate 12,976 of JAVRCF010000027.1, read as the reverse complement.
CTGCGCGCACCCCACCTTGTCGGCGATTTCCTAACAACCCGGAAATAGTCAATGGTGAATTTTGACTAGCGTGAACAGCTTCAGCGATTGCTGGATTAGCTGCGGCTAGCCATTTAATTACCAGCGCGTGTAATGCACGAGATAAAGTAAACGGAATATCTCCCATATCCGCAGCCGCAATTTCGACCACAATTGAATGTAATGTTGATGGTTTATGCAGTTGCGACAACATTTCCGGCTCCATAAAATGCCACCTTTGGTAGAGAAATTTCTGCTGGTAACTGTTGAGATTGTTCTGCTGTTAATCCTAATTTAAAATCTTGCAAATCATCTTTTTTAGTTACTAAATACTCACCGCGTAACTGTGACTGACTGACTAAACTTACCGGAGGCATAACAATTCGGTTATAAAGCAGGATTCGAGTATCGCTTGGTAAATCTAAGGGGTTTAGAGGATGCAAACAGGTGTAATCCCCAGATTTAGTTTGTATGATATTGTCGGGAATTTTTACCGCTTCAACTCTGATTTTTGAAGCCCATTTACCTAAACGTATCCAACGCGGTATTTTGAGATTTTCAGAAGCAATAATATAAGTACGATATTGACTTCCAACAGCTAATTCTTTAGCCCTGCCGTAATTAATTGGGTAGTTTTTCTCGGCACCCTGATCACCAAACTGCTTTGATTTACCATAATACCCGACTTGAGCAGCTTTAAAAGTATTAATTTGATATGACCAAGAAATAGGTTGAGCCGGAAAAACATAAATTCCTGCTTGATTGAGATGGAGAAGATTTTGTTCAGCACGTGCATCTAAATATGTTGGTTTTTGTGCTAATTCTCCTTGTAGCCGATATGGTTGGGGAATGTAATGAATTGCAAAAAGTGCAAAACTTAATCCCCAATTATGTAAATATTTTTCAGTTTCATAAAGAATCCCCATCTCTCGCGTAGCGAAGAAAACGTTATCATGTAGCGTCAATGTGCAGTGATATAATGCCATAAAAAGCCATTTTTGATTAACGTAGGGTGTGTTATGCCGCAGGCTAACGCACCTTGATTTTTTGATGGTGCGTTACGCTGAAGCGATAACGCACCCTACAATGGAAAAGATAATTACGAATTACTCTTCCCTTTCTTTTTCAACGCACCAAAAGATTCTGCATAAGCTTTAGTTTGTCCGTAAAGTGCATTCATGGTTTCTACTAAACTTGCTTCATCTTGATAAAGTGCGTTAACTTCCTCTAGCAACTCATCTAACTGTGAACCAAAAATCAGCTTACTCTTGCGTACAGGTTCATCGTTGAGTAAATTATTCGCCACAGATTCCACCTGCTGTAAAACATCACTAATAGGAGTATCAACATCACCTTTTAAAGCATCGTGAAGTGCTTGGGTAAAATGTAAATTACTAAATATTTCACCATCGCAAAATGCAATTCCGGCGATGTAATTTCGCATGGTTCCTGTGCGTGATTCCTGTGCGCCGTATCTTTTGGTACGCAGTAAGTTGCCTAACACATAAAGAAAGCCTTCGTATGTAGGATCGCGCAGTGTTTCTATTGTGGGGAATGTGACTTCTGGAATAACATGGTCTAATTCGTTAATACTACTACGCATTTCCCCTGCTTCGCTCATTGTTCCACCTTCAAAGGGTGCATTGAATGTAAAACTGCGATGGGACTCTTCATAAGCGCTGAGAGAAAAAGCCGAGTCAGAATATACTTTAGAACGTTCGGAACCACTATCACCGATCGCAAATCCATAGATAATACAATCAGGGCATTTTTTACAAGATTTCTCGCCGTTATATTCGCAGTATTTATCTTTATTTGTATCATCGGCGCTGGTAAGATTTAAACCGCGCAGTAATTCTCTTCCAGCCAGGCGTTCAGGGGTGGTTTGTTTGCGCTTGAACATCACCAAACGGCTAATTTGCTTTTTGCTGATATCTGTAGTTCCTAAGCCGGCTTGTGTGCGTGCAGTGTTGAGAATTCCATCTGTTTGGAATACGGGAAATGATTGACTGTGACGTAGCATAATGAAGTGGATATATTTCCCAGAAGCCAAGCGGGGAAATACGGATTGAAATTCGGGCTTTAATGTTGTAAGAATACTCATGATTTTGCTCCTGATAATTTGAGATGGTGGCAATAATCAAAGATAGAAAATTAGGATGATTTAGCAGCTTTTTCTTGCAAAGCTAACCATCGGTAGGCAAATTCTGCACCGGATTTGATGCGGTTGCGGTTTTCTTGTAATAAAGCGCGATCGCCTTTATAAAGTTCGAGAAATAATTCATGGACGCAGGTTGTCATAAAGGTATGAATTGCTGTTAATTCTCGTTCGAGTCTTGTAGCTTTATCAACTGATTTATCCATCATTAAAGGACGTTTATAGACTTCTTGGCGTTCTATAGCATCTTGAAGTTGTCCAGATGCTTGAAAAATTAAATCATCGACATCAACTTGTTGAGGAACTGACAAAATCATTTCCAATGCTTTAGAAATTGGTAATAAAATTGTATGACTCGATTCGCCAAGGCTAGCTTGATAAAATACGCGATATTGCTGCACAATTTTTTCAATTAGTTTCATGATATAGGCTCCTTGATTTGTGGTTGAATTATCTTGTTTTACCCAGGTTTGGGCATATTGCCAATAACGTTTAACTTCTTCTTGGCTGGGTATATCTCGTTTATCACGTCGCAATCCTTCTGTTGCTAAAGCAAAAATGTTGAGTACATTTGTTGTTACATCTCGCACTGTTTTAATCAAATCTCGCCACTTGGCATCTGGAGGAGAACTGCGAGTATCTAAATGCAGAGTGTAGGCAAATAAAAGGCGCTGCATAGCATTGGCAAAATCCTGAATTCGTAGGGAATTAGATAATCCGAGTAAATTCCAAAATGATGCAGGTGCATCGAGAATTACAGATTCTTTAAAATCACTATCGCTGTTATATAGGGGAACTGAACTACTGGTGGCTATGACTTTTACTCCGAGTAATATAGGCAGCGATAAAGCTAGAAATACAGGTTGTACCCATGCATCGGTAAGAGTTTTACCTCTGGTGGTTGTGTAATTCATTGCCATAAAGGGCAAGTCTTCTTTATTATATTTATCGTCTTGAAAGCGTCCTGATGTTGCTTCTTCAGTTAACCAAGCAACTGATTGTAAGGCATTTATATTCATCTCCTTCTCTAGCCATTGCTTGCGGACATCCCAGAGATTAATTTGTTTCATATTGTTGACTAACAACTTGATAGCTGCCGCAGTTTGGGGAGAATAGACGTAAGCCGGAAAGATATATAAATATACTGGTTGTTGTTCTTCTAACTTTCCGGCTGGGACTGACCAAAAGGCTTGACGCATTAACATTTCTAAAGCATATATTTTAGAAATACCGCGTTTGATTTGTCTTCCACCAAGGGCATTTTTATTACTATATTGCTGCGGTTTAAATAACACTACAGAATCCATTTGGTCTTCTGAGGCAAATTCACCGGAACTTAAGGAACAAATAGGCTGTTTTGCTGCTTTGGTTTTAGCATCAGCATAAGCTGTAAATTCGGTACTGAAGGAGTTATGATTATTTGACCAGCCTTTAACTTCTAAATACTGAGTTAAGTATTGCGAGAAAATCTCACGGATTGGGCTAGTATGTGAGGGGAGTAAGTTATTTTCACTTGCCCAATTTGCTAAATCTTCCGCCCATTTTTCCATGCGTTCTGAAATATCTTCTGGTTTTAAAGTTGCATGAGTAGCAACATAATATGCAGCTGCATGATACCAGCCATAATTTACCCCTCCCGCTTGGATTTGGGTTTGTTCGGGTGAAATTTTGTCTTGTACTCCTAATTTATTTAGCATCCAAGTGATATATTCTGGCGCATCACCAAAAAACTCTTTCTGAGTCAGAAAAATAAATTCAGCGATTCTATCAGCGCGGATATCTGCACCTTGATTGAGAAATTCTCGCTCAGTTTCAGTTAAAGGTAATTTTTCTAAACGTTTGGGTGTTGCTGGGTCTTTTATATTTGCTACTTTCACCTCAATTACTCGTGGTAGTTTGGGAATCAGTTCTGCTGGCGAAAATAATTCTATGGTTTGGGGTGCAACTTTTAAGCCTTTACCATCTCGCTTAAAACCGATATCTCCACCCATCATTTTACTTGCCAAAACTCCGCTAATTTGACTCCAAATAAATTCTTGGAGTTCGTTAATATCTGGAGTTTCGCTATGTGGTGGTGCTAGGTAAATTACACCTTGGGCAAAAAATAAAATGGGTTCCCAATTTAGGTTTTTGGCATATTTAATTGTGGCGTTATGAATACCATTACTCAAAATACCGATGGTATCTCGCAGGCGATGATAAACCAGATTTTTATTAATATTTAAATACCGCAGTTGTTCCCGCAGTCTATCACCTCTGGTTTGAGTATCAATATCACCTGGGTCGGTAAAATGTACCGCAATATCGCCAAAAGCTAGTAGACGACGCAGGGGAATTTCTAAACGACGACGGTCTTTAATTTTAAGAACAGGCCAGTTAGCTGGGTAAATATTTGTGCCAGCTTTGTTTTGGGTATTTTGTGCTAAGTAAGCAATTTCTGGTAAATACTCTTGCCATTCTGACCAAAATAATTGAAAGTTGAGTTTTTCGCCTAAATCACGACAGAGATTAAGAATTTCTGCGACTTCCGAATTTTTGGGTGTTTCTTCTCCCTGTCCGTTGCAATATTTGTTGTAATCGTGCAGGGTTAAACCTAAACAAAGGAGATATTTTTCAATTTCCGATAAAGGTTGAGGTAAATATTTGCTGATGTTCCAAGCTGTGAGTAAGCCATTGAGAACGTGAACTAGTAAATTTTGGTCAGCACGGTTTGACCAGTTTTGGGCTTTTTCTTGAGCATAGCGATGTCTCTCGACAAGCCGCTTTGCGGCTACGCCTAGCTGAGATAAAATTTGATAATGTGCTTCAAAAGAACCACCCAAAGCTGAAATTAACGAAAATTCCTGTTCCAGAGATGGTAGTAACTTCTCGATATACAAACGCAAAATTGGGTCTGTATTTTCTGGAAGTGTTTCAATTAGTAGTGTTTGCAGTAAGGTAGACATAATTGTGGAGAATTTTTTTAAACGCAGAGGTACGCTGAGGGAAACGCAGAGTCGCGCAGAGGTATTGCTTAAACTCTTACCTTTGCGTCTTCTCTGCGAGACGCTGCGCGAATGCGCCTTTGCGTGAAACTAAAAAATGGTAGATTCAAAGCGGGTGCTGGTGAATTTTTTCAAACGCCATTTTAAAGCTTCGAGAAGTAATGCATCTTGATTAAATGCACAGGCATAAGTTTGTTCACTTGCGTCAACTAAGCGATATAAGCCAAATAAAGGACTGAGGTTAAGGGTACGGCTTACTTCCCAGTGACTACTTTGTTTGTTTTTGTTGACTGGGACGAGAAAAGTTAGGAGTTGCTTTTTTCGCAAACAAGTTATGACATCAGATTGGGGATGTCCAATGAGAGTTAATTTATCTATGAGACAAAGTTCGCCAATTTGTAATTCGCTACTCTGACGGTTAGTATGTAAACTCAGATGTTCAATTCGCTGGTCAACCCATGACTGAATGCGAAGATAAACATTGATAAAATCATCGGGAAATTCTTCTTCACCACGTTCTGAGTTTTTAGCTACATTTAAAAATGTTTCGCGATCGCTGATTTCTACTCGCGCATAAGGTAAAAGTCGTAGCAAGTCGTAAGTGTAAAAATTATTTTCGTCCCAAACCGCAGCTTGGAGGGTTGAACCTCCGCGAAAGCGTAAAAGTTCTTGTTGGGTGGCTTTTTCGACATCAGTTTTCTGCTTTTTATACCAGTAAGCCTGTTTTGATTCGATGCTTTTAGAATATAAGCGCTGCAAATCTTTCGTCATGTTAGCGCGCACTAATTCACTAACTTTTTTATTCTCTTGCGTCATTCGCCAAAACATTCCCTGTGCTTGTAATGCACCCCAATGCTGGCGATCTTTCAAATTAATGATTCCCGGCAACGGGATTGAAACTTCTATACCATATTTTTTACCTGATTCATGTTCTTTAGCTTTCAAATTAATGATTCCCGGCAACGGGATTGAAACAGAGGTAAGACGCGAAGGGCAACACAAAGTCAAGGCACTTTCAAATTAATAATTCCCGGTAATGGGATTAAAACTCAAATCTAAAAATAGGTTTAGCTGGTTATTTTCCAAGGTCAATATTCCGCAGTTATGTATTCAGAAATACCAACTTCCAAGCAAACCTTTGAATTTTTCTTAGTTTGCGTCAGATTAAGTAATGTACTTCAACCAATTAACGTGGTTAGGCTAGATGAGAGAACAAATCAAATCTATGTCTTAGCTGGGGAGGAGACAGAAGTACTGATTTATCCAAACGGTAAAGTGAGGTTTTTATGACCGAGATAAATTTTGCCACCATGAGCAGAGAACAGCTAAGAGAATACGTGAGAACACATCCGCAAGACCAAGCCGCATTTCACGTATACATGGACAGGCTGCAAAGCGAACCAGGGATTGATATAACCTCGATGGATCAGTTTGAGCAACTGGTTAAAGAAAAAATCAGACAATCCCAAGTAGAACAATAACCCAATGATGGAAGCGATCGCGCATCATCTAACAGATCAGCGATCGCACTACAATAAGTTGTGAGTCAAAGCAAGGACTTTCATTCAAAAAGCAAGAACTTTCATTCAAAAGGTAAGGACTTTCATTCAAAAGGCAAGAACTTTTATTCAAAAGGTAAGAACTTTCATTCAAAAGGTAAGAACTTTCATTCAGAAAGCAAGAACTTTCATTCAAAAGGTAAGAACTTTCATTCAAAAGGTAAGAACTTTCATTCAGAAGACAAGTCCTTTGGTTCACAAGACAAGTTTTTTCTGCTAAACTCTCAAGTTAATGATTCCTAGCAATATCTGGGAATATCTTTCTCTAGTATGCCCGCCAAAAGTGACGGCAATTACAACCAAATCGCCTTTACTCTGGAAATCCTGAGACTTCTAGCCGAAAAGCCACGGCGACGCGAAGAATTAGCAGATTTACTCTCAAGCTTTTTGGAACAACAAGGTAAATCGGCGGATAATACTGATGTCAAACAAAAAATTACCCGCACAATTCGCAAACTGAGAGACTGCGGTATTGAAATTAAAAGCAGTACTCATAGCCCATACGAACTAGTCGAGTCAAATTTTCCTGTGCTGCTCTCAGCAGAACAACGAGAAGCCCTTGCAGTAGCCGCATATTTCTTAGCGGATATGGGTTTTTCGGCTCAGGCTAGCCAAATTCAACGCATCGGTAACTTAACAGAGTTGGATATACCAGCGTTTGTGAAAGTTGATTTTAGTCCTCCTGTTGATTATAGCGATCGCAGTTTAGATGCGATCGTGCGTCAACTGCAAGAACGCTTTCAACAACAATGTCGCTATACAATTCGGTATCAAAGTAAACCGGGAGAACAACGCATCTGGGATATTGACCGTTCAGAACTGCGGCTGCACAATGGTATTCTCTACCTATTTGCATTTATCCCTGACTGGCGTTCTTGGCGATTTGATTATTGGCAAAACATCGACCAAAATCATATTTTTCGCCTTGACAAAATCGTCAGTGTTGGTGCTGCATCCGATACTCGTTGGGTATCCTGCGACTTTCCCACACTAAAAATCTGCTATCGCACCTACGAATGGTCTATATTTTATGCAATTGAAAACCGCTATATTTGCCATTGCGAGCGGACATATATTCACTTATGTGGAGTTCATCCACTAAAGCATTCGCAATGACGTTTGATAAGTGATTATGTGAAGTTCATTCTCCGAGATACCCCCCGCAGAATTGTTCTCAAGATGCTATTTCAGTATTTCATCTAGCAAGTTTCTTGCAGGTTGTGCTTTAGCCAGTGCTGCTTGATGATCGCTGTAAACCCGAATCAAACGCAGAAGGCCACCCACCCCTGTTTTAAGTTGCTCAAGTTCAGCACCAGCAAGCAATTCGCCATCAAGCATCCGCCCTATTAAGGGTTTGACATCGCCGACTTCCTGGCGAACTTTTTGCAACTTTTCTACAGCACTTAGTAAAGCTTTGAGTGAGTTCAAGATTTCGTCAATGTCTTGGGTATTCTCAACTTGTTGAGGTGAATCTTGAACTGTCGTTGTATCTTCATTATCTGAAACCACAGGTGCTTCCTGTGGAGACGTTTCACTTTTAACTCTGTTTGCCTGTGTCATTAGCCTTACCCCAAAGAATTTTTCCCAATCTATCGTTAAACTTGATAACCAGTTTGTGAACTACCTTGCCCAATCACTTTTGAATATCACCCAGGCGATCGCACATTTTAAGAAGATAAATACTGTCCAATGGATGGTTGTTGACGACGCAGAATATTGATTGCTTGCTGCTGAATTTGGCGGACTCGTTCTCGACTCACATTTAACTTTTGCCCAATCTGAGCCAAACTGAGTTGTTGATCGTCTTTAAGTCCAAAGCGCAAAATTAGGACTTCACGCTGCATCGGCTTGAGTGAAGCTAACAAATTGTCCATATCTTGACGCAACAGTTGTTGAGTTAGCTGTTCATGGGGCGAAATACCTTCATCTGCTAAAAGTTCGTTGAGTTCTGTGTCTTGGTTGTCTCCCACTTTTAAATCTAAAGAAAATGGCTGTTTTGAGGCACTGAGATATTCTCGTATTTGGTTGGGTTGTAGGTTCAAAGCTGTGGCAATTTCTGCAATAGTTGGAAGACGACCGAGGGTTTGAAACAATTCTCGCTGTACTTTCTTAATTTGATTGAGTTTTTCGGTGATATGAATTGGTAGCCTCACAGTCCGCGATTTTTCGGCGATCGCTCTTGTGATTGCTTGGCTGATCCACCAGTAGGCGTAAGTTGATAATTTATAGCCGCGATTCGGGTCGAACTTCTCTACACCTCGTTGTAAACCTATTGCTCCTTCTTGAATCAAATCCAAGAATTCCAGATTGCGGCGCTGATACTTTTTGGCAATCGAAACCACCAGCCGCAGGTTTGCTGTAACCATTTTTTGTTTAGCTTGCTGACCTCGCTGGAGTATTTGATTTACCTCAGCTTCACTTTTGTCAACATCAACAGCTAATTCACTCAAAGTAGGTTCGCGATTTAATTGTTGGCTGAGTGTATCTTTGTGTTGCTCGATGGCAATCATTTGTTGTACAAGCCTACCATAAGCAATTTCTTGGTCTGCTGTTAACAACGGAAACTGACCAATTTCTTGCAAATAAACGCGAACCATGTCGGAACTGGGGCTGGACATACAACTTTCAAGCTTTTCGATAACAGACGAATCTAAAAGTATAAATCAAATGAGGAGATCTATTTTCCTGATTTAAACAGTAAAAATATCAACTTGAGATTTCAACTGCTGAACTCAACCCCATCTTAACTAATCTCTGCTCTAACCTTGTGTGGCGCTCCTTGTCATCAGTAGACCGCACAGCCAGGGATATCACTTTTTTAGAGCCAATCACAATTGCCAACTTTTTAGCACGAGTCAAACCAGTGTAGAACAGGTTACGCGACAGCATCATATAGTGTTGCATATATAGTGGCAAAATTACCACTGGATACTCTGAGCCTTGAGATTTATGAATTGTCGTGGCGAATGCTAGCGATATTTCATTCAGGTCAGCATAATCGTAAACCACAGAGCGATCGCCATACTGGACTGCAACTTCCTGTTCTTCTGTATCTATAGCAGTGATAATTCCTAAATCCCCATTAAATACTTCGCGGTTGTAGTCGTTCATCTGCTGAATTATGCGATCGCCTACACGCAGAGTCATTCCACCCCTGTTAATTTCCACCTTATCGGGGCTAGGGGGGTTAATCAGCTTTTGCAATACGGTATTCAGATTGCGAGTCCCTACAAGCCCCCGCGTCATCGGGCAAAGCACTTGCACATCCGTAGCTGGATTAAATCCTAAACGCCCAATCAAATCTGTAATCAACTCACAAATCGCTTGTACTCCATGTTCTGGCTCAAATCCGCCACCATGCCAGAGACAATCAGACACAGGATTATCGGAGATTGGCTCTATTGTGGGATATTGCCCCCGGTTAATTTGATGTGCGGCGGTGATAATTGCACTCTGCTGGGCTTGCCTAAATACTTGGGTTAATCGCACCACTGGCACCCGCGAAGAATTGATCAAGTCAGCAAGTACCTGCCCTGGCCCTACCGAGGGCAACTGATCAATATCTCCCACTAACAATAGTTGCGCGCCAGCAGCCACAGCATTTACTAAAGAGTATGCCAAGAATAAATCCAGCATTGATGCTTCATCAGCAATAATTGCCGTGTGGGGCAAAGGATTGTGATTGTCGCATTTAAAACCCATTGTTTTTGGGTCAAATTCCAGTAAGCGGTGTATTGTTTTCGCTTCTAGCCCTGTCATTTCACTTAGTCTTTGAGCTGCCCTTCCGGTTGGTGCAGCCAAAGCAATAGATTTGCCCATCGCCTTCCATAAGCTAACTATCGTGTGGGTGGTGAAGGTCTTGCCTACACCAGGGCCGCCTGTCAAAATCATCACAGGGGAATAAGCCGCTATTTCTACAGCTTCTTGCTGCTGTTCTGAAAGCTGAATCTTGTGGCTACTGGTAAAACGCTTTAGCCAAGCCCGAACACGGGGAATGTCTTGTGCGACTGGTTGACTCAAACGTCGAGATATGAGTTGTGCTAAATTTTGCTCAGTGTGAAAGTAAGTTGGCTTGTAACACAGGGTTTTCTCTTCTGCTTTCTCTCTAATTAAGTCATCGAGGAGTGCCATGTCTTTGATGATTTGAGCAATGCTAGATTCTGTTGGCTGATGCTCATCCGTGGTGAGTAACTTTATTACACACTCAATCAGTTCCGGTTGAGGTAAGTAACAATGCCCGTCTTCTGCTGCTTCACTCAAAGCATGAATAATTCCTGCACAGTATCTAAACTCACTATCTGGCGCAATGCCGATATTTCGCGCAATTTTATCGGCAGTCAAAAAACCAATCCCGTAGATATCGGTTGCTAGCTGGTAGGGATTTTCTGTAACTTTTGCGATCGCCTGATCGCCATACTGTTTATAAATTTTTACGGCGTATGTAGTAGAAACACCATGTCCTTGCAAAAATACCATCACTTCTTTAATGGCTTTTTGTGTTTCCCAGGCATTCTTGATTAACTTGATCCGCTTTTTGGCTATGCCTTGAACTTCGATCAATCGCTCAATTTGGTGTTCGATAATATCTAGGGTTTCCTCACCAAAGTGCGCGACAATGCGTTTAGCTGTGACTGGCCCCACACCCTTAATCAGTCCACTGCCTAGATATTTCTCAATTCCAGTGAGTGTAGCTGGTTTGGTTTCCTTGTAATTGACAACTTGAAACTGGGGGCCATACTGTGGATGATCGCGCCAGAAACCTGTTAGTTGCAGTGTCTGTCCTGGTTGAATGTTAGCGAAGCTACCAGTAATTGTGGTCAGGTCTTTTGTACCAGGACGCACCAGCCGCGCTACAGTGTAGCCTGATTCTTCTGAGTTAAAGGTCAGGCGTTCCACCACTCCGGTGATGGTTTCATAATTAACAGAGGCGTTTACTGGTGGCTGTTGAGGGATTGAGGAAGTGGACATTGCTGATGAGAGAATATGCCGCACATCATTATAAGTTTGAAAGTCTGTTTATTATAGTACGGATATACTAAAGTGAGTAAAGAGCGATCGCACTTACAATAATTTTGATTTGTTTGATCATCTGCCGTTGGTAGGGTGTGTTATGCCGCTCTCTTACGCACCAAAAAGCTTTGATGGTGCGTTAGGACTAAAGTCCATAACGCACCCTACTGGACTAAAGCGACATGGCGGATATCGGCATCATCATCTGCGATCGCACAATCTTTGAGAAACTCTATAGTACTGCTATCATCTGGGAAGTTGCGCGCTAGTTCTTGCACTACTACAGAGCGCACATAGAAATCATGATCTGCGATCGCATATTAATAGAAATTGGAGCCATTGCCAATTGTCATGCGTAGCTGCTTGGCAGATTGTCGTTAGACATCGCATCTCCCGTAAATTTGATTGTATTTATCTGCAATGCGAAATTGACGCAAGTTAAAATCGTATCTAGTTATTCTTCCTCAGCCCAGATGAGCATAGCAGAATTATTCCCGACCTTGCGAAATCTGTCTCGTGCAGAAAAATTACAGATCATGCAGTTTTTAGTTCAAGAACTAGCAGATGAAGAAGCATTGTCACTGCAACCGGAAACAACTTATCTCAAATGGCATTTGAACTGCGTCCAAAGTTATAAGCTGAGGATATTCAATTTGTAATGCGTAGCTGCAAAACAGCTTGTTGTTAGACATAGCATCGGCTTGTTATGTTAATGCATCGCCCTGCAATTGAATTGTATCGACTTGCTATATTAATGCATCGCCTTGCAATCGAATTGTATCGGCTTGCTATGTTAATGCATCGCCCTGCAATCGAATTGCATCGGCTTGCTATGTTAATGCATCGCCCTGCAATTGAATTGCATCGGGTGACAATGCAATTGTAGGGGCACAACACGGCTGTTCCCTGAAGAGATATGTGGTATAAGACGCGAAAACTGCATAATTCCTCGCTCATCAGAGATAAATATTAAGGAAGCGAGGAGAAACACCCATGAGCAGACACATTCTCTCTCATCCCTCTTTTGTTACTCTGGGAAAAGAAAAATAAGAGCCAAATTTTTAACCGCACACAGAACGGGCATTTGAACGTTTATTTTCTAACATAATGCCTAAAATCAAGGTTTTTGGTAAAAGTCTTATTCTGTAAGCATCCCAGATTATTCTCTCCCGAAAGTGATAAAAGAGGGCTCATACCAATTCTCCATGAAGATGCACTAAATTATTAGAACCAGAAACTTTCGCAAA
>JAVRCF010000026.1:0-87393 GCA_034530935.1 Aulosira sp. DedQUE10 | reverse complement strand
GGTTAGGGTGGGGTAATTCGAGGACTGGTAGTGATTCGATGACTTGTGTGTACACCGTAGCTTAAAAAGGGGGGAAATACTTCAAAGTCCCCCTTTTTAAGGGGAGCCACTGCGTTGCGGGGGTTCCCCCCGTTGTAGAGTGACATTCCACCCTACAAATAAATGTCTAGCAACAGTCAACCTTGTAGATCACGGCATATCATTTTAAACCCAATTGCGATCAATCGTAATTCCTCGGCTTTCCATTGTTTCCACAAATAAATCTGTAGGTAATGCCTCTTCTACAGGCGAAACTCCTGGTTTTTTCAATTTGCCTTCTAGTAACAATTGGGCGATGCTACCTGTGCCACAACCAGAAGCTAAGGCGGTATTTTCATAAACTAAATCTGCACAATAAAAAGCTGTTTCTCCATCTTTTTGCCCTGTGACTTCTGCACGCACTGCTACCCCAATTCCGGTAAAAGGATTGGTGACATCCGTCATAAAATGACTGACATGAGAGAGAAATTCAATCATACTTCGACGCTGCATTAACCATTTAGGGAAAATATGCGCCGCTATCCAAGTCATGTGATTATAAAAGTCGGGTACTGAACCAAACTTTGTAATTACAGTTTTAACCGAGGGAAAAGAATGCGGCATAGTGAAGGTTTCCGGCATATCAAACCAGTAAACTCCAGTACGTCCATAGGGGGATGCAAAATTAACAGTCTCCCTTTCGCTGTATGGCTTTATCAATTGCCAATTGCCATTAATCCAAGCCTCAAAAGAATGCTGCAACCCCAAAAAAGTTGTCCGCATGACTGTGACACCAGCACCACCAGAACCGGAGACTAAATAACTAAGATGAATTTTTTCTGGTTTATCAAGTTGCTCGACACATTGACGTACCATACTGTTGGAAATACCAGGAAAAATCCCAGTATTAATAATTGCTGTGACATTAGCAGCCGCAGCCTGTTCATCTAACTTCAAAGCCTTACTAGTATAAGAACGATGGTCACTGACATCTAAATAATTAACACCTTTTTCAATACAAATTTCCAGAACATTAGTATCTCGGTAGTGAAAGGGGCCAGCACAGTGGATAACCAAATCGGAATTAGCGATCGCCTCCCGCAGTTTATCCACTTCCGCCAAGTCCAACACCAAAAACTCTACTTCTGTTCCCACATTCCAGTGCTGTTTGGTAGTCAACCACTTCGCCTCTACATCCCCTTCATTTCCAGAATAACGTCCAGTAATAGTAATTTTTGCTTGGGTGTGAGTGGCGAGATCTTGAGCAACACTGCTACCAATCCTCCCCCTGCCTCCCAGAATTAAAACGCGGTTTGTCATGATTACTGCTGGGCAAAACTATCTTTTATTTGTCGGCGTAAGTTCTAGAGAACTGGCTAGGACTGTCATTCTTACAAAGTTGAGGCAGTCTGGTGGCGGGGTTCCCCCGCTTAAAGGAACTGCCGTCTGTTCGGAGGAAACCTCCGCTCAACGCCACATGCTTTCCGACGCAGGGCGACAGGAACGCAGTGGCTCGACTTTGCGCTTTGTCCTCAGTCATTGGTCATTGGTAAGGATTTTCAGCCTATTCATATTACGAAACATAATTTCGTTTATTTCCACCGACTGACTTATTGCAACAATTTTCAGCCCTGCTTGTCATCGGCAACAAGTTAGACATTGGGGATTGGTAATGGGTAATGGGGATTGGGGATTGGGGAAGGGGTAAGTGTATCGGCTACAAAAAAAGCCCAGTTGTGTTTAGACAACTGAGCTTGGATTTAGATTAAATCACTAAACGCGCAGAGACATTAAAGTTGTGCATTCGTTGGAATTAGATTTAAGCAGATGCTTGTTCTAAATTAACTTTGACAACTTTATTTTTTTCGGCTTCTATTTTTGGCAGTGTCAAATTTAAGATGCCATCTTTGTAGTCTGCGGTGACATTGGTGTTTTGCACTCTTGCAGGTAGAGGAATTAGACGTTGGAATTTACCATAGTAAAATTCGCTCTTGGTAGTGTCTTTGTCTTCAGTTTTTGTTTCTTGCTTGCGTTCACCGCTAATGTAAACTGCCTTCTCTGTCACTTGTACATCCAGGTCTTTAGCTTCCATACCTGGAATTTCAAGCTTCAAAAGAATAGCATCTTCGGTTTCTTGTAACTCAGCAGCCGGAACTCTGACTAAGCCTCTTTCAAGCAATGCAGATGGTACTCTGGTATCCTCAAAAAGGTCATTAAATTGACGTTGTAGGGTGTCAATTTCTCTCCAGGGATTCCAACGAACTAATGTCATAACTTTTCCTCTTGAAAATTTGTCTTTATTTGTTTATTTCGCAGTTCGATTTGCGCTTACCTATTCATATTAGGAATAGTTACCATAAGTGTGAATTCGGTTTTTATCACTCAATAATTGATGATTACCGCACTCAATAAAACAGCCAAAATCATTACGGTATACTCGAATTTTTATGTTCGGTAAACCAGAAAAATTAACCTTTGAGTTCCATCACAAGTTCGTATTCAAGACTTCAATCCTAGATTTTCAAGCAGTGCTGGTTACGGACTCATCAAAACTTTTACGATGAACCATTAGGGACATCCAAAAATAACTGCACTCAATTCCTACATCCAATACGACTATCAAATTTCTTCTCCCCCTGCACCCCCTGCTCCCCCCGCTCACCAAAGCAATTGATTATTTTTTAGTTGGAAGTCCCTTAGGCGATCGCCCCAAATGACCGACAATAATTGAGTGCTATTCAATCCTTAAGGAATAAATTCATCATGTCTCGTCTGCTAACAGCTTTCGCGCCGCAACGCCTGTGGAGTATTACTTTGGCAATATTCCTAACTCTGATGATGAGTTTACTCCTTCCTACTGCTTCTTGGGCTGCTGCTTCTGGCTTGGGAGTGAATAATGGTCATCTTAGTACTTGTCCGGCTTCCCCCAACTGTGTTGTCAGCCAAGATGCTGATGCTAAACACACCATTGACCCGATCGCCTATCATGTAGATCGGGACACAGCAAAAAAAACCTTACTCAAAGTCCTCACCGTTGTTCCCCGCACAGAAGTTATCGAACAGACAGATAATTACATCTATGCTCTTTCTAAAAGTCGCATCTTCAAATTTGTTGATGATGTAGAGTTTTATTTCCCTCCCAATGAGTCAGTCATTCATCTGCGTTCAGCTTCTCGCATAGGAGATTCGGATCTTGGTGTCAACCGCAGGCGTTTGGAGCAAATTCGTCTGGCTTTGCGCGATTTAAATGTTTGATCTAGAAGAGTGAGGCGATCGCTCTACCGCACAAGTTACCCTGTCAACAAGAGGATGGGTGAATCAGTGTAGGGCGATGTCTACAACGGGCTACGCCTATGCACTTTGGATGCGATATATTAAGTTATGCTACAAATTTCTCACAATATCATCATCCCCGATAGCGAAATCGAAATTAGCGCGATTCGCTCACAAGGAGCAGGTGGTCAAAACGTTAACAAGGTTTCTACGGCTATCCACTTACGCTTTGACATTGAGGCTTCATCATTACCCGCTTTCTATAAAGAGCAACTGCTGAAGCTAAACGACAGACGCATAAACCAAGAAGGAGTCGTTGTCATCAAGGCTCAAGAACACCGCAGCCAAGAGCAAAATCGGGAAGAGGCTTTGAATCGACTTCAAGAACTGATTAACAGCGTAATTGTAATCAAGAGAAAACGCCGACCAACTAAACCAACTCGCAGCTCTCAAAAAAAACGCCTTGAAAGTAAAACTAAGCGCGGACTGATTAAATCAGCCAGAAGGCAAGTCCTGGATTGAAACGCTGAGTGCTGAGTACTGAGTAATGAGTGCTGAGTTGTGAGTGAAAAAAATTAAATTATTCGGTACAGATGTACTTTATACACCCAATGCGAATTGTGAGGCTACTATGTTAGTTTTCGCGTAGCGTCTCCGATAAGGAACATCCAAAAATTAAATTACTGAATTCCTACATCCAATAGAACTATCAGCTTTCTCCCCCTGCTCACTAAAGCGATTGATTATTTTTTTATTTGGAAGTCCCTAAGAGGATGTTTTAAAAGTCCTCTGGTTGGTAGCAAAAGGTTTTAGATCCCCCTAAATCCCCCTTTTTAAGGGGGATTTAGGGGGATCAATAAGTGCTTAAAATCACAGCCAATCACTTTTCAAACAACCTCTAAGAAAGGGTAGCAAGTGGCGTGGTGTTTTTTAACTCAGCACTCTCCACTCAGCACTCAGCACTCAACACTCAGCACTCTTCACCTGATGTATGGATAACCGCCCAGGGGAAAAGCAACTTTATGAGAATTAATTTTGTAAAGTAAAGATAAGTAAAGAAAGTGTTTGAATCTAAATGGCTACTTTAACCTTAAAGGAAATCTCTGCTCACTTAGAAAGTCCGAACCAGCGCGATCGCTTGGTAGCCTTGGCCAATCTACGCAATGTTCCGGCTGAGGATGCCGTACCTTTAATTAAAAAGGTATTGAATGATGAATCTCTGCAAGTGCGTTCAATGGCAATTTTTGCCTTGGGAGTTAAACAAACCCCAGAATGTTATCCTATTTTGGTAAAAATTCTGGAAAATGATCCAGATTACGGCATTCGTGCTGATGCTGCTGGTGCTTTAGGCTATTTGGGTGATGCGAGAGCCTTTGAGGCCCTGTCACGGACGTTTTATGAAGACACTGATTGGCTAGTACGCTTTAGTGTGGCGGTTTCTTTAGGTAATATTAAAGACCCACGTGCCCATGCTGTCTTGATTAAGGCCTTAGAGAGTGATGAGGTGATATTACATCAAGCTGCGATCGCGGCATTAGGAGAAATTAAAGACATTGAATCTGTAGATCTGATCTTACGCTTTGCTCAGTCAGATGATTGGTTAGTGCGGCAACGTCTAGCAGAAGCCTTAGGTAATCTTCCAACTCCCAAAAGTATCTCAGCTTTGAAATACTTAGAAAAAGATAGCAATTCCAACGTTGCTGCGGCTGCAAGGTTTGCACTTGTGCAGCTTGAAGCAACTCCAGGATAAAGTCTAACGTCTGAAGTCTGGAACCAATGGCACGAAGCTCAGCGAATGAGGAAGTAATCAGCTAAAACACATCTAATTTGTAGGTTAAATTTAATGAAACTCTTTTGGGGTAGGCATCTTGCCCGCCCTAATCATGCAAATTAAATGCCGATTAGCTTACTCAACCACGTCTATCTTGAAACCTGTAGTTTTTCCCTAATGAAAAGGATTTGCCCTCATCCCCAACCCCTTCTCCCTAATGTGGGATTCTCTTAGCAAGAATTTCAAAGTCCCTCTCCCATTAATGGGAGAGGGATTTAGGGTTAGGGCGAAAACTACGGTTCTCAACTTAGATGAGGTTTAATTCAAAATCAAAAATCCAAAATTGATAGACTTCAGACTTCTTTAGCAACGCCTGCTGCTACCTTTTAATAAGTGGGATTTTCGGCATTTTGATGCAGGGTAGTTTAATTATGAATATAGAAGAGTTTTTGGAGTTGAGCGCTGGTAAATGGTTTTCCCATCGCACTAGCCACCTTGTGGCTGATAAACAATCCGAAGGCAGTAAGTCAGATATTATCATTGAGATTTTGACAGCAGACCATCCAGAGGTAGTCAAACTGTGCCAAAAATACGACGTTAACTCTAGTAGTGCTTCCTATGGTGCTAAAGTTACTTGGAACGGCACTATGGAATTGAAGGGAGATAAACATAGTGGCTCAACGATATTAGTTTTAATACCAGATGAAGATAAATCCAATGAAGGTAAATTACTACGCGAAACGGGTGATAGGGAAAAAGCCCTAATCGCTGGACGTTACAAGCTAGGAAGTGATGAAGCCTTGACACTAAATACAGAGTCTGAAACTATGTGGTCTGAGGAACGCCTATGGTTTGCTAGCCCCAACTTGCGGATGCGAGTAAGTGTCTTCAAAGGCGTAGGTGGCTTTAGTAGAGCTTCCTTCTCATCCGAAATTCGTATGGGTGGTGCGCCAGCAAATGCCAAAGCGTCACAAGCCGCTAATTCAGCATCAAGTTAGTAGGGGCTAGGGATTAGGGATTAGGGGTTAGGGGTTAGGGGCTAATATTTTGACTCAGGACTCAGGACTCATTACTCATTACTCAGAATATTGTGCCCCTATGCGTTTTGTGGATGGGATTTTTCATGGCCAGGCGATCGCCTACAATACTCTAATACAGCTCAGCGCTACCAGCCCCTACCAAACTAAAAAGAATGAACCCAGAGAGATTGGCAAGACTGCGGGATTTATGCCCAAATGAAGAGGTATTTGCAAATATCCAGCAGATTTTAGCAGAAGAAGTCCAATCTTTACAGGATGAAGTCAATCAAGCCAATTTCCTGATTGAGCGCCAAAAAGCATTATTCCGTGTGATTAGCCGCCTGCGGGAACCAATAGACTTAGAAACAATTTTTCTAGCCACAGCAACTGAGGTGCGCCAACTTTTGGTAGCAGATAGAGTGGGGATGTTTCGTTTCTATCCAGATTCCGGTTGGGATGATGGGGAATTTGTTTCTGAGGACGTAGACTCAGCTTTTCCGTCAGCTATGGCGCAAAAAATCCATGACCACTGCTTTGGTGAGCAGTTTGCAGTTCATTATCAGCAGGGAAGAATTCAGGCAGTTGCAGATATTCACAATTGTGGGCTGAGTGATTGCCATATTCAGATTCTGTCACAATTTCAGATCAAAGCTAACTTAGTGTTACCTCTGTTACAGAATGGGAAGCTCTGGGGATTACTGTGTATACACCAATGTCGTACTTCCCGAACATGGCAACCTACAGAAATTGAGTTTGCTACCCAAATTTCTACTCATTTGGCCGTGGCCCTGAAGCACGCCGAACTCTTAGCCGATTTAAAAGCCGAGGTAGAAGAACGCCAGCAAGCTGAACAAGCTGCTCGCAACCTCAACCAAGGATTGCAACGAGCAATCATTGAACTACAAGCAGTAAATAAAGAACTAGAAGCGTTTAGCTACTCAGTCTCCCATGACTTACGTGCCCCATTACGTAGCATTGATGGCTTCAGTCAAGCACTTCTAGAAGACTATGAAGCAGAATTGGATGACACAGCCCAGGACTACCTCCGGCGAATTCGGTCAGCTACTCAGAGGATGGGGCAATTGATCGATGATTTACTGAACTTATCCCGGTTGATGCGTAGTGAGATGCAGTTGGAATCTGTGGATTTAAGTTTATTGGCTAGGGAAATCTGCACAGAAATACAGGAAAGTCAGCCAGGGCGACAGGTCGAGTTGGTAATTCAACCAGGGCTTTCGGCTCAAGGAGATGGCCGACTGTTGAAAATGTTATTGACAAACTTACTTGATAATGCATGGAAATTTACTCGCAAGCACACACAAGCCAAAATAGAGTTTGGCGCTACGCCTCAAGCAAGAGGCATCCCAGCTTACTTTATTCGAGATGATGGTGCTGGCTTTGATATGGCCTACGCCAACAAGTTATTTAGCCCCTTTCAACGACTGCACAGAATAGATGAATTTCCCGGCACAGGAATTGGGCTAGCCATAGTGCAACGAATTGTGCATCGGCATGGTGGGCGAGTGTGGGCAGAAGGAATTGTGGAACAGGGCGCTACTTTTTACTTTACATTAGTAGCAGAGGAGATAGGTGGATGAGCTTGAGCAATAAGATGATTCTGTTGGTGGAAGATAATCCTGATGACGAAGCTTTAGCTATCCGGGCACTTAAGCGCAATCACATCAGTAATGAGATAGTAGTGGCTCGTGATGGTGTGGAAGCTCTAGATTATCTATTTTGTACTGGAATTCATGCTGGTAGAGATATCAACATCAAACCCACTGTGATTTTGTTGGATTTGAAGCTACCCCGTGTTGATGGTATGGAAGTATTGCGTCGCCTGCGAGAAGACAAACGCACTAGCTTGTTACCTGTAGTAATTCTGACTACCTCCAGTGAAGAACAAGATTTACTTAATAGTTATAGTTTGGGGTGCAACAGTTATATCCGCAAACCTGTTGATTTTATCCAGTTTACTGAAGCAGTCCGACAACTAGGAATGTACTGGCTACTAATGAACGAGACACCGCCCATTTAGGAAGTCAGTCACAATGAAACCCCACCTGCGTGTTCTGATTGTTGAGGATTCTGAAGATGATACTCTCATAGTTCTGAGAGAGTTGCGTCGCGGTGGATACACCCTGGAATATGTGCGGGTTGATACCGCAGAGTCCATGCAGACAGCGCTCAATCAAAAATTATGGGACATCATCATTGCAGATTACAGCCTACCTGCTTTTAGTGGTTTAGCAGCCCTGAAACTCCTGCAAAGGCACAAACTAGATTTACCTTTTATCATCGTCTCCGGCACGATTGGCGAAGATATTGCTGTTGCCGCCATGAAAGCTGGCGCTCACGACTATATAATCAAAGGTAATCTTACCCGCCTAGTGCCTGCGGTAGAGCGAGAGTTGCGGGAGGCACAGGAACGATATAAAAGGCATAGTGCAGAACAGGCTTTTAGAGAAAGCGAAGATCGCTTCCGCACACTCTGTTCCTCGGCTCCTTTGGCTATTTTTCAGACCGATGCCCAAGGACAACTCACCTACAATAATCCTTTATTGTATGATATTTCCGGCTTCAGCGAAGAGGAGAGTTTAGGCTACGGCTGGATTCAAGCGATTCACCCCGAAGACCAATCTGAGGTTTTTCAGGACTGGCAAAGAACAGTATTTGAACAAAGCACTTGGGTTGACGAGTACAGGTTGCTTACCCCCCAAGGCGAAATCCGGTGGGTGCGGGCGCTGGCTAGCCCGATGTATTCCGCCCAAAGAAGATTCTTAGGTCATGTAGGTACATTTGAAGACATTACCGATCGCAAGCAAGCTGCACAGAAAATTTACGAACAAGCAGCTTTATTGGATATTTCCATAGATGCGATCGCAGTTTGTAACCTAAAAAATCATATCTTATTTTGGAATAAAGGTGCTGAACGCCTTTATGGATGGACGACAGCAGAAATCTTGGGCAGAAATGCTACTCAAATTTTAGGCAAAAATGGCCAAACTTCGCCGTCATTCGCAGAAATACAGGCAATATTAGCAAAAGATGGTAAATGGCAAGGTGAGTTACAGCAAGTCACAAAAGATGGCAAAGATATCATCATAGAAGGCCGCTGGACGCAGATGCTCGATGAAGTTGGTAATCCAAAATCTATTCTCAAAGTCAGTACAGATATCACTCAGAAAAAGCAACTGGAAGCACAATTTCTCCGCACTCAACGCCTCGAAAGTTTGGGTAGCCTTGCTAGTGGCATTGCTCACGACTTTAACAACATCCTCACGCCAATTTTGGCCACTGCTCAACTGTTACCTGCGAAATTTCCCAACCTGGATGACAACAGTCAGCAACTGCTAGATATACTAGAAAGCAGTGCTAGGCGAGGCGCTGATTTAGTCCAGCAAATTCTCTCGTTTACTCGCGGAGTCGAAGGAAGTCGTACAATAGTTCAAGTGCGGCATTTGCTTTCAGATGTAGCACAGGTTGCTCAAAGAACCTTTCCCAAATCTATTGAAACCAAAACTAATATAAATCCCAATCTCTGGACAGTTTTTGCAGACGCAACTCAACTTCATCAAGTGCTGATGAATCTATGTGTTAATGCTCGTGATGCTATGCCCGATGGCGGTATCCTCAGCATTAGCGCTGAGAACCTTAGTATTGATGAAAGCTATGCTCGGATGCATGAAAATGCCGAAGCAGGTTTTTATGTTGTCATAACTATTGCTGATGCTGGAACAGGTATTCCACCAGAAATTATTGACCGCATTTTTGATCCCTTTTTTACTACTAAAGAAGTAGGCAAAGGAACAGGTTTAGGACTTTCCACCGTTATGGGGATTATCAAAAGCCATAACGGTTTTGTGACTGTATATAGTGAAGTAGGTGAGGGAAGTAGTTTTAAAGTCTACTTGCCTAGTAAAGAAGCCACAGAAACTAATACAGTTAGCAATGCAAACCTGCCAAGCGGTAATAACGAATTAATCTTGGTAGTAGATGACGAAGTTTCAATTTGCGAGATTGCGAAAACTACCTTAGAAACTCATAATTACAGAGTTTTAACTGCTAGCGATGGCATTGGGGCCCTAGCGCTTTATGCTCAATACATAGATGACATCAGCGTGGTGTTAATAGATATGATGATGCCAGTCATGGATGGTTCCCAGACCATACTCATGTTGCAACGTATGAATCTACAGGTACAAATTATTGCCATGAGTGGACTGATGGCCTATGATGCTACAGTTCTTCAAAAACAGAGCCTTGGTATTAGAGAATTCTTAGCCAAACCCTTTACAGCTCAGGTGTTACTTACTACGTTGCATGAGGTTCTTTCGTGAAATTGGTAATTGGTAATTGGTCATTGGTCATTGGTAATTAATACAAATACCAAATACCTATCATTCAAATTCATCAATTGTGGCAGGAATATGAGGCTTTTGCTCATGAGCAATATTTTTCTCATACCACCTCATTAATGGAGTTGAGCTAATTCCATGCATAATTACAGAGACTACAATCGTAGTGTAAGTTATCCAAGAAATTTGCTCAGCAGCTTCACCTTTTAAGCCATTACCAAATGCATAGGCAAGATAATATAAAGAGCCAACGCCACGAATTCCAAACCAGCCAAATAACCAACGGGTTCCGGGATGTAAAGTGCGGCGAGGGGAATCTAGAGGACGTTTACCTATTGTGCTAATCCAAACTCCTAAAGGTCGGATCACGAAAAATAACAAAATTATCACTATCAAAGATTGAACCGCATAATTTAGCATTGGCTGCAATAATAATATGGTTCCCAATATCAAAATTGTTCCTACTTCTAAGAGTTTTTCTAATTTCTCTATAAACCCCAATTGTGCTAGTGGTTTTTCTGGATCTTGGTAACTTTTTTGAGCAACTAAACCAGCAACAAATACTGCTAAAAATCCATAGCCATTCACAATTTCTGTCAGTGAATAAGTTAGGAAAATCATACTGATGGCGATAAAATCTTCCATCAAATCATCAGCACGACGGCGTTTTTGAACTTTTTTATCTATCGAAACTATTGCTTTAGCAACAATAATTCCCATTACTATAGCAGATGCGATCGCCCAAATTAAATCAACTAATAACCAATTTTTCAACCAATTATCCCAATTAGGATCTTTTAAGGCATAAATACCAAAATAAACGAAGGGAAATGCTAAAGCATCATTCAAACCACCTTCTGAAGTTAAACCAAAGCGCAACTCATCTTGGTCATTGGTATCGGTTAGTTGAACTTCTGAAGCTAATACCGGATCAGTTGGTGCGAGAATTGCTCCCAATAAAATAGCTTCTCCCCAACCCATTCCTAGCAAAAATTTGCCCACAGCAGCCAAAGCAAGAATTGAAATGGGCATCAAAAATCCAATCAGGCGGGCTGTAATATCCCAAATTCCTAATTTCAGTGGTCGGACTATTTTTAATCCACAGCTAAATACAGAAATAATCACCACAAGTTCAGTGATGCGTTCGAGAAACTCGGCATTGAATACATCATCACGCCGCAATTGAATCAGTCCAAAGCCATAAGGTCCTAGTAAAATACCTACCGCTAGATAGATGAGGGCAAAGGAAAGAGGTAAACGTGAAATCCAGCCAGACCCTAATGTAACTATCAGCAAAAGTAGACCAATGACCAGTAGGTCAAGAATATAAGTGTCTACCATAGATCTGTGTATCAAAAATGAGTTTTGCTTTGCAAGTTTAGTCGTATTGCTTATTGCTCTGAATCACCCTTAGGATGATTTTGTTGGTCTACTTTTGCGTTGAATGGTAGATCTATAAGAATCCGATTTGATTCTTGAAACAATCTAAATATCTACTACGCTCAAACCCTGATGATAAATGGTGCCTACCCTACGGTTTACTAGGGAAAAGGATGAGGAAGCAGGGGAGCACAGAAGAAATAACAAAGCGCAAAGTCGAGCCACTGCGTTAGAGTCGCCCTGCGTCGGAAAGCATGTGGCGTTGAGCGGAGGTTTCCTCCGAACAGACGGCAGTTCACGCCAGTCGCTTCTCCCTTGGCGCTAGCCTCTCCCTTTGGGAGAAGGGGAGACGCTACGCGAACAAGTCGGGCATTGCCCGCCCAACGCGCTGGCTCCTTTAAGCGGGGGAACCTCGCCACCGGACTGCCTCAACTTTGTAATACCGATTCAAACAATGCTTAATCATTCGGAGGGCACAGCAGTGCTGTGCCCCTACCCATCTGTCGCATTCTTTTTTCAAATTGGCATAAGAATGCCAAGCACCAACCACCGATTTTCATAGGTAATATCAGCTTCATCCGAAATACATAATTCCAGAGTTGTATATAAATTGTGTTGCTAACAAGAGTGTTACTAACTAGCTACTAAGGACTAGTATTTTTACTCAGCACGGGCTTAACGCCCCGCTACCACTCTAAGCGCAGCCATGTCCGCAGGGCTTTACAGCACTTTCAAGTCAGTAGTACTTTGAATGTTGCTTTGCTGTTATCAATAAAACTCATATTCGGCTATAGATGCATAAGGCTTTTGAGCAGTATGCAGACAATTCCTGACCTCTATTAAATAACACATATTTTTAAGATTCAGTACTCTATGATTACTCTCACTCAGACTTTGCCTACGACAGCAATTAAACCACAAAATCCAGATATTGTTAATTATCCTGACTTACTGCAAGTTTATTTTTTTCAAGCAGTGATTGAGAACTTAGAAGATGGCATCTTAATTTTAAATGAGGCGGGTGAACTGTTGCACGCTAATGCATCTGCCGAGCAAATTTGTTTGCAGTTAAATCAAGAAAATTGCGGCAAAAAATTTGTCCATCCAGCCATCCAGCAGCTTTGTAAGTCTTTAATTGACAGTCGAAATTATCCAGATAATCAACAAATTATTCTGTCAGACGAAATTGTATTTGATCAATATACAATTTTTCGGACTCGGGTCAGATGGCTAAATTTAAATAATGTGCAAATGCCTTATTTCTTAGTCACAATTGAAAATCAATATCAATCTCTAAAAAATATTGCGATCGCGGAAGTAAAAAAATATGATTTGACACCACGAGAAGCTGAAATTTGGTCTCTTTATCGAGGCAAATACAGCTATAAAGATATTGCTGCTCAGCTGTACATTACTGTTAATACTGTCAAGAAGCATATGAAAAATATCCATGCTAAGCGACAAGTATTTCTAGAAGCACAGCAGTAGTCAGCAATTCAAATTATCAATATGTCGTTAGGAATCAACATATTATTAATCCGGCTATCTATGCATCTTTACTTAAGCTTTCATTTAGTGATTGTTAAATTTTACTGAGTTTATGTTTAGCGATTTTGGGCAGGTTGTTGCAAGATTAATAATCTATTGTAAATCTGTCTTTTTAAGTTCTCGTCACTTTGAAGCGCTACTGTAATCTTGTTGAATAGTTCAATAGTTAACCCATTATCTTCAACTATTTTTTGAGAGCGGGTACAGTAATTTACTGCAATATCTTGAGCTTTTTTTGGCAGACTACTGATACTTTTTGAGTCATTACAAACTATCTTGGGAATTTCGCTCCCACCAACAATTTTTTTAATTTCGTCAAAGGCTTGTTGACGTGCAGGCTCCATTGCTAATACGGCTTGAGCATAATTATTGATTTGATCACTATTAACTGGTTGTGGGGTTTGAGCGTTGACTTTGCTACTTACTATCATAGCGCTGGCTAGCAAACCAGCAGTGGCGATCGCACTGTAAGACAGACTTTGATAAAGCCTCTTTTGCCAGCTTACTGGGAAAAAGAAATCAGCAACTTTTTTCATACGGTATATGACACAGAACTACAGTAGCAATATGATAATGACTGTGAATAATTTTAAGAGTAAGAAGTTCCAGAAACTCCTCAATCCATGAAATTTTTATATTTCTTGTCAGCTATGTCTAGACACTTGACAAAGTTCTATCACCTTTGTCTGAAGTGTTGTCATATCTGAATATCCTTGCTTGAGACTAATTTCTAAGTCCAGTAGCAGGGGTAAAGTGGAGATGAGTTGCTGCAAAGAAAGTGATTTGACTTCTTGTTGTAAAAAGTAAATACGTTTAGGGTTCCCTATCTCAGCGGCTTTGGCTATCTCTTGGGGATTGCGCTCACCACTATCCATCATAATTTTTACCCATAACCATGTGCGAAATTGACCAATTAATGTAGCAACTATCCGTAAACCAGGCTCAGAAGCATTGATCAGATCGCTCAAAGTAGCTAAAGCTTTAGCTGTATCTCCGTTTCTGATTGCTGCTGCTAATTGTAAACTATTTTGGGTAGTATTCCTGACTAACTTGGTAACAGTATCTACATCTAGGGGTTGGTTGCTAGCCGCACCATAGAGGCGCAATTTCTCCATTTCATTGTAGAGGAGGCGTGTATCGTTGCCTACTGATTCTGCAATGAGTTCCATGGCTTTAGGTGTCAGTTTTACACCCACGCTTTGAGCAGCTTGATGAACCGCTTGCACTAGTAACTCTGTTTTCCAGGGGGGAATGAGCGGAAATTCCCGGAACTCAGTAGCATATTGTTTGAAAATTTTCGTCGCTTTCAAGCGTTCATCGGGTTTGTTGCGACTGGTGAGCAATAAAAATGAGTTTTCGGGAATTACGGGTAAGGTGCGTGTCACTTCTGCTAACACATTGTCTGGGCAATGCTGACACAGAGTAGTATTAACTAGCCAGACTAACCTTCCACCAGCGCCAAAACTGGGTGTCATAACTTGATTTAATCCCTGAATCGCCGCATCAGCTTGATCTGGGAGCAAGGAAGTGTAGTTAAAACTTGTCCATAGGGGATCGAGGATGCGATCGCACAACACAGCCACCGCTTTTTCTATGGCAAAATCATCTTCACCCCAGTAAACGTAGATTGGCATGGAAAAACCTCAGTTCTCCTTCTGTTTCACCGTATCACTAGATTGGGGAAGGTGGGGCCCCCTCTGGGGCGAAGGGGTAATGTAGAGTCTACTGCGATCGCATTAATTATGGGTGAGGTGAATCCAATTGCTAATTTAAATAAGTTTTTTATTTAAGAATGTGTCTTGTTGTTGTGTTTTTTATAAATTTTGTAGAAGATACGATCGCAAAATTTTTTGAACTTAGAAAATAAACGATAACTCTTGCGAACAACATCTAGCAACAAGTAAGGAATCCTCAGCCGTAATGGTGACAAGATGGGGCGATATAACCAATAGTATGCTTTTTTGAGGTTGTTCCATTTGGAACATTTTTCTTCATAGAGAAAGTCGGAAATATCTACGACTAATCCCCTACCTTGATGCATCATCACATTACGCCCATGCACATCATGGGGATATAGTCCCCGCTTACGTGCATATTCTAGGGCATCGTCGATGTCTTTGATAACTTGCGTGGGGATACGTAGACCACGATGGATAGAGTCATAAAGGGTAACTCCATATAACCGCTTCAAGATTAACAAGCCTTCTTTAGCATATAGACATTCGGAGTAAGCAGGGTGAGAACCTAGACGACGGTAAACTTCTACCTCCTCCTCAAAACCTGGCCGTCCGGGTGCGTAAATTTTTACCACCCAGTTGGGATAGTCTGGATGGTAAACTACTGCGGCGTAATTTCCTGCTCCCAGTTTTTGCCAAGGATGGCGAAGATAGCTGATTTTTACTGGATCATGGGGAGCTATGCTCTCAATGTGTAATTTGGGAATTAACTCTTGGTGAACAGTCTCTATCAGCTGATCTACGAGCGATCTATCCATACTCAGTCCCGTGAGAGTAGTTCAAACTGTCCGGGATTATACATGATATTGATCACGATCACAGTGGCTGCGTAGGCATCGGCTACGCATTTTGGAAGAGATAGAGCGATCGCTAACTGTTAAACTTTACAAGTCTCAATGCGAGAGAAGAGAACTACAAAAGACCACGAGACATTTCCAAAAATTACAACGAACGAACGCCTATATAAAATTGGGAGGTGTCCCTCTGGGGCTGATGTATCAAAAGGTTTCTTTCACCTTGTGGCTGACAAAATCATGTAATTCTTCAACCGATATCCAACCGTCATTATCTTGATCTGCTACTCCTTTTTCAATTCCTTCTACGAGAAAATGGGTGTAGACAGACAAATCAAAGCCTTTTTGCTCAAAAGCATACTGAGTTGAGTTAGAAGCAGTGAGAATTGCTCTTCCTTCTCCTCCTAACTGATTAAAAACATTGACAGTACCCCCATCTTTTGCGTGTAATCCTTTGGTAAAAGCTCCGCTATAACAGCAGTCTAAAATAATTACTTGATGCTTTGACCTGCTTTGTTGCATCTGTTGATGTATGTAATTTGCAGCCACAGCAGTTGGAGGAATCAGTTTTCCTTCATCAGTATTCGTAGAACGAGTTGCAATAAAAAACTCATTATTCTCGGTGAGAATACCATGTCCAGAAAAATACAGCAGTAGCAAATCTTCTTTTTTCCGGTTAGCAAATAAATTGAAGATAGCTACTTCAATTTCCTGTCTTTGGATATTTCTCAGCACTATCACTTCATCAAACCCACCGATTTCTGTGTGCAGCAAAATTCGTTGCATTGCCTCCACATCTTTAACAGCACTTGGTAGTGGTTGTAATCCTGGTTCGTACTCACTAACCCCAATCAGCAATGCAAATTTCGCCATTGTAACTGTTTACTTTTGACTCACAAAATTTTCTACTGCCTTAACTCGACTTTATGGTCACGGGCAGCAGCGCAGAGTCAGTATTCCCTCCTGCCTCTTACCCTCTGCCTCTGCTGATAAATCTTGTAAAAATCTCTGAAAGCCTTAAATGTTACACTTTTCCAGCCTCAATGCCAGAGAATAGACTCCTTCCCCTACATTACCCCTAATACCCAATTTTCCTTCCATTCTTTTCAACTCATCCCCAATTGTTCTGAAAACATCTGACTCTTCAACCCCCAACACCCCACCACCCAACTTGATCACAAATGGGAGATGTCCTAAAGGAGTAGAGGTATCAAAAGTGACCTCACTGTAACCTATCCAGTTGCTTTCGATTCTCCATCCAACGCGATCGCCAAATTTCTCCCAGGCTTCTTCGTCATACTTACCATCTGGCTTACCACCAACGCTCAAATAAATTTCCTTTTGAACGCTGAAGCCAAAGTGTCCATTGCTGTATTTTACCCATAGGCGGTCAATCGTGCGGAAGTCAGTACAAGGAAAGTTTAATAGTTCTTCATCCTTAATCCAGTTACCTTTCTTACGCCCTACCGCCTGAAGCATTACCAGAGAGGTTTCATAATCAGCATCTTCCCAGTTTTCTGCTGCTAGCAAGTCGCGCAGTTTGGTATAGTCTACACCTTTCTCTGAACTGAGGTCATCTTCGTTTTTAGGCGTTTCAGGGGTAGTGTTCTTTCCAATCTCTTGTCCCCCATCTCGCTTGCGGGAAGAGTTTGGGGGTGGGGTAACTTGCGCCTCAATGTTCGCAATATCCTGATCTCTAAGTTGTAAAAGTTGCTGTAATCGCTGTAATTCCTCCCGTGTATGCTGACTCAGCGTCCCTTCATCCTGTATCGCCTCAACTAACACTTCTTCGTATTCCTTGAGATTTTCCTGATACTTGCGGTAAGGTTCCAAAACTTCGGTTTCAATTTGGGCCGCTACCTCAACTGACAAACCCAATTCACTCTGCCGACGCTTGAGAATGCGGCGACCTATAGCCGAAACTTTGCCATCTCTTACACTTCGCTCTACTTCCTTACGGTACTCCAATTGAGGATCGCCTACAGGAGCTTTCGCTAACTTAATTTTAAAGCCTTCCTTAACAGCATAAATTTCTGGCTTCATTGCTGGGGCTGCTTCCTGCACCTTTTTTCGGGCATATTCATGCAGTTCATCTACAGAAATCATGCCATCGTTATCAGTGTCAGCCGCGCCTTTCTCAATACCTTCTACAATGTAGCGGGTGTAAACTGATAAGTCTGTCCCTTCTTGTTCAAAAGAATACTGAGTAGACGTGGAAGAAGTTAGTACCGCCCGTCCTTCTCCTCCCAGTTGGTTCTTAATATCTACGCTGTTATCATCTTTCGCCTTCATTCCTTCAGCAAAAGCACCGCTAAAGCAACAGTCAAGAATAATTACTTGTCGCCGAGAACGGCTATTTTCCATCATCCCATGTATGAGGCTGGCAGCAGTGGCGGTAGTTTGAATGAGTCCGCCTTTAGGGTTCTTACGGGTTTGGCTAGTTGCTAAATATAATCTGCCAGCTTCATCTTTAATCCCGTGTCCAGAGAAATACAGCAATACTAAGTCATCTTTTTGACGACTATAAAACAAAGTTTCAATTGCTTCTTCCATTTTCTGGCGTGGGGGATTTTCCAGCACCGTAATATCAGCATCGGCAAAATCGCCCATTCCTGAGTGCTGTAAGACTCGCTGCATTGCTTTGACATCTTGCACAGATCCAGGTAAAGCATTTAACCCTGGTTGATAGTCACTAATTCCAATTAGCAATGCTAGCTTTGGCATATATCTGATGAGTGGGAAGAAAAGGGGGAAGGGGGAAATGCTTAAGCATGAACAAGGTTGATTGTTCTTCACAAGGGTTACATACTTTGGTGTAATCCTTGCAAGCGACTTATCTACACCTTGGTAATTTCCTGTATAGCATTCACTGCTGCTTCTAATTCTTGGCGACTGCTGGCTTTGACCTTAACTTTCTTGCTTTCTCCGCTTTCTTTGGTAAATTCTAGTTCTATTTCAATGGGTTTGTTGCTTAAGCGATCAGTGAGAAAACCCCAAACTTGCTTGACGCTTTGCGATTTCACTAAAGCAACCACTTGTCCTACAACATAGCCTGTGATTGACTTGCTTCCCACTGGCGCGTTGATGTTAGCTTCTCGGTTAACTTCTTCTACCTCATCGAGTTCTCTCATTTGACTCAGAAGTCTTTCGGCTTCTTCATCTTTTTCGTCTTCGTCTAAGTCTTGGTCAATAAAGGTAATTGTGAGTTTAATGTCTGATGTCTCGGCCATAGTGGTAAGTTGGTGATTTTGAATACAATAATTTTCGATAATGTATTTTTACTGAAACTTAAGCTCAGTTTACTGTAAATAAATCAACAGTAAGGTTGACAATTCCGTAAATTGCGAGTTTTTATCTGTAATTTAGCCTAGGCGAAGGGCAGGGCTGAGTTAAAAAATATCAGTGTAGGGTGTGTTGTCACGCAGTGCAACGCACCGCCAAAAATTCAAGGTGCGTTAGCCTACGGCATAACACACCCTACTTGTAAATTTATTTTTCCGCAATTTCTTTCTTCTGTCGCGTCGTAAATATGCCGTGCCGAGGACTAAATAATAATGCCAATACAAATAACCCTGATACAACTAAAACGATCGCGGGGCCTGAGGGTAAGTTATAAAAGTAACTGAGGTACATACCGCTAATACTGGAAATTACGCCGATAACTGCACCCAAAATCATCACTTGGTTGAGGCGTTTGACTAATAAATAGGCGGTAGCACCGGGGGTAATTAATAGTGAAAGTACGAGAATTACACCTACGGCTTTCATGCTGGCGACAATTGTTAACGCAATCAACAGCATTAATCCAAAGTTCAGCCGATTGACTGGTAAACCTGCGGCTTGTGCGCCTAAAGGGTCAAAGGTGTAAAATAACAGTTCTTTGTATAGTAAAACTACTACTAATAACACGATCACGGCAATGATGGCAGTGTCTCGCACCTCGTCTACAGTCACGCCGAGAATGTTGCCGAACAGAAAGTGATTCAGGTCAATTTTGTTATCTTTTTGAATAACCGTAATTAAGGTGATACCAAGGGCAAAGAATGCCGAGAAAACTATGCCCATTGCGGCATCTTCTTTAATTGGTGATCGCGTTCTAATCACTGCGATCGCCATTGTACTGAGAACGCCGGCAATAAATGCGCCAACAAAAATATTACCTCCCACCATAAAGGCGATCGCTAGTCCTGGCAAAACTGAGTGACTGATGGCATCACCGAGTAACGCTAATCGCTGTACCATCAAGTAGCTACCAACGACTGCACACAACAAGCCGACTAAAATCGCAATCACAAGCGATCGCTGCATAAAGCCATATTGTAATGGCTCAATTAATGATTGGAATGTCATTTGTCATTTGTCCTTTGTCATTTGTCATTTGTCCTACCGGGACTTAAACCTTTTTGAGGTCAAAACAAGCCTCAAACCTTTGCAGGGAAAGGGAAATACATCAAATACATAAAAATGCCTGAAACCCATATATATCAACAAACAAATCAAAATGATGTCAAAGTCTTGTGGTATATGCGTTTGAGGTTATTTTATCGGTGTTTTTTGTCTAAGTCCCACTACCCTAAGGGTTCGCCGTTAGGCGTTCTCGAAGAGTAGCCACTAACGCTTTTATGTCATTTGTTCTTTGTCCGATAACTAATGACTAATGACTAATGACTAATGACCAATGACAATTTAAGCTGCATCAGAAAAATACATTACTTTGCCACCATAAGCACGGTTTAAGTTTTCTTCGGTTAGTACTTGCTGCCGTGAACCTGTGGCGATTAATTCCCGGTTTAATAATATTAAATCATCAAAGTGGGTAATAGATTCGCCTAAGTCGTGGTTGACTACTAAGACAATTTTGCCTGCTGCTGCGAGTTCATGGAAAACTTCAAAAATTACTGTCTGAGTCTTCTGATCGATACCGACTAATGGTTCATCAAAGCAGAATATTTCTGCTTGTTGGGTTAAAGCACGGGCTAAAAATACTCGTTGCTGCTGTCCTCCGGAGAGTTCTCCAATCGGGCGATCGCAATAATCTTTCATCCCCACTCTTTCTAAGGCATTATTTGCTACCTGGCGGCTAACTGCGGAAAAGCTACGCAACCATCCTGTCTTTTTTACCCGTCCCATCATCACTACATCCCAAACTGTAGCGGGGTAAGTCCAATCAATTTGGCTACGCTGTGGTACATAGGCAACTTTCTCTAGTTGCTGCATTAATGGTTTACCTTGGTATAAGGCATTACCACTACTTTTAGAAACTAAGCCCAACATTGCTTTCATTAAGGTACTTTTACCAGCACCATTGGGGCCAAAAATCCCTGTAAGTTTACCTGGTTCAATAATGCAGTTAACGTCTCGCAATGCTTCTTGTGTGCGGTAGTATACCCCTAGATGGGCAATGCTAATTCCTTCTATAGGTTTCATTTCATGAGTTTGTATAACTTGTGCAGGTGTTTCCCTGGTTTTCCCTGATGATAGATTAAATTTAGTGTAAAAAGAGACACTTTTCATAATTGTAGTTCCATAATTTATTTCTTGAGCTTACTATAAAAATGAGAGAAATATGAAAAAATCTATAGAGAAAAGTAATGTTGTAGATAAATGAAACTAATACTTAGGATAGACTTGGGCATGGGGCATTGGGCATGGGGCATTGGGCATGGGGTATTTGTTATTTCCCCCTCATCTCCCTTGTCCCCTTGTCCCCCAACCCCCAATCCCCAATTCAAGAGTAATATTACGCAGATTTGCTGGGGAATACTTCTGCCTTTGGCTTTATTCGGTTGTAGTCAGCCGAATGCAGGTAATAATTCCCAAAGTAATGGTAAACCGCAAGTTGTAGCCACTAGCACAATCATTGCTAATTTAACGGCAGAGATTGCTGGAGATGAAATTCAGCTAACTGGAATTCTCAAACCTGGTACAGATCCTCATGTTTATGAACCAGTACCAGCAGATAGCCGGGTGATGGAAAAAGCTAAATTGATTTTGTATAACGGCTACAACCTAGAACCAGGACTGATTAAGTTAATGAATGCTGCGGGTGGACAGGTGAAGCGGGTAGCGGTGGGAGAAGTTGTCGAACCTTTGCAGTTAGATAAAGGTAAAGGCGAAATAGTCCCAGATCCGCACGTTTGGGGTAGTGCAGAAAATGCGATCGCAATGGTGGGTGCAATTCGAGATGGTTTAATTGAGTTAATACCGCAAGATAAAGAGAAATTTACTCAGAATGCAACGCAACTTACCAATGAATTAAAGCAGTTACATAGCTGGATTAATCAGCAAATTCAAACGATTCCAGCGGATAAGCGCAAACTCGTCACCACCCATGATGCTTTTCAATATTATGGACACGCTTATAAAATAGCGATCGCTGGTACACTAATCGGCATCAGCACAGAAGAACAACCAAGCGCCCAAACAGTACAGCGATTGGTAGAGTCAATTAAAAAAATCGGCGTTACCTCAATTTTTGCCGAAACCACAATCAACCCCGCTTTAATCAAGACTGTAGCCCAAGAAGCAGGAGTCAAACTAGCCCCGCATCAACTCTACTCTGACTCAATCGGGGCCAAGGGGAGTGAAGGCGATACCTATATCAAAATGATGGCAGCGAATACCCGCACGATTGTAGAAGCATTGGGGGGCAAATATACGCCTTTTCAACTCAAAAAGTGAATCTAGCTTTGAGGGTAGCAACGTCTTTGCAGGAGAAGTATAAAGTATGAAGTTAAATTGTAGGGTGCGTTAAGCTTCGCTTTAACGTACCTGTAATGGTTAATGATGTGTTAGTCTGCGATGAAACCCCTACTTCTCATCTGTCTTTTGAGCAAAAAATAAATATTAACTATTTCTCTGGCAAGAAGTTTTTGAGCAACATTGCAATCAATATATAACTTAAGACATCCGCCTCGTAATTAATATTTTCAAACTCTCTCTGGAGAAAGAACTCTTCGGGCCTTTTATTCTCTAAATTGAGGTTAGGAAATGCATAGTTTTAAATCACGGTAATAGTTATGACTAATGAATCAAACGAGCAAATTAAACAACCAGTAAGCAAAGATTGGGACGCTCAAGACGAGCCAAATGTCAAAGAAAGAAACTTAACCGCCAATCCCGGAGATAGAATTGCTGACGAACATGAGTCAGTTGAAGAGAAGGCTAAACAAGTTGCTGTAGATTCACCAGACATTACAGGTGATCATATTACAGTTCCTACTTACTTCGTTGTCGATGAACCAAATGGTGAAAAGAAAGCACTCCACCATGTCAAAGACGCTGAAGAAATCTCTGATGTAATTCGAGAAGCACGAGTTGACGAAAACGGCAATCGCATTTGGTGGTAGTAATAAAATTTACACTGTGCTTAATAGCAGTCAACACCTAATTACAGCAATTTGCAGTTGAATAAACTACAGTAGGGGCACAACAATGTTGTGCCCTTAAAATAATTTAATGTTCAAAGTGTATATTTCATGCAAATGAAAACTGCTGTATTCAGTGCCAGTTTACAGAGATTTGGAATCATTTTTAAAATCGTAAGTTAACTGCAATAATCCAGAGTCATAGGTTTTAACATTTTTTAACTCTAGTAATGTTTCTAAACTGGCATCTTTGTAGATAAGTGAAATTCCATCGCCCAAAATAATTGGGTGAATTGAGAGAATCAATTCATCAATCAAACCGTGGCTGATAAAATAATGAATTATTTGTCCTCCCCCAACTAACCAGATATCACGGCCACGCAATTGACGCAACGTGTTTATAAAACCCTTCAAATCACCGCCGACAAATTCCACGTTGTTGTCTGTTTTACCTTGTATAGTATTTGAGAAGATAAAACCTTTCTTCCCTCTGTAAGGATATTCACCAAATCCAAGCAATTGGTGATACGTTTTACTACCTATGAGTACTGTGTCAACTTGGTCAAAAAACTCAGTGTAACCGTAGTCTTGGTCTGTAAATAACCAGTCTACCTCTCCCGATGTCCTTGCAATATATCCGTCCAGGCTAGAGGCGATAAATAACCGTATTTTTCGCATAGTCACCTTCGCTCAGTTTTACAGATGGCATCTCAGTTTCTCAACCGAGTCATGACTTAGCCAAGAAAAATTAATCAAACTCCCAATTTGCTTGCAGAATTTAAAATTTAACAATAGCTTCCTATATATACCAAAGCCGCCCTCAACTAACTAGAGGGCGGCTTTGAGAGAAGAATTGTACATGGGGCTTCATAGTTGTATTGCCCCGTTTTCGGTATAAGTGGTTCTGTATGTAAGTGTATACAGCCTGCTTTTGACTCATTCCGGAAAAATTCAGCACTTGTATGTTCGCATACTGGGGACTGGGAACTGGGGGATGAGGGAGATGAGGGAGATAAGGAAGACAAACACCAAACACCAACTTAAGGCGATAAATCCGCGATTAGTTATTTATCCCATAATTGAGCCTGTTAATAATTAGAATATAAATAATATTATTTAATAATTATCTGATATTACATAATTCCTGAAACAATTACCCTACATAAACTAAATTAGTTTGCTATGCCTAGAGAGTGATTTTATGGGGAAATTAAGCAAAATTAAGTTCATTCTCCAGATTGATGCGGGACTTAAGCAATAAAGATAAAAATAAATTATCGAACCTCAGATGAAGAGTTCACAACTTCAAACATTTTAGATATCTGTTGAATAATAATTATTATACATGAATTTGTTATTCAACTTAGACCAAAGAAGTTACTTCTTCACTAGGTTTATTACCAAATAATTTCAAGATAGAAGCACACCTGAGAAATTGGGATTTTAAATTAACCTGATTAAGGTAAATGCTTCTGTGTTGAAGTACAAGTTCTGCGTTTTTGACGCTGTTATTGAGGAATGCAAATGAAAATTATTGCTTTGGTTTCATCCATCTTACGTCCAGTGCGTTTTCTGATTATCGCTTTTACCTGCACACTGCTATTTGTGTCTAATGCGTTTCCCGCTTTTGCAATTGATAGCTATCAAAGCGATCCCGAAGAAGCCACTACACAACTTCTGGAAACTCAACGCAAGACTGACGAAGTAGGCAGATCTAACCCCCCAGGATTGAAAGAGGTTCAAAAGAAATCAAATGAGGGGCTGAATGAAGTTCAGGGAGATGCAGATATCGACAAAATGAAACGTCCTAGCAATTCCACAAGTTCAACTTCCGTAGAAGATAAAATCGAAAACTTTTTGGAAAAAGTAACAGGTAAATAAGTAAGCCGCAAATAGGTCTCAGACTATAATAAGTCTGAGGCTACACTTTAATTGCTTACCACCTGGCATTTTTCTACCATTAGTATGTACCCCTGGCTATCTAACTAACCTTGCACCAAGTAACTTTCCTACATAGGTTGTCGTACATAGCAATAGAGACATCTTGATTCTTGCTTATCTTCAAGATGTCTATTGCTATAGGGCTAAAGAGAACAAAATAATAGACTTTAAAAGTAAATTAAGTAAGTAGGTTTAAAATCCTTACAAATGACAAAGTTTAAAATCCTTACAAATGACAAAGCGCAAAGTCTGAGCGGAGGAAACCTCCGCTCAGAACTTTGTAAGAAGGACAGCCCCAGCCAGTTATCTTTAATTGCACCGCCCTACTTAACAGTTATGAATATTTAACCATCTATCTATTAGCATAAAAGAC
The DNA here is from genome assembly GCA_034530935.1 of Aulosira sp. DedQUE10. GTDB lineage: Bacteria > Cyanobacteriota > Cyanobacteriia > Cyanobacteriales > Nostocaceae > Aulosira. The sequence goes on along the minus strand of JAVRCF010000026.1, from coordinate 61,815 downwards.
AATTATTTAATTTAATTAAAAATAATTAATGTTCTTTCTGTAGGCTGATGTAGTTTTAGGAGAAAATTTGGCAACTTAGTAGATAAGTTAGCCGAGAGAGGGAAAGTAATGCCTACACCAAACATAGGATTAACAGAACAACAGCGTCAAGGTGTAATTGATTTATTAAATCAAGATTTATCAGATTCTTATGTGCTGTTAGTAAGAACTAAAAAGTATCACTGGGATGTTGTTGGGCCTCAGTTTCGGACTCTGCACCAGCTATGGGAAGAACACTACGAGAAACTGACTCTAAACATTGATGCTATAGCAGAGCGGATTCGGACTTTGGGTGGATATCCTGTTGGTACATTAGAGGGTTTTTTGAAAATGGCCACCCTCAAAGAAAAAGCTGGTCAAGTTCCTACAGCCACAGGGATGGTGGCTCAACTAGTAGAAGATCATGAACAGGTGATTCGTAACCTGAGGGAACACGTAGAGCGTTCTAGTGAAGACTTTAAAGACGAAGGAACTGCTGACTTTTTGACTGGATTGATGGAAGAGCATGAGCAGATAGCTTGGATGCTGCGATCGTTTATTGAAGGACAAGCATTGGAAGCAACCAGTAAACCCTCAGCATCTGACACTCAAACTCCTGTAGGTGTATAGGCAATTAAGTTTGGTTAAGGGGTAAGGGCGAAGGGTTTTTCTTGTAACTAAAAAGTATTGAAGGGGTAAAGGTTGCAATTAATCCTTTACCCTTTTTACCTTTAACCTTTCCCCAAACATAAGAATATGAAAAGTTGCAATCATAAAATTTAAGGAGAGTCAAGTGGCAGAAACATATATAGCAGAACGCACTATTTCATCTGTATTTAAAGAACAGAAGCAAGTAGATAATGTGATCCGACGGTTGTTAGATCGGGGTGTACCCAGAGATCATATTTCTGTTTTGGGCAGAAACTTTCAGTCAGAAACTAGAATTGCTGGGTTTATTACCAAAAGAGACGTGATTTTGGGAGGTTTAAGAACAGGAGCAATTTTTGGTTCCTTGTTTGGTTCCTTTCTCAGCTTGCTTACAGGTGTAGGGGTACTGTTCATTCCCTTTGTTGGGCCAATTGTCGCCGCTGGTCCCATTAGTGCGGTGTTGCTGGGGGCTGCAACAGGTGCGATCGCAGGAAGCGCTGGTGCAGGATTAGTATCAGTCCTCACTGCCTTAGGAATGCCCGAAGATAAGGCAACAGTTTACCAAACCCGCTTACAAGCTGGTGAGTTTTTATTAATGGCAGAAGTACCAAGCGATCGCACTGGCGAATTTCAATTATTACTAGAAAGTGCGGGTGGTGAAGAAATTCACAGCACCGAGAAAATCTTAGCTCGTCCTTGTCCTGGCCGTTGCAACCGACCAGAGGACTTATCTCCAGAAGTTCGTTCTCACTTATCTGATGAAGCACAGCGCACATTTATTGAACGCTATAAAGTTACACTAGCTGAAACAAGTGACGAATTCACAGCCGAACAAGCTGCTTGGGAAGCAGTGCGTCAGCAATTTGATGAAGATGAAAACGGTGTTTGGTCAAAGTCTAAGGTAAATGTTTGATTCTTGGAAACTACAAATAAAAACAGATGAATGTAGATCTTATCTGTTTTTTGGTAATGAATAATTAACCACGGATATAGACGCGTAGCGGCTACTCTACGAGAACGCCAAGGGCGAACCCGAAGGGTACGCTGATAAAAAGTATTTGTATAAACTTTTTTGACTTTTGACTTCTGACTTCACCTCAGGGGCGTTAAGGCAATTTATAGCTAGCAACGCGGATGGTCAGCTTACCCTGGTTGGGGTTCTGACTAAATACAAATGCGCCTTCCTCCGTTTCACCACCAGATAAAAAGTCAATCTGTTGTTCCCCTGTTTCTGAAACTTTACCGTTAATTTCTAACTCAGCCATTATTTGAACTGACTCGGCTGTGTCTCCACCTTTATTAACAACTTCAAAGGGCACATAAAATTGTCCATCAATTTGGCGAATTCTCTGTTTGTTGATGACGGATACAACGGGAGGTTGATTTTTGTCATTTAGCCAAGTGTATCCTACCAGCCCAACAATTACTGTGAGGATGAATGAGGCAGCAGTAAATGTTATCCATTCCGCAAACGATCGCTCTTCATGCTGGTTTTCTTGATTATTCATATTGCTAACCTGCCAGCTGCACCACCAATAGTTGCAGGTAAGCCTAATATTAAAGTGTGATCCAACCACATTGTCCAGGGGTCGCTCAAACTCAATTTTTGAAAAAACCACAGCATTAGAGCAGCTGCTAACAGTGAAACTAAGTAGGACATAATGGTTTCGCTTGATGGGCGTTGAAAAATTCCTTTTTGCTGTCTGCGCTTTTGCTGGTCTGAAAAACCTGCCTGAAACACTATGCCATAGGAAATCACCAAGGATGTAGCGATAATGGCTAATAGCCAGGGAGGCGAAACCGTGGCCGCTAGCAGGGAAATTTCATCTGTAGGAGCAATATTAAATGCAATTACGGTCGCACCAATGATAGTTGCACCTAAATCAGAGAAGGTGGCGTATAAGTTACTCTGTTGTTTCTTAGTTTGCGCTCCTTCAGTATTGCTACTATCGGTATTTCCCAAAAATTGATTAGCTAATGCTACACCAAGAGTAAATGGTACACTTTCAAAGATGATTTTGCCTAGTACTTCTTTGAGAGGCGTTTGCGGTGTAAGTTCTTGTAATAGAAAGAGTATAAAACTGGAACAAGCTAGCCCGATCGCTATTGCTTCTATGGTATCTATTGTATCTTCGTAAGTTCGCCTACTATGTCTGCGTTTGCGAAAGCCTTCTGTTTGGTTAAGTAAGAACACACCAATAAACGTCAATGCGATCGCTAACATCATCAGTGGTGGTTTTGCCAGCGATCCAATCCACCAGACTTCCATCGTGTACAGCAAAGGAATTCCAAACAAAAAACCTCCACACATGCCCCTAATGATGTCATTAATCTCACTTGTCCATACATTTTTTTTGCGGGATTTTTTGATCACTCCTAGATTTTCCTTTAAGTTAAAACTTACTGAGTTATTTTTAATGGGTAATTGGTAATATAGCGTTTCCTAGTCTAGTGAAGTACAAAATTATCGGCGTTTATCGGCGTTTATCCTCTTCCATCGGCGGTTAATTTTTTATTGGTGTACCTCACCAGTATGGGAAGCGCTATAAGTAGGGCGGTGCAATTAAAGATAACTGGCTAGGGCTGTCATTTGTCCTCTCTTACAAAGTTGAGGCAGTCCGGTGGCGGGGTTCCCCCGCTTAAAGGAACTGCCGTCTGTTCGGAGGAAACCTCCGCTCAGACTTTGCGCTTTGTCATTTGTAAGGGTTTCAAGCCTATTTACGTTTCGTAACATAGTTGGGTTTATTTCCACTGACTTACTTAATCCAAGTACCTTACTGATTACCAAAATCCCTATTCTCTTGTGGGTGGGGTTTTTCAACTATAATTTGTGATTAAGAAATATTTTTATTGTTTATTATAGAAGTTGCTAATTTGTCATCTATCTTGGGTATATAAATTTGAAAAATAATAAACTTTCCGATGATAGATGTAAAGGCTTATGTTATGTAATATATTATTGTTGTGACGAATAATTTTACTAACAAATAGTAAAGCTAAAAAATATGAGTATTGAAAACAGAGTTGAAGCTACTGCCAAAAACATTGAAGGTAAGGTTCAAGAGGTTATGGGAGAAGTAACTGGTAACCCAGCAGATAAAGCTGAAGGTAAAGCAAAGCAAGCTGAAGCCCAAGTTATACACACTACTGAAAACATTAAAGATGAACTCAAAAAGGCGATAGATTAGTTCTCCAGGTCAAAATATTGGGTGCAACCTCTAAAATAGAGAACTCCATTTCTGTAAAGAAAGTGGAGTTCTCTTGTTACTATGCCAAGATAATAGGTTAACTATAGACATGAGTCTGATTTTATGTGCCTAAGAACTGCGACCACGAGTCAATAAGCCCCATAAGAAAATAGCAATTATTGCACCAATCACAGCAATAATTAAGCTCGGAATACTGAGAGTTCCCGCAGCAAATGTTGCTCCAGTTGGACTTAATAGAGAAACTATAGTTCCGCCAATCAAAGCACCAATTATACCTAAAACCATTGTGGCAATAATGCCGCCACCCTGACGACCGGGGTAAATAGCTTTAGCTATAGCACCAGCGATAATACCCAGAACAATCCAAGCCAAAAGGTTCATAATATTTTGTTCAAAACTTAGTTACTAGGTTATTAATTACAGTCTAAATTGCCTTCTGCCCTAAGAGATAAGTATAAAATGTTCAAAAAAATTCTTGATACCACTTTTAGAAAAAACAAGGATAAGTAGGTCGGTGTTAAAAATTGTCGTTATGACAAGGCAGGAGGCAGAGGGCAGAAGGCAGAAGGGAAGAGGTTTTTAGGCAACTTTACTTTTCGTTACATACTTTGGTTTATTTGCACCGTTCTACTTATGTATTAAAGTTTTGTAGGAGGGAAGCGTAAAGGTTAAAGGTTTTTCCCACTGCCCACTGCCCATTTTTCCTTACCCAACAAGTTTGGGCAGGCTGAAATTTGTAATTTGTAATAAAAAAATTGGGGTAACTCTGGGAGATTCCCGAATTACCCCGAATCTAGATTTTAAATTTATAGACGCGATCGCTTATGCAAAGGCGGCAGTTCTGACATCGTTATTTCCCAGAATTTCTTGCAGCTCATCAGCATCTACTGTTTCTTTATCAACCAGCATATCCGCGATTTGATCCAGGATATGACGGTTATTCATCAATACTTCTTTAGCGCGAGTATAGGCGACATCTACCAGTTTGCGGACTTCTTCATCAATTGCCGCAGCTGTTTCTTCAGAGAAATCGCGTTCTGACATGATATCCCGACCGAGGAACATATTACCTTGCTGGCGACCAAGGGCGACTGGGCCTAAGCGATCGCTCATGCCAAAGCGGGTGATCATCTGACGGGCAACACGGGCTACTTGTTGTAGGTCGTTAGAAGCACCAGTGGTAACTTCTTCTTCACCAAAGATTAATTCTTCAGCAATCCGACCACCTAAAGCTACTGCCATCTGATTTTCCAGATAAGCACGGCTGTACAAGCCAGTGTCCATCCGGTCTTCACTAGGAGTAAACCAAGTTAAACCACCAGCGCGACCGCGAGGAATGATGCTAATCTTTTGTACTGGGTCATAGTCTGGCATCAACGCACCAACTAAGGCGTGACCGGCTTCGTGATAAGCTACCAAGGTTTTGCGCTTTTCGCTCATTACTCGGTCTTTCTTCTCTGGGCCAGCTAATACACGATCAATTGCGTCGTTGATTTCATCCATTGAAATTTCGGTTAAATTTCGCCGTGCTGCTAAAATTGCGGCTTCATTTAACAGGTTAGATAAATCAGCGCCGGTGAACCCAGGAGTCCGACGGGCAATTTTATCTAAGTCCACATCCTTCGCTAAGGTTTTACCACGGGCGTGAACCTTGAGAATTTCACTACGTCCGGCATAATCAGGACGATCTACCACAACTTGGCGGTCAAAGCGACCGGGACGCAACAATGCTGCATCTAGTACATCAGGACGGTTGGTAGCAGCGATAATGATGATACCAGTATTACCTTCAAAGCCGTCCATCTCGGTGAGTAACTGGTTGAGGGTTTGTTCCCGTTCATCGTTACCACCGCCTAAACCTGCACCCCGTTGACGACCTACCGCGTCAATTTCATCGATGAAGACGATACAGGGAGCATTGGTCTTAGCTTGCTCAAATAAATCGCGGACGCGGGAAGCACCCACACCCACGAACATTTCCACAAACTCAGAACCAGAGATGGAGAAGAAAGGTACACCAGCTTCGCCCGCAACAGCACGAGCTAGGAGAGTTTTACCTGTACCAGGAGGGCCCACTAGCAACACACCTTTAGGAATTTTTGCACCAACTGCGGTAAAGCGATCGGCATTTTTCAGAAAGTCTACGACTTCATTTAATTCCAGCTTGGCTTGGTCAATCCCAGCAACATCACCAAAAGTCACCTGGGTTTGAGGTTCCATTTGCACTCTGGCTTTGGATTTGCCAAAGTTCATTGCTTGGCTACCAGGGCCACTCTGAGCGCGACGTAGCAAGAAAAATAAGCCAACTAGAAGCAATACAGGGAAAAATAAGCTACTGAGTGCCTTAAACCAAAATCCTTCGTCGGTTTGGGGCAAAACAGAAATATCAACACCTTTGGCAGTAAGAGTATTAATTAAGTCAGGGTCATTGACTAATGTGACTACTTTTTTATTACCGTCTCTAGATGTAACCAGGGCTGTAGAACGGTCTGCACTTAAACTGACTTTATCTATTCTGCCTTTTTCAACTTCTTGAATAAACTGGCTGTAGCGTAATGGCTCTCTGCTTTGGGGTTGCTTATCAAAAAATGCTGTCCCTAACGCAATGACAACTATAAAAAGCAGCGCGTACAGCCCCGCGTTTCTCCATCTTTTATTCACTGAGGTAAATCCTCCTAATATTTTTTGTGCGATAGCGTTCGCGTAAGCGTCCGCTCTGCGGAAGCGCTGCCGCCTACGGCAGATCGCTTCAGCTGATTCCACCCTACAAGGAAGTGGGATTTCGCATTATTTGTCATTTATCATTGGTCATTTGTCATTTGTTTTATGAATGACACTGACTAAATAATTCATGACTTTGGCGAAGCAGGGTTTCCTCTGTCGGTAACTTTACGTCCCATCCTTAGCAGAAATGGGCTTTCTTGCCACCTTTTTGTAACGTCTCTAAAAGAGAGGGTCTTTTTAAGAATTATGTTAACTTATTTTAACGTATACCAAAATGGTGACGTTGTCATGCTAAAAAAAACTCCTGAGTATTTGCAAACTAGGATGGTGAGGATTATATTGTAACGACCCAGCAGGCTGCTTAACGGTATGGATAGGGAGGATTTCCACCACACTGTTGGTGTAGGCGATCGCATCAAATCCCTTGACTAACTCCATTGTCCAAGGTTCCTCCTGCACCTGTTGCTGCTGGGATTGCAGCCATTTGACAAGCTGCGATCGCACAATTCCTGGCAAAATTCCGACAGCTAAAGGTGGTGTCCACCAACAGCCATCTCGCCAGCCCCAAAGGTTACCTGTGCTGGTTTCTAGCCAATTTCCCGCCCCATTTACTAAAATCGCTTCTTGACAAGATAACTGTTGACTGCTCGTTCTGGCTAACCAAGCACTCAGGTAATTACCTGTTTTATGAGCAGCGAGAGTGCGATCGTATTCAGCATTTGCGACGGCGCAGATTACACCATTTGTTTGTTTTGCTGTCAAATCATCTGGTAATAACCTACCCGTTATCCACTCCCTGCCATCAGGAAACAGGGTAATTCTGAGAATTGGGAAATGTAGAAGCAGAATTTCTGCACCTTGACGTACCCGATTCCAATCTGGTTGCTGCCAACCAAAAGTTTTGAGTGAGAATAGTAAGCGATCGCAATGTAAAAGCCAGTGAGTTAACCTGCTATCCAGGGAATTCTCATAAACCCGCATCGTAGTAAAAATTGTCGCCCCATAAAGCAACCCTGGATCGTTAATGTTTAATTCTAGGGCTTGGGATTGGATTAATCTACCGCTGTACCAATAAATAACACACCTCGATTGGGGGATAAGGGGGATGAGGAAGCAGGGGGGACAAGGGAGAAATAACTAATGACAAACGCCAAATTCTTAATCGTTTGGCGGAAATATGATTTTATTAGTACCTTCTGGAGTCTTAACTATCTTGCCTCCTAAAGCCTCTATTTCGTTAATTGCTCTTTTTTGAGTTTTTTTATCAACTCCGTTATTTAACACCATTACCCATGTGGAAATTCTAGCATTTTTACTATTAGGATTACTGCTGAGGAATTTAACAGTTCCTTGAGAAATATTAGCAATATTCTTACTTTCTTCATCTGAATAAGTGTTAGCCCATTCAGCAGTTTTAATCAAAGATTTTTGAGATGCTTGAGCATCGCCTAAAAATAATAATTCATCGATACCTTTATAGCGCCATATATAATAAGCTCTCTCTGGCACCTTAGGCGATAGAAATTTTAAACTTTGTTCCATTAATCCTATAGAACGTTCAGGTAAACCTGCATACATAGAAGTACTGGCAGATAGACCTAGATAAGCATCTAAAAATCTTGGATCGTGTCCGAGAATAACTTCAAAATATTCTGGACTGGCTGTGTAACCTGTTTTTGCACGCGCTTCTTCATCACCAAAGTATTGTAAAAAATTTATATATACCCAATCGGCAATCAAGTTATCATAGCCAAAACTGGGCGTTTGTTTCAAAAAATTGAGTCGGATCTGTTCTGATTGAATTTCTCTTTCTATAGCTTCTAAAGGTGCATTTTGTCGGCTATTGAGGAATTTTTGCATTCGCGGAAATTGCATCAAACCGACTCCTATCATACAGACAGTAATTGTCAAAAATGTATTTATAGTTTGACGATATAAAGTGAACATTATGCTTGACTTACCTTTTTGGCTTTGGACTACAGGTTTATACTAGCCGCAAATTTTTCAAAGTCACAGGTGTAAAATAAGTAGGTCGGCGTGAATATTTATCGTTAAGATAAGGCAGAAAGCAGAGGGCAGAAGGCAGAAGAAAAGAGGGTTTTCGTGGCCTTTACTTTTTATTATATACTTAGATTTATTTGCGCTTTTCTACTTATCAGTTCTATCGAATTTAGGAAATATACGTAGGTAGAGCTATGCCTACCCTACAACTAAGCTTTACTTTTTGTTACAGACTTTGGTATATTTGCGCTTTTCTACTTAAATCTTCAACCTGAAGGACAATCAGGCTTGTAGCGCAATTTTCAGAGAAAATTTCCAACTTGTCATGGCGAAAGTGCGGAATCTAGACAAGTGGTGTTGATTTGATTAGTTAAGAGTCAAAACAGAGTGTAAATTATGGATATATCGCTGCAAGGCTCAAATGACAGGCATTTTATCTATGACGTATTTATTAGCTATAGTAGCCGCGATCGCGCTTGGGTTAGCGATCGCCTATTAGCTCCCCTGGAAACTGCTGGTTTGAAAGTTTGCATTGATTACCGTAATTTTACAGTCGGGATACCGACTTTAGAAAATATAGAACAGGCAGTTGAAAACAGCTACAAAACACTGCTTGTACTCACTCCATCATGGTTGAGTAGCGAATGGACTAATTTTGAGGTATTGCTCGCACAGACTCGAGATCCAGCAGCACGAGGACGACGGCTCTTACCTTTGTTGGTAGTGAAAACGGAATTACCCAAGCGTTTACAGATGCTTTCTTACCTCGATATCACAGAAACATCTGACTTTGATTTCCAAATCAAGCGACTGATTAATGACATTCGCAATACTGATGCAATACCAGATCAATTGACTCAAAACTCAAATACCAACTCCATTTCGGCAATCAATAGCATATCCAGCGATTTTAATTATCTCAGAGGTCTTGCACGCATGAGCCAGCAAATCAAAGCAACTGATATAGAAACTCAGCTAACATTTGCCACATTAAACTCCAGATTACGAGCAAATATTCACGATGAAAATATCTTTGGTTCATCAGAAAGTATCCGTAGCGATCGCAATCGCATTGTTCACGAACTAAATCGCTTAGGACTAACTCATTTGCAGCAGACTTTTAACGAAATGTGTAGTACTTAATATTCTCTCACAGCTAAATAGCAATTCGCATTTAAGAAACTTAGATGCAACGCCGAATTTTCATCATCATTGAATTTAAACATAATACTAGAGGTTAAATATGTCCTCACAAAAATTAGTTGCAATCCAGAATCGTTTACAGGAGATTGCAACAAAACTTGGAAAGACAAAGTTAGTGGTAGGAGAAACACCATCCACCACACCACCTCAAAAATCAGTTGCCATCTGTGGTATGCTCGGACGAGGCAAATCTTCTTTAATCAATGCAATTTTGGGCAATGATTTGCTCCTTGTCAATATTCCTGCCGATGTATCTGCATTAAGTTGTTACTACATCACAGTTACAAACGCCACTCGACAATCAATTAAAGCTCATTTAGCAAACAATATTGTTGAAGATATAACTACTCAACCCATTGATCCAGAGCAATTAAGAGCATGGGGTAATCAACTTCAGTTTCTCGAATTGCAAGCACCATTTTCTCACCTGCCAAGAGGCTTACAATTAATCGAGACACCGAGCATTGGTAGCCTTGACTTTGAATATCGCACTCGGTTAATTCTCGAACAAGTAAATTCTGTGATTTTGGTAATTGATGCCAATTTGGGTTTGAATAATCAAGAAAGTGAGTTTTTAATTTCGCTACCCAAAAATCTTCAGGAAATCATCATTGCTGCCAACAAAGTTGATATTGCTGGTACAGAGATGCAAGCAACTTATATGAGACGGATTGTTGAGCAGGTCGATTCTCTAGAATTAGATAAATCGGTGGAGATATTGCAAATTTCGGTTACATCTGTAGCCGATAATGCTAATAGCTATGATTGGTCAAGATTGATAGAAAGGTTAGCTAACTTGGCACAGATAGCTAGCAAGACAAGCAGCGATCATACGATATCTTTAAAACAGCAAGCTACTCATTTATTGGAAATAGCAGAAAATCTGCAAGCAACCAACAAAGCCAAACAACTCAGTTCACAAACAACTACACCCCAGAATAGTAATAATCGCAAGATTGCGGATTTAGCACAAACGCAGAAATTAATTCAAGATGTGATCAAAGACCAAGAACAAGATATTTTGAAAACAGTTCGTAACAGTCTTGAAGCTGTAACTTTCCAAATCGAGAGTGACATTCGCGCTCATCGCAAAACACCCCAATCTGTCCAAGCTGACTTGCAAAGCTGGTTAGACAGAGAGCAGCAGAGGATGAAAGAACGCTTAGAACGCCACTTCCGCAGCATTTTGGAAGATACCAACTATGCAGTTAAGAATACATATACATTGAATGTTGAACTCGAAGAAATTCGCGTTCATACCGTCCGAGATTTGCAGACATCATTACCCAGCAATGCTTTCTTAGCAGACTACGGACATCTTGGTAGCATTGGTGCAGGTGCAGTAACCGCGATCGCATCCTTGCTATTTTTTGGCGGACGCTTGCTGATCTCCTTTACAGTCGGTGGTACCGTTGCAGCTTGCGCTTGGGTAGTTGTCGATAATTTGTTAAATGCCAGTAAACGTGAGGTTAAGCTCCCCGATTTGGCTAACGTGGTGATGCCGGAATTTGAACGGAATGTACGTCGCAATCAGCACCGCTTGAACGCCCTAGTAGAACGTGCATTTGCAGAAGCGATCGCTAATTTGCAAACCCCAGTTGTGGCTGCATCTCACCCTGAGCATAACAACATTGATGATCAACTAGCCAGCATGATTACGGAACTCAAAGCCATGATTTGATAGCAATTTTACAAAACTCAAGGAGATAGATTTCATGTCAGAGAGCCATGCTAAGATTCAACTCTTCCAAGATGCACGTAATCAGCTAGGCATTATCCTCAAACAGTTAGCCGAGATCGCCGCCGAACGAGGCGATGTCATTATTGATAATCAAAGTGCAGCTGCTAAAATTGCCGATACTCGTGGCGATTTTCAGCGGAAATTAGCAGATATGCTCAACGAACGCTCCCAAAACGTACTAGCCAAAACCGCATTCCGCCTAGCAGTAATCGGAGAATTTAACACTGGCAAGAGTACCTTAATCAATGCCTTACTGGAGCGGAAAGTTTTATCCACCAGCATTAAACCAAAAACAGCAGCCAAAACCATCCTGCGTTATGGCGAAAAAGATGCTTATCGGGTGACATACAACAAAAAATACGCTCATCAGAATTCCCTAGAGATCATTCCCAGCAATAATCTTGCTGAAGATATTGAAACAGTCACCAGCGATAATGCTGATGTGCTGCTCAAAGGCGAAGGTGAATCGGTAGCAACGCAAATCAAAGAAGTAGAAATTTGGTGCGATTCGGAATTTCTCAATCGTGAGGAAACCGAAATTATCGATACACCAGGGTTAGGGTCAGTTTTTGAATCCCATAAAACCGTCACCTACAATCTTATTCCCGAAATGGACGCTACTTTAGTTCTGTTTCCTAGCGATCCTGGTTTGGGAGAAGACGATCGCATTTTACTCAACTTCATCCGCCAGCATATCAGCCAGTTGCTATTCATCATGACCAAAATCGATTATCTATCGGATGAAGATCAGCAACAAATGCTCGATTATTCCCGAGAAGTCATTGAGAACGTCGCTAAAATTCCCGTCAACAGAGTTTATGGTGTTTCCGCTAAATACCAAATGCAAGGACAGAAAGAAGACAGTGGCTTTGATACCTTGGTTGAAGGCTTGGAAAGTTTTTTAGTCAGTTCCAGAGGCGTAGCGCGGTTGAAAATTCCCTTTGAGGTAGCGCAAACAGAGTGTGAAAACCTCTACAAAAAGACTCAGGTTGAGATGCAACGCCTTGATAACGATGTGCAGACGCTACAAGCAGAACTACAACGGCTCAAAGAAACTCAAATTGCGATCGAAAAGGATCGGGAAACTCTGATTAAAAAAGTTGACCAAAAAATGGAAAGTATCATTGCTAGTGCCCTTGATGGCATTGATAACTTACCTACTCTAGCTGAAAGCGCCGTCGATAAAGCTTTAGATGGATCTAATAAAGAATCGCTCAAAAAGGCAGATCTGACAATTCAGCCAATCATTACTAGCACCGTGGAGGAGTGGGTAAATGATAAAGAACGGAGTTTTCGTAACCAAAGCAACCTACTTCAAGAACTAGTGCAGAGTGAACTCAAGCGATTTGTTGAACTAGTTGACGATACGATGCAACTAAAATTACCTAGTTCTACTTCCAGCGCTATCAGTACCCCAGATACATCAACAATCGGTAGTGGACGCGGTGGGCGCTTAGTATGGGAAACTGCTACCCAAGCTGGGGGAGCCTTTGTCACTGGAGCAGGAGCCTTAGTTTTGACATCAACAGTTGCCACTATGGTAACAGGTTCATTGGTATTATTTCCCCCACTCCTGTTAATTTTGCCACCATTGTTGCCACTTCTCAGCCATCTCGCCAATAGCGAAAAACGCATCCGCCAAGATGTAAAAAATCAGTTAAAACAGCCCATACCTAAAAACAAAGTTACTATCTTTGAGGCAATTGTTGAAGGATATGTTGATCAAGATGGTGATAAGCAGCCGGGAATGCGGGAAAAACTACAAAAACACTTCACAAACTGGGGCAAAAATCTCAAAGTCACAATTAATAATTTTGTTGCCAATCTTGTTGGTAGTCAGCTCACCCAATTAGAAAACCAAATCAAAGATAAAGAAAACAACAGATTTGATCGGGAGAAGAACCTCAAAATGCATACAAAGCACCTTGAAAATCTGCAAAAAATTAACAAGCAAATAGCTGATTTAAATCGAACTATTCAGTCGATGAGCAGTGACAATGGTGAATAAAGGTAGCACTTCGACTTCGCTCAGTGACCGGGCAGAAGGCAGAGAGTTGTGCCAAAACCTGAGTGAATGGCTGACTTTGCATAGTTTTACGACACAGCAAATAACCCTAATTTTTATGTAAATAGCACTGCCCACTCAACAAAAATCTTTCTCTGTGCCCTCTGTGTCTCTGTGGTTCATTAATTATTTAACCATATAGAACTTACGCAAGAATTCTCTAAAATTTTTATTTATTCGTGTTGAACGTGGTTCGTTTTTTTATTACGAAAAATGAAGAATTAACCGCCGATCAACGCTGATAAACGCCGATGAAAAACCCTAAAACTTATGTCAAATACAACAGCATCCTTCCAAATATTCCAAGAAACTCGTGACAGTCTTTCTGCTGTTCTCACTACACTGGCGCGCATTGCCGAAGAACGTGGGGAAACAGTGGTCATAGACAGCTATAACCAAGAGTCTTCTCGTCAACCACTAGCTGAAATTTTACGCGATCGCGCTGAAAATGTGCGAAAAAAACTAGCGTTCCGGCTGGCGGTTGTGGGTGAATTTAATGTGGGCAAGAGTACTCTAATTAATGCCCTCCTCAAGCGGAAAATTCTCTCTGTAGCACGTCAACCAACAACTGCCGCCATCACAACTCTACGTTATGGTGAACCAGAGAGATTTCGTGTGAGTTATTTACCGCAATATCAACAGCAGCATTCAACATTTTTACAAGATTCTAAAGACTTGTTGCAAGATATTGCCATCTACACCAGCGATCCTGCTCATATCGGTGATGACGGTAGATCTCTGCTTAGAGATGAGCGAAGTTCCCTAGCAGAAGAAATTAAAGAAGTTGAGGTGTGGTGTACTGCTGATTTTCTCCGCGACCAAGAGATTGAAATTATTGATACACCCGGTTTAGGATCAGTGTTTGAATCCCATAAAACCGTAACTTATGCCTTGATTCCAGAAGTTGATGCTACCCTATTTCTTTGCCCTCCCAATGGTGTTGACAAAGCTGATATCGCCTTTTTGAAGTTTCTGCGCGAGTATGTCAATCAAATGTTGTTTGTCATGACCAAAGCAGAATATGCGCGGGATCGTAAAGAATTAGAAGAAATGCTACACTTCAATCGACAAGCGATCGCTACTTCTGTTCCTAACGTCAATATCGAGCAAATCTATCCAGTATCAGCAGCGAAAGAACTCGATGGAGAGTATGCAGAAAGCGGTTTTTCTGAATTCACCCAAGCACTACAAAATTTCCTCGTGAAATCTAGTGGTACAGCGCGTTTACAAGTGCCATTGCAGGTTGCTCGGTTAAACTGGACACTGTTGCAACAAGGCGTTGAAAATGAAATTGAACTGGCAAATCAATCATTAAGCGATGTTCAACAGACGCGAGAAAAATTAGCGCAGCAACAACAGTTAATTATCCAACGCCAGCAAGGTCTGAAGAAATATATCACTACTACCATCGAGGACATGATTCACGATGCCATGCAAGGTATTGATGTCCTTAGCACCCAAATTCAAATAGTTGTAGAAAGGCAAATTGATGCCTACGGTTGGCAGGACTTGCTGAAAGCTGATCGTTATGTTCCCACAATTATTAAAGAAGAAATTGATACTTGGTTCTCTGAAAAAGAACAACGGTTTCAAAGCAAAGCTCAGTTGCTACAACGGCGTATTGAAGACGATTTGCGGACAATTTTAGAGATGCTACAAGCAACAACTACTACAACTAATCGCCAAGAGCATTCTGATCTAGTTACCCCACAAATCAAAGGAGTATTTACTAAAGGTGTCTTGCAGTTAACTCAGTCTACTGTCTGGAATACTGGTCTAGCATTCACCACAGGTATTGGCTTTACTGGACTGCTTTGGGGCATCGCCATCTCACCATTACTTTCTACAGCACCCGCCGCAACTTTGATTGCACCTCCTTTGTTAGCGTTGATTCCTTTTTTGTTTGCCGCACGCAAACTTGTCCAAGAAACTGTGTCTTTTAAAAGGACTCTTGCCAATAACATCAAAGATGCGATGAGAAAAAACATGCCGCATAACTCTATCAATGTCTATCAAGCAGTTATAGAAGGCTATATCGATGATAGGGGCTTACAACAACCAGGACTACGGGAAATTTTGATCAAATCTTTTGGTGCTTGGGCTGATGAACTCAAGAAAAATGTTGAGTTTGTCGTCGTGAATAATTTAGATCGATTTCAGAACCAGATTGAACAGCGAATTGCAATAGAAGCTCGTGGTCATTGGGTTCGGGAAGAAGAATTAAAAAAATTGAGCCAACAACACGAAGATTTATTGATAACTGATAAGCAGTTAATTGAACTGGAAACTATCATTGAGAAGTTATCTACTGATGGTTTAAATAGTAATCCATCTGAAGACAGCTAATACCAATTCATAATTCGTAATTAAGGTGGGAATTGCTCACCCTACTAATCATAATTCAGATGACTTTAACCAAAACTTTCGCTCTGGTGCAGTATGAGCAATGGAAAGTCAAAATTCAAAATTTGCTCAATAATCTGGCAAAAATTGCCGCAGAACGTGGCGAAATTTTGCGTTTTGATGATTTAGATAGCGATGATATTCATGTTTCACCTCAGGAAAATTCTCAACCTTTAGCTGAAATACTCCAGCAAAAATCTCTGAGCTTAAATTCTCTGTTTCGGTTGGCGGTGGTTGGTCATTTCTGTCGCGGTAAGAGTACTCTAATTAATGCGATGCTCGATCGCATTTTGCTGACCGGTGATTTACGCCCAAATACTGCAACTAGTGCAGTACTGCGTTATGGAATGCCAGAGCGCTTTCGCGTTACTTTTAAACCGAAATCTGGTAAACCACCAGTGGAATATCAGAGCAATTCACCAGAGGATTTAGCTCAAGCGTTGGTGCAGTTTACCAGCGATGCGGCTGTTGATCCCCAGGTGCATTCTGATGATGGGCAAAAATATATCGATCTGCTCCAGGGTAAACAAGATTCTCTGGCACAATCAATCGATGGCGTTGAACTCTGGTGTGGCAGTGATTTTCTGAAAATTAACAAGATCGAAATTATTGATACACCTGGTTTAGGTTCCGTGTTTAAGGAACATAAGCGAGTTACGCTGAATATCCTCCCTCAGGTAGATGCGACACTTTTTGTGATTCAGCCTGACCCAGGAATCGGTAAACGGGAAATTGCATTTATCCAATTGATTAAGGAACAGGTTGCGAATATCTTCTTTGTGCTGACAAAAGCTGATCAGATGGAACGGGAGGAAATACCAGAGATGGTAGACTTTATCCGAGATGCGATCGCCAACATTGTTGAGTTACCTGTAGAACATATCTACCCCGTATCTGCACTGAATGCTTTGCAGGGTAATCAACAAGAAA
Organism: Aulosira sp. DedQUE10; assembly: GCA_034530935.1. Classification (GTDB taxonomy): domain Bacteria; phylum Cyanobacteriota; class Cyanobacteriia; order Cyanobacteriales; family Nostocaceae; genus Aulosira. Next base: position 44,873 of record JAVRCF010000026.1, on the reverse strand, counting down.
GTGGATTTGAGGTATTTTTGCCTGCACTCCAACAGTTCTTGATTAAAAAAAGTGGTATCAGTCGATTGTTGAATGCAGTTCGCCTGGGTCGAGGATACAGTGACCAAATGATCATCTACGTAGAAAAAGATATTGCAGCTCAAAGTCAGTCACTTCAAGAACTGCATAACGAGCGTCAAAAAATCCAGCAAGCAGCGCATCAAATTAAGGAGAAGAAACAAAAACTCATTGAGACAATTAATAGCCGCATTGCAGAAATTATTTCACAAGCGTTGCACGGTTTAGAATCAATGCCGACGAAGATGCGCCAAAATGTCGAACAGCGAATTAATAGCTTAAACTTACAGCAGCTTCAAGAAGCAGATGATTATTTACAGCCTGTGATGAAGAATACCATAGTCAGTTGGCTGCAAGAAAATCAAATCAGCTTTGAAAAGGAAATGAATAGACTTAGCGATCGCGTCAAGCAAGAAATTAAATCCATGCTAGGCGAGATCCAAAGTTCTCGTGAGCAAGAACTTTTTGAGCATAACTTCGAGATGCAATTAAATTCGCCAATTAGCACCAACAACTTGATTAGTACTAGCATCGGTAATGATATCGTTCGTATGTTGGCATCAGTAGGTATTACAGGAATCGTCGCTGATTTTTTGGGTGGGTTGGTTGATGTTGGCGCACAGGTAGTCAAAAGTATCGGCAATTTTTTCGATGGTTTGTTTGGTGGTAAAAAAAGCCAACAGAGTCGTCCCAGCGATCGCTTACAAAAAGCTAGGCAAAAAGTCCGCGAAGTGTTATTGGCTGAAGTTGGTAATAACGGTAATAACGCTTATCAAGCCATAGTTAATGGTTACCAAAATTACAACGGATGCCATGTTAATGGAGTCCGCAATGCTGTAGAAGAAAGCTTCCGCAACTGGGGACAACAACTCCAAGAACGCATCAACGCCCTCATTAATAGCAACGTCAACGGTAAACTCAGTCAACTAGATCGACAGATCAACGATTTGGCAACAACAACCTCAGAAGCAGAGTTAAACCAAAAAATTCAGATGTACCGCCGCCAACACGAGCAACTGCAAGCGTTAGGGCTAGAGTTGTATGAGCTCGAAGAAGAGATTGATGGGAGGGGGGATGAGGGGGACAAGGGGGAAATAACAAATGACAAAGCGCAAAGTCTGAGCGGAGGTTTCCTCCGTTAAGAGCAGGGGTTGCCGCAGGCATCAGAACTTTGTAAGAATGACCAATGACCAATGACACAGTTACCACTACACCAGTCACTTACACAGTATTATCAGTTACGCGATGAGTTAGTAAAGTTACTTTACCAACTAGTAAATATGGCTGAACAGCGTGATTTAACTATCATCACTGATGATTGGATTAATGGGCCAATGCCTAAATCTAAGAGTTATTTGGTAAGCAATGCGGATGTATTTAATCAATCGAGTTTAAAAGCGATCGCAGAACAAGATATTCTTCCTGTGTATAAGCCTTTCCGGATTGGTGTTGTGGGTGAATTTACTCGCGGGAAGACAACACTGCTAAATGCACTCCTAGAAACAGAGGTGCTGACTTCAGACCGTCGTCCCAACACAGCCACCTGTACTATATTAAAATACGCGAAAATTGAACGCATTCGCGTCAAGTATTTTGATAGTACTGGGCGAGAAACCCTCGACATCCAAACGCCCAACTTAGCTGTAGACTTAGAGCGCTATACCAGTGATGCAGCAATGGATCAGGAACATTACGAGAAGTTGCTACGGGGTGATGGCGAATCTTTAGCCGAGCAAATCGAAGAAGTGAGTGTTTGGCTACCAGCCGAATTTTTACGCCAACGAGCTTATAATCTGGTTGATACACCAGGTTTAGGATCGGTTTTCGATACCCACCAAATTATTACATACAATGCAATTACCCAAATGGATGCAGTTCTATTTCTGAGTCAATTTGATCCGCCAATGGGTGAGGACGAAATGATCTTTATGGGTTCACTGCAAAAGTATCTGCACCGCTTTCTGTTTGTGCTTACCAAAGTTGATTTAGCGCAAAAGAAACAGAACCCCCAACTAGAAATTGACCAAGCTATTAATTTTATGCGATCGCTGCTGACGGAAAAACTTGAGTTACCAAATGCACCCATTTACCCAATATCAGCGATCGCGGCGATGCGTGATGGTCAATATCACAAAAGTGGTATCATCCAGTTAGTTCAAGCCCTAGATCAATTCATTGCTAGTTCATGCGGCAGAGAACGCCTGCTCAAATTATACCGCTCTACTAATACTTACTTTCTTTGGGTTGAGCAGGATATTCAGCGAGAAATTGACGAACTCAATCGTCAGAACACTCAGCTAGCAGCAACCGCCACTAAACTCGATTCACATCTCAATTATCTGGAAATCCTCAGGCGCGATCTCATCGTGCTTTTGCAAACACAAACACAACATTTATCACAAACTCTGCTAGAGCATATTTCTCAACTCCCAGAACGCCTGCAACTTGCTGTGGTAAATACACTTGATACACTGAATCTAGAGGAATTGACAGCAGCACCAGTTCACCTGCGAACCACAGTTGAAAATGTTGTACAGGTGTGGTTTAAAGAACAGACAGCGATTTTTATCCAGGATGTGCAATTGCTGCAAAAGTACACAGAATTTTTCCTGGTAAAAGTGTTGCACAGGCAAGTTGAAATCAATTGGGCAAATACTGCGTTATCTGCATTGATTACACCGCTAGACTTACGCTTCTCAGATACACTGTTAGCAGAAATTCAACTCAGTCTTAAGTTTGCATCGGTTCCTAGTATTGTGAAATTTACCAGCGATCGCATTGCTAAAGAATTACTGGATAAAAATCCCGCATCACACTACAATGCTTACGAAAAGATTGTCTTCGATCCATCCTTAGAATTGAATATTGCTCATCAAGCAGAACAAATTTTCCAGCAGTGGGTAAAGAGTTTGTCTGATTATTTAGAATTTATAATTAATCAAGAGTTTACTAAATATCGTCAGCAAGTAAATGAGCAAATTAATTTAATTTCTCAGCAACAGCATTCACTTCAGCAGCGATTAAATTTAATTGAGCAGCAAATTGAGCGCATACAGTTTATTCAGCATCAATTAGAAAGTATCAAAATCAGCATTCATCCTAATTAATAAGCAAAAATTTCTCTTATCTCTCTTCTCTGCGCCTCCGCGCGACGGCAGTCGCTACAACGGGGGGAACCCCAACGGACAGTTCGCTCAAGTCGGGAAACCCGCCCACGCGACTGTCCTCCGCAACGCGCTGCCTCCTCTGCATGAGATTTTTTCAAAATCTCTATCCACTGTTAAAAGAGGAGAAATGACCCTGGACTTTTGACAATATGAACAACAGCCTTACCAAATTTATCAGCTACCAACACGGCATTAATAAATTACTAGATTTACTTGGCAAACAACATCCAAGTTATCTAAATGCCACAACTTTTCAGCACCGATTACAGGAAAATATTAACTATGTAGAAAGGTATGGTGATAATGAAAACTATCGGTCTACTCGCCACGAAATTCTCTACCAAATCGATAAGTTAGCATTAGAAAATACTGGCAATAATTTTGCCGAACTTTGCCAGATGACACCTATTCAAATCGGTGAGAGTTCGCCTAGATATCAAGAAGCAGTTTGGCAAGAATACCAAGAACCAGAAATGAGCTTTATCCCTCCTGGTTCTTTTATCATGGGTAGTCCACCTGAGCTTGATGCTAATGCTTTTGAAGATGAATATCCTTTACATATTGTTGAGTTATCGGCTTTTTATATTGCGACAACATGCGTCACAAATCTTCAATATGCGGTTTTCATCAACAATACAAAACACACTCCACCAGAACACTGGCAAAATACAATCCCACCAAAAAATATCTATCATCATCCAGTAGTTAATATTTCATGGTATAGCGCTAACGAGTTCTGTGAATGGTTATCTCAGTTAACTCAAAAGTCGTATCGTTTACCAACTGAAGCAGAATGGGAAAAAGCTGCAAGAGGCGTAAATGCTTCCCTGTTCCCTTGGGGTAATCAATGGCAAGATAACTCTGCCAATACACGTGAGTACAATAACAATAGGCAGAGAACTTTAGGAGTAGATGAATTACCCCATGCTATCAGTCCGTATGATGTCCTAAATATGGCTGGTAATGTTTCTGAATGGACAAGTAGTTTGTGGGGGCGTGACAACCCGCGACCTGAATTTCCCTATCCTTATGTACCAACAGATAGCCGGGAAGCGGTAGATGCACCGCCAAATATTTTACGCATCATTAGAGGTGGTTCATTCTTACGGGATAAGCGATATGCAAGATGTGCGTGTCGTGACAAGTTATTCCCCAAAAGCACCCGCAAAGATGTCGGATTTCGACTGGCTTTATCATCAGTGTTTCTACGATAAGATAAGGCAAAAGTAAAAAGATAAAAGGCACTCATAAAGAAAAAGAAAATAGTCCGGCTCCCCCAACTTACGTTTTACTTCTTAAAATTTGCCAACATTGCTGTGCGATCGCCCAATCTTCTTGAGTATGGATCACCAAGACCCGTACTGCTGATTCTGAGGTGGCAATATCAACATCAACGGGGTTCTGTTGATTTTTCTGTGGGTCGATTTTCAGTCCCAAAAATCCCAAGCCTTCGGAGACAGCTTGGCGAATTCCAGGGGATTTTTCACCTACACCTGCGGTAAATACTAGGACATCTAATCCCCCCAAACTGGCAAGCATAGAACCAATACTTGAACGCAAACGATGCACGTATATATCCCAAGCAAGTTGGGCGCGATAGTTACCTTGGGCGATCGCTGCGATTACTTCTGGTAAATCACTTGATACACCAGAGATACCACGTAAACCAGAAGCTTTATTGAGAACATAATCGAGACTTTCGGCAGAATAATTAGAGTGTCGTAGCAGGTAAATTAAAATCCCCGGATCGATGGAACCAGAACGACTACCCATCATCAACCCATCTAAAGGTGTGAAGCCCATAGTAGTATCAATGCTGCGACCGTTTTGAATTGCTGCTAAAGAACAGCCGTTACCCAAATGACAATTGATTAATCGCAGGGATGCTAAATCTCGTCCCAGGATGTCAGCCGCACGTTGAGCGCAGTATTGGTGACTAATACCATGAAACCCATAGCGCCGGATACCTTGCTCCACCCACTCATAAGGGCCGGGATAAATTGCGGCAGCATCGGGGATAGTAGCATGAAATCCGGTATCAAATACTGCCACTTGTTTAACTTCACCCAAGCTTTGCTCTATGGCTTCTATACCTTCCACAGCCGCCGGATTATGTACTGGGGCTAGAGTAGCTAATTGCGCGATCGCTTTTTTGACATCCTCATTAATTACCGTACTTTTACGGTAATCTTGTCCCCCATGCACCACACGATGACCTACCACATCGATTTCAGACAGATTACTAATTACCTTGGTAGCACCGCGAGTCAGAGTATAGAGCATATAGGTGACGTGTGCCTGTCGAGAGTCCGCATAGATTGATTCTTGCAGCACTTCACCTGTAGCTGTTTTCACGTTAATTTCTGCTACACCTTGCTCTTGTGTCCAGTTGACTTTGCCTTCCCAAAGCGGTTGAAGTGCTTGTTGAGGCAGAGAATCATCTTTGATTTCATACAGACAACTTTTTTGACTACTAGATCCGGCATTCAGTACAAGTATTTTCATAATTTTTCAGAACTCATTATTGATTTATAGGCTCTGACTTGAATGTCAATCCCAGTAATAGCAGTACCAACTACAACAGCATCAGCCCCTAAATCTAAGGCTTTACGCGCCATTTGGGGTGAGGCAATTCCACCTTCACAAATCACGGGAATCTTTAGCTGTTCTATCATCTGGCTCAGGAGTTCCCAACCTGGAGGCGTAAGATGTTTGGTTGAGGCAGTGTAACCAAAAAGAGTTGTTCCCACAATATCTGCTCCAGCATTTGCTGCTGCTTTTGCCGCCTCAATTGTATCGACATCTGCCATAACTGGTATATTTAATTCTTGATGAATTTGGGCAATTATCTTTGCTATTTGCTCATCACCAGGGCGGCTTCTCATCGTCCCATCGATGGCAATAATATTAGCCCCAGCTTGCGCCACAGCCACAGCATGGTGAAACTGTGGTGTAATGTACACATCATAACCAGCTATAACTTGCTTCCATAGCCCAATAATTGGCACATTCACACTCGCACGCACAGCGCTAATGTGATTGGGGGTATCTATACGCACCCCAACAGCACCATTATTCACAGCAGCTTGTGCCATTGCCGCAATCACTAGCGGTTGATGCAACGGTGAATCAACAGGCGCTTGGCAGGATACAATTAAACCTTTTTTTAAAGTTGAAATTGAATTGAGCATAGGGCATGGGGCATGGTGAGACAGCGCTGCTGGAGGGTTTCCCGAAGCAGGCGACTGCGTTCCCCGAAGGGGTTCTCGAAGAGTATCCGAAGGGGGCATTAGTATTTCCCTTTCCATTGTCCCTTTATCCCCCATTACCAATTACCAATTACCAATCCCCATTCAAGACTTCAACACTGTTATCGGCTGGGCGGGTATCCACACAGTAAAAATTGAGCCGATGCCTACAGTAGACTCTACTTCAATTCGACCGCGATGGAGTGCCACCAGTTGTTTAGTTAAGGCTAAACCTAATCCTGTACCTTCGTAGCGGCGACGATAGGGTGTATCTAGTTGCTGAAATTTCTCAAACAGCAGTGGTAATTGTTCTTCAGGAATGCCAATACCTGTGTCTTCTACTTGAAACAGAGCTGTGTCGTCTTCTACCCATAGCCGCAAGGTCACATTGCCGCGTTTAGGGGTAAATTTAATGGCATTGGTTAATAAATTGCAAATAATTTGTTCTATTCTGGTGACATCGGCACTAAAGCGATCGCGTCTTGGGTCAATTTGTAAATCGAGTGTAAGATGTAGCTGCTCCTGAGCCGCCTTGTTTTCTAAGGCTTTCACCGTCTTTTGTGCTACATCCTTTAAGGAAAATTCTGTGATATTTAAAACTGTTTTGCCCGCCTCAATTTGGGATAAATCGAGGATGTCATTAATCATTTCTAATAAATGTTCGCCACTGTCATGGATTGTTTGCAGATAATTTCGTTGGCGTTGGCTCAATTCACCCAAGGGCCAGCGTAACAGTGTAGACGACATCCCAATCACATAAGTTAAAGGCGTGAGCAACTCATGGCTAATGGTAGCTAGAAATTCATTTCTGAGGCGACTAGCGGCTTCGGCGGCGAGTAAAGCATCGCGCAGCGCCATTGTACGCTCAACTACTCGTTGTTCGAGAGTGTGTTTTTCTTGAGTCAGCGTTCGCGCAGCATCTCGCAGAGATCGCATTAACTCTGCTTGGTGAATTGCGATCGCTAATTGTTCTGCAATCGCACTCAGCAGGTTTTTTTCATTCTCAGTCCATTCCCGTGGACTATGGCACTGATGAGCAATTAGCAGTCCCCAAAGTTTGTCCTCTAACATAATGGGAGCAGCTAACTTTGCTCTTACCTGGACTTCCCTTAAAAAATTTAATAAACACTTTTCCAGAGTGTAAGTTTTTTCGACATCATCCACAGCTAAGGTAAAACCTTGGCGATACTTCTCCCAACATTGTGAATGATGCCCAAAGCAAATTTCTTCTCGATAATTCAACACTGACGGAATTGCATCTGTAGCACGGACTTCATAGACAATACAACTCCCATGCTGTTGATAATCTGAAAGTGGGGGTTGGCAATTGAGGGGCGCTGACAGTAAATATTGTCCGTTGAGTGAGTTGAGGGGTTCCGCCGATTGAGAACTAACCCATGTGTGGAAGTTCGCGCCATTTAAGGACGCAGCATCAGAATAATTTTGAAAATTTGTGGCTTGAGAATCCTCAAATTTATAAATTACTAATCTGTCTAATTCCAAAAACTCACGTACTTGTGTTACTGATGTCGCCATAATTACAGATAAATCAAGGCTTCTGCGGATTTGGTTTGTTACCTGATTCAACAATCGCTCTTGGGAAATCTGTTTTTTCAGGGCATCTTCCACAGGCTGACAGATGTAAACATGAGGATGATTAAAAGTTTGTCCTAAATCTACCTGCTGATTAAGCTGCGGAAGGAGATATTCTAATAACAACAGCGTGAATTGACTTTGGAGCGTGGCATCATTAGTACCGAGAATTTGACTATAACGTTCAAGATTTTGGTAAGTATAGGAATCAGAGCCAAACAAATCTCGCAATTTCAAGAGGAAAGATGCGATCGCCTCTGAATTAAATGTCAACCTAGTCGTGAGTTCTGCTGAGTCCTGAGGAATGTCAATGTTTGTACGCTGCCATCCAGAGGACAGTTGGTTGGGCTGGTTACCATTCAGCAAACTATTAGTTAGGCTTATCCCTGTTGTTGCAACTGATGCCTCTGCGCCTGTACCCGACTGCTGCTGCTCCCCGTTCTCTATATTTCCTATCAACAGCGCACTAAATCCCTCAGAAACTAGCAATGTAAACCGTTGCTCCTGCCACTCAACAGGGATGTGAATCCTTGCCAGTACAGCTTCTGTCAACACCAAAGCAGCACTTCCCACTGCCTGAGCCATCTGTTGTAACAATTCCCCAAGCTGATTAAATGTATCTAAGGGTAAGGTTCGGGAGAAGCTCAAATCAGAAGAACTAAGCATTGTTAAAAGTCTGGTGTGAGGGGCTGCTAAAGCTCAAAAGTTTTTTTGTGTTCTAATCAACAGTTTAAGACGGTAATACAGAACTATGCATCGTGTAAGTGCCACATCCGGAGGATGGAATCAGTCAGAAGACTTGATTTTTATAGAACAAACTCCAGCTCCCTTTGTGTTTATTACGGCTGCTGATACAGACATTCAAACCTTGGCAGCTGCTGTTCCTCAATTACCTGCAACATTTCCTGCATTAAGAGTTGCCAACCTGTTGCAATTACAACAACAAATCAGTATAGACAGTTATGGTGAGCAAGTTTTGGAACTTGCTCAAGTAATTGTTTTGCGCCTATTAGGAGGACGTTCCTATTGGGCTTACGGTTTAGAAGTAGTACAGGAAATTGTTCAGCGTAATCGTATAAACCTCATTGTAATGCCAGGAGATGATGCTTTTGATCCCCATTTAGTTTCTCAATCTAATGTGCCTTTAGATATTGTTAACCAAGTATGGCAGTACTTTAGCCAAGGAGGAGTGGAAAACTTTGTTAATTCTCTGCAATTTATTTCTGATGCTTGCTTGTTAACTTCATTCAATCCCCCAGCACCGCAATTGGTTCCTCGGATTGGGTTGTATGAGGGGAATAGGGAGATGAGGCAGGGGGGCAGGGAGCAGGGAGCAGGGGAGAAGATATTACATAATGCCCAATGCCCCATGCCCAAAGTCGGTATTCTCTTCTACCGCGCCCATTATCTGGCAGGAAATACAAAAGTAATTGATAGTTTATGTCAAGCTTTAGTACAGAAAAATTTACAGCCTGTACCGGTGTTTGTTTCTTCATTGCGCGAACCGGATATCCAAGAGGAGTTGAGCGAATTTTTCCAGCCCAAAGACTCAGAACAAATTGCGCTGCTGCTCAATACCACCAGTTTTTCTCTGGCACGATTGGAAACCGAAACACCCCAGGTTGAACTGTGGGAAAAATTAGATGTGCCAGTGTTACAAGTTATTCTCAGTGGGGGAGGAGTTGAACAGTGGGAATTACAAATGTCAGGACTTTCTCCCCGCGATATCGCCATGAATGTGGCACTACCAGAGGTGGACGGGCGGATTATTAGTCGCGCTGTGTCTTTTAAGACAGTGCAAACGCGCAATCAGAATTTAGAAACCGATGTGGTAGTTTATGAACCAGTAAGCGATCGCATTGAGTTTGTCACTCAACTAGCAGCTAATTGGGTACGCCTACGTTCCAAGCCACCCCAGCAAAGGCGCATTGCCTTAATTGTCGCCAATTACCCTAACCGTGATGGCCGCCTCGCTAATGGTGTAGGATTAGATACCCCAGCTAGTTGTATAGAAATTCTCCAAGCTTTGCAGTTAGCTGGCTATGAGGTAGAAAATTTACCTGCTGATGGCGACGAATTAATTCAACGTCTCACTGCTGGCGTTACAAACGATCCTGAAGGGAGGGATTGGCGTGCAGTAAGGCAAAGTCTTTCTGGAGAAGAGTATCAAGATTATTTCGTTAATTTGCCACCAGCAGTACAGCAGGGTATTACCCAGCGATGGAGGACTGGAGATAAGGAGGCAGAGGAAAGAGATGTAGAGACGCGATTTATCGCGTCTGACAAAGGAAGCACAGGAGAAACAACAAATGCCCAATGCCCAATGCCCATTCCCGGTATTCAACTTGGTAATATCTTCGTAGGAATTCAGCCATCACGGGGTTATGATCTTGACCCTAGTTTGAATTATCATGCACCAGATTTAGAACCCACTCATGCTTATTTAGCTTTTTATTATTGGGTGAGGGAATGTTTTGGTGCGGATGCTGTGGTTCATGTCGGAAAACATGGCAATCTTGAATGGCTTCCCGGTAAAAGTCTAGCTTTATCGAGTCATTGTTATCCAGAAGTTGCTTTGGGGCCAATGCCTCACCTCTACCCATTTATCGTCAATGATCCTGGTGAAGGTTCACAAGCTAAACGCCGGACTCAAGCCGTAATTATCGACCATTTAACACCCCCAATGACTCGTGCAGAACTCTATGGTTCACTGCAACAGTTAGAAAATTTAATTGATGAATATTACGAAGCTGAAAGTTTAGATCCAGTGCGATTGCCAATGATTCGCGATCGCATCCGTGAACTAATGCTTCAAGAAAATTTACATCATGACTTAGGAATTAACAATGAACAAGACATTTTAAATTGTGAACTGTTAATTTTAAATTCCATCAACGGTTATCTTTGTGAATTAAAAGAAGCGCAAATTCGTGATGGATTGCACATTTTTGGGCAATGTCCTCAAGGAAGGCAATTACGCGATTTAATAGTAGCGATCGCCCGCATCCCCAATCGCCATTCCATCGGTATCACCCGCGCCTTAGCCCAAGATTGGGGCTTAGATTTCGACCCCCTCACCGCCAACTTCAGTACTCCATTCACCCTCCCCAAATTTCACTTTGCGCCTTCTCTGCGAGACGCTGCGCGAATGCGTCTTTGCGTGAGACTCCAATCCTGTCACACCATCGGCGACGCTGTAGAACTCCTAGAAGAACACGCCGCCCTCCTAGTCGAACAACTCATAACTAATAACTCCCCACTCAGCACTCACAACTCAGCACTCAGCACTGTTCTCAACTGGATCGCCACCAAACTCCTCCCCGCATTACAACAAACCCAGCAAGAAATAAGCAACTTGTTACGCGGACTTGATGGCAGATATATCCAGAGTGCTGCATCTGGCGCACCTACACGTGGTCGCCCGGAAGTCTTACCAACTGGTAAAAACTTTTACTCTGTTGATATTCGTGCCTTGCCTACAGAAACAGCCTGGGATATAGGCAGAAAAGCAGCTGAGACTCTGATTGAGCGTTATACTCAAGAAAATGGTGAGTATCCCAAAACACTAGCATTATCAGTGTGGGGCACTGCCACTATGCGGACTGGGGGTGATGATATCGCTGAAGCCTTAGCGCTGTTGGGTGTGCAACCCGTATGGGATGGTGCAGCTAGGCGCGTAGTAGATTTTGAAATTTTACCGTTATCTATCTTAGGAAGACCACGTGTTGATGTCACATTAAGAATTTCTGGATTTTTCCGCGATGCTTTCCCGAATATGATTGATTTATTTGACTCAGCCGTGCAAGCAGTAGCGGCATTAGATGAACAGCCAGAGCAAAACCCCCTAGCAGCGCAAGTTCGGCAAGATACCGATTTTTGGACAAGAGAAGGATTAACTACAGACGAAGCAATTGTGCGATCGCGCTATCGCATCTTTGGTTCTAAGCCAGGTGCTTACGGTGCAGGACTCCAGGGCTTACTTGAGTCGCAAAATTGGACAGATGATCGAGATTTAGCACGCGCCTACATCAACTGGAGCTGTTACGCCTATTCCTCCTCATCTCCCTCATCCCCAACCCCCGTCCCCGAAGCCTTAAAGCAGCGCTTGATGCAAACACAAGTTGTGTTGCACAACCAAGATAACCGCGAACACGACTTACTCGATTCTGATGATTATTACCAATTCCAAGGTGGTTTAACAGCAGCAGTCCGTTCTCTTCAAGGACAGAACCCCCAAATTTATTTTGGTGATAATTCCATTACAGCCCAACCAAAAGTCCGCCAACTCAAAGAGGAAATCGCACGAGTATATCGTTCTCGCGTCATTAATCCTAAATGGATTGCCGGAGTGATGCGCCACGGATACAAAGGAGCCTTTGAAATGGCGGCGACGGTGGATTTTCTTTTTGCCTACGATGCTACAACTCAATGTGTCGAAGATTATATGTATCAGGGTATAGTAAATACCTATTTGCTTGATCCAGTTGTGGCAGAATTTATTCACCAAAAAAATCCGTGGGCATTGCGTGATATTGCTGAGAAATTATTAGAAGCACATAAGCGCAGTTTATGGCAGGATGTAAATACAGCAACATTGGAAATGTTAAGAGCCTTAGTACATCAAGCTGAAGCAGCAATTGAAGAAAAATAAGTGGTGTAGGAACCTCATATGGACAACCTCGCGTATTTCCACCTAGCTTTTGCCTACGAAGATAGCCAATCCAGTGAATTGGTTTCCCTGAGAGATTTATTTAACACAACAGCAACACCAGATTGGAAACGGCTTTCTAGCAGGGCTTGGCGGTATATGTTACCTCTTGCCCTCACTTTGTCTATTCTCAGTGCTGTTAGTAGCGTCTTGGCACTAGAACGCGGCGATCAAGGCCCTTCTGTCAGGAATCTGCAACAACAGTTAAAAAAAGTAGGCTATTATCAAGCCCCCATTACTCAAATCTACGACTTCCCTACTGAAGATGCTGTGCGGCGCTTCCAAAGAGCCGCCGGGTTACCTGTGGACGGTATCGTTAGCACAACCACTTTACAAAAATTAGACAATTGGCGACCAAAAGCTGCAAGTACAACTACAACTACACAAGCGAAGAAACCTAGTACTAGCAACCCAGCTACTAGAACAACTGCTGTGAGTACACAAACTAAAAAACCCACTACCACCAATACAGCAGCTAAAAAAACTGTCGTAGCGACGGCGACAACTAGCAAGCGCAGCAATCCCAATTACCTTGTCAGGGGTGATGAAGGTGAACCCGTCAGAGTTTTACAAGAACGGTTGCGAGTTGCTGGCTTTTATTACGGTAACTCAACAGGAATATTTGGCCCAATTACTGAAAACGCTGTTAAGCGATTCCAAGAAGCTTACAAATTAGACGCTGATGGTGTTGTGGGTCAAGCAACACTAGGAAAATTACCACCAATTGGTGTTGGTGATGGCAACGATACGCCTAAAGCAGTAGCCGATCGCGATAAACTGCGTATGGGCGATCGCGGTGAAGCAGTCCGCGTTCTCCAAGATCATTTGATCAAAGCTGGGTATTTACAGGGAGAACCAAATGGCTACTTTGGCCCCAACACCACAGATGCTGTCCGCCGATTTCAAGCAGCTAATTATTTAGCACCCAGTGGGATTGCTGGCCCAACTACTAGAGCTAAGTTATATAGCTTAGTTACTAATGCTTCCAAGAGCGAGTTTAATGTGTTGGAAATTCAACGACGACTACAAGAAAAAGGTTTTTACAAAGGTCAACTCAACGGTGTAATGGCAGATGACACCAAAAAAGCCATTAAGCAAGCCCAAGAGTTTTACGGTGTCAGTCTCAAGGATATTAGAAGCGGACGCTTTTAGCATCCGCTTAGGTATTAACACTACGAGTCCCCAACTGTTTGCTTACCTCCGATAACAGCGAATGAAAAATTGCTCAAAATTACATTTATTGGGTTAATTTGAGACTCCGCTTTGTTATCCTACCCAGGTGCTATAGAGGCATCAGCGCTCTTTGGCACTTGGGGCATACTGCATGAATAGTCATCTGACAGTCAAGCAGATGAAAACCTTCTTTCTGGGCAGTTTTCGCCCCAATTTTCAAAATTGAGTCGTTTTTAAACTCAATTGTACTGTTACATCTGACACAGATGAGGTGATGGTGGTGATGGGGGTAAGGCTGATTAAGTTCGTAATGTTTATGTCCTTCCCCCAGTTCCAATTCCCGCAAAATGCCCATTCTGGCCATCAACTTTAAAGTCCGATAAATAGTTGACAGACTTATTCCTTCACCATCAGTTTCTAAGCGATGATAAAGATCCTCAGCACTGAGGTGTTCACCTTGCGGAAGTTCCTGGAAAATGTGTAGAATTGTTTCACGTTGGGGAGTTAAACGCCAACCTCGGTCGTTTAATTCTGCTTTAAGTGAAGTTGAAGTGTAAACAGCCATACTAATTTTTCTCAATAAAGCCTGATAGTTGAGAATATAGCAAATATTTTGAGTGATTTGCAACAATCATTGCTTATTGAGAATCTTTACTAAAGACTGAAAAAGAATTCATGAAAGTTTAACGCGCAAAAAGTAATAGGTGATCCCCTACCTTAAAGTATTCTGAACATTAAGTTAACGAAACTCTACTCTATTTAGATGAAAATTATTTGCCATAACCTAAAAAGAGATTTTGGCACCGGAGATCAATCAAATCTGGCACCAATAAAGAGTTTATAGTCAACAACCTATAGATTGAATTTTGTTATGCTCACTATTGATTATTGACTATTGACTGCTGAGCATGAACTAACTCAGAGACTCTAGATAGTCGCGGATCAAATTACGTCGCTTTGGTTGGCGTAGCTTTTGTAAAGCCTTAGATTCGATTTGCCGTACTCGTTCCCGTGATAGATCGAGAGCGCGTCCAATTTCTGCTAAAGAGTAAGGATGACCATCTGCTAAACCAAATCGCATCAGAATGACATCACGCTCGCGGCTGGTTAAATCTGCCAACAAATTCTGCAAATCTTTTTGTAAAGATTCTCGCATTAATAATTCTTCTGGGGTAACACTGTCAGTTTCGAGTAATTCTCCTAACTCAGTGTCTTTATCCTTGCCCACCTTGGTTTCTAGAGAAACAGAGCGAGGCACTCGTAACAAAACTTCTCTTACTTGAGTTGGTGTCATTTCTAACTCAACAGCCAAGTCTTCCAGAGTCGGAGTCCGACCTTTTTCTTGAGCAATTTTGCGTTGAGCTTTTTTGATTTTGTTCAGCTTTTCAGTAATGTGAACAGGAAGGCGAATTGTCCGGCTAGAAGTAGCGATCGCTCTTGTAATACCTTGACGAATCCACCAGTAGGCGTAAGTACTAAAGCGATAACCCTTAGTTGGGTCAAATTTTTCTACAGCTCGCTCTAAGCCTAGTGTGCCTTCTTGGACTAAATCCAACAATTCCAATCCACGATTTTGATACTTTTTAGCAACAGACACAACTAAGCGAAGATTCGCCTTGATCATGTGTTCTTTAGACTGGAGTCCTTGGGACTGAATTTGCTCCAATTCTTCCACTGTGATCTTGGCAATTTCTGCCCAGCGACGCTTACCTTCAGATAAAGTTGGCTTGAGATCGCACAAGTTGATACCAGCAGTAGCAGCCCATCTTTCCAAAGACGGACGATGTCCCAGTTCAGATGCTAAACGTTCTTGAACTTCAATTAATCGCAGATAAGGCTCAATTACGGCATCTCCTTGCTTGGCGGCATTGGCAAGCACTATCCGCATCCGCAAGTACCGTTGGACTTTTTGAGCTTCTGAAACCTCTTCATCTCGCCCTAATAACCGCACCCGACCAATTTCTTGAAGATAGAGGCGTACTAGATCTGTACTCCGACGGTTGGGGCTAGCAGCGAAACTAGCGGGATCAACAGAGGCCAACTCCAAATCTTGCAAATCGTCTAAAGGCAACTCATGATCGTCAACCGTGAGATCTTGGTCGAGGATTTGCTGGGATTTTTGAGCATTGTAGGGGGCATCTGCGTAAAAAGATGTTGCTGGCATAAAGATCGTCTCAATGGCTCCAGGTAACAATAGATTACGGTCAGCTAAAAATATGGTCAGCTATTCAACTGTTGCTATTGTTCCCGTGATTTACGATGAACTAACACGGTTGAGGTTTTCATTACGGTTTTTTTTTTTCAAAAAAAATCAAAAAAAACAGTTTTTGTTCTTTTTTTTACATAAATACTGAAATACTTGGCTGCTGTAGCTCTCTCATTGAACCAATAGCTATTCATATCTACAGCTAGCCTTGAAGTTTTGAACTAGCTTTTCAACATTTCAATTTTGAGGGAATTTGGCTGTTACAAAAGTAACATTGTATAAACATATTTCAGTAATAATCATGTTCATAATCGGCATAGTCATATCTACACCGCTGCAAAGGTAGTATCCTGACAAATTACTAATTTTCTCTAGGGAATATTTGGTAAGAGGTTGAGGTAATTGTCATAGGCAGTGCGTTAGTAAGAACGCTGAAGTGCTAATACCAAGCAATTACGTAATGGGGCATTGGGCATTGGGCATTTGTTATTTCTCCCTAATCCCTAGTCTTTAGTCCCCATTACCAACGTTGTATTCAGGCTTAATGTCTCGCAGCATCAGTTCATCAAGTGCTTGTTGAGGTGTGACTTCGCCTTGAAGTAATCGATCAACTTGTTCGGTAATTGGCACAGGAATATTTTGCTGTCTGGCTCGTTGCATCAACACCCGACAAGTGTTGACACCTTCAGCAGTTCCTTGTAGATGGGAGAGAACTTCTTCGAGTGTTTTGCCAGCAGCTAGCTGGTAACCTACTTGATAATTACGACTTAAGGGACTGTTGCAAGTTGCTAGCAAATCCCCTAAACCTGATAAACCATAAAATGTTTCTGTTTTTGCACCCCAGAAATTACCGATGCGAACCATTTCTGTAAGTCCACGGGTGACTAAACCTGCTTTGGCATTGGTTCCCAATTGTAAACCGTCACACACACCAGCTGCGATCGCAATTACATTCTTGAGTGTTCCGCCTAATTCCACTCCCACGGGGTCGGGATTGGTATATACCCGAAACCGATTAGAAGAAAACACCAGCTGCACTGCTTCTGCTGCTGCAAAGATACTGCTGGCGACTACCGTTGCAGCTGGTAATTCCATCTCAATTTCTTTAGATAAATTAGGGCCAGACAAGACAACAACCGCATGGTTAGGAAAAGCAGTTTGCCAAATTTGCGACGGCGTACAGGTAGTTTCTGGTTCTAAACCTTTTGTCGCCGTCACAAAAATGGTTTCAGGAGAGACAGGAAAAGACTTGACTTGCGCCGCCACATCCCTGACACCTTTCATTGAGATAGCAGAAAGGATAATTTGGGCATCTTCTAGCACTGCTTCCAGAGTTTTCTCTCCCCAACGTGACCAGACGCGCACCTGATGACCATTAGCCGCAGCCAAATTCGCCAGCGCTGTCCCCCAAGCACCTGCTCCCAAAATGGCTACGGATTGTGGATTGTTATTGGTCATTGGTCATTGGTCATTGGTCATTTGTCATTTGTCATTTGTCCCCCTCATCCCCCTCATCTTCCTCATCCCCGACTTCGAGGATAACGCTTCATTAATTCTTGTACTTGTTCTGCATGATATGAGCTTCTTGTCAAGGGTGAAGAAACAACTTGTAAAAATCCCCGTTCTTCGCCGAAGGCTTGCCAAGCGGCAAATTGTTCTGGGGTGACAAAACCATTGACTTGCAGGTGTTTTTGGCTGGGTTGGAGATATTGCCCAATTGTCAAGATATCGCAATCTACGGCGCGTAAGTCTTGCATGACTTGACGAATTTCTGCATCAGTTTCGCCAAGTCCAACCATGATTCCAGATTTGGTGTAGACATCAGGAGCAAGTTGACGTGAGCGAAAAAGTAATTCGATTGTGCGATCGTAGTTACCTTGGGGACGTACACGACGATACAGACGGGGAATGGTTTCTGTATTGTGGTTTAGTACTTCGGGCGCAGCTTGGAGAATTATTTCCAAAGCCTCCCAATTACCGCACAAATCAGGAATTAACACCTCAATTGTAGTTTTGGGTGAGACAGCGCGAACTGCGGCGATACACTGCACAAACTGCGATGCACCACCATCAGGTAAATCATCCCGGTTTACAGAGGTGATCACTACATGATTGAGTTGCATCCGGCGCACAGCTTCTGCCAAACGTGCTGGTTCTGTAGGGTCTAAAGGTTTAGGCTTTTTTTCAAAATCGATATCGCAGTAGGGACAAGCACGAGTGCAAGCAGGGCCCATAATCAAAAATGTGGCAGTACCAGCTTGAAAACACTCACCAATATTCGGACAGGATGCTTCCTCACAAACCGTATTGAGCGCTAAATCCCGCAAAATTTCTTTAACGTTACCAACGCGCTCCCACTGAGGCGCTTTTACCCGCAACCAGTCTGGTTTAACAGTCACAATCCGTTTTCACTATATATATACAGAGTTATGTTAGCAATCTTCCGAGATTTTAGATGAATTCAGTTTAAAAGAATATTTTCAGTAAGGGCGCAAGCGCTTGCACCCTTATGATAAGGGACTTCCAGAAAATCAATTATCCATCAGTTTACCTCCCCCTGCCCCTTATCAACCCTACGGTGTACACACAAGTCGAAAAAATACCTCAGCCATGCATTAAAGGACTCAAATTTTGTGACACTCAAAGTATCGCACTTACCGTCATCCCGCCCAGAACTGAAGTTCATGGCTCATAGTCAAAGTCCACTCAAGTGGACTGAAATATAGAGCTTAGTCTACTTCAGTAGACTTGAACTATTAGCCTTGGAATTAATTCCAAGGTGAGATGGCAACGAAGCAGGAGCATTTGTGTCTACACCGTAGCTTTTGTAGGGGGGTTAGGGCAGGGCTGATTCATTCCCTAAAAGGCGTTAAAAATCAAGGGTTTAGGACATGAAAAATAAGCAAGGCATTCAATCTTGGGCATCAAAATGGTCAATAATTCATGAATTTTGCCCGAATATTTATCGCCAATCCTATTGACAAAATACATACCTTGTCGAATGAAACAGCCCTGGGGGGTTAGGGGGGATCGAAACGCTGTTGGGCAACTTTCTAAGACTTGTGTGTACACCGTAGCTTATCAACCAGGAGGCCAGTTCATCTGCCGTCCTCCTAGAATATGTATGTGTAAATGATAAACAGTTTGACCGCCATCAGCACCAGAGTTGATCACAACCCGATAACCGTTTTCTAATCCAGCTTGTTGGGCAACGCGCTTGGCGGTTAATAAAAGATGTCCTAGAAGCGCATGATCCTGAGATTCCGTATCAGCTAATTTAGCGATCGCCTTTTTGGGAATCACCAGAATATGAACTGGCGCTTGGGGTTGAATGTCATTGAAAGCCAAAGCCAAATCATCTTCATAAATAATGTCGGCAGGAATTTCCCGACGAATGATTTTACTGAAAATTGTCTCTGTGTTTGTACTCATGTCATTTTACTTACTCATCTGCTAGAGATTTTAAAGGGTTATTGTTATATAAAGATATAAAAAATGCTTGCTAGAGTCTGGAGTGCATCAATTGTCGGTATCGATGCCATCAAAGTAGGTGTGGAAGTCGATGTATCCGGGGGATTACCGGGGATTGTGGTATTAGGATTACCAGATTCAGCAGTTCAAGAATCAAAAGAACGAGTAAAAGCGACGCTGAAAAACGCGGGTTTTGCTTTTCCGATGCGGAAGATTGTAATTAACTTGACTCCGGCTGATTTACGTAAGGAAGGCCCCAGTTTTGACTTGCCGATCAGTGTGGGGATTATGGCGGCTTCTGAGCAAGTTAGCGCTGATTTGTTGGGTGATTATTTATTCGTCGGGGAAGTTTCTTTAGATGGTAGCCTGCGTGCTGTGGCTGGTGTTCTCCCGATCGCGGCGACTGCTCAAAAGATGGGAATTGCAGGTTTAGTTGTCCCGATTGATAATGCCCAAGAAGCCGCAGTGGTGGAAGGATTAGCTGTTTACGGCTGCAAAAATCTGTCTGAGGTGGCTGATTTATTAAATAATCCAGCACGCTACAAGCCAGTGCAAGTAAATGAAGCTGTAGAGGCTGATCATGGTGCAGCTCTCAATTCTGGCAGTATAGATTTGAAGGATGTCAAAGGACAAGCTCATGGACGTAGGGCGTTGGAAATTGCGGCGGCTGGGGGACACAATTTAATTTTTGTCGGGCCACCGGGAAGTGGAAAAACTATGCTCGCACGTCGCTTACCAGGTATTTTACCACCGCTAAGCTTTGCTGAAGCTTTAGAAGTGACTCAGATTCACTCAGTAGCGGGTTTATTAAAAAATCGTGGTTCATTAGTGCGCGATCGCCCTTTTCGCAGTCCCCATCATTCCGCTTCTGGCCCTTCTTTGGTTGGTGGTGGTAGTTTTCCCCGTCCTGGGGAAATTTCTCTATCACACAGAGGTATCTTATTTCTGGATGAATTAACAGAATTTAAACGTGATGTGTTGGAATTTCTGCGTCAACCTTTAGAAGATGGCTATGTAACAATTTCCCGCACCAAACAATCTGTGATGTTTCCCGCGCAGTTTACCTTAGTGGCGAGTACTAATCCCTGTCCTTGTGGTTACTATGGCGATACCATCCAACAATGTACTTGTTCCCCAAGGCAAAGAGAGCATTATTGGGCAAAGCTTTCCGGGCCATTAATGGATCGAATCGATTTGCAGGTAGCTGTGAATCGCTTGAAACCAGAGGAGATTACCCAACAACCGACAGGAGAAACATCAATATCTGTCGCCAAACGAGTACAACAAGCACGCGATCGCGCTATTACCCGCTTCCAAGGACAGCAAAATCTGCGTTGTAATGCCCAAATGCTGAGTCGTCATCTGCAAAAATGGTGTCAGCTAGATGATGCTAGCCGTAATTTATTAGAAGCAGCAATTAGAAAATTAGGTTTATCAGCCAGAGCTAGTGATCGCGTTCTCAAAGTAGCACGCACAATTGCAGATTTGGCAGGCGATGATGAATTAAAAGCGAATCATGTAGCGGAAGCTATCCAGTATCGCACAATCGATCGGATGCAATAGTTTAGCAAGCGGAAGCTATGATGCTAATAGATTCAGTTGGAGTCCTAAGTTCATGGAAAGCAACCCTTTAGCAACATCGCAGGCTGCAAATATAAAAGTCAATATTGTGTTGGAAACTAAAGAAGATGGTAGTGCGATCGCATCTATTTTGGAACTTCCACAGTATCGTGTTGAAGCAGCAAATCGTGAACAAGCGCTCTTGATGCTGGAACAGCTTGTGGTTCAGCGGATAAATAAAGTTGAAATCATGCCGATGGAAATTAAATTACCTCAAGTTGAGCAATCTCAAAGGCCTTGGATGAAATTTGCCGGGGTGTTCAAAGATGATCCAGACTTTGACGCAGTTCAGCAGTATATTCAAGAGTATCGCCAAAAATTAGATGCAGCAGATTTTGATACGCAGAGGGAAGCAAGTTGAGTCTGTGGATTCTCAATACTGACAGCGTTTCTCTTTTTCAACGAGGAAATTTAGAAATTTCTCGTCATTTAGACAGTATTGATGCTAGCGAAATCGCAATTACAATTATCACTGTAGAAGAACAAATTCGGGGACGATTTCAAGTCATTCGACGAGCTACTGCTAATGATTTGGTTTCGGCTTATGAGAAATTACAGGTAACGTTTGATAGTTTAAAGAGCTTCAATGTTTTAAAAATTGAGAAATTTAGAAACGGTCGATTGAGACATCATTAGAGGATGTTTGAAAAGTTTTGAGGGGTCAAATTTTATGCTAATCTCCTGACCATAATGCGGATCATAGCAAGGTAAATAAACGTCTCCGGACGCAACCTAATAGAACGCGGCATAACTTCGGAAAATACTGATATTTTATTAAGAGCATACAACAAAGCCTTAAGTAAGAGATTGAAATTAGACATAACATACAATTTTGTTTTGTAGTAAGTTATGAAAGCCTTTACTGCAAAGGTTTTTAGGTATGAATTCACTACAATAAAATACATATTTCTTCATGTATACTTACTTAATCAAAAGTCGATAGCAAGTCGATAAAAAGTCATTGAAAACAAAAATTTCTTGAGGCTGAACTTAGGGCTTGGGAAGGTTTGATAGAGTTTAGGGACTTTCTAACCGTTAGAAAGTTTCATTGAGAACGCAATCGATTATTGATTAAGGCAAGACAACCATGACCAAACGCTATGAGTATAAAGTTGGTGGCAGCCTCCCCGTAGATGCACCAAGCTACCTGGTGCGACAAGCTGATACAGATTTTTACGAAGGATTGAAGGTGGGTGAATTTTGCTACGTCTTCAATTCGCGGCAAATGGGTAAAACCAGCTTACTTGTTCGGACAATGGAACGACTCAAGGCAGACGGAATTGCTTGTACAACCATCGACTTACAGGGGCGTGGGGGTTCCCAACTTCAGATGGAACAGTGGTACAACGGGATTGCCTACACCTTAGTCAAAGATTTTCGCCTTGGCGATCCCCTTACTTTCCTACAATCTTGGTGGGCCGATCGAGAAATGCTCACACCTAGGCAGCGGTTAGCAGAAATGATTGAGACGGTTTTGCTACCCTCGGTTCCCGAAAAGATTGTGATTTTTATTGACGAAATCGATAGGATTCTCAGCCTGAAGTTACTCACCAGCGATTTCTTTGCATTCATCCGAAGTTGCTATGAAAAACGCAAGATCAATTCAGTTTATAATCGCCTCACCTTTGCCTTAATTGGTGTTGCTACTCCCGATGAGCTGATACCCGATAAACATCGAACACCCTTCAATATTGGTCATGCCATTCAATTGACGGGATTTGAACTGGATAAAGTTTCACCTTTAGCAAAGGGACTAGAAGACAAAGCCGATGATTCTCATACTGTGCTGCGGGAAGTGCTGTCTTGGACGGGTGGACAACCCTTTCTGACTCAAAAATTGTGCAGTTTACTAGCAAAATCGGAATCAAAAATTCAACTGGGAGATGAAGCGAAGCAGGTTGAGTACTTTGTTAGATCGCATTTTCTAACTAATCCTGAATCAGATCTATCAGTGCATTTGAAGTACATTCGCGATCGCATTTTGCTGCGCGAACAAACCGTGATTCGAGTACTAGAATTCTATCAACAAATTTTGCAGCAAGGCGCGATCGTTGCCGATGACAGTTTCGAGCAAATGGCGCTACGTCTAACGGGACTTGTCATTGAGCAGCATAGGCAGTTGCAGGTTTATAACCGCATCTATGCCATAGTGTTTGATCGAGACTGGGTGAATGAATCGCTAACAAATCTTCGTCCCTATGCTGAACAGATGAATGCCTGGTTAGAGTCAAGCAGAAGCGATCAATCTTGGTTATTGCGAGACGAAGCACTGATAGAGGCTCAGAATTGGGCGGTGGGGAAAAAATTAGGTGATCGAGATTATGAATTTCTCCGAGCGAGCGAAGATCTACAACGTCGAGAAGTTGAACAGGAGTTGGCAACGCAAAGACACGCGAATGAACTTCTAGCAGCAGAACGCCGACAAGCAGAGCTTGAGTTGCAAGAGGCAAAACAAAATTTACAACAGGCGAATGAAAATCTGGCAGCAGTAGGCCGACAGGCAAAGCTTAAGTTGCAAGAGGCAAACCAAAATTTGCAACAGGTTCAACAACAAACCAATCGAGTTATTCTTCGTGGGCGTATTAGTGCGATTGTAGCAGGTGCGATCGCTGCGACGGTATTTGGTGTTTCTGGATTGGCTGCATATAAACAAGTGTCGAATGCAAAAACGGAACAAAAACAAGCAGAAGATAAAGCTCAACTGGAAAGAAACAAAGCAGAAAGCGCCAGAGAAGAAACTCAGAAGCAAACAAATTTCGCTTTCCGTATGAAGGAAGAGGCTCAACAGTCACAGTTTAATGCTCGTAATGCAGAACAAAATGCTCGACAGGCAAACAACGATGCTGTTAGAGCCAACGATAGACAGAAGTTGGCAGAGGATCAAGTCCAGCAAAGTAACAAGCAAGTGGCAGATAATAACAAAAAATTGGCAGATAAGGATGACCAACTAAAAAATAAAGAAGCAAAATTACGAGAAACAAAGATTAGTCTCGATAACGCACAAGCCAATGTCAACACTGCAAACAACGACAAAGCAAGGCTTAAGAAAGAAGCGGATTTAGATCAAAAAAGCACAGACGCTTTGAGGATATTTGAAAACGGTCAACAAGTAAATGCTTTGGTGATGTTAATGAGAGCCAATCAAGCATTACAAAATCAAATTCAGGATGACAAAGCCATCGATAAAAATTTGCAGAACAATTCAGTTAAGATTTTACAACGAGTTCTCGATAATATTCGAGAACAAAATGAAATTAATATTGGAGGAAATCAAATAAGAAGCTGGAGCTTCAGCCGTGACTTTAAGCGACTCATTACTGTTGGTGACTCCGATAAAATTCAAATTAGGGACAGCCAAGGAACTCAGTCATCTGAAACTAATGTTCCAAATATTTATAAAGCCATTCTCAGTCCAGACGGGCGATATATTGTTGCGGTTGTGAACGGAACAGTTTGGCTCCGGGATGAAACCGGAAAAAGAAAACTAGCTGAACTTACAGGACATAAGAAAAATGTTAATGATGTTAGCTTCAGCCCTGATGGACAGAAAATTGCTACTGCTGGAGAAGAAGGCATTGTCCGCATCTATTCCATATCTGGTAAATTTATAAATGATTTTAAAGCCGAACCAAATAGGCAAATTCGGACTGTAAGTTTTAGTCCAGATGGAACCCAGCTTGTGACCCTTGGATTGGATCAGGGTAACACTAAAAACAGCGCTATCAAAATTTGGAGTCTTTCTGGGCAAGCAATCGGGCAATTAAATAAAAGTGATCGATTTGAATTTAATACGTTCGCATTCATTTCTAACAAAAACAAACGCCAAATTGTGACAGGTGATGATAATGGCTACGTCCGATTCTGGGACTTTTCTGGACAACCCTTAGATAAACTTACATTCGATGCTGGTCAGGGATCTGTCGATGACTTGGCAATTAGTTCCAATGGGCAATTATTTGCAACAGTCACAGACGTAGATCCTGTGGCAAAAGTTTGGAATTCGCGAGGTAGACAACTGCTAGAATTCAAAGTGCGTCGAGGCAGCGTTGCAGGGGTTAAATTTAGTGCAGACAGTACGCGATTAGCGACCGTTGCAGGTAATGGCATTATTCAATTCTGGGATGTTTCTAGACAGTTCTCTATCGCCTCGTCGAAACATCGCGATGGAGTTGCGGCTCAGTATAGTCGTGATGGTAAATTGATTCTTACTGCTGGAAATGAAGGCAATCTGATTGTTCAGGATCGATCAGGTAAAGTCGTCTATGAATATTCAGGCAATCGAGGTGATGCAAACAATGCTAGCTTTAGCCCAGATAGTAAGTGGATTGTCCAAGTCAGCATAGATGGCAAGATTCGGCTTCATAACCTTGTTACCCTTAAATCTAAGGAGTGGATAGGACACCCCAACTCTACTCTCCTTGGTGTTGCCTTTACTCCTGATGGGCGATACTTTGCTACAAGCGGACGAGACTACAACTACACTGTAAGGCTTTGGGATCTCTCTGGCAAGCAGGTTGCTGAGTTCAAGCATGGCTCTTGGGTCTGGGATATCAGTTTTAGTGCCGATGGACGTACCCTTGCAACCGCAGGAGCAGATGGTCACGTCAAACTTTGGGATTTCGATCCAAAAAAGGCGATCAACAAAGGGCTAATGCGTGATATCGAAGTTTCTAATGAACCTCTGATGACCGTCAGTTTCAGTCCTGTTGGTGAGCAATTTGCAACAGCAGGATATGACGGAACCGTTAGAGTATGGGATCGCTCAGGAACAAAACTATCAGAATCGAAACTTCACTTTGACTATATTTGGCGCTTAAGCTTTAGTCCAGATGGACAATACATAGCAACGGCAGGATTTGACGGCACTGCTCAACTATGGAATTGGAGATCCCAAAAGCAGTTTGCTCCATTGTATATGGGGCAAACCCATGTCTTTACTGTGAGTTTTGCTCCTGATGGACAAATTGTTGTGGGGGCAGGAGATGGAAGTGTACGACTGTGGCAATCTCAAATGCAAGAACTAAAATTGAGTACGCTTCTCAATCAGGGTTGCGATTGGCTTACTAATTATTTCATTGCACAGCCTCAAGAATTACTAAAACTGAGAGTTTGCCAGAATAATTCTATTCTTCAACAGACCGCACCAGCCCTTGTTGTCAAAGGTCGAGAGGAAGCGAAGAAAGGCGAGGTTGAAAACGCAATCAAACTTTTTAAACTCGCTCAACAAGGCAATCCTCAATTACTACTAAATGCTGAATCTGAGGCGCAAAAATATAAAAAACTTGGAGAGGCTGAGGATCTGTACAATGAAGGTGAGCGTCTGGCTGGTGAGGCTAAATTTCTACACGATGAGGGTAAGCGTCTGGCTTCTGATGAACGGTATAAAGAAGCTATCTCGAAATACAATCGCTCACTGAAACTCAATCCCAATAATGCTGAAGCGCTCACTTTACGAGCATTTGCTTTTTGGAATTTAGATCGCGAGAATCACAAACGAGAAATTCTGGCAGATTTGAAGCAGGCAATTGATCTAGATCCTAAGATAGCACGAGCATGGGTTAAACTGGGTTCCTACTTTGGAATGGTAGGAAAATATAAAGAAGCACTGCCAGTCTTAAATCAAGCCGTAAAACTAGATATTGGTAATGACGATGGAGCAATCTACACACGAGGTTATCTTTATTACTTAGCAGCGAGAAATGATGAAAAATTAGGAGAATTTAGTAAAGAGGAGCTTTATCAAAAAGCGCTGGAAGATTTAAATCGAGCGATTGAACTCAATTCAGCCGATCAGGAGGCATTTTCTGGACTTGGACAAGTCTACGAAGATTTAGGTGACGATGATCGAGCTCTATCAAACTACGATCGCGCGATGCAACTAAACCCATATGACAAAAGGACGGAGAAATTACGCGATGATCTCCTGCAACGGAAAAAGCAATCACAACAGCAATAAAAAAATCATTACATAATAATAACTCATATCAAAAGTTAATCATTGCGCGAAGAACTTTGAGCCGAACAGTGAACACGTTACGAGAGTATGGAAGCATCCAATTCAGGAGAAGTTTCCATGTTGAATAAAACCTTCAAAGCCTTTTCATTCCGTCTCGTGGCTCCCGTTGTAGCATCAACTCTTTTGTTCTCAAGCTTGCCCAGTTTTGCATTTGGGTTGAGCAATAATTTAATGCGATCGCAACAACTCGTGACTCAGGCTACCGCGAATAAAGCTTACACTAGAGAGCATTTTTCAATTCAGATGCCAGGTGAAATTCTTGAGGACACACCTGAAATGTTATTGTCTTACAATGAAGCAACTGAAAGTGTGTACGTCATTGTGGAAACACCAGCATCATCAGAAATTGAATCTCTCAATGAGCAAGAACTTCAAGACAAGATGATGACAGCTTTTCAATCAGCTTTCAGTAGTGAGGGTGAAGCAGAAGGGAAAATTACTCAAAGCAAAGCCCTTAAAATTGATAAGCATCCTGCTCTTGAGGTGATTGTTGAACACAAAGATGGCACTACAGGCAACTATCGGATGACAATTGTGGGCGATCGTATCTTTATTCTGGGAGCAAGAACACCAAAGCAACTGACACTGGAGAGCCAAGAATTTTTTAACTCCTTCTTGCTCAATTCCAAATAGCTTTATTTGAGGATTGACACTTTTATCATGTTCGGTTGATCACTTATAAAACGTCATTGCGAACGAAACGAAGTAGAGATTATTTCGCTTCGTTCGCAATGACCAATACAGGATTTTCTACTAAACTAATAGCTACAGATGTAGCTTGGCTTGAGGGACGTAGACGCAAAGCGGCTACTCTAGCGAGAACGCCTAAAGGTGAACCCACAGGGTAACCCAACGCCTCAAAAGCTTGTAGATGTTGGGTTTCACTTCGTTCTACCCAACCTACGCATCTTATGTCGTCTTCCCCCAAAACCCGACACCTAAAAGCGATCGCCGCCAATGCGGTGCAACTTACTGGCTCAGTGATTACATCAAGCAATCTCCCCTGCTTCCTCATCTCCACCATCATCCCAGTCCCTAGTCCCCAATCCCTAACCATCCAAACTCCAACCTAAAGCTGTAGCTATTTGTGCGGCTAATTCTAAGGGATTGAAAGGTTTAGCGATCGCAGTTGCCATTCCCATTTGAGCATAGCGGCGGCGATCGCTGGCTTGGATTTTGGCTGTTAACAAAATTACGGGAATGGCTTTGGTGGCTGGATTGGCTTGGAGTTCAAGAAAGGTAGTTATGCCATCCATATCAGGCATCATCACATCTAAAAGGATGGCATCTGGTTGCCAAGCTTCGGCTTTAATTATGCCTTCTTTACCGGAACTCACCGTCAATACTTCCCAACGTGCAACGGTTTCCAAGCAAATTTTGGCAACTTCTTGAATATACTCTTCGTTATCAACCACTAGAATTCGCTTTGTTGTCATTGCTGTCAACCTTCTGGTTGGTTGTGTGTGAATACTTGTCGGTTAAGGGGAAAAGCCGGAGAAAAACCTTTAACTCTTACCCTTTTCCCCAAACCAATAAAATCACATCTGGATTTTGGCTAGCGGCGGCGGCGATCGCTTCTTCACCATTGGCGACGGTTACGACTCGATATCCTCCTGTTTTCAGTAGAGTTTGTAACTCGTGACTAATTACCAGATCATCATCGCAGACTAGTACCAGGGGGGAGTGCTGAGTCTCATATCCTGAATCTTGCGCGATCTCATCTACTAACTCCAGACTCTGGGGAGCGGAGAGAATTGGCAGTGTGCAGTAAAAAGTACTACCTTCATCTAAAATACTCTCCACCCAAATCTGCCCACCATGCTGTTGCACAATGCTTTTACAAATAGCTAAACCTAAACCAGTACCATCATGGTTGCGTGAATCTGAGGAATCAACCTGTTGAAAGCGCTCAAAGATACTTTCGAGTTTGTTCGCTGGGATACCACGTCCGGTATCTTTAACTGCAAACAAAACTTCATTTCCTTGTGTTTTTGCTGACAACCACACGGTTGACTCCACAGGGGAGAATTTAATGGCGTTACTCAGCAGATTAGTTAAAGTTTGCACAATCCTATCTGGATCTGCCCATAGTTGCATGGATACGCTGGAAATCGAGAGTTTTACTCCGGCTGTGTCTGCGAGCGGCTGTATGACATTGACTGCGGATTTGATCAAGTCTGCCACATTGCAGATTTCTCGTTCCATTTTCACCCTCCCCGACTCGATGCGCTCTATGTCTAAGATGTCATTGATCAAGCGGACTAGGCGATCGGTGCTATCTGTAGCAATTTGTAGTAAACGTTTTCCCTGATCTGAGTCGGTTGAGAGTAAACCACTGACTAGCATTCCCAGGGAACCGTGAATTGAAGTCAAGGGTGTGCGGAGTTCGTGACTGACGACGGAGACAAACTCGTCTTTCATCCGTTCAACTTGCCTGCGCTCTGTGATATCCCGTAGAATTACAGTATAATAAACATCTCCGCCTCTATCTAATTTAGAAATCGAAGCCTCTGCTGGAAATTCTGTGCCATCCCGACGCAAACCAAATATTTCCCGCCGTTCTCCCATTCTGCGGGCTGGGCTAGGAGATTTGCTAAAGTCACCGACATGATGACGATGGGCTTGGGCAAAGCGTAATGGTAAGAGTATATCTAAATGCTGCCCAATCACTTCTTCAGCCGCATAGCCAAAAATCTTTTCTGCGCCTTGGTTAAATAAGGTAATTTTTTGGGCAGCATCAATGGAAATAATGGCATCATCAGCAATATCTAAAATCCGGGCAAATTTTGCCTGAGAAATCCGCAGTTGTTCTTGTATTGACTGACGTTCATCCAGTTGTGACTGTAATTTCAGATTTAAGCTAATTAACTCTGCCGTACGCTCTGCCACTCTTAATTCCAATTCATTGTTAGCTTGATGTAACAATGCCTCTGTTTGTTTACGTTGAGTAATATCACGCGCTACAAATTGCGATGCCGGTTGATTTTGGTGAGTAAAAGCGGCGGCGGCTATTTCCAGGGCGATCGCTTGCCCATCTAAGCGCAGGAATTGTGCTTCATCTAAAGTAACTGGCTGTGTCGCTGTTTTGAGAAGTTGCAGCTTTTCGCGCACCGCCTGCTGAGAGTTGGGATGGACAAACTCCACTACCTGTTTACCGAGTAATTCTTGCGGTTGGGTAGCACCAAACAGCTGCACTGTGGCACTGTTGACAAAGACAAAATTTCCGTCGCTTTCAATAAAAATCGCCTCTGGGCACAGTTCTATTAGCTGTTGGTAGCTTTGCTGACTTTGTTGCAGTGCAGTTTCGGCAATTTGGCGATCGCGCTGATTGCGTAATGCCATCATTCCATAAGCTAAGTCTATTGCTAGTGCTTCCAGGAGTTTGACTTCATCGGCATCAAAAGCATTTGGTTCGGTGGCATAAATATTCAACGCACCCAAAACTTGCTCATCAGCGATTAAAGGTAAAGCAATGGATGAAGTATAGCCTTGCTTACTCGCTTGACAGCGCCAAATTTCATAATCTGGATCACTTAAGATGTTTTGAATGATACAGATTTCACCTGTGCGAATTGCTGTCCCCACAGGCCCCATTCCCGCAATATTATCTGCCCAAATCAAGTTGAGAGATTGCAAATATCCGTCTTCGTAACCTGCTTGAGCGACTGGGCTAATAGTGCTTTGGGCATCATGTTCCGCCAAGCCAACCCACGCTAAACGATAACCGCCAACTTCGACGATCATCTGACAAATTTTTTGTAGTAAATCTAACTCGTCTTTAGTGCGCACGAGTACCTGACTACAGTTAGTTAATGCTTGCAGCGTCCGATTGACGCGGCGAATTTCGATTTCTACTTGCTTATATTTAGTAATATCTCTCGTCATTGCCAACTGCACAATTGTGCCATCGGCTGCGTCACGCAGAGGTACAGCGTGAGTTTCTAACCATCGCCGATGACCTTGATAGCTAATAATTTCAAACTGTAGAGTCCCTTGATTACCCTGACAAATATTAGCGTGGAATTGGCGAAACTGCTGTTGATATTCTGGAGCAATCAGCGAATAAACTGACTTACCAATCACCGCTGCGCTGTTATCTGCTTCCAACATCAATAGACTTGCGGGGTTGGTTTCCAATAAAGTCCCATCGGCGGCAATGATTGTAATACATTCGCTCTCGGTTTCAAAGAGCGATCGCCAGCGATTTTCTGATTGAGTAACTTCCCTGCTTTGGCTTTTAGTCACGCGCCGCAACAGTTTGATTCGCTCTAAGCGATTAATAATCCGAGTAACAAGTTCTGGCCCAACAATAGGTTTACTAACAAAGTCATCAGCACCGACACTAAAGACCTGATTGACAATTTCGGCATCACTATGAACCGTGAGGAACAAAATTGGCAACTCACTCCAACGGGCATCGTTTCGTACTACCTGGCATAGCTCGATACCATTGGTATAAGGCATTTCCACATCCAGAATTAGCAGATCTGGGGCGACAGTTTCCAGAGTTGTCCAAAACTGTCGCGGGTCTGACAAACCAATTACTTTCAGTCCCCAAGGGCTAAGTAACGTTTGTAACAATGCCAGAATTTGGGGATCGTCGTCTACAGCTAATATCTTCGCTTCCGCATGGGGAGCTTGTTGCAGTACTTGAGTAACTGCTGCTAACACCTGCGCCGCAGGCATAGGCTTTTGCAAAAAGGTGTGTCCGCCGTTGCGTGCTAGTTGCAGGCGGTTGCTGACATCGCTCTGTTCGGTAAAAACTAGCACTGGGATGGGAGGTTTGTTTTGAGAAAGTTCGGTGAGGAGGCTGAAACTTTCCTGGGAATCGTTGGTTACACTGGGGTCGAGCAAGACAACACTAGGATGCTCACGATAAATGAGATGCCTAGCAGCTTCAATGCTGGTAGCAACTGTAACGTTTAAATTCCAGTTAGCAGACTCTTCGTTTAATTGTTCAGCTAATCTACCATCGCGATCTATTAACAAGCTGACGGGGTGATCGTCAGCTGTTGGCGGCGAAGATTCCGATTCATTTTGTTTGCTCTCAATTTCTTGCCGCAATCGCTTGACCAAATTTTCTAATTTACTAGTCTCAGATTGCGTCAAAATTGGATCAGATTTCAGCAGTTGCTCAATTTTTCGTGCCAACTTGGAACCAAGAGGTAAACCAAAAGTACCCAACGAACCTGCTAAGGTGTGAGCTTCTTGAGCAGCTTGTAAGCGCAATTGGGGATTTAAAATTTTTTGGCTGACAGATGCTTGCTCTAGCACCTGCATTTGCTGATTAACTCGCCCTTGAAATCGCTGCCAAATGCCGGCAACTGCTACAAGTGTTTGTTGCTGTGATTTATTATTTGAGTTTGAGGCTTTTTTTGGTTCTAATTCTCCTTTATTACCCTGTTCTTCTGCTATTTGTGGTTTGAGTCGATAGCCAATCCCATAAACTGTTTCAATCAAATCGCTAGCTGCTCCTACACTTCGCAGCTTCATCCGCAAGCCCTTAATATGGGTGCGAACAGCTTCTTCACCAGGAGTATCTTCATAAGACCAAAGATGCTCTAGAATCATGCCGCAACTAAATACCCGGCGACTGTTACGCAGAAAAAGCTCTAAAAGTGCATATTCTTTTGGAGTTAATGACAACAAATCTTGACCATAGTTAACTTCGCAGCTAATCGGATCAAGTCGTAAATTGCCCCACTCCAGTACAGGTTGCGATGTTGTCCCACTCCGACGTAATAATGCCCGAACACGCGCCACCAACTCTTCTTGATCAAAGGGTTTAACTACATAGTCATCTGCGCCTGCATCTAGCCCAATTGCCTTTTCATGGCTGCTACCACACCCCGTTAATAACAGGACTGGCATTTGCAAACCACGCGATCGGATATGACGACAAAGACTGATGCCATCCATCTTCGGCAACATCACATCCAACAGTACTAAATCATAGTCATAAGTTTCGATTAAATCCCGCGCCGTACTTCCATCATGAGCAACTTCAACCGCATAGTTTTGGCTATCGAGAATTTCGCTCAGGACATGGACAAGTAGCTCGTCATCTTCTACAACTAAAATCTTCATAGGAGTACGCGGGATGCAGGAAACTCAGTCACAAAGCGTGCTGAGAGGGAAGCGGCACGAGCGACTTTAGTCGCCGTGGTATTTTTTAGTTTGAGGCGTGGTGAGGATCTTCAATATACTTTCTAACTGCCTCACTACTTATATTACCGGCAGTACTCACAAAATAGCTGCTTGTCTATAGTGAGGGAAGTTTTAAAAGGACAGGAAATTCCTTTCTTAGAAGATAATTAAGTAGGTGGGCGTAAATAAACATAACTTACTTCTGTCATTGCGTTCGCGTAGCGTCTCGTAGAGAGGAGGCACGACGTTCGCGTTCGCGTAGCGTCTCCTGTAGGAGAAGCGTTCTCGAAGAGTAGCGATCGCAAGGGTTTCGGGTTTTTTACATTTTGTTACATAGCTCGGTTTATTCGTGCCTACCTACTTACTTCGTCCTTTAAAAGCCTTGATTACTAAATGTGGTATATCTGTAGGCTTAACGCTAACAAACAAGTGGATGTGGTCAGGGGCTACTTCTAATGTTAAAACTTTCTTCCGACGTTTAGGTATAAAGACAAAGTGATAGTTAATTAAGTACTTAACGTGGTTATGCGTATTTCTGTCAACAATCCGGGAAGCTTTACAACACAGGAGTTTATTTTGCTCGCTAGCAAATTGAGCTATTTAGATGGAGACTCCCTGCCCAAATATGGTGAGAAACCTATTGGGTGGAAAGCATCTGGAAAGCGAATTGAACGTGGTTTATATCAGTCAGCGAATGGTTCAATTGTGAATGCAGATTTAAACGGAAGCGCAAATATTCTGCGAAAAGTAGCCAGCTTTTCTTCGCATCGACTTAGGCTTACTGGGTAGACGGTGCTTGACGACCGTAGCGAGAGTCAGACTTTGGGTGTTACCTAAGTTTAGTTTACTCTGTCTGTAGAATCTCAGTCCCTTTAGGGCTGAGAGTGTCAAACCCCCGTTCTAGCAAGTTTGCGATCGCCCTCACTAACTTCTCTGGCTCTACAGGTTTTGTAATGTGAGTTTGAAATCCTACCTGAAGCGCTCTTTGTTGGTCAATTTCTGCGGCATAAGCAGTCAGTGCGATCGCCCGAATGGTTCCTCCTTGATTCGGTGGGCGAGATCGAATCTGCTGCATCAGCATATAGCCGTCCATCTCAGGCATACCGATGTCACTCACTAGCACGTCAGGAGTGAACTGCTTTAGAGCTTGCAAAGCTTCTTCCCCAGAAGCGACGGCTGTCACATTTGCCCCGCTTAGTTCCAAAACAAATGCCTGAAACTCACGAGTATCTGGCTCATCATCCACGAGCAAAATTTGAACGCCGTCTAAAGGCACTTCTGCTTCTGTCTGGGTGTGGATTGGCTCGGATGCAATCGATGTTGCCTGCTGCATGAGGGGCAATTGGATGATGAAAGTTGCGCCTTGATTCTCACCTTGACTTTCTGCTTTCACCGTGCCCCCGTGCATTTCTACAATTTGCCGGACGATCGCTAGCCCCAATCCCAACCCGCCAAATTTGCGTGTCGTTGAGCCGTCTTCTTGGCGAAAATACTCAAATACATAGGGCAAAAACTGTGGATTGATGCCTTTGCCAGTATCGATTACCCGAATCTGAGCTAGGGCGTTGAGTTGCCGCAGTTCAACGGTCACTTGTCTGTTGTGGGGTGTAAACTTAACTGCATTAGTAAGCAAATTCCACATCACTTGTTGCAAGCGGGTTGCATCGCCAGAAATCGGAGCGATCTTAGAGTCAAGATCGAGAGCGATCGCAATATTTTTTGCTTCTGCTGCCAAACGCACCGTTTCCACTGCGGCAGAAATCACAAAGCTCAAACTGACCGGAGCCGCTTTTAAGCTGAGTTTGCCCTGCATGATGCGGGAGATGTCGAGCAAGTCTTCGATTAGTTGCGTCTGTAGATTGGCATTGCGCTCGATAATTTTCAAGGCTTCGGCTCTACGATCTTCGCTCAGTTTGCCGTTTTGTAGTAAGCGTGCCCAGCCCAAGATCGGGTTGAGAGGCGATCGCAATTCATGGGACAGCACCGCCAAAAACTCATCTTTGATCCGGTTGGCGCGATCAGCTGCCTCTCTTGCGGCTTGTTCACGAGCAAGGAGTTGCTCTCGTTCTGCCTGAATGCGTTTTTGCTCAGTGATATTGAGTACAGTGCCGACAAAGCGTTGTGGATTGTTGGCAGCATCAAAGTAAACCTGTCCTCTGGACGCAATCCACCGTTCAACCCCATCCTGAATCCCAATCGTGCGATATTCTGCGTCATATTTGCCGCTGCTTTTTGGATTCAAAGTCCATTGCAGCGACTGTTCTATTCGTTCCTTGTCGTCGGGGTGCAGTCCGGCAAAAAACACCTCAATGCTGCTCTCGGCTTCTGGTGGTAAGCCAAACATGGCTTTGCAACCCTGATCCCAAATCAATTGATCGGCGATCAGATTCCAGTCCCAGGTGCCTAATTGGGCAGCTTCGATCGCCATGCGGAAGCGGTTTTCACTGTCGCGCAGAGCTGCTTCGGCGCGGGCGCGTTCGATCAGCGGAGCGACACGCGCGGCAACGTTTTCCAGCAACAACATCTCATCCGCCTTCCAATGGCGCGGCTTGTTGGAACTGACTCCGATCGAAGCCACCCAACGCCCTTCACTGACAAACGGTGCGATGACATAGGATTGCAGATTGATCAGCGTGTAATTGTCGGCGAAATCCTTTGTCCACGGATGCACGTTCACGTCGTCAATCCCGAACGGTAAACGTGCCGCCGTTTCCCACCATTCCTTCGCGCCGAAAAGGGAAAGGTCATAAGTTCCGGCAAGATCTGATCCGTCGAGCCGCCAATCGGGTAGAACCGTTACCTGGCTGCCGTCCGGCGTGACATCAAGATAATAGCAGCGATGCCCGTTCAAAAACGTTCCGACTTCGCGCGTGACGATGCGGTTGATTTCCACTGCATCCGTCACCGTGCCGAGTCTTCGGCTTAACTCGGTCAAAAACTCCACTTGTCGTTCGGCTTGTTTGCGCTGGGTGATGTTGCTGAAAATAATGGCGACTTTATGCTCTTCCGGCTCGTCCACCGGGAAAGCGTACAAATCGAACCAGAATCCCATTGCTTCGGAACTGTTGACCCACCGTTCGGGCTGTCTTGTTTTGACGACTTTTCCCAGAGTTTCCGCCCAGTGCGGCTCAATGTCCGGCACCAACTCGCGGAGGGTTTTGCCAATTGCGTTTTCGAGCGTGGTGATGTTCAAGAACGCCGGATTGGTTTCAAGAAAGCGGTAGTCAACTGCCTTTCCGGCATCGTCGAATAAAACTTCGACCAGACAAAAACCTTCGTCAATCGAATCGAACAGCGTGCGGTATTTCTCCTCTGATTCGCGCAAGGCTGCTTCGATGCGGGCACGTTCGACTGCTGCCCAAGTGCGCTCGGCTACTTCTTCCACCAAGGACACCTCATCCGGTGTCCAAGTTCGCAACCCGGATGTGTGAACTGCCAGCCCCGCTACAAATTCGCCCCTCTTAATCAGGGGTATGCCGATGTAAGCACCGATCTGAATCGCGGCGTAGGCTGCTCGCTGATCTGGGGACAGGTTGGGATCGGCTTCCACATCGGACGCGGACACAGTGCGACCAGTGCGGTAGGCTGCGAGCAGCTTGGGGCCGAACGAATCAATTGGGTAGTTGCCGGCGAGTGCTGCGACTCCATTAACATAATCACGCTCAACGACGTAATCAGCGCCGCGAACCTCGAAGTACGCCACACGGTTCGCGCCGAGATATTCACCTAGCACACGGCTGGCCGTAGCCTGAATCTTTAATGGGTCAGCAAGTGGGCGGAGCGCGTCGGTGAGAGAGAGGCGGAAAGCATTCAATTCGGCGGTTTGCCGCGAAATTTCTTCTTTTAGTTTGCGATCGCTAATATCTTTGAAGACAATGGCAACTTTTCGTGCTTCCGGCTCACCCATACGACAGGCATAGACATCGAACCATCGATTCATTGCCAGAGAGCCATTTTCAAAGCGAGCAGGTTCACCCGTTAGAGCAACTTGACCGTAAATCTGAATCCAATGGTCTTCTAAATCTGGAACTAACTGACGCGCCGTTTTCCCGACTGCTTGTCGAAGTCCTGTTTGTTGCTCAAAGGTGGGATTGATCTCTAAGAAGCGGTAGTCGAGCGGCGTATCATTTTCGTCAAATAGCACTTCAATAATGCAGAAGCCTTCGTCGATCGACTCAAACAGCGTCCGGTAGCGTTCTTCGGATTGATGCAGGGTTGCGGCAGTTTGAATTTGCTCGGTCACATTTCTGAAATAAACGGTGATGCCGTTTGGGGCGGGGTAGGTGCGAACCTCGTACCAGCGATCGTGATCGGGGTAAAACGCGGTCATTGAGGCAGCCACATGATCGCGCATGGCGCTCCAGTAAACCTGAGCCAATTCATTGCCAATCAGTCCTGGATATTCTGACCACAAATTCTTGCCAACTAAATTGCCTGGAGTCCGATCGAGTAGTGTTTCGGCAGATGGATTCATATAAGTAAACTGCCAGTTCTCATCCAGGGAAAAGAAGGCTTCAGCGATGCTCTCCAGAATATTCCGAGTCTGCTCCTCGCTTTGGCGCAAGGCAAGTTCAGCCCGTCTGCGCTCGGTGATGTCTCGCGTCACGCCTGCCACTGCATCTACTACGCCGTTTATACCCAAAATTGGTACGAAAATGTATTCATAGGTGCGCGTGCCGATTGCGCTGGTGTAGGGCGTTTCATCCTTGAGCAGCTGGCGCGTGGTGATCACCTGTTGAATCTGTTGCTGAAGTCGGGTCGCTAAATCGGTTGGATAATCTAGCTCAAAAAAGTTCTTTCCCAAAGCTTCATCCGAAGTTTTCTGCCAAAGATTGAGCAACGCCGGGTTGACATACGTGAACCGTCCCGCCAAATCAAAGGTGTAAATAAAATCGGGAATTGCCGCGACGAGCGCGTCGAACTTCCGCTGTTGCCCTTCGAGTTCGGTGCGGCTCTCGCGTAATGCTGCTTCAGCACGGGCACGCTCGACGGCTGCCCACGTCTGCTCTGCTGTTTCCTCGACTTGCTTCACCTGATCTTCCGTCCACTGCCGAGGGTTTGCCTGATGCACTGCTAGCAGAGCGACAAATTGATCGTTCTTGATCAGCGGCACATCAATATGCGCGGCAATATCGATTGCTCGATACCTTGCCTGATCGCTGGCTGAGTATTTAGGGTAGTTTGCCACATCAGGAACGATCGCCGTTTGCCCCGCTCGATGGTCATCTGTCAGGTTGCGTCCGAAGTCTTCTAGATGGTACAGTCCGCTCAGTTCGGCAACACCGTTCGTGTAGTTCTTGTGAACGACGACCTCCTTGCCACCCGGTAACACTTCAATGTAAATAACGCGGCTTGCGCCTAGAGATTCGCCCAGAACACGGGCAGCGATCGCCTGAATCTCATTAGCATCAGTCAGGGGGCGTAGCACATTGGTGAGCTTGACTCGAAACGCATGGGCTTGGGCAGTTTGATACAAGGCATCTGTTGATGTGCTAATCGGCGGCAGATCAGATTCTAGCTGCGTTTTTTCTGGTTGCTGGGCTTGATCGAGTTCTGTCAACAGGATCTGCACAGCAGTTTTTAGGCTGTCCGACCAGGTTTCGACGGCCCCTAGCGGCGTTTGTGACCAATCGTGCGATCGCAACAATGCACCTATCTCGCCACCACCAACAAAGAAATTTTCAGCCCTTGCCTTGTATTCCTCTGCCTTCATGCTTTGAGATCCTTTGTCGGAAAGTATTTTTCTCGAATTGTCTGAGTGCGTTTTTGTAAGGCGGCATCGGGTGACTCAGATAATTGGTTTAGCAGAGTGTCAATTTGCTTAAGTGCCAAAGGAGAAGGAGTCGCATGTCCGTTTTCCCAGCGATTGATCGTTGGAAACGTGACACCGAGTTGAGTCGCAAACTTCTCCTGTGTCAGCTTCAGGGTTTGCCGGAGTTCCCGAATCAATTGACCCACGGCTGGTTGTTCAACTCCAAGGTAATCCTGATGAAAAGGCATACGACTCAAAGTTTATAGAGTGCTTTATTTTTCTAAATATTGGTTAGTTTTGGCAAAGAGACAATCTATCTCAAGACTAGACTGTTTTGTTGCAATTCCCTTAGAAATGCTCAATCAAATCTACTACTAGACCAACCCAAAAATGACGGGTGAAGGCAAGTTGGGGAGGCAGGGGGAGAAAAGAACTTGATTTCTTACTATATATACCTCTTACTTTCATACTTTAGCCTTCTTGTACTAGCCATTTCAAGATGACCAGAAAACGATGGGGAGATTCCTGATAGGTGTGAGCGCTTGCCTACAAGCCAATGCTTACAGTTACTTTGGTAAGATGCGATCGCTCTTTTACCATTACGAATAAATACTTATGAATAATAATAAGTTTGTATAATTTTACGTATTTTAAGAGTGGCTATAGATAAAATTTACAGATGAGCATGGATATATTGGGAATCGCTTAGATCAAACCTTTTTAAGCGCGTTTTAATTACGAATTATTCTTATGCCTGATTCATCGTTTCTAGGTTCAAGCCAGAAAAATGCGGCGACAAAGCGGGATGTAAAGCAGGTTCCGTTTGTTGAACTGTATAATCACCGAGTGCAGGGAGTGGTTTCTAGCGGTTCTGATATTGAACGGGTTTATGTTTCTTTTTTTGAAGCAGGGACGCTAGATTTTTATTGCAGTACAAATAATAACCGTCCTTGTGGGGGTTTGGGAGGCTATCCCTGCAAGCATTTGCAAGCTGTGATGAAAGAAGCGATCGCAGCTTATGGTATCGATCAAGTAATTAATTATCTCAAGGTTCCAGGTGATGTCAGTCAAATGACTTCCCTTGGCGACATTATCAACCGTCGCGGTACGGTAAAAAAAGAACCAGCCAGTGAGGTTTTCAGCCGCTTTTTAAATTACCTACGTTACCTAGAGTTGGAAACCTCCAATTCTCCCCTCCCAGAAATGAGTTGGTTCGTTTAATCATCGTTGGCTTTAATTTTGAATTTTGAATTTTGAATTTTGAATTGTTAACATGGCTTTCCCCGGCGCTTTACATCAATTAGGCGAAAGCAATCAAGTAATATTCGAGTTGATTGCTAGTTTAGATGAGTGTTTTATTACTGGCTTTGCCAATCTAGATGATCAACATCTTCAAACTTTGAAGTCTTTAGAGCGTGTATTTACTGGCACACCTTTACAGGAATCTCTGGCTGATGCTGGCGTAGCAATTAACACGAATGAGTTTGTAGATAAGCATTTTGCAGTTTTAGCGAGTGTGCGTGCTTCTATTCAAGGGGCGTTATTTGATACATTACAAGCTGAAGTTAGGAGTTTGTTAGGACGTGCAGGAATAGCTGAGGTAGAGTTGAACTATGAAGCCAGCGAATCCC
This sequence comes from Aulosira sp. DedQUE10, assembly GCA_034530935.1. GTDB lineage: Bacteria > Cyanobacteriota > Cyanobacteriia > Cyanobacteriales > Nostocaceae > Aulosira. The sequence continues at coordinate 4,084 of JAVRCF010000026.1, read as the reverse complement.
CAAATAATGTCAAAGTTCTGTTAGCCAGTGTACGTCATTGGTTGATGGAAATTGCTTTGATAGGCTATGCACGTTTGGATACAGCGACTTTGGTTCCGTTTTTGGGGACACTCGAACAAATCCAAGCGGAACCAAAATTAGTCAGACAAGCTGCTTTACTGACGGGATATTTTAATGAATTGATGCGTCATCTTCCGATTGCTGACAGTCAAGCAATTCCCAAATATCGTTGGGTTGATTTGTGGACGCAGGCGATGTTAGGAACGATGCGCCCAGCTATTTTGCCGAAAGCGCAGGTAATATCGGGTAATTTAGAAATTTTAGGTTTAGATTTACGCCAACACGCCAATTTAGTTAGCTTTACAGCCTATGGGTTGCTAGATGCGAACAATCAAACTCAATTGGTGCGAGTTACCCAGTCAGCTTACAAGGTAGATGCAATCAATAACGAACAAATTTGGTTGTTATTTCCCAATGCAGCTATTTTGCTGGATGCGTTTGTACAAAATCGCATATTGCAAATTAAAGATATTCCTTTGCTACCTACCGGAGATTTACTCTGGCAAGGTCAAGGCGAACTTGGTCAAAATTATAATTTGATGAAGCGGGCGGCGGAATTTTTTGCTGAGAATGCAGGTAATAGCCTAGTGTATTCTACAGTTGCCGCGAGCGATCGCCATCCCATCCAACTGGCAGAACCGATATTTCTCAGTAAGTATAAAGTCGTTAAAAATGACGAAAATATTGTTTTAAGCTGGGATAATGCAGGGGAACTCAGCATTGCAACAGAACGTATCAGCAGTTTATCAGAATTAAATTTAGATGCGATCGCCAAATCACAACAAATCTTCGGACTTTTACGCTTCGATGCTGGGAAATGGTCAGTTCAACCTTTAGCTGTGACAGTTAAAAACAAAACAATATATACAGGACAAACAGCCGCGCAAGTAATTTCACGCAAAGATTCAATCAAAGGTAGCGTTGTGGGAATTCTGCAAGAACGTTCTAGCCGACTACTGCGTAAGGGTTGAGGAAAATATATGGATACAGAGCAAATTTCCCAACGCCGTCAAGTTGTATACTGGCGCTTGCTAACGAGTATGTTTGGCTTGGGCGAACAAGGTGCAAATTTTGAACAGATGGCGACTGAAGTTGTTAGCGAGTTGGATTTACCGCAATTAATCCTTGATCCGAATATCAGTATCGAAAACTTACTGCACCGTTACCCAGAATTAGAAGCAGATTTTAATAAGCCCATCATTCCCCAAGACGACACACCAAACGAAGCCGAAACCGCCACCCTCCGCCGGGGATTAGTTTTCTCCAAATTACTGCTAAATGCTTTCGGCCCCAACACCCAAACGGGAGTTGTCACCGCGCAACAATACGCGCAATGGCTGAAAGATGTCGGATTTTTAGAAAAAGCCTTGGGATGTCAACCCGGAAGTTTGCGCGGACAAGGGCCGGGAGTTGGGAAAAATCCAGGTAATCAAAATCAGGGACAAGGTAGTAGTCAAAGTGGCGGTATGGAAGGGGGTTTTGGTACTGGTGGAGGTTTTACCGTCACAGAAGAACAACTCCGCGCCACACTCAAAGCTTTAGAAGGTGAATTAATTCACCGCATGGCTTTGCACGAAGTTCTCAAAGATGATAGGTTAGCTAGTCAACTTACGCCATCAATGGCTTTGGTGGAACAACTTTTACGAGAAAAAGCGAACTTGTCAGGAAATGCGCTGAAAAATGCGAAACGGTTGATTCAGGAGTATGTAGACGAATTGGCGCAAGTGCTGCGGTTACAAGTAGCGCAAGCTGTGGCGGGAAAAATCGATTATTCAGTACCGCCAAAACGGATATTTCGCAACTTAGATTTAAAGCGGACGATTTGGAAGAATTTAACCAACTGGAACCCAGAAGAACAAAGATTATTTGTTGATAGGCTGTACTACCACCACACAGCTAAGAAGAAAACACCAACTCGCATGATTGTAGTTGTTGACCAGTCAGGTTCAATGGTTGATGCGATGGTACAGTGTACTATCCTCGCTTCAATTTTTGCTGGACTTCCGAATGTGGAAGTGCATTTACTAGCGTTTGATACTCAAGTAATTGATTTAACAGCTTGGGTACATGACCCCTTTGAGGTGTTATTGCGGACTAACTTAGGTGGGGGAACGCATATTTACGCTGCATTACTAGAAGCTGCACAAAAGATTTTAGAACCGAAGAATACGGCGATGGTGTTAATTTCTGACTTTTACGAAGGTGGTAGCGATCAAGTTTTATTTGACTATATTAAATCACTGAAAGAGTCGGGATTGCATTTTATCCCAGTCGGTGCGGTGACGAGTTCGGGATATTTCAGTGTGAATCAATGGTTCCGCGACAAATTGAAGGAGTTGGGTATGCCGATTTTAACTGGTAGTCCGAAGAAATTAATTCAGGAGTTAAAGAAGGTGATTGTGAATTGAAGGCAGAAGAGACGCGGGGATGTGGTTCGGCTGCGCTCACAAACCGGGAGATGGGGGGGATGAGGGAGATGAGGGAGAAATAACAAATGATATCATGTCCGCTTGATTACTTACTAAATCTCAAGAACCCCACCCCAACAAAGCGACGCTTTGTGTCCCCTCCCCGCTTGCGGGGAGGGGATTAAGGGGTGGGGTGCAGTGACTATGGAAATCATAACTAATTACCCGGACATGATATGACAACTGTACAGACGCGATTAATCGCGTCTCTGACTATTCACTAATAATTAGGAGATAAAAATGGCGAAGGCTAAAAGTAATACTACAAACGGTGCAAGCAGCGATACGAAAGATAATGTGGTGATGTTGCGCCAACCGGCGGAAATGAAGTATGCAGAAGAGTTGGAATATTTAGCCTCAATTGATAAAGGTGCAAAGCCGTTTTCTTGGCGACTGTCACCGCAAATGGTACGCACTTTTGTGTTGGGAAGTACACCATCGCAAAAATTAGACCGCCAAATTGAGCAAAAATGGTACGGAGATAGTGCGATCGCAGAACGTGCTATTGTCACTTTAGCTTCTGACCGGGGTTTATTGTTAATTGGCGATCCTGGTACAGGTAAAAGCTGGCTAGCTGAATTACTAGCGGCGGCGATTTCTGGTAATTCAACTTATGTAGTTCAAGGAACGGCGGGAACTACAGAAGACCAAATTAAGTATTCTTGGAACGTGGCAATGGTAATTGCGGCTGGTCAATCCCGCGATTCTTTGATTCCCTCACCAATTATGACAGCAATGCATAGCGGTGCAATGGGCAGGTTTGAAGAGTTGACGCGCTGTACTTCCGATGTTCAGGATGCACTGATATCAATACTGAGTGAAAAGTATATTTCGATTCCCGAACTCAGAGATGATAATGTAGCTTTTGCTCAACCGGGATTTAATGTAATTGCTACAGCCAACAGCCGCGACAGGGGTGTAAATGAACTTTCTTCCGCATTGAAACGACGGTTTAATTTTGTACATATGCCTGTGGTAACGAATAAGAAGCAGGAAAAAGAAATTATTCTCTTCCGCACTAAGGAATTAATGAACCGTCACGGCTTTGAGGTTGATGTTCCACCAACACTATTAGATGTATTATTGCAGACCTTTGCCGATTTGCGTGAAACCAGTGCAGCAGCGAGTTCCGACGATCAGCGTTTAGAGTCGGCGCTTTCCACAGCAGAACAAATCGGTGTTTTAGAGGATGCGATTTTACACAGTCGTTTTTTTGGCGCGACTAATTTAGAAGCGGGTGCGTTAGCGAAGTCACTGGTGGGTACTTTGGTACGTCGTCAACCAGAGGATATTTCGGTGATGAATCAGTTTTGGCACGCAGTTGTCGAAAAGCGTAGCAAAGAAAACAAAGGTGAATGGGAAGCTTTTCTTGAAGGTGGGAAACAAGCGATGGGGTTATTTTAAGCAAGAACTCTCTAAAACTCTTATTTCTTAGTACAGAATTGCACATCGCATTTGTTATTTCGGCGAACCCATTTGCTATTTCGGCGAACCCATTTGCTATTTCGGCGAACCCATTTGCTATTTCGGCGAACCCATTTGCTATTTCGGCGAAC
>JAVRCF010000025.1:0-87896 GCA_034530935.1 Aulosira sp. DedQUE10 | reverse complement strand
ATTTACCTCAGTAATAACCGATTGTGACAGTCCTGAGTGCGGAAGGTGGGTTATAGAGCAATACGGTTCATATCAGCCCAAAACCCTAATGTAGAGACGCGATTTATCGCGTCTTCAAAGACCGATTATTTACACCAATAACCCTTAACTGAACCGTATTGTTCTATAGCGCTTCTCGTTGTATTACAACACAGTCAACATTAGAAAATATCAGTGTGGGCACTGCCAGATCTTTCGCTCAAAGTATGATGATGACGAGTGCCCACACTACAAAAATTGCTTATTTTTCTTTTCTCAGAGTAGTACAAGAGGGCTAAGGTATCAGATTTTGATGAAGGTATTGTATTGCGTTAAAGACTTTCATCAATTTTCTGCTATGACGCATCTTCATTCCAAATTCATAGTAAAGAAATTTTTTATATTTTATTATTCAATTTTTTATATATTTATTTTTTTGTTTGATAAATATACTAATTAACTGTTGCTTTCATTTAAATATCATTAAATATAAAATCCGTAATTTTCCTCTTCTGTGAACAATGACTATACAAGTATATTGTTGGTAGTTACACAAAACTGATTTATCAAACTATCTAAAAAAGAGGTAGATTCATGCACCCACCAATTCTTTTTCAATTAACAACAAAATATTTAATTACCCAATAACAAGGTTGTTAATGAAGTTGAAGTATTTAGCTTCATGATGGTTTGTGATTCCAGTAATTTGCCAGATAAAAGCTCAACACAACCAAATGAATTGGTTAAAAAAGTGCTGAGTTAGGAGTTCAGTGCCTCTACATTTTTCAATGTTTAATTCTTTATCATCTCCATAAAAGTAATGTATCAATCTTTTCAAAACATTATTGCACTGGCTGTAATATCAATTTCTACTTTTATTGTGATTCCATGTCAAGCGCAAACTGCGCCAGAATCAAATAACAGCGATACTAATAAGATTAGTCCCATATCTACAGAACCATCTATTGGTATAAATACAACTGCACCATCTCAAGGGAATAATTCGAGTAGTTCCACAAATAACCTACTCAATATCTTATCTGAAAGCCTTAGTAATCCCTCTACTAACACAACCGTCACTACAACAGCGACAACTAAACCTAGTACAAGGATTCCTATCGGGAGCAGAATTTTTGCTGTACCTACAATGCAACAGTAATCAAATTGTGGATGAAGAAGAGTTCAAATTTCATAATTACCACCACTTCCACAACATACTTGTTCATAGCGAAAACCTGCAATATCCCAGGTGAATTCTGTTTCTATCAGTTCTCTGCCATTAATAGATAACTCGGCTCTTAGTTGTGGATGATCAAATAGTTGAGTAATGGCGCTAACATACTCTGCTGGTACATTTGCTCTTAAAGCTCTTAGGGGCGTACTAGAACCATCTACCGCTAGTCCTTCTAAACCGCGATCGCTTCCAACTATCGGTACACCAGCCGCCATTGCTTCTAGAGTTTTATTTTTAATTCCAAAACCCGTCCGCATTGGCACGATGCAGACGGTTGATTTATGTAAATATTCCACCATTGAAGACACACGCCCAGTCACAGTAATTCCTGGTTGTTTTTTCAGTGCTAAAACTTCTGGGGCTGGATGACTACCGACAATTTCAAAAGTTGTATCGGGGTAATTTTTCTTGATTTCTGGTAATACTTCTTGGCTGAAGAAGCATACCGCATCAATATTTGCTAAATTATCCATTGCACCGATAAAAATTAGGCGATGTCCTCCAGGATCACTAGTTCTATAGGAAAATGAGACTAAATCAACACCATTAGGAATAACTGTAATTTCACTATTAGGGTTGAATTCTTGTAATTGAATTTTATCGTCTTCTGTGGTCACCACAATTTCGGAAAACTTTGAACAATAGCTTTGTTCGTAACGGCGTAAAAGTGGCAGATTAATTTTATCCCTCAATTTATTTTCGGAAATACCAGTTGCGAGTTGGTTATAGCAGCTACCGTAAACCGAACTATGAATATTGACTACAGTTCTTAGCTGTTTTTGGAAATGAGGCCGTACATAAATCTCATTCACGCTATGTTCGCAGGTAATGACATCGCATTTTCCCGCCTCTACAAAACTATCAATCCACTCTTGCATCTCAGTAGAGTAGCGGTTGAGTACACTTGGCGGTGTCCCCTGTTGCAAAAATGAACTTAAGCGCTGGATTTTCTGGAATATTCCTGCGGGGGTTCCTGGTTCTGGGGGACGTTCAAAAACGACTAGACGATCCACACAATCTTGTAATGCTACTATTTCCGCTTCTGTGACAGTAGTATCGCGTTGAGTTACAAGCGTAATATTATGGTGTTGACTTAGATACTTGAGTAAATTAAAGGTTCTAACCTGGGTTCCCCCCCGCGTTGGTGGATAGGGAAAGGTGGAAGATAGCATTAAGATATTCATAGAAATGATGTCTGTAATAACACTAAGAAACGCAATCATATATATATACAATGACCTTAGTCAATGCTGATTGTCATCATGAATATCCCTTAGATATTTTCTGTAAATTTTTAGCAAATTAAAGCTAATAAGAAGTTCATTACTGATTAAGTAGTAATTTTATAAATTTACTGTGTATTACTGTTTTAATTGTTGTATATACGGAAAAATGTATGGCAATATGAAAAGCAAAGCAGATAATTAATTATATTTACTGATGCAAGAAGATTAGCAATCATAGATTAATAAATTATTTAATGAGTTTCACTAAGTGTTTTTTCTGATATTAGATAAACATAGAGTTAAATCTGACATTTGGGTGTTAAAATAAATATGAAATTGGAAATTTTAGTCAATAGACTAGTTTCTAATCTAGAATAGCTTCTATTTAAACAATATTATTATCATTGTGGCTAAAATTAGTGTTTGTGTTCCTACTTTTAATAGAGTTGATCTGCTACCTTACGCCATTGAGAGTGTAATCAAGCAGAGTTACCAAGACTTTGAATTAATTGTTTGTGATGACGGTTCTAGTGATGGTACACCTGAACTGATGTTACAGTACGCAGATAACCGCATTAAATACATTCGTCATCAGCAAAATATTGGTAAAAGTAATAATATGCGATCTGGCTTTAATGCAGCTAGTGGCGAATATTTTATTAAATTTGATGATGATGATCGGCTCACACCGGATTTTCTAGCGCGTACTGTTGCCATTTTTGAGCAAGATTTTAGCATTGATTTTGTTGGTACTGACCACTGGATCATTGATATTAACAATGTCCGGAATGATGAGATGACTCAGGAAAATTCTCGGCGCTGGGGTAGGAGAAAATTAGCTGCTGGTGTGGTCGATAATTTATTAGATGTAGTTTTTATTTACCAAAGCTTCCAAGTTGGTGCAACATTATTTCGTCGTCAGACATTGCAAGAATTGGGGTTTATGCTTCCCAATATCCAAAATTGTGAAGATAATGATTTGTTTGTGCGGCTAGCTTTGGCTGGTAAAAAAGGCTATTATTTACCAGAATTATTGATGGAATATCGCTACCATGCCGAACAGCAAGGTATTAATCGAGCGATTCCTTATTTATTTGATAAAATTAAATATTTAGAAAGTTATAGGTTTGATTCAGAAAAATTAGAGTCTATAAGGAAAAGCCGTCTTGCTGAAGCTAAGTTAATATTAGGTTTACGTTTAATTGAAAAAGGTGAAATGCAAACTGGTAGAGAGCTAGTTTTGGCTGGTAAGTCTTTTTCTAATACTAAAGCATGGACTGGTTTAGGGTTATCGTTGTTACCAAGTGGGTTGCGAGATAAGGCGTTTAATGCGTTGCGGAGAGTTTAAGTATAACTATTTCGCGCATAGGCGTGAAGGTAGGAAGTAAGAGAATACGAAAACATAAATTTTCTACTATTTCGTAGTTAGGGTGCTTTACTTGGTTAACGCACCATTTTTATTTTATTGGCGGTGTGTTAGGCGTTCCGCCATAAGGCTACTGGCTGTGAAAAGTTAGGTTTACTCAATTAGGTAGAAAGGGTGTATGTGCGATCGCATACTTTTCCGTAGTCATGAAAACTAATGCTACGATGAGGAATGTGTGTCAATTTTTGCCGTTCGAGCTAGAGTAGTGCTTAATTAGACGCAGCCAAGATTAGCCGTATGAACACTGATGAATTAAAGTTTCTCTTAAAGTTGTTGGGATTTATCAATTATCGAACAAGCTTTAGTGCTTTCAGCAGCATTAAAGGTAAGGACAAGATTTTGGAGAATTTAGGTGTTCGCCAACTGGTAGACTATACCCGCGAGATTGCCACAGTCAAAATTTTACCTGCTGGTCAGGCTCTGCTCACACTCGAGCACTCCGAATTGCCCATCACAGACAAAGAACTTAAGGTACTAGAGAAGATCAGTAAAGCTGGTGAAAAAATCGCACCCAGCAAAATCACTTCACCAAAAGCTGCTGAGAGAAATGCGATATTGGAAACTTTGATTGGTAGGGGTTTGATTGAGGATGAAAAGAAAAAGGCAAAAACTAAAGTTGAGGTTTGGCTGACTGAACGCGGAATTGAGGAATTACGGGATAATTATGATCCTCAAGGCCAAGCGAACATCACCCTGGATTTGCTGAATAATTACGTCCGATTTTTGCGTAAAACCTTGCGAGATAAGCCAGAGACAGCGAAAAAAATCAGCGATGAAGAAATTTTACAAATTATTGCGAAATTAGACAGGGAATTGGGTACAGAGAATTATTTACCAATTTTCCATTTGCGGCAAAAGTTACAACCCCCCTTGTCACGAGATGATTTAGATCAGGTGCTGTATCGCTTGCAGAAGAATGATCAAATAGAGTTGAGAACGCTGGTACATGCTCAAGATTATACCCATGAGCAAGTCAACGCCGGAATCAGCCAGCGTTCAGGAAGCCCGTTATTTTTCATCAAAGTTACAGAGTAATAGAGAGCAATTCTATGGCATCCATCGATGAGATTATTCTAAGGAGTATCAACCCCTTCGATAACATTCGCTCTACCAACTTTTGGCACAAACAGCTACAGCCAGAACCTACAGTTGATTCTATCCATCAAGAAGCGATCACCACAATAGCAACAGTACTAGATCAAGTTGCGCGAGATCATAGTACACGAACTCTGATACTTGATGGTGATGGTGGTTCTGGCAAGACCTATCTGCTAGGTAGACTCAAGAAGACATTCAATAATAAAGCATTTTTTGTCTATATTCCTCCATTCCCCCAAAGCGATCACATCTGGCGACATATTTTGCGTTACACCGTCGATAGTTTGGTACAAATTCCAGAGGGACAAAAAGATTCTCAGTTGCTGCTTTGGCTGATAAATGTGTTATCGGCTATCAAAGAGCGCGGCTTCAAAGATCGTATTCTTAAAGATGACATCTTCAATTTACTACGAAGTGATAGACGAAAATTTATCAGTACACTCAAAAAGACGTACCATCAAGCAGGTATATACAACGCGGACAATTTTTTTGGAGTGCTACATGACTTGACTGATTCAGAACTATATCCTTCAGCTTGCGACTGGTTACGGGGAGATGACTTAAGTGAAGAATCTTTGAAAACTTTAGGCGTTAAAAAGTCTATTGAAACAGAAGAAGCCGCAAGGGAAACCCTAGCCAACTTTAGCAGAATCGCTGGTGATACCCAACCAATTGTACTTTGCTTTGATCAACTCGAAAGTATTGCCCTTTCACCAGATGGCTCAATAGATTTGCAAGCATTATTCAATGTCAATACTAAGATACGTGATGAAAATAACAATTTTCTGATAATTATTAGCATCACTACTAATACTTGGGAGCAGAATAAAGCTCGAATTGATCAGACTCATAAGGCTCGTCTTTATCAAAAAATCGGGTTAAAAAATATTAGCTTATCTCAAGCAGAATCACTTTTAGCATCTCGTCTTTATTTACTCCACCGTCAAGCACATCCTCAACCAACTTCTCCTACTTATCCTTTTGTTATAAAACACTTAGAAGAAGGATTTCCTGCTGGAAAAACTAACCCTAGAGAAGCAATAAATTTTGGAAAATACATATTTCAGCAATATAAAGAATGGTTAGCTAAAGGTGGAACATCGGATAATTTTGACCCAATCATTAATGGCAAGAAAATATTAAACGACTTACTAGCAGCCTTTAAGTTGAAATGGCGCGAAGAACTTACTAAAGTTGAACCACGCATTACGCGAATTCGTCATTTATCTTCACCTGAACTGATTCAGATGCTGAAAGAAGCTTTAGCTGCATTCCAAGTAGAGGATATCAAAACCCCACTTCTCACTGGAACAACTTTCGCTAGTTATTCACTAGGATATCAATTACCCAGTAAATCTGGGCGGTTAGGAGTTGTATGGACAGAAAACCCCAATATGAATACGTTCTTTCATATAATGGAAGCTTGTAGAAAAGCAGTTGAAAAAGCTCCATCCTTAACTCTGTACCTAATTCGTGCAGAAACATTAGGTAATTCCAATAATAGAGGATATCAGCTTTATATAGAAATTTTCTCAGGTTTATCTCATCGTCTCATCACGCCAAATCTTACATCTGTTCACTATTTAGCTACTTATCACAGCTTAGTTAGAGATGCTCGTGAAGGTGATTTATTGATTGGCGGTCAAACCCTTGGTTTCAAAAGCTTACAAGAACTCACACGTGAGTCTAAAGTTTTGCATGATTGTCCTTTATTACAAGATTTGGGGATAGTTAAACCCGCTAGCGAAACAAGTACTAAAGGTAAGAGTAATAGTAAAGTAACAGTAAAAATAAACAAGAAGGATTCCTCAGTAAAAGTAGTAGAGATTGTTGAGCCAGTTAAACTATCAAAAGAAGTGCTAGAAAGCAAGTATTTTTTATTCAATCTAATTACAACTCAACATTTTATGGGGAGAAAAGCATTAATCAACAATGTCCGTAGCCACTTCCCTATAGTGAGTGAATTGGAAGTTGAAGAAGTAATTAAACAACTTTGTCAGGAAAATAGAATTAAAATTCTTGACCCTAATTCTCCACCAGAAGCTCAATTAATTTGTTTAGTCCCTAAAAAGTAATTTATGAAGTCTGATTTAGTGATATTAGCCGATGCTATACTTAATAGATACTACCGAAATTAAAGTAAAAATATCCCAATTAGCAACGGTTAAAATTCTGTGGATAGATACAGAAGTTGCTGATTGGAATACTTCACATCCCAGGTTATCGCTAATTCAAGTGTTGTCTGATCATACAGACTCGGCTGGTGAATCAACTTATCTTCTTGATGTTCTGGATAAACCTGATTTGGTAGAGTATTTCATTAACCAAATCATGCTTAATCCTCAAATTGAAAAAGTTTTCCATAATGCAAGTTTTGATATTAGATATTTAGGAAGACAGCTAGCAAAAAATGTTACTTGTACTTTACAAATAGCTAGAAAAATCACTCGTCAAGTTTTACAAGTTTCCAATTTACAACTTAAAACATTAGCAGCAGAACTCTGTCACTTTTCCAATGTAGATATAGAGGAAGGAAGAAGTAACTGGGGAAAGCGTCCCCTTAGCAATAAGCAGCTACAATATGCTGCAATGGATACTGTTTATCTAGCTGTTTTACATCGTCGCTTACTAGAAATATCAAACCCTCATGCTGTAATTAAGATTTTTGATATGGTAAATAATAACTCAAAGCAGTCATCAGGTAAATCTGAGAACTCATCTTTAACCGTTACAAAAGTTCGAGTTGGTTTTGAGTGTCCCCGTCTACTTTATCTAAATCATAAATTTGGCGATAAAGCAATATTTTTTCCCAAAAATACTGTTTTGGGTATTGGTAATGTTTTTCACCAATTAGCAGATGAATTTATTAAGCTAGTTGTTACTGATCCACAATTTAAAGTATTGTTTCAACCAGCCGCAGCACAGCTAAATGTAGAGGAAATTGCCGCAAAAGTTAGAGAAATATTCTATCAAATCAATTTTTTTCCCTATTTACAAAAAGCTGTTAATCAAGACCCTAGCAAAGCCCAACCATTATATCAAGTTTGGCAAGGATTACAAGGGATAATTCAACAGTTTGTAGAATTACTAGTAATTAATAGACGTTATTGTAGTGCCGAAGCAGTTATTAATAATACGTTTCTTGCTAAAGAACGTAAGCTTGAGCATTATTTTCAGTTACCTAATGGTAGACAGCAACGAGTAGGGGGAGAATTTGATTGCTTAGTCTATAATTTTGAACTCAAGCGTTTGTGTGTAATTGAGTTTAAAACCTATCAGCCTGTAGATCCATCAGCGCAATTAGCTCAAGTTTCTCTTTATAGTTATATGCTGCATCATCAGAAAAAAGTAGCAGTTGATTCAGCCGTTTACTGTGTTTTACCAGAGTTTAAAGAGTATCAATATTCTTGGGAACAGCTAGAAACTACTGTGCATCAGTTGATTCCTTATAAATTGCAACAAATGCAAGAATGGTTGACTTGGGAACCGCCTCATCCCAATTCACCGCCACGAACTACTCAGCCTTATTTATGTGAAATTTGTCCGCAGCAGCAAAAGTGTCAAACTTTTTTTCTGGATGGAGAAGTTGATACTCCGGAAACGTTGATTAAAAAGAAGAAGACATCGCTTAACGCTGATGTTATCGGTGAAGAATTAGTTACAACTTTGCAATCTTTTAAGATTAAGGTTGATTATCAAGGCGCTGCTGTGGGGCCTGCTTTTATTCGGGTGAAGCTGAAACCCCATCTAGGTGTAGGTGTTAATTCCATTCTTCGATTATCTAATGATTTGCAAGTGCAGTTGGGGTTAGCAAATCCACCATTAATTTCTCCACAAGCTGGATATGTCAGTATCGATTTACCGCGTTCAGATCGAGAAATTGCTAGCTTTGAGGAGTATATTCAGCCGCAACCTTTAGCCGCAAATGCACCTGTAAAAATTGCGATTGGGGTGAATTTGGAAGGAGAATTAGTAGAAGCTGATTTATCTGATCCGAATACCTGTCACTTTTTGGTTGGAGGGACAACAGGGAGTGGTAAGAGTGAATTTTTGCGATCGCTCCTCCTCAGTTTACTATGTCGTCATTCCCCACAACACCTAAAAATCGCCCTTGTTGATCCTAAACGGGTAACGTTTCCAGAGTTTGAGAAAATGTCTTGGTCATATTCATCTATTGTCAAGGATAGCGATCGCGCTATTGAACTGATGGATGAATTAGTTGCAGAGATGGAGTCTCGTTATCAAAGGTTTGAGAAAGCTGGGTGTGCTGATTTGAGTACCTATAATCACCGTTCTGCACAACCTATACCTCGCATTGTCTGCATTTTTGATGAATATGCTGACTTTATGGCAGAAAAAGAAATTCGCACCGCACTAGAACAAAGTATTAAAAGATTAGGAGCAAAAGCAAGGGCTGCGGGAATTCATCTGATTATTGCTACTCAACGTCCTGAAGCCGGGATTGTTACTCCCCTGATTCGCTCTAATTTACCAGGAAGAATTGCCCTCAGCACCAGAAGTGAAGCTGATTCTAAAATTATTTTAGGCGGTACATCAACGGCCGCAGCTTACTTATTAGGAAAAGGTGATTTACTTTACCAAGTTGGGCCGCACCTACAACGTCTACAGAGTTTATTAGCGGCTAAAATTCAGCTACCATCAGCTTAAGGGGTTTTCCACAAGGGCGGGGAAACCCATTGGTGTCAACTTAAGCTCAAACGCTTATTCCACAGGCATTTTACCCCCCTTAATCCCCCCTTATAACGGGGGGAAATGGAAGATCTAGTTCCCTCCCCTTTATAAGGGGAGGGTTAGGGTGGGGTAACGAGGATCGTAATGGTCAGCGAGAGAACTGAATATCACGTCTTTACAAGGGTTTCACTTTAAATTGACACGTATGGGGGAAACCCCGCCCCTACGCATTGTTTTTTCAAATTGGTATTAATAATGTGTTACTCGCTGCTATAATTCTGACTGCCTCAATTACGGTCATGTCACTGGAATCACTTTGTGTATTCTAGAAATATTAAATTTAGCGGAAATTTCCATATATCAGGAGAGGTGTACGCTACCTACATGGGAATGCGTCATCAAAGGACTTAACCAATGGGATATGTAATTGCAACTGCAAATATGAAAGGTGGTGTCGGCAAAACCACCATTACAGTCAATTTAGCTACTTGTTTAGCTAAATATCATGGAAAACGGGTGCTGGTTCTAGACTTAGATAGCCAAATTAGTGCCACACTCAGCCTGATGTCGCCTTTAGAATTTGCCAAGCTTCGGAAAAATCGAAAGACATTTAGATATCTAATAGACCAAGTTATCACTCCAGAACCAAATGCTAAGTTGACGATTCATGATATCGTTCACGCCAACGTTTGTAATTTGCCTGGATTGGATTTATTGCCAGGAGATATCGATTTATACGATGAATTTGTTGTTTCAGAAATGCTGCATCAACAATCTGTTGCTTTGGGTGAACAGGATTTTGAAATGGTTTGGAATCGCTTTGAAAGGGTGTTGATTAACAACATCTTAAAACCAGTTCGCGAAGAGTATGATTTTATCATTTTGGATTGTGCCCCTGGCTATAATCTCTTAACTCGTAGTGCTTTGGCTTGTAGTGATTTCTATATTTTACCTGCTAAACCAGAACCCTTATCTGTAGTAGGCATTCAATTGTTGGAAAGGCGCATTGGGCAATTAAAAGATAGTCACGAACATGAAGCGAAAATCGATATAAAAATGCTGGGTATTGTATTCAGTATGTCGAGTGCAAATCTCCTAACGGGCAGATACTACAAACAAGTTATGCATCGCGTTGTTGAAGATTTTGGTGTAGATAAAATTTGTAAGAACCAAATCCCAATTGATGTCAATGTGGCTAAGGCTGTTGATAGTTTTATGCCGGCTGTTTTAATGAGTCCTCAATCACCTGGTTCTAAAGCATTTCTTCAGTTAACCCAAGAGTTGTTGCAGAAGTTATAAGGGAATGGGGAACTTGGGAACCTTTTTGGGGAAGGGTGGGGCCCTAGGGTGTTGACTCTGTGCCTTTTTAGGAGTTAAAAAATCATGCAATATATGTGTCGTCATTGCGAGGAGGAACGACGAAGCAATCCCAGAATATTTGCGATTGCGTCGCTTCTCTTCGAGACGCTAACGCGAATGCTCGCAATGACACTAAACAAAAATAGTATGAACCAAAAACGCCGAAA
Source organism: Aulosira sp. DedQUE10 (assembly GCA_034530935.1). Taxonomy (GTDB): domain Bacteria; phylum Cyanobacteriota; class Cyanobacteriia; order Cyanobacteriales; family Nostocaceae; genus Aulosira. The sequence goes on along the minus strand of JAVRCF010000025.1, from coordinate 76,676 downwards.
TTCCATCAAAGTGAACAGCCTAGTGGGGCCCCCTCTGGGGATAAGGGGCGAAGGGGCGAAGGGGTAATGGGGATTGGACAGAAGAACGACAATACTTCCTCATCTCCCTACTCCCTGTAGTCAAAATTTTTATACTTACCACAATCTCTGAACTGGATAATTATCAAAAACAGAATCAAGGCTCACAATAAAAATTTGTTCTACAGTCGCTTGAGCTATTAATAGTCTGTCAAAAGGGTCACGATGATGCTTGGGTAGATTATTTAAAGCATAAATATGAGTCGGGAGCAACGCGATTTTGTGAGAGCGGGTGAAAAAGGTGCGTTCACGCAGCAAAAGCATGGTTGTAAAAAGAATAATCAGCGTCAACAATGGTTTAACAAGGCGCGAAAAACTGTAAAAAAAGGTCAAACACTAGATTTAATCAGAAATATGGATGAATTAATCTCCGGGGCAAGCGGAGAGCGTCTTAAAAATTTGGTACGAGAGCGAAACTATATTTTAAAAGCTTATCGACGGAGACTTTTAAAATATAATAGAGTGAATATAGTTCATAGCTTAACTTTCTCCTTGATAAATATATCAAGACAGATACACGAGATTGTTCTTGACTAGATCCATCCTAAGCGGTTTCAAGCTTGAAACCCAGTTAACCCAAAATACTTTGTAATAGCAACCAAACATTTAGCCCGACGATAATAATAGCTACTAGCCAAGCTAGAGATTTTAGCCACAGGGGATTTACAAACTCTCCCATTAAGCGACGGTTACTAGTAAACATCACCAAGGGAATCACTGCAAATGGTAACTGCAAGCTAAGGATAACTTGACTTAGAACTATGAGACGGCTTGTGCTATGTTCCCCAAAGATAATAATTGTAATCAACGCTGGTATGATGGCAAGCAGACGGGTAACTAAACGCCGTAACCAGGATGGAAGGCGAAATTGTAAAAAGCCTTCCATCACAATTTGCCCAGCCAGAGTTGCAGTTAGTGTCGAACTTTGCCCAGAAGCAAGTAAGGCAATGCCAAAAATAGCACTAGCAGCACTAACGCCTAACAACGGTGAAAGTAATTTGTAAGCATCTTGAATTTCTGCTACATTCTGATTACCAGAAAAATGAAATGTTGCAGCAGACACAATTAAAATCGCTGAGTTGATAAACAGCGCCAACGATAGAGCAAAAGTTGAATCAATTGTGCCAAATTTAATCGCTTCCCATTTTTTTTCAGGAGTTGGTTGCCAATCGCGTGTTTGCACAATAGATGAGTGTAAATATAAATTATGAGGCATCACTGTTGCCCCTAAAATACCAATGGCAATGTAGAGCATTTCTGGATTCTGTAAAATTTCTTTCTTGGGCAGATATCCCAACAAAATCCCCCCCATATCAGGTCGGGAGAACAAAATTTCCGCTGTGAAACAGATTCCTACGGTTGCTACCAGCATTATTACTAAGGCTTCTGTATAACGAAAGCCTTTACTTTGCAGGAATAGCAGTACCAGAACATCCAGCGCAGTGATGCACACACCCCATACCAAGGGAATGCTGAATAAAAGTTGCAGGGCGATCGCACTTCCCAATAATTCTGCCAAGTCACAAGCTGCGATCGCAATCTCACACAGTACCCACAAACAAAAGCTTACTCTTCGGCTGAAATAGTCCCGACAAGCCTGTGCCAAATCTCGCCCCGTGGCAACACCTAAACGCACACATAGCGATTGCAGCAATATTGCCATTAGGTTCGACACCAGAATTACTGTCAACAGGGTATAGCCAAACTTAGACCCCCCAGCAACATCTGTTGCCCAGTTTCCAGGGTCCATATATCCGACTGAAACCAGATACCCTGGCCCCGCATAAGCCAACATCTTGCGCCAAAAACTTTTAGTGTTGGGAATTTTAATACTGCGGTGAACTTCAGGGAGACTGGGGCGGTTTTCGGGGCGAGTCATTTGTTTTGCAGGAAGATATTTTCATATTCTTCTCATAATCTCAGAAAATTTGGGATTAATATCAATCTTTAGTGGCAACATTTTTCTTTACTTGGGGGTAAGTCGCAATTTAAGCTCTAGCAGGCTCCCCAGCCTTCGGATTTTGGTTAGACTCAATCCCCACTAAATATTAGTTGTCCGGTTCTAAGTTCTGGTCAATACTTGGAAAGTTAAGCCCTAAAAGGGTTTCAGCGATTGGGTTTTCCCAAATTTACAGAAAAGAGATAAAGACAATTTATGAATTGATGAATAACTATTCAATGGTTGCAGAAAAAAGGCAATTTATATTTAACTTAAGGTCAAAGCCTAAACACTTGGTTCATTCAAATTTTCTACTAAAGAGCGATATAAGTTGATAACGTGACTGTCAGCTAAAGTGTAATAAACATTCCGACCTTCTCGACGATAGTTGACTAAACGCATGGCTTTCAATAAGCGTAGTTGATGGCAAACGGCTGATTCCGTCATTTTCATCAATGCTGCTAGATCGCAAACACACAATTCCTGATTTACTAAAGCCGAGAGAAGACGTAGGCGATTCGGATCTGCCAGTATGCCAAAGATTTCTGCCATTTGCTGTGCTTTGTCTGTAGCCAAGATTTGTGCCTGAGTTGAGCGTACATGATCTAGATGTACCAAATGTGTCTCACAGGTTGGTGCATCAGAACTTTGGAGTAATATCATGTCCTGCTTCTTGTTGTGTTTGCTCATACCAAGTTTTATTTGTAATGGTTATCAATCTCAATAATAGCTAAAATAATAACCATTGTACAATTGAATAGTTATTCAATAGTTGTATTAGAATATTGGCAGTTCACTCTGTTGCCTTTGCTATCAAGCTGCCATGACTCAAACTCCTTCCCTTAAAACCCAAACGTTGCAAATCGGTGGTATGGACTGCGGAAGCTGCGCCAAGACGATTGAAGTCGGTTTGCAGCAGTTAAGTGGCGTTACAGAAGCAAAAGTAAACTTTACGACGGGCAAAGCCAGGGTTTCCTATGACCCAAAGGTCTTGAGTGAAAAGACTATAAGTGACCAAATCAAAGGTTTAGGTTATACGGTTGAGCAGAGTCATGAGACGCAATTCCATCAGCATACTCATTCGTATGGTGGCGAACACGACCATGACCATAACGATAACGTCGATGTAACTCCTGTGAAAACGCTACAGCTACAAATCGGCGGGATGGATTGTAGCAGTTGTGCCAAGACGATTGAGGTTGGGGTGCAGAAGATAATAGGCGTAAAAGAAGCATCGGTCAGCTTTGCCAGCGAAAGATTGCAAATATCCTATGACCCACAATTGCTAAATGAGAAGGCAATTTATGACCGGATTAAAGATTTGGGTTATACGGTTGAAGAGGGTGTTGAGGCAAGTTCTTATAATCACACTGATTCTTGTGGTCATGACCACGACCATCATCACGACCAAGACCATGAACACTCTCAGCCAATAAACAAGCCAAAACAAACACAAAAGTCCGACCTGACAAGCTGGAGATTCTGGATTGAAAATCGTCGGGGACAGAGTGTCATACTTGCAGGTATAGGCTTAGTTTTGGGCTTAATTTCTCAAAATTTAGCGCTATCAATTTGGATACCACGAGCTTTTTATGGCATCGGCATAGTAGTTGCTGGCTATCCGATTGCACGGGCAGGTTTATTTGAGTTGCGCTTGCGCCGTGCCGATATGAATCTGCTGATGACGATTTCAGTAATCGGGGCTGTAATTTTAGGAGACTGGTTTGAAGGGGCACTGGTCGTCTTTTTGTTCTCCTTGGGTACAACACTGCAAGTTTTCACCTTTGGTCGCACTCGCAATGCAATTCGCGCCCTGATGGATTTAACCCCACCTACTGCTACCGTCAAGCGAAATGGTCAGGAAGTGACAGTTCCGGTAGAGAGTGTCCGAGTAGGCGAAACTTTGACGATTCGACCGGGGCAGCGTGTGGCGTTGGATGGTGTAGTTATTTCTGGTAACAGTGCAATTGACCAGTCTCCAATTACGGGAGAGTCAATCCCAGAAGATAAAGAAAGAGATGATACAGTTTTTGCTGGGACTTTAAATCAAACAGGCTTTTTAGAAGTCAAAGTTACTCACATATCCAGCGATACCACCGTTGCCAAAATTGTTAATTTGGTGGAGCAAGCCCAAGAAAGCCGCGCTCCTTCCCAACAATGGGTAGATAAGTTTGCAGAAGTTTACACCCCGATTGTAATTTTTATAGCGATCGCCATTGCCCTGATTCCGCCCTTAGCATTTACTCAATCGTTCAACGTCTGGCTTTATCGGGCACTGGTAATGCTAGTAATAGCCTGCCCCTGTGCTTTAGTAATTTCTACACCTGTCTCGATTGTCAGCGCTATTGGGGCTGCTACTCGTCGGGGCGTTTTGTTCAAAGGCGGTAATGCACTGGAAACGGCTGGACACCTTACCACACTTGCTTTTGATAAGACTGGTACAATTACGCAAGGGCTGCCCATTGTCCAAAATATTTATGACTTGGAAAAAGTGAGTGCAAACATGGTGTTACAGATTGCGGCTTCCTTGGAGCAACACTCAGAACATCCGCTAGCAAAGGCAATTGTGGCAAACGCTCATGAGCTAGGCATACAGTTAGAAACACCTCACAACTTTACAGCGCTACCTGGTAAGGGAATTCAGGCAAGTTTTGGTGAGCAGCGCGTTGCGGTGAGGGGGTCGCAGTCTTGGCGGTTCCCGTCGATTGCGAACCCCCGAACCCGAAGGGGGGTTCCCACGCCACTTCCTTCAAGCCGGGGAACCCGTCCAACGGAGTGGCTCCCCGTTGTAGCGACTGCGTTCCCCGAAGGGGTTCTCGAAGAGTACCCGGAGGGTGAGCAGTTCTACTTCGTTGGCAATCGACGCTTGTTTGCAGACACAGATATTCATTTGTCCCAAAAAGCTGAATCCGTATTGGCTGAAATTGAACAGCTTGGTCAAACCCCAGTACTGGTTGGAACGACCCACGGGCTACTGGGGGTAATTGCACTGGCAGATGGATTAAGGTTAGAAGCAACAGAAGCTATACGGCAATTGAAACGGGTTGGACTAAAACGGTTGGTGATGCTGACAGGAGACAGGTCTGCTGTTGCCCAGCAGATTGCCGGACAAGTTGGAATCACAGAGTATCAGGCAGAACTGTTACCTGAAGATAAGCTGCAAGCAATTCAACGACTGCGCCAAGTCGGGGTTGTAGGTATGGTTGGGGATGGTATTAACGATGCGCCTGCCTTAGCTGCTGCGGACATCAGTTTTGCAGTTGGTGGAATTGACATTGCCCTAGAGACAGCAGATGTCGTACTGGTTAGTAATGATTTGAGAAGGCTTGTCTATGCAGTAGATTTAAGCCGCCGCACTGTATCTGTGATTCAACAGAATGTGGTCTTTTCTCTGGTAACAAAGGGTTTGTTTCTGCTACTGGGAACTTTCGGTTTTGTTGGGTTAGCGATCGCCGTCTTAGCAGACACGGGAACTTCCTTACTAGTGACCGCGAATGGAATGCGGCTGTTTAGAAGCAAGTTTTTTGAGGATTAATATTAGCGGGCGATCGCGATAATTAAAGACAAAACCGAGGGAATGAACACCTCTTAGTCAGAACTGAAAGTTTCTAAAACAGCATTAATGGACACCATTTGTTCCTGAGGCACTTATAGGGCCAAATTGCTGGGCAATTAGAAACTCCGCAATTTCCGGCTTAAAGACCAAGAGGCTACCTGTCAAACCGACAAAAGCTATTAATAGTCCTAATGTTAAACTAATATAACGATGTAGGATGAAGGCTAAATTACGTAAATTACGCGATTTCATTCTAGGTGCCTCTTAGTTAATTGATAATTTAAAACTTGACAGAGAATGTGCCCAGCACTGTAAATGGTGCGCCTGGAGAAAGTAAAAATCCAGCCGAATCATAGTAACGAGTATCAAGTAGGTTTTTGAAGTTGAGACCTATTTGATAATTGTCGCGCCGATAGAAAATAGCAGCATCAGTTCGGACAAAGGAAGGAATTGTAATTGTATTTGGTAAAGTAGCTTCGCGATCGCCAACAAAAAATACTCCTCCACCAAAACCTAATCCCTTCAAGTTACCACTTTGAATTTGGTAGGTTGTCCACAAACTAGCACTATTCCTGGGCGCATTCACTAATCTGTCACCAACTGGTAAGTTATTATCCTCACTCACATAGGCATCGTTATGAGAATAAGAAGCGATGACATTCCAACCTGGTAGAATTTCTCCGGTTATATCTAGTTCAATACCTCGGCTCTTGACTTTCCCAGCGGCAATGGAAAATCCAGAGTCGAGATTATTTAAGTCCTCGGTTGCTACGTTACTCTTAGTAATTTCATAAGCGGCTAATGTCGCTGTTAGCTTACCGTCTAAAAACTCACCTTTAACGCCTACCTCGTACTGTGTAGAACTTTCTGGTTCTAATGGCCCATCAACAGATAGTGCAAACTCATTCGGTTTAAAAGCACTAGTGTAACTAGCGTAAAGAGACAGATTTTCAGTTGGTTGATAAACTAAGCCAATTCGTGGAGAAAATTTCTCATAGTAACGCTCTGTAATGTCTGTGCCAGTACCATTGATAGTATCAGGCTGATATTCGTCTTTGAAATTGACAAAATCAAATCTGCCACCTAGTAGCATCTTGAGGTTAGGTAGTAATGATATTTGGTCTTGAAAGTAAAGACCTACACGATATGTATTACTTTCATCCTCAGAGCCTTCCTCAAAGGTAGTTGGAGTTGCTGCACCATATACTGGATTCAAAATGTCCAGGGATGGTACGTTATAAGAAATCCGAAATGGAAAGCCAAAAACACTTCTACCTAGTTCAAAACCTAACAGCACTTCATGACCAATTGAGCCAGTGTTAAATTTTCCTATTAAGTCATTTTGCCAGGAATAATCTCTAGAGTAATCACCTACTTTGTTATATCTCCTAGCAACAGTCCGGCCATCTTCATCAAAGGGATTAGTAAAATCAACTGGCTGAAAGTTGGAACGCGATGTGTCAACGGTTTGCACGGAAACCGCACTGCGAAATCGCCAATTTTCAGTAAATCGATGATCTAAAGCCACATTTACCCGATTGGCAAACAGTTCATACTTATCAGTTGGTTCGCCAAAGTTGAAACTAATTGGTAAATCAAAGGATCTGGTTATTGGTGGTAGACCCCTATCATAGGATTGGTTGAGATTAACGTATTCATATTGCAAATCTAAGTTTGTGCGATCGCTTAATTTCACCCTTAAGCTGGGAGCAAAGGTATAAAGCTCTTTATAAGCAAAATCTCGGAAGCCACCAGAGTTTTCGTAAGCACCAACAAAGCGATACAAAATATTGTTATCTGGGGTGAGTGGCCCAGAAATATCTATTTCTGGTCGGTAGTAACTATAGCTACCCGCAGAAAATGTTGCCGAGTAATATGGTTGTTCCAGTGGCTGTTTAGTAATGTAATTAACAATACCTCCAGGCTCTAGTTGTCCATACAGTACCGAAGCCGGTCCTTTGAGAACTTCTATCCTGTCTACAGTGGCAGTATCAGTAAATCCTGTAAAACTATCTTGTCTAAAACCATTTCTCAGGTTCGTATTTGTATCAAATCCGCGAATGGTATAGGTATCAGTGCCAGCGTAATCTGTTTTGACTGTCACACCACTGACGTTACGCAAAACATCTGCAACCCGTTGTACTTTTTGGTCTTCAATTACCTGTCGAGGAATTACCTGAATTGCTTGGGGAATCTCTATTAAAGGTGTATCAGTTTTAGTTGCAGTGCTGGCATCTGGGGCTTTATATCCTGAATCTTGCTCCCCTGTAACCACCAATTCAATGGGATCGTCACTCTGGGCTGTCGGTTCTTGGGGTTTGTTTAGGCTAGTAGGTGGTTCTGATGGTTGTTGAGACGGTGGTTGTGTAGCTGATGCAGTTGAGGCTATACCAAAAATCAAACCTTGATCGCTATCAAATAATTCCACTTTCGGGATCGTATCTACTCCCACTACAGCCACTCTGATAGTGTTGCTATTAACGTTAGTGACAGTGACTTCACTTACTCCCGCAATCGGTTTTTCTTGGCGAAATCTGTTGTCAGTAGAGAGGCGAAGTTGAGCTGCGGTAATATCGGCAATATATGTGTTGCCTTCAGGTTTAGGTAATACTTGCAATTTTTCACCATCTGGTGTAGTCAAGATGATTTCTAAACCGTTATTGGTGGGATTAAGTTGAACTCCTGTGACTTCTGCCACAGTTGGAGATGCGGATGGAGTGGGTGTTGGTTGCTGTGGTTTGGCAGTAGATGCAACTGGTGTGACGGCAAAAATTAAACCTTCGTCATCATCAAATAACTCTGCGTTAGGTAAACCAGCTTCACCTACTACCGTTACTCTCAAAGTATTGCTGTTAGCTTGAGTAACACTAACAGAGACAATCCCTGGTACAGGATTATTTTGAGTAAAGTTTCCACCTGTGGGTAGTGCTAGGACTGCATTGGGGATATCGGCTATAAAGCTATTACCTTGATTATTGCTAACTGGTTTGAGTGCTTCTATATTGGCACTTTCTAAAATTACTTCGATACCTTTATCTGTAGAAGTGACTTTAACGCCTGTAACTTTAGTAGCTAAATTATTGTTGCTTTGCACCAGTAGTTGAGCGGCACTGGTAGAGTGAGATTTTTGACTATCAATAGTAGATAGAGTAGATAGGTTTGCTGTCTGTGTTCCTGCATGAGCTGGTTGTACCAAGCTGCTAATTACCGCTAATGCTAATCCAACCGAATGTATCTCACTCATTAACCCAGACTTCATTATTGTTGCTCCTTGGACTGAACCTGTAATTAACAGCCTTTTAAGTGAATGCTCTAGTGGCATCTTGATACTCGTCCTCACACCCAATGCAAAACCTCACGTCTCAAATAAAGGACGCGATACTTTTTCAATAAGATTTGGCACTATATCTAAAATTCCTAAAAACTATCTGCTAATAATTTGCATTTAGCTTCAGTACTCATTAGGAGACATTATCATAAAGCTTCTGCCTGGGCAAGCATTTGTCAAAACTTCTGATTTGCAAAATTTTCCTAGCGAGTAGCGATCGCTCCTGATTTATCAGTCATTATAAGGCGAATGGCATCATCGTTTGTAAGTCATCGTTGCTTAACGCATATATAGTCATCTATCTTTAGACGGATTGTTTTGAAAACTTAGTGAGTAAATAAAGATTGACAATACTTATTAATTAATATTTGCTTGCTATGTTGTCCATGTTCCTTTATTCTGTTGAAAGTAGTTGATAATAAATGGCAATAATGCTTTAATCATAAAGAAGATTTTAAGCAGATAGTAAGCTCTTTACCGCCCTCATTTTTGTGGAATAGGGCACTAGGGCTGGATATTACCGAATTATTGGTGCATCAAAGCTGTGAAAGTGCAATGACTCAATATGTCCAAGATTTAGAAGCAATGGTTTGTAATTTTTCTACGTTAGTAGAACTGCTGCGTTATCGGTCTGTAGAGCAAGCAGATACGACAGCATTTACCTTTTTGCAAGATGGAGAAGCACAAGCAGTTAGTCTAACTTATCAACAGTTAGATTGCCATAGTCGAGCGATCGCATCTCAACTACAAGCATTAGGTTTGAGTGGAGAGCGAGCCTTATTGCTTTATCCACCAGGGATCGATTACTTACCAGCCTTCTTTGGATGTCTATATGCGGGAGTGGTAGCAGTTCCAGCTTATCCGCCACGCAATCAGCGCAACACTCCGAGAATCTTAGCAATTATCAAAGATGCACAACCAGCAGTCATCCTGACAACAACAGCAATTCTAGCTCAGTTGCAGTCTTTGCTGAGCGATAAATTTCCTCTAGATAATATTTACTGGCTCACTAGCGACAACCTCACGCCAGGTTTAGAAGCAACTTGGCAAGAGCCTTCTATTAATATAAATACTCTGGCATTTTTACAATACACTTCTGGCTCTACTGGTACACCCAAAGGTGTCATGCTTACTCATGGGAACCTGCTACACAATGCAGAGGTAACACGCCAGTATATGGAACACACTTCCCGTAGTAAGTTTGTCACTTGGCTCCCCGTCTACCATGATATGGGATTGATTGGTAGCATACTGCAACCTCTATATGGTGGTTTTCCTTGTATTATGATGCCACCGGCTGCTTTTCTCCAACGTCCCTACCGTTGGTTACAGGCGATTTCTTGTTATAGAGGAACTACCAGCGGCGCGCCTAACTTTGCCTACGAACTATGTATTGAAAAAATTAGCCACGAACAACGCTCTACCCTAGATTTGAGCAGTTGGAATGTGGCTTTTAATGGCGCAGAACCCATTCGCCACGAGACTTTAGATAGGTTCGCAGCCACTTTTGCTGAATGTGGGTTCCGTCCAGAAGCTTTTTATCCTTGTTATGGTATGGCAGAGGCCACTTTGATGGTATCTGGTAGCGTCAAGTCTGCGTTAGTAAATAGTCTATCTCTGCAAATAAGCGCTTTAGAGCGCAGTAAAATTGTTAATCCGGTTGCAAACACAGATAACTCAATTACATTAGTCAGTTGTGGTCGAGTTGTACCACAACAGCAGATTGTCATTGCTCACCCAGAAACCTTAACTCGTTGCAATCCCGATCGAGTGGGAGAAATTTGGGTGTCTGGGCCTAGTATTGGTCATGGTTACTGGAACCGTCCAGAAGAAACTGAGCAAAGTTTCCATGCCTATTTGCAAGATACAAAAGAGGGGCCATTTTTACGAACTGGAGACTTAGGCTTTCTGCACAATGGCGAACTTTTCATTACTGGCCGAGCTAAAGATTTAATTATCATCAGAGGACGCAACCTTTACCCACAAGATATAGAATTAACGGCAGAACGCAGTCATTCCTCCTTGCGTCTGGGTAGTAATGCAGCTTTTGCAGTGGAAGTGGACAATGAAGAACGCTTGGTAGTGGTGCAAGAATTGGAGTTTCGCGCCAAAGCAAATCTAGAGGAAGTGACTACTGCGATTCGTCAGGCTATAGCTCAAGAACATGAGATTCAAGCCTATGCAGTCGTTTTAATTAAAGCTGGTACTATTGCCAAAACCTCCAGTGGTAAAATTCAACGCCGTGCTTGTAAGGCAGAGTTTCTGGCAGATGGTTTGCAAGTAGTAAATCAGAGTATTCTCGATATCAGGAAAGATTTAGAGAGCAAAAACTCGGTAGAAGATGAGAGTTCGCTGACCTCATACTTGCAAAAATTGATTGCCAAAGCGTTAAAAATTCCAGTTCAAAAAGTACAATCCCAACAGCCTCTAACAACTTTGGGTATTGATTCCTTGAGCGCTTTTGACCTCAAAAATCAAATTGAGGTAGATTTTGGAGTCAGTATAGCTGTAAATGACCTTTTACAAGATGCCACTATTGAGTACCTAGTAGAACAAATTCTGGCTCAGGCGAAAGATAGTACTCCAAAACAACTGGAAATCAAGCCTATTTCCCGTGAAGTACAACTACCCTTGTGTTTAGCGCAAGAAAGATTGTGGTTCTTAGAGCAATTAGAACCAGGGAATCCATTTTACAATGTAGCGATCGCTATCCAGCTGAATGGCACTCTCAACGTTACACTTCTCCAGCAATGTCTCAATGAAATTGTCCAGCGTCACGAAAGCTTACGCACCAGCTTTACATCTGTAGCAGGACAACCTGTACAAATAATTCATCCTAGTCTGGATGTGAAACTTGCAATTGAAGATTGCACCATCTTTAAATCTACAGAAATTATCATCCAGGAGGAAACTCAACAACCCTTTGACTTATCCCAAGAGCCACTGCTACGGGCGAAACTTTTGTGTCTGTCAGCCTATCAACATTTGCTACTGTTAACCACACATCATATTATTTCTGATGGTTGGTCAGTGGGTGTTCTCATCCAAGAACTAGCCACAGTGTATCAAGCCTTGATAGAGGGCAAAACTTCGCCTCTACCTGAACTACCTATTCAATACGCTGATTTTGCTTACTGGCAAAGACAATGGCTGCAACAAGAGGTTTTAAAAACCCAACTGAATTATTGGAAGCAGCAACTCAACAACAGCACACCTTTATTACAACTACCCACGGATAGACCTCGGCCTTCCGTTCAGACCTTCAGAGGTAAAAAGCATCCTCTGACATTACCTAAAAATCTGAATGTAGCAGTAAAAGACTTGAGTCATAAAGAAGCTGTCACCGTCTTTATGATACTCTTAGCGGCTTTCCAGACATTGCTGTATTCTTTGTCTGATCAAGAAGACATTATTGTTGGTTCTCCCATCGCTGGGCGTAACCATCCCAAAACACAAGGATTGATTGGCTTCTTTATCAATACTTTGGTTCTGCGTACTAATCTGGGTGGTAATCCTACTTTTAAAGAGTTATTAGGGCGAGTCAAAGAAGTAGCTATAGAAGGCTATACCCATCAAGACGTACCTTTTGAAAAGCTGGTAGAAGAGTTACAGCCAAAACGTAATCTCAGCTATAACCCTTTATTCCAGGTAATGTTTATTTTCCAAAATGCAGCAATACCATCAATTGAACTTCCTGAATTAAACTGGCAACCCAAAGAAGTAGATAGCGGCACATCAAAATTTGATTTAAAACTTAGTCTTTGGGAAAGCGCAGCCGGATTTCAAGGTTCATTAGAATATCAAATAGACTTGTTTAATGCCGCGACAATCAGCCGCATGGCAAATCATTTTGAACTATTGCTGCAAACTATAGTTAATCAGCCAGATATTTCATTGAAAGATTTAGCAGGTATTGTTACAGCATCAGATAAAAAGCAAAAACTGCTAGAAGAAAAACAACTAGAAACTATCAGTCTACAAAAGCTGAAGTTGAGTAAGCGAACTGCAATTAGTAAAGGATAAAAACTTTCTACAATTATGACCATTTCCAATCCCTCAAAACCTAGCCTTAAAACTTTAGGTATTGCCAAACGTCAAGCTGTCAAGGATTCAGTGCAGATCACACCCTTGATAGATGGAAATTATCTACCATTACTGATAAAAGCTACTGTTGAAGGAGTAGATTTAGTTGCTTGGGCTGCGAACAATCAAGAATTGATTAAAAAACATTTACTCAAGCATGGTGGTATTCTATTTCGCAACTTTCAGGTTAAAGAGGTTGCTGAATTTGAGCAGTTTATTAAATTAGTTGCTGGAGATTTATTAGAATACCGCGATCGCTCTTCACCTCGCAGTGCAATTCAAGGTAAAATATACACATCTACAGACCATCCAGCTAACCAAAAAATCCTGCTTCACAGCGAAAACTCCTACGCTGCTAACTGGCCTTTAAAAATATTCTTTTACTGTGTGACACCAGCACAACAGGGAGGAGAAACCCCCATCGCCGACATTCGCAAAATTTATCAAAGGATTTCTCCCGAAGTTATCGAAAAGTTTGCTCAGAAACAAGTCATGTACGTCCGCAATTTTGGCGATGGTTTTGGCTTACCTTGGCAAACTGTTTTTCAAACAACCAATCCAGAAAAAGTAGAAGAATTTTGTTACCAAAATAGTATAAAATTTGAATGGAAAGGAGAAAATAAACTCAGAACTTACTCTCGCCGTCCTGCGATCGCCAAGCATCCAATCACAGGTGAGAATGTTTGGTTTAATCATGCTTTATTTTTCCACATTTCTAGCTTAGAAATGGCAATTCGTGAGTCATTATTAGCAGAATTTGCCGAAGAAGACTTACCACACAATACTTATTACGGTGACGGCTCATCGATTGAGCCAGAAGTGTTAGAAGAAATCCATAGTGTTTACCAACAAGAGACAGTAATATTTCCTTGGTTAACTGGAGATATTTTAATGTTAGACAATATGCTCACTGCTCACGGAAGACAACCTTTTTCAGGCAACAGAAAAGTAGTTGTTGGCATGGCAGAACCATACACTGGTGAAAATATAAATATATTTAACTAGGAAGCGGTTCAAGAATAATTTATTATCATTATTTTTTGCTTCCTGCCTTCAACTTATTTCTTAATAAACTTTCAACATTGGAAGTCAATTAACCATGTTTCAAGAAATTCAGGGTTTTCAACTTTCGCCACAACAAAAATATTTATGGCAGATGCAACAATCTGATAGTCGGTTATATCAGGTTAAAGCTGCTGTTTCCATTATCGGAAACCTTAATATTCAATTACTCAGAAATACTGTAGAGAAAGTTGTAAGCCGTCATGAAATTCTTCGTACTTGTTATCAGTGTCTGCCAGGAATGACAATTCCTGTCCAAGTAATTACTGAGTCTGGGCTTAGTTGGAAGCAAAACTATGATTTAGGCAATTATACAAAGGAGGAGCAAGAAGAAAAATTACAAGAGTTCTTTCAGCAATTTGGTCAACAGGATTTTAACATAGGAACTGGAGCAGTTTTCCATTTATCTTTAGTAACTTTATCTTCTAGTAAATATATTTTATTTATCAGTTTGCCTGGATTATCTGCGGATAGGGAAACACTGAAAAATTTAGTCAGAGAAATCAGCCATACTTATGCTGATAAATATGATAATGATGAAGAAATAATGCAATATGCTGACTTAGCAATGTGGCAGAATGAATTATTGTCAGCAGCAGATACAGAAACAGGTAGAGAATACTGGACTAAGCAAGATTTTTCTGCTTTGCAAGCATTGCAGCTACCTATAGAAAAAGAGAATGTTGCAAAATTAGTCTTTGAGCCTAAAACTCATACTTTCAAGCTAGATGCTCATTTTGTATCTCAAGTAGAAACACAGCATCAATCTTCATTAGCTAATTTCTTCTTAGCTTGCTGGAATATTTTACTGTGGCGCATCACAGGACAAGATAACCTGGTTCTTGGTGTGTCTACAAATGGGCGGAAATATCAGGAACTAGAATCAAGTCTAGGGCTATTATCTAAATATGTTCCTTTAAAGTGCGAATTAAAAGAAGATGTAAATTTATCTTTTCTCTTAGATGAGCTTAATCAAGCTGTTACCAAAAATTATAATTATCAAGAGTATTTTAGCGTAAAAATCTTAACAGATATAACAGCAAATCAGCAGATTTTATTCCCAATTTGCTTTGATTATGATGAAATTATAGAAACCTATAATTTTGAAGATATATCATTTTCAATTGAACAACTAGATGCTTGCATCGATAACTATAAAATTAAACTAGCTTGTATTCGCCGAGAAAATTTAATTGCGCTAGAAATTGCATATAATAGTAGTTATTTTTCAGCAGTTGATATTCAAAGTTTAGCAGAACGGCTACAAACATTAATCGAGAGTGCAATTTCTTACCCTGAAGCACCTATAAGTCAGTTACGGATAGTAGGCGATCGCGAAATTAATCTACTATCTCAGCTTAACAATACCAAACTAATTTACCCTGTCAATAAGTGCATTCATCATTTATTTGAAGAGCAAGCAGCGAAGACTCCAGATAAAGTTGCGATAGCCTTTGCTGGACAACAGTTTACATACAGAGAACTAAATAATCGTGCTAATCAAATTGCTCATCACTTGCAACAATTGGGAGTTGGTGCAGAGGTATTAGTAGGGTTGTGCGTAGAACGTTCTCTAGATTTTGTCCTTGGGATTCTTGGTATTCTCAAGGCTGGCGGTGCTTACGTACCATTAGATCCAACATATCCCCAGGAACGCTTGGCGTATATGTTGCAGAACTCGCAACCAAAGGTGTTGTTGACTAAAGAGTTTTTAATTAAAGAATTACCAGAACATTCAGCAGAAGTGGTTTGCTTAGATACAGATGGAGATTTAATTGCCCAGCAACCAATAGAAAATTTAGATCAGACAGCTATTGCTGCTAACTTAGCTTATATAATCTACACCTCCGGCTCAACAGGCACACCCAAGGGAGTAAGAGTTACCCATGCTAATTTGTGCCACTATGTGCAGGCAATGCAAACAGCATTGGGTATTGTAGAGGAAGATAAATATTTACATACTGCATCCATTGCTTTCTCATCTTCTGTCAGACAGTTGATAGTACCTCTTACTAAGGGGGCAACTGTGGTAATTGCAACTTCCGAACAGCGAAAAGACCCATTGATGCTGTTTGCAGAAATTAAGCAACAGCAGGTGACTGTTATTGATATCGTTCCCTCTTACTGGCGCAACTGCAATCATTTACTAAATAGCTTAAAACCAGAAGTAAGAACAACCCTTTTAGACAATAAATTACGCTTAATTGTCTCAGCTAGCGAACCTCTGTTATCAGATATTTGCACACAATGGCGGTTTGGGTTCCAACACACCGCAAGTCTGATCAATATGTTTGGTCAGACAGAGACCTGTGGTATTGTGGCAGTGAATCCCATTGCGATCGCCGAAGGCGGGGCTTCTCTCCGAAACGCTACGCGAACGCCCATCGCACAAAATGAACCAATAAAAATTGTCCCTCTTGGTCGCCCCATTGCCAACACCCAAATCTATATTTTAGATAAACATCTGCAACCCGTACCAATGGGTGTTTCAGGCGAATTATATATTGGTGGCTTAGGTATTGGTCAAGGTTATCTCCATCGCCCAGATTTGACAGCTGAAAGATTTATTCCCAACCCCTTTAGCACAGAACCAGGAACGCGGCTTTACAAAACCGGGGACTTAGGACGTTATTTACCCGATGGTAAAGTTGAATTTATCGGACGTAGTGACCACCAAGTAAAAATTCGCGGCTTCCGTATCGAACTAGCAGAAATTGAAGCAGTGCTTTGTCAACATCCATCGGTGCGGGAAGCGGTAGTTGTAGCGAGGGAAGATGCAGGAGAAAAAAGATTAGTCGCTTATCTAGTATCTAACGATCGGGGCCTTGAGAATTCTAACTTCAGTAATTGTCGCAGCTTTTTAAAAGAAAGATTGCCTGATTATATGCTGCCTTCTAGCTTTGTGATGTTGGAGGCGCTACCCTTAACACCTAACGGTAAAGTCAACCGTCAAGCATTACCTGCACCAGAACAAGTACGACTCCAAACACACCCCCTAAAAACTCCTAGTACTCCCGTAGAAGAAGTAATAGCAGGAACTTGGGCGCAAATTCTGAGTGTTGAACAAGTAAATATTGATGACAACTTCTTTGAATTAGGCGGTCATTCGCTATTAGCTACTCAAGTTGTTTCCCAATTACGCGCAGCTTTTTCAATTGATTTATCCCTGCGGAGTTTGTTTGAGTATCCCACAGTTACCGCACTGGCAGAACATATAGAAATAGCACTGAAAGCTGGAGAAAAACTACAACTACCACCTATTGAACAAGTCGCACGAGATGGTGAATTACCACTTTCTTTTGCCCAAATCAGGTTGTGGTTTTTGGAACAATTAGAACCAGGAAGTAGTACTTATAATCTTTCTCGCGCTTTGAAACTACAAGGGGCGCTAAATATCACAGCCCTAGAAGAAAGTCTGACCGAAATTATCCGTCGCCATGAAATTCTGCGAACCACTTTTACCTGTGTAGATGAACAACCGACTCAGGTAATTAATTCTAATTGCAGTATAAAAATACCCATAATAAATCTCGAAGATTTATCTGTTGAGGTGCGGGAGGCTGAAGTTAAAAAACTACTTAAACAAGAAGCACAAAAAAGCTTTGACTTAAGTAAAAACCCACTATTTCACACCCTACTTTTGCAATTGGCTGCACAAGAGTATGTATTGATATTTACTATTCATCATATTATTGCCGATGGCTGGTCAGCAGGTGTAATTGTCCGCGAACTCGCCGCACTTTACGAATCATTTTGTACAGGTAAACCTTCTCCACTGCCAGAATTATCTATCCAATATGGAGATTTTGCTATTTGGCAGCGTCAATGGTTGCAGGGAAAAATTCTTCAGCAGCAAATTAACTACTGGAAACAGCAATTAGGCGGTAGTTTACCAGTATTGGAACTGCCAACAGATAGACCAAGAACTGCTATACAAACCTTTGCTGGGAGAAAGCAATTTTTCACCATCTCTCCTACCTTAACCACCGCCCTCAAAACTTTGAGTCAGCAGGAAGGAGTCACACTATTTATGACTCTTTTGGCTGCATTTCAGACATTGCTTTATCGGTATACAGGACAGGAAGATATTCTCGTTGGTTCACCCATTGCTAACCGCAACCGCGCTGAAATAGAAGAGCTAATTGGCTTTTTTGTCAATACCATAGTACTGCGGACTAACTTAGCGGGTAATCTCAGTTTTCGAGACTTACTCAAACGAGTTAGAGAAGTCACTTTAGGAGCATACTCTCATCAAGATTTACCCTTTGAACAGTTGGTAGAAGAATTGCAACCAGAGCGCAATTTCAGCCATACCCCACTGTTTCAGGTAATGTTTGCCCTCCAGAATGCTCCAATGGCAGAACTGAAACTTCCTGGTTTAAGTATTAACGTAGAGGAAGTAGATACAGAAACATCTCGATTTGATTTAACTCTGTTCCTGACAGAAAATCATCAAGGCTTGATGGGTATATTTGAATATAACAGTGACTTGTTTGACGCTGACACTATAACTAGAATACAGGGGCATTTTCAAACATTATTAGAGGCGATTATAGCTAATCCTGAGCAGGATTTATCGAATTTACCAATTCTAACGAAGCCAGAACTACAGCAATTATTAATCGGACAAAATGATACACAGATTGATTATCCATCTGTTTGTATCCATCAGCTATTTGAAGCACAGGTAGAACAAACACCCAATGCTGTAGCAGTGGTATTTGAGGATGAGCAATTAACTTATCGGGAACTTAATCAAAGAGCCAATCAATTAGCTAACTATTTGCAAAACTTGGGAGTAGGTGCAGAAGTATTAGTGGGAATTTGTGTAGAGCGATCGCTAGAAATGATCGTCGCACTTTTGGGTATACTCAAAGCTGGTGGTGCTTATGTACCGCTAGACCCAGCATATCCCCAAGAACGCTTAGGCTATATGTTGGCAGATTCTCAACTAGCAGTTTTACTGACTCAAAAGTCATTACTAGCAAATTTACCATCTCATAATGCTCAGGTAGTGTGTTTAGATGAGGAGTGGGAGAGAATTTCCCAACAAAACACTAGCAATCTTACTCACAAACTTACTCCCGAAAATTTAGCATATCTAATTTATACTTCTGGTTCGACTGGCAAACCCAAAGGTGTACAAATTTCTCATGGTGCTGTTATCAATTTCTTAACGGCGATGCGACAAAAGCCAGGATTAACTCAACAAGATATTTTACTATCTGTCACCACATTATCTTTTGATATTGCCGCTTTAGAAATATATCTGCCCTTAATTGTCGGCGCTCAAACAATTATTGTCAGTCGTCAAGTAGCCTCTGATGGTATTGAATTGGCAAAACTGTTAACTGCTAGTGGTGCTACAGTCATGCAAGCTACCCCAGCCACTTGGCGGATGTTGCTGGCTGCTGGGTGGCGTGGAAATCAGCAATTGAAAATTCTGTGTGGTGGTGAAGCCCTTGATTACACTCTCGCCCAACAATTACAGCAACGAGGTAAAGAAGTCTGGAATTTATATGGCCCTACAGAAACTACTATATGGTCAGCAGTATATCCAGTAAAAAATAACGTTGCGATCGCACATCCGATCGCCAACACCCAATTTTATATCCTGGACGCATCCAATCAATTAGTACCTATGGGTGTAGCTGGTGAGTTACATATCGGTGGCGCTGGTTTAGCCCGTGGTTATCTGCATCAACCAGAACTGACAGCCCAAAAGTTTATATCCAATCCTTTCAACCTAGATTCTGCTTCTCGCTTGTACAAAACTGGGGACTTGGTGCGTTATCGAGCAGATGGCACAATTGAATTTTTAGGACGAATCGACAATCAAGTTAAACTGCGCGGCTTCCGTATTGAATTAGGCGAAATTGAAGCAGTATTAAATCAACATCCATCTGTGCAAATCAGTATGGTTGTAGTCCGAGAAGATGAACCAGGTAATCAACGATTAATTGCTTATATAGTTCCTCAGCCAGCGCAGACATTAGCAATTGCTGAAATTCGCCACCTGTTAGCAGAAAAAGTACCTAATTATATGCTGCCTGCTGCTTTCGTAACTTTGGATAAATTGCCCCTCACACCTAATGGTAAAATAGACCGTCGAGCCTTACCTACACCGGATACAACCAGAACTAATCTAGAAGTAGTTTTTGTTGCACCACGCAATACAATTGAAGAAGCGATCGCCAAAATTTGGCAGCAAGTTCTGGGTGCTGCACAAGTAGGTGTCAACGATAATTTCTTTGAGTTAGGCGGACATTCATTATTAGCCACCCAAGTCATTTCTCGCTTACGGAAAACTTTAGCAATAGATTTACCCCTACGCGCTTTATTTGCATACCCGACAGTGGCTGAACTCGCTACCACTATTCAAAAGACAACAACGCCAAAATTAGGACTAAATGCTGCTTCTATCCCACGGGTTTCTAGAGAAGCAAATTTACCCTTGTCCTTTGCCCAAACTAGATTATGGTTACTAGAACAGTTACATCCAGGTAGTAGCACATACAATATTTCTGCTGCGGTAAGGCTGTCTGGTGATTTGAATATAACTGCTTTAGAACAAAGCCTCAATGAAATTATTGCTCGTCATGAAGTATTGCGGACTCAATTTTCGCTGGTAAATGGACAAGCATTTCAGGCGATCGCACCTACTTTAACTGTGCAGTTGCCTATTATAGACTTGTGTAATGTACGTGCAGCTGAGGTGGAAAGACTAGCAATTATCGAATCCCACCGCACCTTTGATTTAACTCAACTACCATTACTGCGGTGTACTCTCCTGCGCCTGGGTGAGAACGAACATATTGCCTTACTAACCATTCACCACATTGTTGCAGATGGTTGGTCAATGGGTGTGTTGATCAAAGAGTTAGCAACTCTCTACGCCGCCTTCTGTGCAGGGGAAACCTCTCCATTACCAGAACTACCCATTCAGTATGCAGACTTCGCCCTATGGCAAAGACAGTGGTTCCAGGATGAGGTATTACAAACCCAACTTGATTATTGGCAGCAGCAATTAAAGAACTTACCTATTTTAGAATTACCTACGGACTTTTCTCGACCACCACAGCGAACTTTCCGAGGTGCAAAACAAACGCTGGTGTTTGATCGCAGCTTATCCCAAGCTCTGAAAAAATTGAGTAGCGAAACTGGGGTAACGCTGTTTATGACTCTGTTAGCTGGTTTCCAAACTCTACTGCATTGGTACACCAATCAGGATGATATTGTCGTCGGTACTGATGTCGCCAACCGCAATCAAGCAGAAATAGAGCCATTAATTGGATTTTTTGTCAATCAATTAGTATTGCGGACTGATATGACAGGAAATCCCAGTTTTCAGGAGTTGTTAGAGAGAGTGTGCGATCGCACTTTATCAGCCTATACATACCAAGATTTACCCTTCGACAAATTGGTAGAAACCCTAAATCCAGAACGCGATTTAAGCCGTTCACCTCTATTTCAGGTGAAATGTATTCTCCAAAATGCGCCCATGCCACCCTTAGAATTGCCAGGGTTAACACTCAGCTTGTTAGATATTGATAAAGGTGTGGCAGAATTTGATTTAATTTTAGTGCTAACAGATACAGAGCAAGGATTGATTGCTGATTTGAAATACAGCACAGATTTATTCAAAGCTGCTACTGTATCTCGATTATTGAAAAATTTGGAAATTGTACTGCACACAGTTGTTAAACAGCCAAATATTCCACTTCAAGAGATTAAAACAGTTCTTGAAGTAGCAAATCAGCAACAGCGTCAAGCTCAAGCCCAGGAGTATCAAAATACTCTAGAGCAAAAATTTATGAAAGTAAAACGCAAATCGATTATATCTAAAGAGTCATCATCTGCAGAGTAAAACTGAAAGTCAATAAATTATTAGGATATAGTATGCAAAGTTTAGGAAATATCAAACGTAAGGCTCTTAGCGTATCTCCAGAAAAATTAATTAAAACCGAATATTTAGCTCCTAATATACCTTTTCCTCTCGTAATTAAACCCGCAATTAAAGGCGTAAATATAGTTGAATGGGCATCACAAAATCGCCATTATATAGAACAAGAATTGTTACAACATGGCGCAATTCTTTTCCGTGATTTTAATGTCAAAAATCTGGTAGAATTTGAGCAGGTAATAGTTGCAATTTGTGATGAAGCTCTAGAATATCGTTATCGAGCTTCACCTCGTACACAAGTTGGTGGACGGATTTATACTTCTACAGATTATCCAGCAGACCAAAGCATTTATCCTCACAACGAACACGCTTATTCACCTACTTTCCCGTTGAAAATATTGTTCTTTTGCCAAACGCCAGCCGAACATGGAGGAAAAACACCGATTGGTAGAAATCGCAATATTATGGAGCGTATCCAACCAGAAATTTTAGAACGCTTCATCCAGAAGAAAGTGATGTATATGCGAAACTTTGGAGATGGGTTTGGTTTACCTTGGCAAACAGTATTTCAAACTGATAACAAAGCTGGTGTAGAGGAATATTGCCGTAATAATAATCTTCAATTTGAATGGAAAGAAGGTGACAAGCTAAGAACAAGACAAGTAGGCCCTGCGGTTGTTAAGCATCCTCAAACTGGTGAGAAAATATGGTTCAATCACGCTACATTTTTTCATGTTTCAACCTTAAGTGAAAAAATTCGTACAGCATTAACATCAGGTTTTAAAGAAGAAGACCTACCAACAAATACATATTATGGAGATGGAACTCCTATCGAACCTTCAGTTTTAGAACATCTGCGCGATGCTTATCAGCAAGAAATGATTAGCTTCTCTTGGGAAAAAGGAGATGTTTTATTACTAGATAATATGCTGGCTGTACATGGTCGCAATCCGTTTGTTGGACAACGAGAAATCTTAGTGGGAATGGCAAAGGCAATTAATATCCAAGACGTTGAAATTTAAAAGGTGGGGTTTGAGAGATGTTAGCAGAAGTTATTGAAGGGTTTCGGCTGTCACCACAACAAGAGCATTTATGGTCATTACAAAAAGGTGGCGATAATTTAACTTATCGCGCTCAATGTGCTGTTATTATTGATGGTTGTTGTAAAATAACTGCTTTAAAAGCTGCGTTACAGCATATTGTTAATCGCCATGAAATTCTTCGCACCAATTTACGCTATGTACCTGGGATGTCTATTCCTGTACAGGTAATTGATAGTCAAGAAATTGTATTAGGTGAAAGCTATAATTTAACTTTTTGCAGCCCCGAAGAACAAGAAATTAAAATTGCCAAGATTTTTCAAGAAATATCTCAGATTCCTTTTGATTTTGAACACGGACAACTTTTACATACATCTCTAATAACTCTAGCTGCTGAACGTCATATCTTAATATTAAGTCTGCCTGGAATGCTGGCTGATGCTGTAAGTCTCAAAAATTTAGTAGCCGAACTCAGCCACACCTATTCAGCATGTTTACAAGGTCAAGATTTATCTGTTGAAGAATCTCTCCCTATACAATATGCAGATTTTGCAGCATGGCAGCATGAGCTATTAGAATCAGCAGAGACAGAAATAGGTAGAGAATATTGGCAGAAACAAGATTTTTCAGAAAGGTTTAATTGTAAAATACCAGGTGATAAAAATCAGCATCATCAATTGTTATTTGCGCCTAAATTTATTAGTTCTAATCTTGATGATGAATTAACAGGAGCAATTCGAGAAATTGCTAGAAAGCACAATATTTCTATTTCTACATTTTTACTATCTTGCTGGCTAGTTTTGCTTTGGCACTTGACCAAGCAATCAAATATTATTATTGGTACAGCATTAGATGGGCGTAAATATTCAGAGTTAAAAGCAGCCTTGGGATTATTTACCAAATATTTGCCAGTTCAAGGCACATTGTCAGATAATCTCACTTTTATTCAAGCTTTGCAGCAAATTGATGCAGTAATCAATCAATCATCACAATGGCAAGAATCTTTTAGCTGGGAAGGAATCGAAAGAACATCTAACCATCAAGATGAATTAAATTTTTGTCCTATTGGGTTTGATTTTGAAGAAGAAATAACGGAATATACTGAGAATGGTATTTCATTTTCTATTTATAAGCAATATACTTGCATAGAACGATTTAAAATTAAGCTATCTTGCCGCCTTCAAGATAAGTCTATAATTACAGATTTACATTATGACTCCTACCATTTCGATAAAGCAGATATTGAACGGTTGCTAGAACAGTTTCATCAGTTGATAAATAGTGTAATTAACAATCCTGAAACGGCAATTGGTGAGTTAGAAATTTTAAGCGATCGCGCCAAGCAGCAAATATTAGTAGAATTTAATCAAACTCAAGCTGAGTATCCCAAAGATAAATGTATTCACCAGTTAATTGAAGAGCAAGCACAGCAGAAACCAAATAATATTGCTGTAGAGTTTGAGAACGAACAATTAACCTACAGCCAACTCAATAATCGTGCTAACCAACTAGCAAATTACCTAGTGCAGATTGGCATAACACCAGGAACTTTGGTAGGGATATGTGTAACTCGCTCTCTCGACATGATTATTGGGTTTCTAGGTATTTTAAAAGCTGGCGGTGCTTATGTACCGATAGATCCTAGTTATCCTCAAGAGCGAGTCGCTTGGATTCTAGAAAATACCAAAACCCCCGTTCTATTAACTCAACAACCATTAGTAGAAAAATTACCTCCACACCAAGCGCGTGTCATCTGCTTAGATACTGACTGGGAAGTAATTGCACGGCAAAATCAAGACAACCCAACACTAGAAATTACACCTAGCAATTTAGCTTACATTATTTATACTTCTGGCTCTACAGGTAAACCTAAAGGAGTACAAATTACCCATCGTAATTTGGTTCACTCTACCTACGCTCGCCTTAGTTATTATCAAGAACCTGTCAGCCGCTTCTTATTACTTTCATCCTTCGCCTTTGACAGTTCAGTAGCTGGTATCTTTTGGACACTTTGTTGTGGAGGAACTTTAGTTTTACCCGCAGAAGGTTTGCAAAGAGAAGTAACAAGGCTTGTCGATTTAATTAATCAACATCGCATCTCGCATTTATTAAGCCTTCCTTCCCTCTACGCGCTCATTTTACAACAAGCAAAACCTGAACAATTAACTGCACTCAACACAATTATTGTTGCTGGTGAAACTTGCTCAAACGAACTGGTTCAGAGACACCAAGAATATCTCCCACAAGCTTATTTGTATAACGAATACGGGCCGACAGAAGGAACGGTATGGAGTACAGTTTACCATTGCCACTCTCAAGAATTAACACGAGTTCCCATCGGTCGTCCTATTGCCAATACACAAATTTATATTTTAGATTCAAAGCTGCAACTTGTTCCTATTGGAGTTCCCGGTGAAATTTATATTGGTGGTGACGGTTTAGCGGTGGGTTATCTGCATCAACCAGAACTAACCGCAGAAAAGTTTATTACCAACCCCTTTAACAATGAACCAACAGCACGCCTATATAAAACCGGAGATTTAGCTCAATATCTTGCCAATGGAAATATTGAGTTTTTGGGACGAATTGACCATCAAGTGAAAATTCGTGGCTACCGGATTGAATTAGGTGAAATAGAATTTGTTTTAAGTCAGCATCCAGAAGTTGAAGAGGCGATTGTTATAGCGCGAGAAGATGAACCAGGTAATCAACGTTTGGTTGCTTATATTTTGCCGAAAGTTGTGACAGTAAGTAATAAAGATTTGCGCCAATTTTTGCAAGGACAGCTACCTGAGTACATGATTCCATCAGCTTTTGCCTTGCTGGAAGCATTCCCTTTATCACCTAACGGTAAAGTAGACAGACGAGCATTATCTGCACCAGAGGAAATTAACAGCGATCGCACCGAAACTTTTGTCGCGCCTCGTACTCCTGTAGAAGAAATTCTCGCTAACATTTGGGCGGAAGTTTTAGCAGTTAAGCAAGTAGGAATTAACGATAACTTTTTTGAATTAGGTGGACATTCCATCTTAGCAACACAAATAGTTTCGCGGATTCGGGAAACTTTACAAGTTGAATTAATGTTACGCAGTTTGTTTGAGTCTCCAACAGTAGTCGGACTAGCTGCACAAATTGAAGCCATACTACAAGATAAACAAAATCTATTTTTACCTCCTCTGCTCTCAAGAGGCTGTAACCAAGAAATTCCCTTATCTTTTGCCCAGCAAAGACTTTGGTTCTTTTCTCAATTAGAACCTGATAGCCCAGCTTATAACGTTAATGGAGCAATTAAAATTCAAGGTGCTATCAATATAGAAGCACTAAGCCGCAGTATTAATGAAATCGTCAAACGCCACGAGGTTTTAAGAACAAAATTAATTGTTGTAAATGGCAAAGCCGTACAGGCGATAGCTCCAGAATTAGTATTGCCTCTGCCAATTATTAATCTGGATGAGCTATCAGGAAATGAGCGAGAAAATACAACACAACAATTAATTTTTGCAGAAGCTCAGCGCCCCTTCGACTTAGCATTAGAACCACTTTTGCGCGTCAAACTTCTGAGATTAAGTGAACAGGAACATATATTACTGTTTACAATGCACCACATCATCAGCGATGGCTGGTCTAAAGGTGTGCTGATTCGTGAGTTAGCAGCAGTTTATACTGAGTTTGTAGAGAAAAAACCTTCCAGCTTACCAGAACTACTTATTCAATACGCTGATTTCGCCCTTTGGCAGCGAGAATGGTTGCAAGGTGAACAGTTGCAAACCCAGCTAGATTACTGGAAACAGCAACTAAGAGGGGACTTACCAGTATTATCCCTACCCATAGACCGCCCCAGACCTGCGGTGCAAACTTTTGCCGGGAAAACCCTATCATTTGTATTACCAAACAGCTTAACTGAGGAATTAAAATCTCTGTCCAAGCAAGAAGGTGTCACTTTATTTATGACACTGTTGACTGGGTTTAAAACTTTGCTGTATCGTTACACAGGTCAAGCAGATATTTTAGTTGGTTCGCCTATTGCTAACCGTAACCGGGCTGAAATTGAAAATTTAATTGGCTTTTTTGTCAATACATTGGTATTGCGAACTGATTTATCTGGTAATCCCAGCTTCCGAGAATTACTCAAACGGGTCAGGGAAGCAACGTTGGGAGCGTATGCTCACCAGGATCTACCTTTTGAGAAGCTGGTAGAAGAATTACAACCAGAACGGAACTTAAGCCGCACGCCGTTATTCCAGGTGATGTTTGTCTTTCAAAATGCACCAACTGCAACTTTAGAATTACCAGGTTTAAACCTACAACCTTTGGAAGTTAAAACTGAAACAGCAAAGTTCGATTTAACTTTAACTATCCAAAATACGGTTGAAGAACTGACAGGTACGATAGAGTACAACACCGATCTATTCGATGAAACTACGATTTCTCGTTTAGTCAAACATTTTGAAACTTTATTGACAGGTATTGTTACAAATCTAGAGCAACAGCTTAGAAATTTACCCTTGCTGACAACAACTGAGCAGCAACAACTATTAGAGTGGAACAATACCGAAACCGATTTTGGCAAGCATAATTGCTTGCATCACTTATTTGAAGCACAGGTAGAAAAAACACCTGATGCTGTAGCAGTAGTATTTGAGAATGAGCAATTAACTTATCGGGAACTAAATCAGCGCACCAATCAATTAGCCCATTATTTGCAACAGCTTGGGGTTGGGGCAGAAGTATTAGTGGGAATTTGTGTAGAGCGATCGCTCTTAATGCTAACAGGTATTCTAGCCATTCTCAAAGCTGGTGGGGCTTACGTTCCCCTAGATCCTGCCTATCCCCAAGAACGTTTAGGCTATATGTTGGCAGATTCTCAAGTCTCGGTGCTGTTAACTCAAGAACGTCTATTAGACACAATACCTGCACACAGCGCCCAGACTATCTGCCTAGACCAAGATGTAAACTTATTTCTCACCCAATCCACAGCTAACCCCATTAGTCAAGTTACAGCTGACAACTTAGCTTATGTGATTTACACCTCCGGTTCTACAGGTCAACCCAAAGGCGTGTTAATCAATCATAGTAATGTTGTCCGGCTGTTTGCGGCGGTGCAGCCTTGGTACAACTTCGATCAGCAAGATGTTTGGACTTTATTTCACTCATACGCCTTTGACTTCTCGGTTTGGGAAATTTGGGGTGCTTTACTTTATGGCGGGCGACTGGTCATTGTACCTTACTGGGTTAGCAGAACACCCGAAGCATTTTATGAATTGCTGTCCAAAGAGCAAGTAACAGTTTTAAATCAAACGCCCTCAGCTTTTCGCCAAATCATTCAAGTAGAAGAATCCGCTAGTAATATCCTAAATTTAAACCTGCGTTTAGTTATTTTTGGTGGTGAAGCTTTAAACATCCAAAGTTTGCAGCCTTGGTTTGCTCGTCATGGAGATAAATCACCGCAATTGGTGAATATGTACGGGATTACAGAAACAACCGTTCATGTTACTTATCGACCGCTAACTAAAGCTGATTTAAATACAACAGCCAGTGTGATTGGTAGACCAATTCCAGACTTACAAATCTATCTGTTAGATCAACATCAGCAATTAGTACCCCTCGGCGTTCCTGGTGAAATGTATATTGGTGGTGCGGGTTTAGCTTGTGGTTATCTCAATCGCCCAGATATCACCCAGGAAAGGTTTATTGCTCACCCCTTTAGCAATCAAGGCAAGCTTTATAAGTCTGGTGATTTAGCTCGATATTTACCTAATGGTGACATTGAATATCTGGGGCGTATTGACGACCAAGTTAAGATTCGTGGCTTCCGTATCGAATTAGGCGAGATTGAATCATTACTTAGACAACACCACACGGTACAGAACTCAGTGGTGATAGTACGTGAGGATATACCACAGCAACGGCGTATTTTAGCTTACGTTGTTCATAGCAACCAATACTCCAATCTCAAAACTAACGAACTACGAGAGTTTCTCCAAGAGCGTCTTCCAAGCTACATGGTACCATCTGCTTTTGTCTTATTAGATGAGTTACCTTTAACACCCAACGGTAAAATAGACCGCAAAGCATTACCAGTACCAACAACTGACAGACTTGACCTAGAAGATACATTTGCTGCTCCTCAAAATAAAATTGAGACAGTACTAGCTAACATCTGGTCTCAACTTCTTGTTGTTGACTGCATTGGTATCCATGACAATTTTTTTGAATTAGGAGGAGATTCGATTCTCAGCATTCAGGTTGTCTCACAAGCCAATCAAGCAGGACTACATTTAACGCCCAAACAACTTTTCCAACACCAAACCATCGCTGAACTAGCTACAGTGGTTAACTTAACTACTTCCACATTAGCTGAACAAGGCCTAGTAACTGGCTCATTTCCCCTGACACCAATTCAACATTGGTTCTTTGAGCGGAATTTTGTTGACCCCCATCATTACAATCAATCTATGTTGCTGGAAGTGAAGGAAACGATCAATCCTTTACTATTGCAACAAGTGGTGCAATCTTTAGTTGACCATCACGATATTTTACGTGTGCGCTGGGAGAAATTAGAATCAGGCTGGCAACCCATAATTAATAATTTGGAAACTCTAAAATTAGTCATAGAAATTGACTTTTCTACACTGCCTCCAGATGAATTAGAATGCGCGATCGCATCCACAATTGAGAAAACTCAAGCCAGCCTTAATCTGAACGATGGGTTAGTTTTCCAAGTAGCCGTTTTTAATCTCGGTAAACATAGACATAGTTACTTGTTTGTAACTACTCATCACTTAATTGTGGATGGGCTTTCTTGGCGCATTTTATTAGAAGACTTACAAACAGCTTATCAACAGGTAAAACAAGGGAAATCTATTAAATTACCATCCAAAACAACTTCTTTTAAAGAATGGGCTTACCGGATACAAGATTATGCTCAGTCGCCAGATGCGACAGCAGAACTAGATTATTGGCTAACAAATTTACGTCAACCCATCGCCAACCTACCAATAGATTCTCCTGGTGGAGAAAACACCATAGCTTCAGCTAGTACTGTTGCAGTTAACCTCACTAAAGAAGAAACTCAAGCACTACTACAAGAAGTTCCATCTGTTTATCGCACTCAAATTAATGATGTCTTACTCACAGCATTACTGTTAACATTTACCCAGTGGACAGGACAAAATACGCTGCTATTTGATTTAGAAGGGCACGGTAGAGAAGAGCTTTTTGAGGATGTTGATTTATCGCGAACTGTAGGGTGGTTTACCTCTGTATTTCCAGTGTTCCTGAGTTGGGAGGAAACTTCTGATTTAGGAGAAGTTTTGAAGACTGTTAAAGAGCAATTGCGAAGTGTGCCAAATCGAGGTATTGGCTATGGAATGCTGCGATATCTCAACAAGGAGCAGGGTATCTCTAAGTTATTTGATTCTTTACCTCAAGCGGAAATCAGTTTTAACTATTTAGGGCAATTTGACCAAGTGTTACCCGAATCATCGCTGTTTAAATTAGCACCTCAATCCAACAATTACAACGAAAGCCGACGCAACCATCGGTCTTATCTATTGGACATTTACGGTGGCGTTGAGTCAGGTAAGTTGCAATTCAAATGGGCTTATAGCCAAAATCTGCACCATAAGTCAACTATAGAAGGTTTGGCTCAAGGGTTTATTGCAAATTTGCGATCGCTCATTCACCACTGTCAATCCCTTGAAGTAGGCGGCTTTACTCCTTCTGATTTTCCCCTAGCACAGCTAGATCAAGCACAACTAGACGCAGTTTTTGGGCAAGTTTCTTTTTAAGGGAAATAAATAAATGGTAGCTACAAAAAACATTGAAGATGTTTATCCTTTATCTCCCATGCAAGCAGGGATGCTGTTTCACAGCCTTTTGGCTCCCGAATCTGGTGTTTATTGTGAACAAGTTAGCTTTGAATTGCATGGAGGATTAAATGTACTTGCATTTGCTCAAGCTTGGCAGGAAGTAATAGCACGTCATCCCGCTTTACGAACAGCTTGTGTGTGGGAAAATCTGGAAAAGCCTCTACAAGTCGTTGGTAGGAAAGTCAAATTTCCTTGGCACCAAGAAGATTGGCGGGGAGTTGAGCCAAAAGAACAACAGCAAAAATTAGCAACTTTATTATTAGCAGACCGCCAGCAAGGTTTTGAACTCTCACAAGCTCCACTTATGCGTCTGTTCTTAATACGTATGAGTGAACAAGTGTATCATTTTACTTGGAGCCATCACCATATCTTACTGGATGGTTGGTCAATACCTGTAATATTTAAAGAAGTTATCACCTATTACAAAGTCTTCTGTCAAAGCAAAAATATTTATTTAGAATCACCTCGTCCTTATCGAGATTATATTGCTTGGTTACAAAAGCAAAATCTCACTCAAGCTGAATTGTTTTGGCGCAATACACTCAAAGGTTTTACTGCTCCTACTCCCCTTGGTATTAAACCAATTGCTCATCAGCAATCAACCGAGGAGGGAGAACAGGAAATTAGACTTTCTGCGGTGACAACATCCGCTCTTCAGTCCCTAGCGAAACAACATCAATTGACCCTCAATACCTTAGTACAAGGTGCTTGGGCTTTGTTGTTGAGCCGTTACAGTGGTAAGGAGGATATTATTTTTGGAGCTACAGTTTCCGGTCGTCCCCCTGGTTTACCTAAAGCCGAGGCAATGGTGGGATTATTCATTAATACATTGCCTGTGAGAGTACAAATTAACTCCGATCAATTCTTGCTTCCTTGGCTGAAACAGCTTTTAAATCAACAAGTCGAGGCACGTCAATACGAATATACTCCACTGTCAGATATTCAAAAATGGAGTGATATTCCTCCAGGTTCTCCTTTATTTAATAGCATAGTAATATTTGAAAATTATCCTATAGAAGCTTCATTACGAGAGCCAGATATAAACCTGGAGATTAAAAATCGACATGGCTTTGAAAGGACTAATTATCCTCTAACTGTAAGTGGTGTACCTGGTGAAGAATTATTGCTGAGGATGACTTATCAACAGAGCGATCGCCTTGACTCTGGCACTATCAAAAGAATGTTGGGACATCTTGAGACATTGCTGGCAGGTATGGCTACTAATCCGCACCACTGTCTGAAAGATATATCGCTGTTAACTGCAAGTGAACAACATCAGTTATTAGAAGAGTTGAACAACACACAAGTTGATTATCTTCAAGACCAATGTATTCATCAGCTATTTGAGGCACAGGTAGAAAAAACGCCTAATGCTGTTGCGGTGGTATTTGAGAACGAACAACTGACTTACCGCGAACTTAATCAGCGAGCCAATCAACTAGCCCATTATTTGCAAAAACTGGGAGTAGGGACAGAAGTATTAGTGGGGATTTGTTTAGAACGTTCCTTAGAAATGGTCATTGGACTATTAGGTATTCTCAAAGCAGGTGGTGCTTACGTACCTTTAGACCCCAGCTACCCACAAGAGCGTTTGACTTTCATGTTAGAAAATTCTCAAACGTCTGTATTGTTAACGCAGCAGCATTTGTTTGAGGAGTTACCTAATACAAATAAATTAATTTTTTTAGATAGCAATTGGCAGACTATAGCCCAGGAAAATATAGATAATCCTATAAATAATGTTATTGCTGATAATCTAGCCTACGTCATCTATACATCTGGCTCAACTGGCAAACCAAAGGCTGCTATGAATACCCATCGGGGCATCTGCAATCGCCTACTGTGGATGCAAGATTATTGCCAATTAACAGCAGCAGATAGAGTTTTACAAAAAACTCCCTTTAGCTTTGATGTCTCAGTTTGGGAATTTTTCTTACCTTTATTGACGGGTGCAAGATTAGTCGTAGCTAAACCACAAGGACACCAAGATAGTAATTATTTAGCTCAACTGATAGCCGAACAGCAAATTACTACAGTGCATTTTGTGCCGTCGATGCTACAAATCTTTCTTGAAGAACCAAAGATTGATAATTGTCAGTGTCTTAAACGGGTCATTTGTAGTGGTGAAGCATTACCAGTTAAATTAGAAAAACTATTTTTTACTCGTTTCAATGCTGAATTACACAATCTTTATGGCCCAACTGAAGCCGCAGTAGATGTTACTTATTGGGCGTGCAAAAATAATTCAACTACTGCAACAGTTCCTATGGGAAGTCCTATTGCCAATACTCAAATTTACCTATTAGATAAACATTTACAATCTGTGCCTTTAGGTGTGGCAGGCGAGTTATATATTGGTGGAGTGGGTGTGGGCAGAGGCTATTTTAATAGTTCAGATTTAACAGCAGAGAAATTTATTCCTGACCCCTTTAGTAACGAACCGGGAACACGTCTGTATAAAACAGGAGATTTAGCCCGTTATTTACCTGACGGTAACATCGAATTTCTTGGTCGCATTGATAATCAAGTGAAAATTCGCGGCTTCCGCATTGAACTAGGCGAGATTGAAGCGCGGTTAAGCCAACATCCCAACGTCCGCGAAGCTGTGGTAGTGGTTCAAGAAGATGAACTCGGTGAAAAGCGTTTGATTGGGTATGTTAGTGCTTACCAAGAGCAAGAACTAAGTGTTACTCAACTACGCAACTTTGTTAAGGAGAAGTTGCCAAAATATATGCTACCTTCCGCTTTCGTGATTTTAGCAGCATTGCCGTTAACACCTAACGGTAAAGTGGATCGAAAATCTCTGCCTACTCCAGAAATAATCCGCCCTAAATTAGAAGTTGCTTATGTGGTAGCACAAACTGAAGCTGAACGTACTATAGCCAGTGTTTGGCAAAAAGCTCTCAATATTGAGCAGATAGGCATTCACGATAATTTCTTTGAACTCGGCGGTCATTCTTTACTGATGGTGAAAGTTCATAGCCAATTATGTGAACTATTTAAAACGGACTTACCATTGCTTGATTTATTTCGATATCCAACTATCAGTTCTTTAGCAGAGTATTTTAGCCAACTGAGAAATCAAACATCAAAAATTAATTTAACTGATAAAGAAACTGCCAAACTTACAGCAGGTAAAGCTCAAAAACAAAAACGCCTGGAAAAAATGAAATCAATTAATATATAATAGTTTATCGAATAATGAATAATATAAATGGTTCGGAAATAGCAATTGTGGGAATGTCTGGTCGTTTTCCAGGCGCAAAAAGTATTGATGAGTTTTGGCAAAATTTACAAAATGGTGTCGAGTCAATTTCCTTTTTCACAGATGAGGAATTATTAGCCGCAGGTATAGAGCCAGCAGTGCTAAATAATCCTAATTTTGTCAAAGCCAGGGGTGCATTAAAAGATGTAGGATTATTTGATGCCTCGTTTTTTGGCTTTAACCCCAGAGAAGCAGAAATTACTGATCCGCAACACCGGATATTTTTAGAGTGTGCTTGGGAAGCTCTGGAAAATGCAGGCTATGACTGTGAAAGTTATTCTGGCGCAATTGGTGTTTACGCAGGCACAGGTATTAGCACTTACTTATTGAGAATTTATTCAAACCAAGATATTTTAAATTCTCTGGCTTCTAGACAACTAGCGATCGCCAATGATAAAGATTATTTAACTACACGCGTTTCTTACAAACTCAATTTAACCGGGCCTAGCTACACAGTCCAAACCGCCTGTTCTACTTCCTTGGTGGCTGTGCATTTGGCGTGTCAAAGTTTACTAGCTGGAGAATGTGATATTGCTTTAGCTGGTGGTGTCTCCATTGGTGGAGCCAGAAAATCTGGTTATGTTTACAAAGAAGGAGGAATTGAGTCTCCTGATGGGCATTGCCGCGCTTTTGATGCCAAAGCACAGGGAACGGTTGCAGGTGAAGGTATAGGCATTGTAGTTTTGAAGCGGTTAGAAGATGCGATCGCCGATAGAGATACAATTTATGCTGTAATCAAAGGTTCGGCGATTAATAATGATGGGTCAAATAAAGTCAGCTACACTGCACCTAGTATAGATAGCCAAGCTAGAGCGATCGCAACGGCTCATGTGATAGCTGAAGTCAAACCAGATACAATTACTTATATCGAAGCCCACGGTACGGCAACCTCTTTAGGCGACCCCATAGAAATTGCGGCTTTAACACAAGCCTTTCGCGCCAATACTCAGAAAACAGGTTATTGTGCAATTGGTTCAGTTAAGACCAATATTGGACACTTAGACACAGCTGCTGGGGTTACTGGGTTAATCAAAACTGTTTTAGCACTCAAGCACCAACAAATACCGCCTAGCCTGAACTTTGAAACACCCAATCCTCAGATAGATTTTGCCAAGAGTCCTTTCTACGTCAATCACCAGCTTTCAGAATGGCAAACAAACGGCATTCCCAGACGCGCAGGAGTGAGTTCCTTTGGGATTGGGGGAACGAATGCTCATGTAATTTTGGAAGAAGCACCAATTGTAGAGCCAGGGAGGAAAGAAGAAGGATATCAATTGTTGGTACTCTCTGCCAAAACCAGCACTGCTTTAGAAACAGCAACAGCCAATTTAGCTAACTATTTTCAGCAACACCCAGATTTAAATCTGGCTGATGTTGCTTATACCCTGGGGGTAGGTCGTAAAGGGTTTGACTACCGCAGATTTTTGGTTTGCCAAAACCTGGATGATGCAGTCAAGCTGTTGACATCTCCAGAAAATCCCCAAGTTTTCACCCATCAGCAAAAACCTTGCTATCGTCCGGTAGTATTTATGTTTCCCGGCCAAGGTTCTCAGTATGTAGACATGGGTCGAGAACTATACAAAAATCAGCCAATCTTTAGAGAGCAAGTTGATTACTGTGACGAGTTGCTGAAACCGCATTTAGGTTTAGATTTGCGTTCTGTACTTTACTCTAATGGAACGCCGACTCAACAACTAACACAAACTGCGATTGCCCAACCTGCATTATTTGTAATTGAGTATGCTTTAGCGCAATTGTGGATGGCATGGGGCGTACATCCAGAAGCGATGATTGGTCACAGCGTCGGGGAATATGTAGCGGCAACCCTAGCAGGAATTTTCACGTTAGAAGATGCTTTAGCCGTGATCGCAACTCGCGCCCGTCTGATGCAACAACTACCACAAGGCGCGATGCTTTCGGTGCAACTCGGAGAGTCAGAGGTACAGTCTCTACTTGGGACAGAGCTGGCTCTAGCTGCTAGTAACACACCATCCACTTGTGTAGTTTCTGGTGCAACTGAAGCAATAGATAAGTTAGAGCAACAGTTACAGCAAAAAGGCATTGGTTGTCGAAGACTGCATACTTCCCATGCCTTCCATTCCCAGATGATGGACTCTATCATCACCCCATTTACAGAGCAGTTGCGAAAAGTTAACCTCAATTCGCCCCAAATTCCTTTTATATCTAACGTCAGTGGTACATGGATTACCACCGCCGAAGCCACAGATCCCAACTATTGGGCAAAACATCTACGCCAAACTGTGCGCTTTAGTGATGGTATAGCTGAGTTACAAAAACAACCAGAACGGATTTTACTAGAGGTTGGGCCGGGAAGAACTTTGAGTACTTTCGCCAAACAACATCAAAAAGCAGAATTAGTCACCTTCACCTCAATCCGGCATCCGCAAGAACAACAATCAGATGTAGCATTTTTACTTAACACAATTGGTCGTCTGTGGCTGTTTGGCGTAAAAGTAGACTGGTCTAGTTTTTATGGCGATGAAAAATGCTATCGCCTACCTTTGCCTACTTATCCTTTTGAGCGTCAGCGTTATTGGATTGAACCTCAAAAACAAGCAATTCCAGCCCAAGCAACAGTTATTGATGAGAAAAAACCAGATATTGCTGACTGGTTTTACATTCCTGCTTGGAAACCCTCTCTACCACCACCATCATTGGCATTATCGCTGAAAGGAAAGCCGCCAGGATGCTGCATAGTGTTTGTTGATGAGTGCGGCTTAGGCGCAAAAATTGTACAGCAGTTAAAACTTGCAGGCCAAGATGCGATCGCTGTCAAAATGGGTCAGAAATTTCACTGTGATAGTGAATCTAGTTATACAATTAATCCAGCGAACCCGGATGACTACGGTACTCTCTTGAGAGAACTGCGTACAGTCAACAAGATTCCCACAAATATTGTTCACCTATGGAGCGTTACAGCCAATTCTGAGCCTGAATCATCAATAGAGTTGCAAGAACAATGGGAAACTTGCGGCTTTTACAGTCTGCTGTTTCTGGCTCAGGCGATCGCACAACACAATCCAGATCGCTGCCAAATTACAATTGTCTCTAACAATATGCAGGCGGTTACGGGTTCCGAGGTATTGTGTCCAGAGAAAGCGTTGATTCTCGGCCCTTGTAAAGTCATACCCCTAGAATATCCAAACTTAAACTGTCGCAGCATTGATATTATTATTCCCGAAACAGGCAGCTGGCAACAAGAGAAACTCATAAACCAATTACTAGCAGAACTGTTTACTCCATCTGCTGAACAAGTTGTCGCCTATCGCGGACATCATCGTTGGCTACCAAACTTTGAACCAGTTCGCTTAGATGCCAATGTTAAAGAAAACCCCCGCTTCAGAGAACAAGGAGTTTACCTGATCACTGGTGGACTAGGTGGAGTTGGTTTAGCACTAGCAGAATATTTAGCCACAAGCGTACAGGCAAAACTACTGCTGTTGGGACGTTCCCCTTTTCCCCAGCGCGACGAGTGGGAAAAGTGGCTGGCCAATCATGACTCACAGAACAGCATCAGTTCTAAAATTCGCAAATTGCAGAATCTAGAAGCAATAGGCGCAGAAGTCATGGTAATTAATGCTGACGTTGCCAATATGGAACAAATGTCCGCAGCACTCAAAAAAGTAAATCAGCAATTTGGTCAAATTCATGGAGTGATACACGCTGCGGCTATTCCTGGGGGACGGGTAATGCAACTCCAAACCAAAGAAGCAGCAGCAACAGCTTTAGCAGCAAAAGTCAGGGGGACAAGAGTTCTTGATAGTCTGTTTCAAAATGCCAAATTAGATTTTTTCATCCTTTGTTCATCCCTGTCTGCATTTCACGGTACAGCTGGCATGATGGACTATACTGCTGAGAATGCTTTTCTAGACGTATTTGCTCACTACAGCACTTATAAAAACAACTTCACCATCTCTATTAACTGGGATAGATGGAACAGTTTAGGAATGGCAACCATTGTTGAGGCACGATATAAGCAAATCACAGGCAAAGAGGCATCAGATAAAATGACTATTGAAGAAGGTATAGAAGCCTTCAGGCGTATTTTAGGCAGTGGTGTAATTCCACAGATAGCTGTATCGACACAAGACCTAAATACTTTCTTGGAATGGAAAGAAATTGCCGTATCTTTGCCCGAAAAATTATTACAAATCAACCAGTCTAAATCTGCTCATCCTCGCCCCAGTTTAGGGAACGCTTATGTTGCCCCTACAAATGAAATCGAACGTAGTCTAGCTGATTTTTGGCAACAAATTTTAAGCATTGAGAAAGTTGGTATTCATGACAACTTCTTTGAGTTGGGAGGCGATTCTTTATTTGCGACTCAATTAGTCGCTCAGTTAAGCAAAGATTTCCAAGTCAAAGTGCCATATCAAAGCTTTTTTAATTCACCGACAATCGCCGATTTAGCCGAAATTATTTCTCAAACATTGGCTGAACAAACCGATGCAAAAAAATTAGCTCAAGCTTTAACTGAAATTGAGCAATTATCCGATGATGAAATCGAAAAAATGCTGGCTATGCCAGAGCAGCTGATGGAAACAGGAGGAAGCAAATGACTGACTTTGCTAAACGTATCGCCGCCCTCTCTCCCGAAAAACGCCAACTGCTACTACAAAAGCTGAACAATCAAAAACAAGAGGTTGTTTCACGCCCACAAATCACTCCCCAAAGCCGAAAGTCAAATTACTTTCCTCTTTCCTTTGCCCAGCAAAGACTGTGGTTTCTTGACCAATTGCAGCCTGGTAACACTGCTTTTAATCTTTTTCTACCTATACACTTAATAGGTGTATTAAATGTTAATGTACTAGAACAAAGCTTCAGAGAAGTTATCAGACGACATGAAGGCTTACGTACTACCTTTACCACAGTAAATGGGCAACCTGTTCAAGTTATTGCTCATAATCCTGTATTTAATCTTTCAATCATCAACTTACAAGAACTATCTTTAGAAGCCAAAAAAAGCAAAATAGCACAACTGGCTAATGAGGAAGTTAATCAACCATTTGATTTAGCTAAACTGCCTTTACTGCGAGTTACTTTACTGAAACTGACCGATACAGAAAATATATTATTTCTGACGATACATCACATTATTTCTGATGGTTGGTCTATTAATGTTTTAACTCGTGAAATGGCAACACTTTATGAGGTATTTTCTCAGGGTTATGCCTCACCGCTCCCAGAACTATCAGTTCAGTACGTAGACTTTGCTGTATGGCAACGACAACTGTTGCAAGGTGAAGAAATGCAGACTCATCTTAACTACTGGCAGCAGCAACTAGGTAGTGAACTTCCTATATTGAATCTACCAAGCCACCCTCGACCGAAAGTGCAAACTTACAACGGGGACAGGCAACCTTTTATCTTACCAATAGCAGTATCTGAGGCTCTCAAAGCTTTTAGCCAGCAAGAAAATATCACTTTATTTATGACAATACTTGCTGTGTTTCAAGTATTGCTGCACTGGTATACAAAAGAAGAAGACATAGTTATCGGTACTGATATTGCTAACCGCAATCAAGTTGAAACTAAAGAAGTAATTGGCTTCTTCATTAACCAGCTAGTATTGCGTACAGATTTATCAGGCAACCCAACCTTTCTAGAAATACTAAAAAGAGTACGCGACATCACTCTTCAAGCTTATGCTCATCAGGATTTACCTTTTGATAAATTAGTGGAGGTTTTAAATCCCGAAAGGAGTCTAAACCATGCTCCTCTGTTTCAGACTAAACTTGTTTTTGAAGTTGGTCATAATTCACATTTAGAACTGCCAAATTTAACAATATCTCCCCTGCCGATACCAATTATTAATGATAAAATTCAGCTTGATTTAATTTTAAGAATTAAAAATACGCAAAAAGAAATTATTGGGGCTTTTGAATATAACACAGATTTATTTGCTGCTGAGAATATAGCTCTAATGCAAGGGCATTTTTTAGATATTATTAATCAAGTAGTAGCACATCCAGAAACTAAACTGAATGAATTAGTTGAAATGTTGACAGCAGCAGATAATCAACAAAAATTAATTCAACAGAACCAGCGCAAACAGAAGAATCAGCAAAAACTACAATCAATCAAACGAAAAACTATTAATTTTACGTAATAAATTGATGAGGCTAAATGAAAAAACGAGAATTACCAATTAAAGATATCAAGAGAAAAGTAGTTGCTCTGCCACAGGCAGAATTAATACACATAGAACCTTTAGAAACTAGCAATACTCCACTTCTCATCATTAAACCAAGTGTAGATATTCTTGATTTGGCTGATTGGGCTAAGGGAAACCCAAGCTTAATCGAAACCAATTTACTTAAATATGGTGCTATCCTATTGCGTGGATTTAATGTGGATACAGCAGCTAAATTTGAGCAATTTGGCATAGCAGTTTGCTCTAAACTTTTCAATGAAAATGGTGAACATCCCAGAGAAACAGTTAGCGGTAGAGTTTATACTCCAGTGTTTTACCCTGCTGATAGAAAGTTATTGTGGCACAACGAAAACTCTTTCAATCATCGTTGGCCAATGAAAATTATGTTTGGCTGTCGCCAACCAGCACAACAAGGAGGAGAAACCCCCATTGCTGATAGCCGCAAAGTGTTTCAGCGTATAAATCCCCAAATTAGGGAAAAATTTGTTGAGAAACAAGTTATGTATGTTCGTAACTACAATGATGCACTGGGATTAAATTGGCAAACTGTTTTCCAAACTCAAAATAGGGCAGAAGTAGAAGCTATTTGTAAATCTAATTTTATTGATTTCGAATGGAAGCAAGACGGAAGTTTAAGAACTCGTTCTATTCGTCCAGCCGTAGTGAAACACCCTCAGACTAGCGAAATATCTTGGTTTAATCAGGCTCAACATTGGCATCCTGCTTGTTTGGATAGCGAAACTAGGCAGTCGTTATTTTCATTATTTGCAGAAGAAGATTTACCACGTAACTGCTATTACGGTGATGGCACACCTATAGAAGATGCTGTGATGGCAGAAATTTGCGAAGTTTATCAAGAATTAGAACTTACTTTTTCTTGGCAGCAAGGAGACGTATTACTATTAGATAATTTATTGGCTGCTCATGCACGCAACCCATTTGTCGGAGAAAGAAAGCTATTAGTTGCTATGGGTGACATGACAAGCTTTGCAGATATTAATAATTAAAGGTAATAAATAACCATGCCTCAACAAATACAGGGATTCCAACTTTCTCCGCAGCAAAAGCGTCTGTGGTTACTACAAGAAAATAGTTCAGCTTATCGTGCTATCTGTGCAATTGCTATTGAAGGTAATTTAAAAATCGATATATTGAAATTGGCTTTGGAAAGGCTTGTAAGTAAATACGAAATACTTCGTACAACTTTTTATAAGCCAAGGGGTATAAAAATTCCCATTCAAGTAGTAGAAAGTAATACAAATTTGTATTTTTTAGAGCAAATATGTAATCAAGAAGTTTTTTTATCAGCGAAAATTGAGAAATATTTTCAAGAGTTAAAACAGCAAAATATTGACTGGGAAAGTAGTTCTTTATTGCGTACAGTATTAATCAAACTGTCTCATCAAAAACATATTTTAATTGTGAGTTTGCCTTCTATATGTGCAGATTCAATATCATTAAACAATTTAGTTAGTGAAATTAGCAGTTGCTATAGTGCCTGTTTACTGAATGAAGAAATTACTGATGAACCTTTGCAATATGCTGATATTGCAGCGTGGCAAAATGAACTAGTTGAGGCTGAGGAAAACATTGTAAATAGCAAATATTGGCAACAACTGAATATTGCTGATATTGAGACGTTTAAACTATCTTTTGAGCGTCATTTCACAGAAGGAGGAGATTTTCAAACTCAATATTTACAGTTGGCAATTCCTAACGATTTAGTTAATAAAATAGAAGAAATTTCTCAACAATATCAATCATCAACTGATATATTCTTACTTACTTGCTGGCTAATTTTATTAGGACGGCTAACCGCCCAATCAAAACCAATTATCGGTTTAGGCTGCGATGGTCGTAATTATGAGGAACTAAAAACAGCAATAGGTTTATTTGCTAAATATTTACCTTTTACCTGCGAACTAGCAGAAAGCGTTTACGAAGTGACTCTGAAAGAGTATCACTTCCATCATATCTTAAGTAAAGTCAAAGATTACACAACTGAGTTAACAGAATGGCAAGATAGTTTCACCTGGGAATCTGGAGATGCTCTGGAACAGCCATTTTTCCCATTCTGTTTTGACTATAAACCAGCCCCCACTCCATACTCTGCTGGCGACATATCGTTGACTATTTACCAGAAATATGTGTGTGTTGATCGATTTAAAATCAAGCTGGTTTGCGATCGCACATGGGATAATTCAGTCAACGCAGAATTTCACTACGATACAAATCTTTTCTTTGCAGAAGATATTCAACGTTTGGCAAACCAATGGTACACATTATTAAATAATGTCATTGCCAACCCCACTGCACTGATATCACAATTAAATATTCTCAGCCAGCAGGAGCGTCAGCAACTTTTAATCGACTTCAATAATACTGAGACAGCACAACCACAATACGAGTGCATTCACCACTGGTTTGAACAACAGTGCGATTCCACACCAGATAATATTGCTGTTGTATTTGAAGACCAGCAACTCACATACCGAGAATTAAACACCCGTGCTAATCAATTGGCTCATTATCTCCAACAGCTAGGTGTGAATGCAGATGTGCTGGTAGGATTGTGTGTAGAGCGTTCCCCCCTAATGCTCATCGCACTCCTGGCTATCCTCAAAGCTGGCGGTGCTTACGTTCCCATAGACCCCAGCTATCCACTAGAACGCAAAGCATTTATCCTTGCTGATACCCAAATGCCAATTTTGCTTACTCAGCAGCATTTGGTAGCTGATTTACCCACAAATCAAACTCAAGTCATTTGCTTAGACACGGAAGAACTCATCAGCCAGCAGCCAGTTGACAACCCCATCAGTCAAGCTACTAAGCTCAACCTTGCCTACATCATCTACACTTCTGGCTCAACTGGTAAACCGAAGGGGACAATGATTCCTCACGAGGGCCTCATCAACTACCTAACTTGGGCTACCCAAGCCTATGCAGTTGACCAAGGAATCGGAACCCTAGTTCACTCACCCATTGGTTTTGACTTAACAATCACCAGTCTTTTTTCCCCTCTACTCGTAGGTAAAAGCGTACACCTGCTACCAGAAAACCAAGATATCGAAACCCTGGCTCAAGCTTTACGCCAAAGCAATAATTTGAGTTTAGTAAAAATCACACCCGCACATTTGGAATTGCTCAAAGGACAATTATCACCTCAAGAAGCAGCCGGGCGCACGCGAGCATTTATCATTGGAGGAGAAAACCTGACCGCTCAAAACATTGCCTTTTGGCAAGAATTTGCCCCCGATACCATACTCGTGAATGAATACGGGCCAACAGAAACCGTAGTTGGTTGCTGCATTTACCAAGTGTCAAACAGCCAGCATCACTCAGGTTCAATTCCTATTGGTACACCAATTGCCAACACCCAACTTTATGTTTTAGATCAAAATTTACAACCTGTACCAATTGGCGTACCAGGAGAACTTTATATTGGTGGTAAAGGAGTAGCGCGCGGTTATTTCAACCGTCCAGACCTGACCGCACAGAAGTTTATTCCTAACCCCTTTAGTAATGAACCTGGCGAACGTCTTTATAAAACAGGCGATTTAGTCAGTCACCGCTCAGATGGAACTCTGGAATTTCTGGGACGAATTGATAACCAAGTCAAATTGCGAGGCTTCCGCATTGAACTAGAAGAAATTGAAGCAGCTTTATCACAACATCCAGATGTCAATGAATCTGCGGTTATAGTCCGTGAGGATATACCAGGAGAGCAGCGTTTAGTTGCGTATATCGTTCTAAATCAAGATTCTTCCTTTTCCATCAATCAACTGCGGGAGTTTCTGAAAGCGAAATTACCTGAATACATGGTACCTTCAGTCTTTGTACCACTGAAAGTTTTACCTTTAACCAATAACGGCAAAATAGACCGTAAAGCCTTACCAACACCCGATAAAGTAAGACCAGAACAAGCAGGTTTATTTGTTGCTCCGCGAAATTCTACCGAAAAACAACTAACCCAAATTTGGGCAGAAATATTGCGCTTAGACCGGATTGGAATTTACGATAATTTCTTCGATTTAGGAGGGCATTCACTCTTAGCTACGCAATTGATATCGAGAATACGTGATACTTTCCAAGCAGAATTAGTTGTCAAAAATATTTTTGAAGCGCCCACGGTAGCTGATTTAGCTGCGTTAATTACACAAAAACTGGCTGAACAAGCTGATGAGGAATTGTTAGCTGCAACCTTAGCCGAACTTGACCTGATTTCGCAAAACTAAGCTGGTTTAAGGAAAACATAGATGAGTAGTCTGCAACAAAAAATCGCCGAGCTTTCACCAGAAAAACGCGAACTGCTTTTACAACGGTTGAAAGAAAAACAAGGGAACATTACACCCACAAAAATCGCCCGTCAAAGTCGGGAATCTAAT
Organism: Aulosira sp. DedQUE10; assembly: GCA_034530935.1. GTDB lineage: Bacteria > Cyanobacteriota > Cyanobacteriia > Cyanobacteriales > Nostocaceae > Aulosira. The sequence continues at coordinate 31,991 of JAVRCF010000025.1, read as the reverse complement.
TCCTTTCCCTTGTCTTTTTCTCAGCAACGCCTGTGGTTCTTTAATCAGTTGGAACCAGATAGCTGTGCCTACAATATTCCTGCGGCTGTACGCCTCACAGGCTTGCTGAATATATCAGCCTTATCTAATAGCATCAGCGAAATTCTGCGACGACATGAAGCTTTGCAGACTACATTTACTACCGTGGATGATCAACCCGTCCAAACCATCAACCCAGCTTTTAGTTGTACACTACCATTGATAGATTTACAGCAACTTTCTCAGACAGAACGGGAGCAAGAAACCCTGCGACTAGCAAAAGCAGAAGCGCAGCGTCCCTTCGACTTGGAAAAAGGCCCCTTACTGCGAGTCACTTTACTCCGCTTAGAAGAGCAAGACCATGTAATCTTGTTCACCATGCACCACATCGTGTCTGATGGCTGGTCAACAGGAATACTTATCCGCGAATTAACAGCACTTTACACCGCCTACGATAGCGGTCAACCGTGCAATTTACCCCAGTTACCTATTCAGTATGTAGATTTTGCCGTTTGGCAAAGAGAGTGGTTACAAGGAGAAGTTTTAAACCAGCAGTTAAACTACTGGAAGCAACAGCTAGGCGGTGATTTACCAGTCTTAGAATTACCCACAGACCGACCACGCCCAGCAATTCAAACTGACCGAGGTGCAACGCAATCTTTCTCACTCTCAGAGTCACTCACAGCCGCACTCAAAAACCTTTCCCAGCAGGAAGGAGTCACCTTATTTATGACCCTGCTAGCAGCATTTAAGGTATTGCTACATCGATATACTCAGCAGGATGATATTTTAGTTGGGACTCCGATTGCTAACCGCAACCGTTCAGAAATCGAAGGGTTAATTGGCTTTTTTGTCAATACTTTAGTATTGCGGAGCAACTTACAAGGAAACCCGACCTTTAAACAACTACTAGCACAAGTACGCGAAGTTACTCTTGGCGCATACGCTCATCAAGATTTGCCATTTGAACAATTAGTTGAAGAACTACAACCGGAAAGAGACTTAAGCCATAGCTCTCTGTTTCAGGTAATGTTCATTCTCCAGAATGCACCCACAGAAACTCTGCATCTGCCAAATTTAACCCTCAACCCCTTAAAAGTAGAAAATAACACAGCAAATTTTGATTTGACGCTCTCAATGGTAGAGACAGATACAGGGCTGAGGGGGGCAATAGAATACAACACAGATTTATTTGACGCTGACAGAATTAGCCGAATGATAGGGCATTTCCAAACCTTATTAGCAGGTATTGTTGCCCATCCTGATCAACGTCTATCTGATTTACCTTTATTAACAGCAATAGAATATCAGCAAATACTAACTACTTGGAATAATAATCAAATCTCAGTGCCTCAGCATTGTATCCACCAACTGTTTGAAGCGCAAGTAAAAAAAACTCCTGATGCTGTAGCAGTAGTCTTTGAACAAGAAAAGCTAACTTATAAAGAACTTAACCAACGCGCCAATCAACTAGCACATTATTTACAAACTCGAGGAGTTAAACCAGAAGTTTTAGTAGGTATTTGTTTAGAACGTTCCTGTGAATTAGTAGTTGGAATTTTAGGAATTATTAAAGCAGGTGGAGCCTATCTGCCACTTGACCCAGCATATCCACAGGAACGCTTGGCATATATGTTAGAAGATGCCCAAGTATCAGTCATCCTCACCCAAGAAAAATTGATAGACAATTTACCAATTCACAATGCACAAATAATTTTTATTAACTCTGACTGGGAAAAAATTACTAATAAAACTAGAGAAAATGCTGTCAGCGAAGTAACACCAGATAACCTAGCTTACATTATCTATACTTCTGGTTCTACAGGTAAATCGAAAGGTGTAATGATAGAACATCGCAGCTTGGTAAATGCTTACCTTGCTTGGGATGAAGCTTATCACTTGCAAAGCAACGCCACCTCTCATTTACAAATGGCTAGTTTCTCCTTTGATGTCTTTTCTGGAGACTTAGTTCGCGCTCTTTGTTCTGGTGGTAAATTGGTACTCTGTCCTCGTGAGTTCTTACTAGAACCAGACAAACTTTATCACCTCATGCTTCATGAACAAGTAGACTGTGCAGAATTTGTACCTGGAGTTTTGAGAAATTTAATACAATTTTTAGAGCAAAGTCAACAACGCCTTGACTTTATGAAGTTGTTAGTTTGTGGTTCTGATATTTCGTATGTCCAAGAATATAAAGAATTCCGCCAATTTTGCAGTCCAAAAACTAGGCTAATTAATTCTTTTGGTTTAACGGAAGTAACTATTGATAGTACTTATTTTGAATCCGGCTCAACTGACTTATCTGTAGAACAGTTAGTACCCATCGGCAAACCATTTGCTAATACTCAAATTTATATTCTAGACCGCTGCTTACAACCCCTACCTGTAGGAATAATAGGAGAGATTTACATAGGTGGTGCTGGTTTGGCGCGTGGTTACTTTAATAGACCAGATTTAACAGCAGAAAAATTTGTTCCTGATTTCTTCACTCAAGAACCAGGAGAATATCTTTACAAAACAGGCGATTTAGGGCGTTGGCTATCAGACGGAAATATTGAATTAATTGGTCGGGTAGACAATCAAGTAAAACTGCGAGGATTCCGCATTGAATTGGGCGAAATTGAAGCTGTACTTGGCAAACACCCAATACTTAAAGAATCTGTAGTTTTAGTTTGGGAAGATAAACCAAAACAACAGCAATTAGTGGCTTATGTAGTGCCAGACTCAGCATATCTTAACCAGATACACTCCAGTGATTTGCAGCGATTTTTACAAGAGCAGTTACCCAGCTACATGATACCTTCTGCTTTTGTCATGCTGGAGTCTTTACCCATCACACCCAATGGTAAAATTGACCGTCGCGCTTTACCTAAACCAAAACTTCAGGAAATTGAAAATACTTTTATTGCTCCTCGCACTGAAACAGAAATCAAGCTGGCGCAACTGTGGTCTGAAGTTTTATGTGTGGAAAAAGTAGGTATTGACGATAATTTCTTTGGGCTAGGAGGTAATTCTTTATTAACAACCAAGTTAATTTTGAAAATCCGCGTAGCCTTTCAAGTTAATTTGCCTTTACGTGTTTTATTTGAATCACCTACTGTAGCTAGTTTAGCTATTAATTTAGAAAATTATCAGCAGGCAGACTATAAAAATAAAGTAAATCAAGAGAAGATTATAAATTGGAATCAAGAAATTATTCTTGATTCCACAATTTACCAAAATAAATTTTATAAAAAAACTGAAGCCCAAGTAAATAATATCTTATTAACAGGAGCAACTGGGTTTTTAGGAGCTTTCTTACTATTTGAACTTTTGCAGCAAACTAAAGCAAGTATTTATTGCTTAATTCGCACTGAAAATTCAGAATCAGGTAAGAAAAAACTACAAAATGCTCTAGAATATTATTTAATCTGGAATGATAGTTTTAGTGAGAGAATTATTCCTGTTATTGGAGACTTATCTCAACCATTACTTGGATTGAATGAGCAAAAATTTCAAGAATTAGCTCATCAAATAGATGTTATTTATCATAATGGTGCTTGGGTTCATCATATTTATCCCTATTCTGTTTTAAAAGCTGCAAATGTTCTAGGAACACAGGAAGTTTTGAGATTAGCTGGTCAAGCTAAAACAAAACCAGTACATTTTATTTCAACTGCTAGTATTTTTTCACCGTTGAAAGGCTCGGCTGTTACTGTAGCTACTGAAGCAGATACTATTGATCATTATCCAATACCTAGTAATGGTTATGTGCAAAGCAAATGGGTATGTGAAAAGTTAATTAAAACTGCTCAACAAAGAGGTTTACCAATTAGTGTTTACAGAATTGGTAGAGTTTCAGGGCATAGTCAAAGTGGAGTGTTTAACCTTAATGACCTTGTATACAAATTAATTATTGGCTGTGTTCAACTTGGTAGTGTTCCCGACCGTGATATTCAGGAAGATATTATGCCTGTTGATTATGTCAGCCAAGCTATTATTCATTTATCAAAACCAGAAGAATCTTTAGGAAAAGCATTTCATTTAGTGAACAATCAACTTTTACACACCAATACTCTACTGAATGTTATTCAATTATTCGGTTATCAAATTCAACAACTGTCTTATGAAGATTGGCGTTTAAAATTAATGAACATAGCTGGTGCTTCACCTGAACATCCTTTATATCCACTTATACCGTTTTTCTCAGAGGATACTTCAGATAACCAAGCTATAAAATCAGGCATCTTAAAATTTGACTGCAAAAATGCGATCGCTGGACTATCTAACTCACAAATTATCTGTCCTGACATTGATGAAAAATTATTGTCTACCTATATCTCATACTTAAGTCAACAAGGATTTTTAGACAAAAAATAGCTTCCAACCCACAGATAACCTTGACTAACCATTAACTAAACATCATGCAAACACAAGAATTAAACTTAGAACAACTCCCCAGTCAAAATGGACTCAACAACCATCAAAAGCAGTATCTTAGTGATTTTATTCAACGCTACAACCAAAAAACACCAAAATCTAAACAACAAGCTCAAACCTATCGTCATGTTTTAGCTGATGTCAGAGGTTCATCAGGATTTCGCGCTGCAATTAAAGAAATTGTCTATCCTATTGTTGGTAAATATGCCTCTGGTTCACGGATGTGGGATATAGATGGCAACGAATATATAGATTTAATGATGGGTTTTGGCGTAAATTTGTTTGGCTATAATCCAGAATTTATCAAAGAAGCTCTTACAGAAAGATTAGAACAAGGTATTCACATTGGGCCACAATCAGACTTAGCGGGTGAAGTAGCAGAGTTATTCTCTGAACTGACAGGAATGGAGCGCGTTACTTTTAGTAATACAGGAACAGAAGCAGTAATTACTGCTCTGCGTCTTGCACGCGCTGCAACTGGCCGTCACAAAATCGCTATGTTTTCTGGTTCTTATCATGGACATTCTGACGCTAGTTTAGTTAAAGCCCAAATTCAGGATGGAACAACACAAGTAGTACCGATGTTTCCAGGGGTATCTCCTAGCGTTGTTGCAGATGCTTTAGTTTTGGAATATGGAGATTTTCAATCTTTAGAAATAATTAAAAAACATCAGACAGAATTAGCAGCAGTCATTGTGGAACCTGTACAAAATGGCCGCACAGATATTCAACCAAAAGAGTTTTTACACCAATTGAGACAATTAACACAAGATGCAGGAATAGTGTTGATTTTTGATGAAATGCTCACTGGTTTCCGCATTCATCCCGGCGGAGCGCAAACATGGTTTGGTGTACAAGCTGATATTGCCACTTACGGAAAAATTGTTGGTGGCGGTATGCCTATTGGTGTTATTGCTGGTAAAGCCGAATATATGGATAGGATTGACGGCGGAATGTGGAATTTTGGCGATACATCTGCGCCACAGGTGCAGACAACATTTTTTGCTGGTACTTACTGCAAGCATCCTTTGTCTATGGCAGCAGCCAGGGCAGTTCTCGAATATCTTAAAATCCAAGGCCCCGCTCTTCAAGAAAAATTAAATCAACGTACTTCCCAATTTATTCAACAATTAAACTCTTATTTTGAAGAGGATGGAGTACCAATTAAATTAGCGAATTTTGGCTCAATTTTTAATGTTGTCCCCTTTGGTAATTCATCTAATATTGCTAATTCACCTGCGTCAGCAAATATGGATTTAATTTACTATCACCTAATTCATAAAGGTGTATTTTTACGTCCTGGTGGTGGTTTATTATCTACAGCCCATACAGATGAAGATCTAAATTTTATTATCCAAGCTGTTCAAGAGAGCGTTAAAGAATTACGAAATGGCGGCTTTTTACCATAATGAAGCTTATTTATAAGCTTAACCTTGTAACAATTAGGAGATTGGTTAAATGGTGACATTAAATGTTAACTCTAAATATGACTCTTGGGCGTATATTTATAACCAGTACTGGGGAGCAAGATACTGTAAACATAATTTGCCGCCTTTTGAAAAATTACTGCAAGAATATCAGATTCATCAAGGTGCAAATATTCTAGATTTATGTTGTGGTACTGGACATATGGCACAACGTTTAATCGACCAAGGATATAAACTTACAGGTCTTGATATTTCCGAAGCAATGTTGCGATATGCTCGTGAAAATGCACCAGAGGCTCAATTCATCCTTGATGATGCTAGATTTTTTACTTTGCCACCTACTTTTTATGCTGTAATTTCTCCTAGTGGCAGCTTGAATCATATGACGACCATCGAAGAAATGCAACAGGTCTTCACGAAAGTGTATAATGCACTGCTAGATAATGGAGTTTTTTTGTTTGGTTTGAATTTAGAAGATAGTTATACATCATGGAAGGGTGCAATCTCAGATGGAGATGTGAAAGATGATTTAGCTTGGGCTTGTTGTGATAACTATAATCCAGTAGAAAAAATAGGGTCATTTAAGATAACTATTTTTCAATTACTAGAGCAAGTTTGGCAACGTTTTGATATTACTAATTTAGTTAGAGCTTACTCTCAAAAAGAAATTGTATCTACTCTTGAATGTGTAGGTTTTAAAGATATTAAGGTCTACGATGGTGATGGCAACTTAGCTGACGCTGAATATAATGATTTTGCTATTTTTGCAGCTGGCAAACAATCTAATAAATAAAAATAAGCTGGAGTAATAAAATAATGAGCAGTACAGAAACAGAAGATACAACAATTTACAAAGTTGTAGTCAATCATGAGAAACAATATTCTATTTGGCCTGCTGCTCGAGAAAACGCTCTCGGCTGGAAAGATGCAGGTAAAAGTGGACTCAAAGCAGAGTGTCTAGAATACATTAAGGAAGTTTGGACTGATATGAGACCCCTAAGTTTAAAGAAGAAGATGGAGGAATCATCTAGTCAAAATTAATCATAAATCAGTTCTCGATTGCTATTTGTAGAGAGGTTTAACTTCTCTACAATAATTTTATTTAGGAAATAGCAGAGCAAATTCAAATTGTGATGAAGACAAACATATCAAATCTTAACTCTTGGATAATTTGCCCTAAGCCAAATCCTCAAGCTGCTTTACGATTATTTTGCTTTCCTTATGCGGGTGGTAGTTCTTTGATTTTTCGGACTTGGGCTGACTTTCTACCTCCCTGTATAGAAGTTTGTGCTATTGAACTTCCGGGTAGAGGAAGGCAAATGAGGTTACCACCATATAATAAAATAGAGCTGCTTGTGGATGCGATCGCCTCCAATACCCACCCATATTTAGATAAACCATTCGCTTTCTTTGGTCACAGTATGGGTGGCTTGGTAAGCTTTGAATTAACGCGTCTACTTCGCAAAAGATATGGTATTGTTCCAGCCCGCCTGTTTGTATCTGGTCGTCGCGCCCCACAAATTCCCGACTCAGAACCACCAATTCACTACCTTCCAGAAATAGCTTTTATAGAAGAACTGCGCCACCTCAATGGTACACCACGAGAAGTATTAGAGAATGCAGAATTGATGCAGCTATTTCTGCCAATACTAAGAGCAGATTTTGCGGTTTTAGAAACTTATACTTATACTCCTAAACCACCTTTAGAATGTCCCATTACTGTTTTTGGTGGATTACAAGATTCAGAAGTTGGTTGTGATGAACTGCAAGCATGGCAAGAACAGACAAAAGCTGGGTTTAATTTACAACTGTTTCACGGTGATCACTTTTTTCTGCACTCCGCCCAATCTCTTTTACTAGAAAAATTGGCTAAATATTTACCACATGAATAGCCAATAGAAGTTTGATATTGCAGGGTAAGCTACTACTCATATCTTGCACCTCACCGTATAATCCCAGAGAAAGTAAAAAGATACGCGATAAAGCTACCTAATTTTTATTGGCTTTTATCGATAAATCAATGCTTTTACTTTTTTACTGAGTAATAAAATTACATCAATTTTTGTTCGTGCAAGATGTGAGACTACAAACATATGAATGATAAACCGACTAAGCAAAAGCTCGATTACAAATTTAGGCTCATTTTGTAAGTATTTTTGCTCAAGCGTTAGGAATTGCATATATCACTACCGAAAGTTTCAACAGTTTTGCTAATGCTGACTATGTAGCAGCAGCAACAGTAATGCACGGGAGCAAGTTGCTTTAGAAGAATTAGCAGCTTGTGTTGGTTTATCTACATCAGAAATTATGGCTGTTATGAATGGAAATTAATTCTTCTGCATAAACTTCTGCTTTATGCAAACCAAAACTGTTGTATGTTATTAATCTGCTTTAAGCAAGTATTTCGCTAAATCATCAAGAATAGCATTAGCTGAGAGGACGCTGCCAAGTACCCAGTAACCAGAATCAACGGTGTAAACTTTCTTATTTTTAACTACATTTAGTGTTTGCCACAGACGGGTCTTTTGATATTGTTGAAATGCATCTGTCGCGCCTGGATCTACTGCTATAAATAAAACATCTGCATCAAGTAGGTCTATACGTTCTAAACTCAGTATTATTAAAATATCGTCTGGGGTCTTAATGAACTGACGTTGTGCATCTGGCATAGAAATACCGACTGCGTTCACAATACTGCCAGGAAATGAAAATTGAGATTGAAATTCAGGAAGTTTAGCCCCACCGTGAATACGACTAACAGTAACTTTTAGTGTATCGAGCTTATCTCCTAACTCTGCTTTAACAGTTTTAAGTCGCTGTTCGTATTGGCTGATTAATTCTTCAGCTTTTCCAATTTTATTGGTAAAATTACCTATTTGTCGTAAATGAATTTGCCAATTAGTATAAAAATAATTAGCTTTAACTGTAGGAGCTATTTGTGAAAATAATTTATAATTACCTGCATCTATTCCATATACGCCAATAATCAAATCTGGCTTTAATTTCACCATTTTCTCCAGATTAATCTGGGGTTCTTTTCCTATATAATTTATCCCTGCAAGCTTGTTTTTAAGAAGATTAGCTTTGCTACCAAAAAAAGCAGGCTGTGGTATTCCTATTGGCTTTAAGTCTAATGCAATCAAAGCTTCTAACGCTATTTGGTCTAAAGCAACAATGCGTTGCGGCTTTAGAGGAACGCAAGTTTTTCCTAATTCATGCTGAACTAATCGGCATTCTGAAGCTGGTAATATTTTATTTGATAAGTTTGGATTTGAATAGTTATGACAAGCAGTAATTAGGACTATCACAAAAGTTATTATAATAAGTGATAAATCCCGAAATTTGGGCAATTTCATGTGATATTTTTATACTCATTGGTAAACAATTTCAAATTTTTGCGAGGTTGTGGCGTTAAAAAATCCAATCAGCTTGCTCATCAGCTAAAATCTCTTCAAACTTTCCTTGCGCTACAACTCTACCTGCTTTCAGCATAATAATTTTGTCAGCACGGCGTAAAACATAATGGCGATGAGACACTACAAGACAGGTTGGTGTCCAGTTTTTTTCTTCACTGTTATTGTTAAATATCCGCGACCATAAAGCTAATTCTGTCTCTACATCTAAAGCACTAGAAAGGTCATCAAAAACCAGCAGTTCTGGTTGACGAACAAACATACGCGCGGCTGCTAAACGTTGCAATTGTCCACCAGACAATCTAACTCCTTTTGCTCCTACTAAAGTTTCCATTTTTTGATTCATGGTGGCTAAATCTTGTTCAAATACTGACATTTTTAGCGCTTTTTCAATTTCCGAATCATCTTTTTCTAAACCAAGTAAAATATTTTCTCTGAGGGTATAACTAAACAGTTGGGGAATTTGAGGAGTATAAGCACTACGAGGTGGTACAAAGAAATTAGCAGGGTCTTCTACTAGCCGTCCGTTCCAATAAATAACACCTGATTGCTTGGGTAATAATCCTAGTAAAACTCGTAGCAGTGTAGTTTTACCAGAACCGATGCGACCAGTAATTACAGTCAAACTACCGCGCTGTAGTTGAAAGCTGATATCTGTAATTCCTTGATTAGTACCGGGATAGTGATAAGTGAGGTTAGATATAGTTAATGATTGTAAGCGGTAAGCGTTAGCCATGCCGTCAGGCTTATCGCTCTCTTGTCTCTGTGGTTGTTCTAAAGGTGGAAGTTTTGGTTTGCGATCGCCTATGGCGGGGCTTAGCCCATCGCGCAGGTTATTCAGATAAAGTGGATTTTTGGCTACCAAAGTATCTGCTGTCACACCAGAAAGCAAAGCTGTCATCCGTTCAAAGGAGACTTCGGTTTGCTTGTACAATGCCATGAATCTCCCTAAAGAGTTGAAAAAGCCGGTGATAAAGGAAAGATTATAAATAAACAGAGCAAAGTCACCTACAGTCAGTTTACTCGTTTGACTCTGAATTAACACAGAGGCTAGCAGCAAAATTAAACCCGTCCCTAGATTCACCATGTTTTGAAATACTGAATCTAACATGGCATTTAATAAGCTATCTCTCACCATCACTTGGCGGCGTTTGTCGTTGAGAATGCGAAAATGATTCAGCACATCTTTTTCTGCACCAGCTACTTTAATTGCTTGCACCGAACTAAACATTTCGCCTAAAATTCCTGTCACCTTTTCTGTTGCTTGGCGACTAGCTTTACGATATCGTTTAATGTAAGTTTCTGCTTTTTGAATAATTACGATCATGCCAAACAAAGGCAGAAAAACAAACAAGGTCATTTGGATATTAACGCTTAATAAAATCACAAGACAAAGAACAGCAAAAATTCCTTCACCAAGCAGTTCCGATACCCATGCTACATTGTCTTCTATTTGTTGAGCATCCTCACGAAAATAACTAATAATTTCACCTTGGGATACAGCTTTTTCCGCCTCATTGGTAACAATCATAGGTTGAGCATTAGGATTGTTCAATAGGCGTTCTAACAGATTGCGTCGCAGCAGCGAACTCATGGTGAAACGGTGCTGAGTTTTGGTTAAGCGCCCTGCAAATATTGTCCCAATGTGTCCCAGATTCAAAGCTAATAACAACGCAATCCAAGCTAAAGGTGTTAAACCAAATTGTGCTTTACTTGTCAGGCTATCAAAGAATTCTCGGATAATTAACCCAGGGATTGCAGGCAAGCCCATAATTAAAATCCAGAAGCAGGTATCAATTATATAAAGTTTTGGTTTATAGCACATTAGTTTCCATAATAATTTCCAACCTTGTGCCTTTTTGGTTGCTGAAAACATAATAATTCTTAATTAAAATAAGAGTGCTAGGTAAATTGGCATAATCAAAATTAAACTAATAAATCTGTCAAGCCAGTCTTGAGTAACTGAGCAAAGCGTGAATGAGGATTTTCAATTAATTCTTCACGCAATCCATATTCGCTGACGCGACCTTTGTCTAAAATCAGAATTTGATTTGCTCTTTGCACGGTTGCTAATCGGTGAGCGATAATGATGCCGGTACGCCCAATTAATAGCTTGTTTATAGCTTTTTCAATGAGTTTTTCTGTTGTGGGATCGAGGCGTGAGGATGCCTCATCTAAAATTACTAACCCAGGGTCTTTGAGAAAAACACGGGCAAATGCTAACAATTGCGCCTGTCCTGCTGATAAGCCGCTACTATCAGGCCCTAATTCAGTGTCTAAGTCTTTGGGTAATGAATGTAGCCATGCAGATAATCCCAGCATCTCTAAGGTTTCATAGATGCGCTCGTCGCTGATATTTTGGTTAAAAAAGGTGAGATTGTTGCGGACTGTGGTTTGGAATAACTGTACATTTTGAGTTACTAGCCCGACGTGCTTGGGTAAGTCTGTTAAGGGAGTCTGGTTTATATCCACATTTCCCAAGCGAATTGTGCCTGATTGTGAGTTATATAACCTCAGCAATAAGCGTGCTAAAGTCGTTTTACCGCTTCCTGTACGTCCTAATAATCCCAATACATCACTGGGTGGTAAATGGAAAGATATATCTTGCAGGATCAATTCTGGTTTTGTATCTTGCCTTTCGATGCGTAGACTCGTAGCGGCTTGCCCTTGAATATCGTTATAGCTAAATGAGACGTTTTCAAATGTAATGCAAAGTGCGCCATTAGGAAGTCGCTCTTTGCCTCCTGCATTCACAAGTGATTGCACTTGAAATAAGTCTTGAATACGATAAATGCTGGCTTCGGCCTGTTGAAGGTCTTCTAACTGAGTGCGAATTTGCTCAATCGGTTCGCTCAGAAGTGTAGTGTAGTAAAAAAATATGTATGCAGTTCCGATAGTGATCGCTTTTTGATTCCAAAGGTAAAGAGCTACAGCTAAAGCAACGACATTACCGAGGGTAAATATAGCGTTAGTCGTACCCCAGAGCATAGTATCAGCAAAGCGTGCTTTGTGATAGGTTGGCAACCAGCGTTGCAGAATTTTGTAGAAGCGATGCATAACATAAGTTTTCGCACCATTTGCCCTTATATCTTCAATGCCAGTTAGTTGCTCACCCAAAAATCCGAAAAATTCTCCATTGATTTGGCGATAGCTTCCCCAATAAGGAACTGCGATGGAACGCATACGAATTAGCGTAGATAATGCTGTGAGGGCGAAAAATGAAATAGCCATACCAGCACGCCAATCTTCGGCGAACATCACCACAATCACACCCAAAATCAGCAGCAAACTGCCTAAGATGTAAACGCTAAATTTTGAGAAAAATTTTGAAAGATTGTAAATATCACCGTCTACTCGTTCTACTAATTCACCAGGTGTCGAAGCCTTGTGAAAAGATAAATCGAGTTTCAGACAATGCTCAACTAAATCGGCACGTAAGGCGTTAGTAGCTGTCCAAGCAACGTTTTCACCGTAGTATGTAGCCGTAATTGACATTAATTGCGTTACTAAAGCTACACCGATAAATAGAAATGCGGCAAGGAATAAGTTGTGCACTGAACCGCCTGCTACAGATGTATCAATGAAATTACGTAGAATTTGCGGGTTCAAGAGTTGCAAGCCGATACTAGCTAATAGAGCGATCGCAAACTTGGTAACGCGCCCCTTTTGAGGCTTGAGATAGTCTATTAATAAATTCCCAAAGTGCTTTAGACCAATTTTCATAAGGTCGCCAAATCTTACCCAGGATTGTTCTGAAAGTTAGAATTTCATCAAAAATAATTGAGAAACTTGTGCAAAAACACTATACTATAAAAATGACTGTTAACCTAGCAATCATTCTTTTTAATTGATTGGTGCTAATTATTTTCAATAAAATTAGGATTTCCTAACTTTAGCAGTACAAAAAAGCAAAGTACCAAAAATTTTTTCATGAAAATCCGGGCGACTGTTGACAAAATCAGCAGAGTGCGGCTCTTATTAATGTTTTGTGGTGTGTAGATCAATTTAAATATGGTGAGTAATCAGACAGGTAACAAATGCCGTTTCTGTTCAGAAATTTCCCAAGCCAACGGTGAAGACCCTATCGGTTCTGCTAACGCAGTAGAACAATATTTAATTATTGAAACTCCACAACCTTGGCCAGATTTGATGTGGATTGAACCCGAACCAATGCCCCAAGAAGTTGTGGACGCATTTAAGATTGTTTGGGAGCTTAATATTATTCGGCCACTGGCGATCGCTCCGGATAAGGAATACTCCGTACCTGGTTATAAGCACGTATTGCACTACCGCCGAGCAGCAGGGTTATTTGCAGAGTATGAGAAACAAGCGTTTATTGTACCTGATGCTGAAATTAGCACTTTAGCACTGGCTCTAATAAAAGAACCAGAAAAGCTGGTAGATTTTGAACAGTATCGGCAAGGTAGTAATCATATTAGAGAATTACTTGTTTGCACTCACGGCAACGTTGATGTTGCTTGTAGCAGATTTGGTTATCCTCTTTACAAAAAATTGCGTTCTGAGTATGGTGCTTTACCTAATAGCAACTTGCGCGTTTGGCAATGTAGCCATTTTGGTGGTCATCAATTTGCACCAACCCTAGTTGATTTACCTCAAGGACGCTACTACGGTCGTTTGCAGCCAGAAATTTTAGATTTATTAGTATGGAATCGTGGTTCCGTCAAAGAACTTTATCCTTACTATCGCGGATGGGGTGGTTTACCCGATTTGGTGCAAATTGTAGAAAGAGAAATATGGATGCAAGTAGGTTGGAATTGGCTAGAATATCAAAAATCAGGTCAAGTCCTTGCTTACGATCAAATTAATGAAGAATGGGCAGATGTTCGGATTGATTTCACGACACCAGAAGGAAGTAGTGGTGCTTATGAAGCCAAAGTAGAAGTAAGTGGTTATGTAATGACTGCTTTTGACTCCGGAGAAAATCAACCATTGGAAAAAATTAAGCAATATCGTGTTAGCCATCTAGTAGTCAACCAATAAAATTATGACAGGTTTAAGGAAGGATATAAGCGTTGAAATTTAACTCTGGCATCTGAAGCTACAAAACGCCAATCAATTTTAACTTTTTGATGATTACGTTCTTGTTCCCAAGCCTGAATTTCGTGGCGTAAAGTATCGATATGGGGAAGACGAAGGTCTAAACATTGGCGTGAGAGAATAGAGATTTTAATTTCTACTTGATTAAGCCAACTACCATGTTTTGGAGCGTCTAAGTTTCACAGGAACGTTGCGAGTTGTTCGCCGTGCCTTCCTAAATTCCAGCGTTTGCAACCACACGAACTTCCATTTTTTTGGGTTGGTTAACTCTAGAGATTTTTGATCAAGTTTTACCTCAAAGGGTTCATATATGTAACCCCAGGGTTGTGAAAAAACCTGTATCAAAATTTCGCTCAAAAAGAGTAGAACACAGAGGTACCGGGACAACAACAAAGCCTCATGTCTTCCTTATTCTAAGCACTGCATAGCCTTAACTGAACCGTATTGATCTAAAACAACTCGAATGTTCTCACCCCTTGGGAAATGAACATCTACTAAATCTTTCATTTGATGAGCAAAATCTTTTTGAGTTCTTGATGAGGTGACTTCTACGTGTCGCCAGCCATAGTGTGGAGCATAAAAGACAAATAAATTACAAGTTCCTTCACGAAAGTATTGATAACGGGACTTAAACAAAACAGGAAAGGTAAAAAGAGTATAATGCTTAACTAGCATAGCTTTCACGTTAAAGAAAAGCTCATGAAAGAAACTACCCCCGCAGCCATGCCTCCATGCTTTGAAAGATGGTGTCAGCGATTTGATGATGTGTTTACTCATAAGGCTCAAAAAAGAGAGTCTAGACACTATATAGGGGGATTATTGGGTGAAAGTGAGAGAAAAAACTTATTCCAGATTGCAGAAAATGCCGTAGGGGTGACTTACCACCGATTACACCACTTTTTAACCGAAGCACCTTGGTCTAGTTCCCAGGTTAACGAGCGTCGGTTAGAGATCATGAATAAGTGTAGTCAGACGAAAATCAGTAGAGGCTTTAGCCTAATAATTGATGATTCTGGACATAGAAAAAGCGGTAATTTTACGGATGGGGTAGGAAGACAGTATATCGGAGAAATTGCTATCGTCATGAACGCTGCAACTTTCTCACTAGCGACTGATATCGACTATTTTATCACCGGCGAGTTGCTTTCCGACGCAAGGCGACAGGAACGCACTCGCCTCACCAATGTTTCTTCATCAATTGTCACACCACAGTGGATAGTTGACACTTATAGCTCAAGAAATTGGGTAGAAGTTTTTTATAGAGAAGCTAAGGGTTGGTTAGGACTAAAAGAATATCAAGTTCGAGATAAAAGAAGCCTACTTCGACATTTTATTTGAGTTTTTTGTGCCTATACTTTTATTCTTTGGCATCAGCTTACAGGTGGCTTGAGGCGCAGGTGGGCAAACAAACCTTTGAACACTTTTACTGAAGCTTTAGAGGCATTTAGAACGGCTATGTCTTATCGATTTTTCGATTGGTTGACCTTAAATCGTGACCTGTTTGCTGCCTATATAGCGCTTCCCATACTGGTGAGGTACACCAATAAAAAATTAACCGCCGATGGAAGAGGATAAACGCCGATAATTTTGTACTTCACTAGACTAGGAAACGCTATAAAGCCAGTTTGGGCTACATTTGGGCTTAATTTTTGTTTAAGTCCCGATAATCTCTTCTTTGTGGTTGGTCTGCTTTACAAGGTAAGGGTTCTACAATATCAGCTAATAGTTGATATGGTCGTTCGTCAAAACACACTATCGGATTAAAGGGAGTAAAATATTCAGCGTATAAGTATATAGCTTTGTCAGTCGCTGTGTTTCTGTAAAGTGATCGAAGAAGGATAGTAACCGCAGAATCTAGTTATGTTTCCAGAAAAAATCAAATTTTATGCAAATAAATCAAGTGAGAAAAGCAGTAATTCCGGCTGCTGGGTTTGGTACTAGATTATTTCCTGCTACTAAAGTTGTCAAAAAAGAACTTTTCCCAATTATTGACCAAAATGGGAGAGCTAAACCTGTAATCTTAGCAATTGTAGAAGAAGCAATTAGCGCGGGCATTGCAGAAGTAGGCATTGTTGTACAACCTGATGATCTGGTAGTTTTTGCCGATTTATTTAAAAATCCACCCACACCAGAACTTTGGCAAAAACTCTCGTCGTCCAATCAAGAATACAGTCAATATCTGCAAGAATTGGGTAAGAAAGTTGTGCTATTAACCCAACAACAACAAGAAGGATATGGTCATGCAGTATTTTGTGCTAAAGACTGGGTACAAAATGAGCCATTTCTGTTAATGTTGGGCGATCATGTTTATAAATCTGATATTGATAAATCTTGTGCGCGACAAATTGTTGAACTTTATGCACAAGTTAATCAAAGTGTAGTCAGCTTAACTACAATGCCAGCCACAATCATCGACAAAGCTGGATGTGTAACAGGAGTTTGGCGAGAGTTCAATTCATTGTTGACAATAACACAACTGGCAGAAAAACCCAGTATTGATTATGCACGCCAGCATCTACAAGTAGAAGGCACGGCAGAAGATGAATTTTTATGTGTATTTGGTTTATATGTATTGACACCAAAAATTTTTGATTATTTGGGAGAAAGTATTCAGAAAAATTTTCGCTACCGTGGTGAATTTCAGTTAACAACTTGTTTGGATAAATTATGTCAGGCAGAAGGGATGACAGGTTATGTGATGAAAGGTAAATGTTTTGATACAGGTTTACCAGATACCTATCGCCAGACATTAATTGATTTTAAGTGCTAGCATTATTATTCCGATTTATTGTAAATTAGCTATCGAGCCGTCCTCAGAATAGTCAATCCGAGAATTTTGTAGTTTTGAAATAGTTAAATGTAACGCTTGCATTAGAGGAAAATCGCGTTTAATAATTTCGATAGCTTTTCTTTGACTATCTTGATTTTTAACGATCAGTTGTGCAGTGCCATCGCCCTGAGAACCTACACCTTTTCCTCCGAAGATATAAGCTCTCAGAGGCTCGTGATGGAGAAGAAGATGCAGCTTTTTTGCAGTTAATTGTTCTGGACAAGCCGGAACTACGTGCCGATCAAATTCAGCTTGGGCTTTTGTCATTAAAGCTCCAAGAAGTTGGGCATTTCCAAGTTGTATGGCTTCAACTGCTTGCTGGGTAATTTCCGAACTGATAGAACCCAAATATTTTTGGACATTTTGCTCTTGAGAATGAGTAGCAAAAGGATAAGATTCATTCAATCGTCTGAGAATTTCTTGTGTGTTTTTACTGCCGCCGAGATCGACAATCACAAAAAACAAATCTTTGCTAACTGTCAGTTTCCTTAGGTCGATTTGTTCACCATCAAATATCATCAAGATTGGGCTATTTCCATAAGCACAAGCCTGATCCATACGACCACAAAGACTAGGAGTAGTTCTTTCTCCTAAGTAAGCCAACTCCATTTCTTCACGAATTGTCATCTTCAAGTCATATAGACGATTAAAAGAACGAGCAATCAGAACACAAAAGGCAGCACTAGAAGATAATCCCTTTTGGATGGGTAAGTCGGTTAGATAATTATCAACCTCAAGTCCGCCAACACCATAATGAGTCAGAAATTGATAAGCCGTACCAGCAGCATAACTAAAAAAACCACCCTCTTGAGCTACTGACTTGAGGGTATTAGATTCCATAGGTAATCTGAGGGGTTCATAATGCCTGCCATCACACAGAGAAGAACGAATAACTAACTCAGTAGAATTAACTTTAACCGAGGCGTAAATTCCTTGATTAGTACCAACAATTAAGGTGTAGCCCTTTTCGATTTCAGGATTAATTTTGCGATATTCTCCGGCCCAATCGCTGTGTTCTCCGAACAAACAAAGACGACCTGGAACAAAAATTCTCATTTTAAGTTTCCTATTGTTAATCGGAGTATATCTCTATTTTCAGAAACACTGCCTAATCGACATGACTTTTAGCCTTAACTGAACCGTATTGTGCTATGGCGCAGTTTTTCTTGGCAATACCCGATGTGCTGCACTACAGAGAATTGGGACTTTTGCGATCGCTGACAAAACTACAATTGGATGTAGATACAACCTACAGTGATGTAATTGGCTACGTAATTGAGACTGTCAACCAGGACTAAGGGCACAACATTTATTGTCGTTACAAAGGAGTCTGGGGATCTGGTGGAGTAAAGAGTAATTATTAGTAAATTTTACTACTGTAATAAACTTGAATACACTTTTTTGTCTCCCCCAGCTCCCCCTGCTTGCCTCAATAACTAACTAAACAAGCGTGCCATTAAGGTCTAGGGGAAAAGTTTTTTCCAGCCCCAGTCCTTACTCCCTTTTATCCTCATCTCCCAACATTTTGAGTAATTTTCTTGCAGCTAGAATAGCCACAACGCCTGCACCAGCTATTTCCACAGCTTGTACAACTTTTTTTCCTACATCATGAGGATCGAGGTGCTGATGAAAAATCTCTTCATCTACCCATTCAGTAGTGGCTTTGAAGTCATGAACTGGTGTTGGTAATAGGGTTAAATAAGTGCCTTGACGGATTAAATGCGCGGTTTCACCTGCAACTTCAAAAACATTGAAAAGGTTAGCAGCAGCATCATTTATCCCTAACTTCAAAAGGGTTCCACGGATGTTAACCTTGACAGGTTTGAGTTCTTCTCCGAGAGCGATCGCTTTCAAATTATGGGCAATATTAGCTCCTTGCTGATAAGCTACTTGAGCCGTAGGTGGTAGCGAATAACCCTGAACTGCTACACAATCACCACCGGCAAACACTTCTGGAAAATCAAGCAACTGCAAGGTGGGAGTAACTAAGGGGCGATCGCGATGATCCCGATGTTCTTTAGGAATTGGCAAATCTTTAATCAGTGGATGGATAGAAGTGCCAGCAGTCCAGATTGTGGTGTATGTTGGCAATGTCTTAACTTCATTATTGCTTTTATATTCAATTGCGTTGGGGTGAATAGTAGTAGCTTCTGCTCCCATGAGGATTTCAATTGGTACAATGCGTTTTTGTAATTCTTTTTCCGTAATTGGACGTAGTGGATCATTAATATCGCCATCAAGGATTTTTTGACCATGATTGAGCAGTACCACCCGAATTTCACTGGAATTACCTCCCAAAGCGCTATACCAATGTGGGAGAAAATCAGCCAAAGTTGCTGCCATTTCTACACCACTTGCACCGCCACCAACTATGACTACTGTTAATAGTTTTCGGCGTTCTTCTAAATCTTCAGTTTGCACTGCTTTTTGCAAACAGTCACGTAAATGCCGATCGAGAGCGATCGCATCTGCTTGCGTCCAGAAAGGAAAAGCGTATTCTTTAGCACCTTCAACTTGATGATAGCCAGTAACACTGCCTAAAGCTAATACTAAGTTGCTGTAGTTGTAGGAGTTTCCCGATGCTAATTTGACTTCCCTCTGATGCAAGTCTATCGATTGCACTGTATCTTGAACAAAGATGACACCACTACCTTTTAGTAATTCCGAAAAACGTGGGACTACCTGAAAGTTCTCCATTTCGCCATCGAAATATTCATATAGTAACGGCTTAAAGCAAAATCTCTCATCTTTATCAATCAAGATAACAGAACGAGGATAATGTTCGTGAGCTAGATGTAAGGCTGTAAATAATCCGGTAAAACCACCACCGACAATCACAGTTTGATAAACTGGGCTGTTCATAAAATCTCTCCCAAATCTTGTGAAATCAGGATATTTAATTAATCAAAGCTTTGCTAGATGAATAAAAACAAAGTTATCAAAATAGCGCTGAGGAACACAGCCAATGCAATAGCATATTCAACTCTGCGACTAAAAAATCCCACAGCAGCAATTAGAGCGATCGCTAGCCCAATAATGCCAGCATATTGCTCTTTTTGTAACCCGCTTGCAATTAATGGGTCTTTACCTGGTGCCGGAGTTTCTTGAATTGCTTTTGGAGCGAGTTCTGAAGCTGGTATGTCTTGCAAGTATAAATTCATTAAATTACTCCTTAAAGAACTGTGGTTTCTGAATATTTTTATGTCCGCCAAAGGTAGATAACCGAGAAAAGAAAGACCCAAATTACATCAACAAAGTGCCAAAATAAAGTAGTCGCGCTTGTACCAAAGTGAGTCTTATTATAATTGCCTGGAATGAATGAGCGAATCAGCATAATTATCTGAAGTACGACACCAGCCAGAACGTGTAGGCCGTGGAAGCCTGTTAGTAAGTAAAATGTCGAACCAACTAACCCTGTATTAATCTTAAAATCGAGATTTTTCCACTCAATTAATAGACCAACTAAGAAGTAACTTCCCATTGCGATCGTTAGCAACCATAGCCAGCGAAATTTCTTGAGTTGATTACGCTTGAGGGCATTTTCTGCTGGTTGAATGACAAAGCTACTAGAAAGTAATATTACCGTGTTAATAACAACAAGTGTAGACAATTCCGGCCCAGAAATACCAGGTGGTAGCCAGTTATTAGTAGTCAGTCGCAGAGCAACATAAGTAAAGATAAAACTCAGAAATATAATGCTTTCCGATAGTAGGAAAACGGTAAATCCGAACATTCCTTTACCATGATGATCTTCATGACTACCGCCACCAGTTGGTAGGAAGCGCTGTAACCAATTTGGCAAGCGTCGCCGCCACAAATCAAAACGGATCGGACTTTCATCTATATGACGATGTTGCATAATTCAATTGGGGCATTGGGCATTGGGCATTGGGCATTGGGCATGGGTTATTAATTATTCTCCCAACTCCCTCATCTCCCTCATCTCCCCATTCCCCAGTCCCTAGTGAGACTCACCATTATCAGAATTTACGATTACTGAGTATTTTGGATTGCCGTAATCATAAGGAGGTCTTGTTACAGTTGGAATCTCCTCAAAGTTATCTCGTGGAGGTGGTGAAGAGGTTGTCCATTCTAATCCAGTAGCGTGCCAAGGATTGTCTACTGCCCTCGGGCCGTAGAGCCAAGAGCCTACTATGTTAGCAATAAAAGGCAGCGTGGATGCTCCTAGTAAGAAAGATGCTAGGCTAGCGATGACGTTCCATCCCTGATACTGTGGATCGTAGGAAGAAACTCGGCGTAACATTCCTTGTAAACCTAATGGGTGCATGGAGAAAAAGGTGATATTGGCAGGAATAAAGGTCAGCCAGAAATGCAACTTGCCCCAACCCTCGGCGTACATTCTGCCAGTGATTTTGGGAAACCAGTAGTAAATTGCGGCGAAGATTGCCATTGTAATCGTGTTAAAAACGATGTAATGGAAATGTCCTACAACAAAGTAAGTATTATTAACGTGAATATCAAATGGCGTGGCAGCAAGCATTACACCAGTAACACCACCAAAAATAAACATCGCTGCACCTCCCATTGCAAACAGCATTGGTGTCTCTAGATGTAGTTTGCTTCTCCAGATGGTGGCAGTCCAAGCGAAGGCTTTAATACCAGTGGGTATGGCAACTAACATTGAGGTAGCCATAAAGGTCATCCGCATCCAACCAGGGGTGGCACTGGTGAACATGTGATGTACCCAAACGAAGATACTGATCAAGGCAATACCCAAGGTTGCGATCGCAACTGACCGATAACCAAATAAGGGATTCCGAGAAAATGCAGGCAAAACCTCAGCAAAAATACCGAAGGCTGGTAGTGCCATGATATAAACTGCTGGGTGAGAGTAAAACCAGAATAAATGTTGGTAAATGATCGGATCGCCATTTGCATCCGGTTTAAAAAATTGTGTGCCCAAGGAGAGGTCAAGCAAAAGTAGGATCAATGCAGCTGTCAAAGCAGGTAAATTAATCAGTTGCAATAACTGAGCGCTGAAAACCGACCAAACAAACACAGGCATCCGAAAAAACGTCATCCCTGGGGCGCGCATCCAAAAGATGGTTGTCACAAAATTGACAGCCCCCATAATGGAAGAGATGCCGATCAAAACTAGGCTGACTATCCATAAGAATTCACCGTTAATAAACTGATCGCCTGGAACTTGCAAGCTAACTGGCGGATAAGACCACCAGCCAGATTGTGCAGTCCCGTTTGGGAGGAAGAAACTAGATAGTAGTAAAAGACCTGCGGGTGGCAAAATCCAAAAAGAGATGGCGTTGAGCAAGGGAAAAGCCATATCCCGCGCTCCAATCATTAGCGGCACTAAGTAGTTAGAAAGACCTGCATTGAAGGGAATAATCCACAGGAAAATCATGATTGTCCCGTGCATGGTGAACAAACCGTTATAAAGCGGGCGATCAACCAAATTCGATTCTGGGGTGAGCAACTCAGCCCGAATCAGCATCGCCAATAACCCACCAATTAGGAAGAAAATGAAGGTCATCACCATGTACTGAACTCCAATCACCTTATGATCGGTGTTGAAGCTGAAGTATTCTCGCCAAGTATTACCCTGCTGGTTCTGCGATTCTTGATCCCCGGTAATCTCTTGACTAAAATCATGTGTCATTATTTAACTTCCTTTTATTGGCAATGCCAGATTGAGCAGGTGTGACGGTGTACCAGCCGCTATTAAACAATGTTTTTGGTGGTTGGATATTTTCGGCAACTGCCTGATTTACTGGAGTTTGTTTGCTATTAGCAGTTTGCGTGAGCCACTGGTTATATTGCTCAAGAGATTCAACGTATACGTCCGTTTCCATTAAGGAAAAGTAAGTACCGCTAAATTGAGAATCTTTCAGCCGATATTTACCTGCGCGAATCGGTGTTAGTACAAGATCAATCTTGCGCCCTGGAATAATATCCTGTTTTAAGCGAAACTCAGGGACGTAGAAACCGTGGATCACATCTTGCGCTTGCAGATTTAAGCGAGTGCTGAGATTGATCGGCAGATGCAGTTGATTGCTAGTAACATTATTTGGATAACGAAAAGACCAATCCCACTGCTTAACAAAAACATCAATAGTTTCAGATGCAGGTTTGGGAAGATCGCTGACGGTTGCGGCATAAGCGGGTGCAGATTCTAGGGGTGTATGCAAATGCACGATTTGCTTTAAACCCAAAATATCTAATTGCTGATAAATATTGAAGCTTTGCAAAGCAATCCACACTACTAACAAAGTTGGGGTTGCTGTCCACAATATTTCTAGCCTTGCATCACCTCTAGAGGGGTGTCCCTCGGTGTAGTCTTCTGGAGGGGCGCGATGGAATGCGATCGCATACACCATAACTCCAACTAGCCCAAGCAAGATAAATGCTCCAATTGAGACTAAGAAGCTAAATAAATCATCTACCCGTTGTGCTTCTGTTGTCGCTTGGGGAGGCATCCAAGAAAACGCCTGCTGCCCAATCCACCGACTGACAATAAGCAGCACTGCTATATAAACCGCTATCAATACATATTCAAAAACACTAAACATAAAATTCGATAAATTCTCGTTTAATTATTTGCTGTCAACATTTTTGGAAATTGTATTAGCAGCAGTAACGTGAATCCCAAATTCTTCTCCCAAGTGCGCCCCCAAGGTTCCGTGAACGAATAATATTCCCAGCATTGCAATTCCAGCTAACAAGTAAGCCCACTGCACCTGTCTGGAAGCATCTTTACGCCAGCGATAGCGTTGCAAACCTCTCCAGACAGTCATGGCTATAATGATCCCCAACAACAAAATGCCACCCAAACCATGTAAAAGCATTGTCCAACCAGCACTCAACCCCCAAGCACTCTTTTGATCGACTGGTGGATTTGCCAACAATAGTTCAAAAAAACCAGCCGCAACGGTGAAAAATGTAATAGCTGCTGCTGCTATGAGGTTGTACCAGCCGACATCAAAAAAGCCAGAACGGATGGCAGCCAATCCCAAAAATCTGAAAATTGGTTTTTCTAAAGAAAACAATACTCCTGCTATATCAAAAATGATCGCAATGATGAACAAACCCAGCGTTAGATGCACCAACTGCGGATGTACAGGAATCTCGTAGGGTAATCCGTTCGCACCCAGCCGCAATCTCAACTGCTCGATCAGTTGCGAGTTCATGGTGAAACTCCCTGTTTCATGGCTTGAACTACAGGCTCTACGTGCAAACCATACACCCAAAACAGTTTGCTCCCCAAATATACTTGCACAAATACTAGGCAGACTAACAATGTTGCAGCCCCCAAGTAAGCAGGCGGTACTCTTCGGGGGCTGCTGTTGCGAATTACAAAACGCCAAGCTGCGATCGCAGCAACAATTGCCGCCAGCGACCAACCCAAGACGGTATGATAATTCAGTGTTGACTGGGCTGCTTTATCAGCTTGTGCAAGCCCTGCTTCAAATTGACCGAAGATAATTGCGATGAAAATTGCGATCGCAGCCACAAACATATTCCAGAAACTCACCTCAAATAAACGCACGTTGCGAGTGAAATACCTCACCACATCACAGAAAAAAGAAAAAAGCACCATCGCAATCACAAAGTGAACGGCGATCGGGTGCAAAGGGTCAGGATACGGTAGATTCTGGCTATTAAGAGGTAAGGCAGACATCGCTTTTTCCTTGGGGTATCAGGCGCTGTGATTACTTAGGTATTTGGTAAAAATAAAATTCAGTATTGATATTTCAGATATTTTTATTTTTGCAGATGCTTTCAAAAATCTAGAATTCCTAGCAACAAATAAATATCTAAAAATATGGATCAAAAAGCTACTATCTTAGGGATGAATTCAAAAATGTTGAATGGTGATACAACTTTTGTGACATCTGATGCATCTAGTTCTTCTATCACCGAATTTTAGATTTTAAATTTTGGAAAATGGAATTGTAGATTTGCTCATCCCAAATTTAAACGCGAGAGTAAATCTAAAATCCGTCTTGGAAAGTTTGACGGCAGTTGCTACAAGTATCTTAACCGCAAGGGCACAGTGCCTCCTCAAGTCGACAGAGCCGCCCACTTGGAGCAAAATCTAAAATTACCTGATAGTTCACTGGATAAGAATTTGGGATTATACCACCCATGAGCAATTAAAAAATCAAGGTAAGTATGCTCCTCAAGAGCGGATTTACGCAATAGAAGCCACTCAAATGATTGAGGATTTGAATGTGCTGTAGGTAGTACGTCGACTTTATCCTGAAAACAAACACAAACTGCGTAGGCGTAGCCCGTCATAGACATCGCTCTTTTTCCTAATTTATCAACTACCCAAGCAGAAAACCTTTGGCAAAAGTTAACAATTCCGATAATTACTAACTAGGAAATTATGTTAAAAAATTGCTTTAAGAATCTAAAAATAATTATGTAATTAATTTTACATAATTACCTATCCGATAGCCTGATTTCGGTTGCAAAGTGGTAAATATTAGCAGTTGCAATATATTTCAGTAATAAACTAACGTCTCCTAAACTAACTTATCTTTCTAAGTCGTAATTACTATAGTGCATATATGCTTTATTATGTCAATCGTGTGTATGCCAGATGAATATGTGTTTAACTTATCCAAAAACTAGATAATATATGGTAAAACGATATTTATACAGTATTTCTACCAACAAAGATGAATTTTGTTTTAGAGTGCATCCAACAAAATACACAAGATTTACAGTATTTAGCCAGCTTTCGTCACTATGGGCGAATAAAATTAATAGCAATTTGCTCAAGTGTAGATAGAGAATGCATTTGAGCGTTTATTTTCTAACAGAATAACTGAAATCAAGATTTTTGCTAAAACTCTTCTTCTGTAAGGGTTATAGTCGATTTCTTGTAAATTAATAAAAAATGTTAATCACTGTGAAGTACAAGCTTTCACAGAAACTTGTAACCCAGGCTATAGAACGAGATTATCAGAGACGGAAGTTATCTGAAGATTTCGAGTCTTCAGAAAAAGAATTAGCTTAAATCCATCTAAATATTGTGAGGTAACTATGACAATTAGTGGAAGTGTGAGATTAAAAATTGAATCGTTAATCTCTACAGTCTAAAATCATTAAAATTGCCAAGGTTAGTAAAGATATGCAATCAATGCTTATTTTTGCCTTGTTATTACCAGCAAATATCTTAAACACCTTATTTACTAAATAAGGTGCTTAATTTTCTCAAGATTTCATCGGATTCCTAAAGCTAACTACAATATTAATTTGTAGTTTTCGAGAGATGTTTATTTTGAGTAATGGTATCAACTTTGAAATGGGAGCTAAAAAAGATCCCTAATCAAAAGAGTTCACATCTGTCATTAACTACTAAATAGGCTTCTCCAAAAATCTATAATACAGCCTGTACAAGGTTTTTAAAGGTTGCTTATATGTATTTAATTCATTTAGCAATCAGGTTTTGGCATCGTTAATGATAGTTGAGAAACAAAAAATAAGAATTTCAAATTTTGTAATTTTGGAATACATGATCAATGCATACATTGCCGCTTACAAGGGTAAACTTGTCCCTTATTCGCTCCCTCGCAACTTCTTTTCATGACTGCTTCAGCAGTTTAGCGCCGAAAAGTTGCACTTTTTATAGCCGGAAAACCTTCAAACAAAGCTTTTTATGCGTAAGCACTTAAGAGGATGTTTATATACCCCATAGCTTATCTGCTGAATAGCACGCCTGCTCAGGACTTGTTCAAATGAAGAATTTTGAAATCGGAAAACAGAAAAATTTGTGACTCCTAGTTCGTGTAAGCGTAGGCGTAGCCTCTCGTAGAGAAGCTCGTCGTAGACATCTCTACTTGATGATTCTCATCTTTTTCAAAACTTTGAAAAAGATGAGAATAGGTCACTTGCGCTTATATGCTGTCTAACTTTTTCTGTCGTGATAGGCGATCGCACTGCATTAGTTGGTGCGATTATTTCCGATACTTATTTGCCCTTCTTCGCCCTTTGAACGGAGAGTCTGAAACCATACAAAAGTGAGGAGAAAATCAAATGATTTATAAGCTTTCTGTTGCAGTATCTGGACTACTGTTAATCTTGCTGACGCAATCTGCACTGGCAGAAACACCCTGTCCACCAAAATCCAATCCTCAACATAATCCTCAACCCAATCCCGGATCTCATCCTCAACCAAAGCCTCAACCCAATCCTGAATCTCATCCTCAACCAAAGCCTCAACCAAAACCTCAACCCAATCCCGAATCTCATCCTCAACCAAAGCCTCAACCCAATCCCCAACCAAACCCTCAACCCAATCCTCAACCAAACCCTCAAACTCAACCCCAACCAAAACCTCAACCCAATCCCGAATCTAATCCTCAACCCAATCCCCAACCAAACCCTCAACCCAATCCTCAACCAAACCCTCAAACTCAACCCCAACCAAATCCTCAACCCAATCCCGAATCTAATCCCCAACCAAACCCTCAAACGCAACCCCAACCCAATCCTCAACCCAATCCCCAACCCAATCCCGAATCTAATCCTCAACCAAACCCTCAAACGCAACCCCAACCAAACCCTCAACCCAATCCCCAACCAAACCCTCAAACGCAACCCCAACCAAACCCTCAACCCAATCCCCAACCAAACCCTCAAACGCAACCCCAACCAAACCCCCAACCAAACCCTCAACCCAATCCTCAAACGCAACCCCAACCAAACCCTCAAACGCAACCTCAACCAAACCCTCAACCCAATCCCCAAACACAACCTCAACCAAACCCTCAAACACAACCCCAACCAAGCCCTCAACCCAATCCCCAAGAAGAACCCAAGAAGAAAGAGAAAAACGTTGGAAATCTCATTCCTATTTCCATACCACTTGCAGGAGCAAGAAGGGTAGGAGTAGGTCATACGGATGTTTCTGGTTCTGTTTTTGCTGGAGGCGGTACCTTCCCCACCGCAGGAGTTGATGGGACTGTTAGCCATCGCCTATCTCAAAATACCTTCCTCTTTGGACAAGCTACATACAACCCAGCTGCTCCATCTAGCGCAATCGGAGTAGGAGGGGTGACCACTGGTGTTGTATTTAACGCGCCAGGCGAGTCTCTTCGTAACAACAGCTATATCGGGGTTTATAGCAACGTCCTCGGTTTTGGAAACACAGGGGGAGATGAGATTTCTCAGACTGCTTTTGGAAACTTAGGAATCATTGGAGGGGTTCAGCGTCCCGTTGGAGAAAAAGTCTCTGTGTTTGCTCAGGCAGAAGCGGCTCAACGGTTGTACTCTTTGGCAAAGTCGGCGCAGGGGCAAGCAGCAAGAATTTCAGGGGGAATGTCCCTGGCTCTATCTTGTGCATCTGGAGTCGGTTTAGTCGGAAACTATACTGTTGGATCTAATCAAGACTCGGAATGGGGTCTAACAGGAGTCTTTAATTTTGACTTCTTTGGGACTTCTTGTGGAATGAGACGGACTAGCGCTTCTTCCAACGTGGTAAAAGTCACTAAATATGTTGTGACTCTCATTGGAGCTAATCCATCTGCCCAGGAGATTAGAAGGGCTGGGCTAACTCCCCCCAATGCAAACCCTGAAAAACTTCGCCTCCAGTCTGAACGTTGGATAGGAGAGAAATCGCAGGTTGTGGAACAACTGGTCTTTGATGCTGTTGAAGTAGAAAGTATGCCCAAAAAGATCCTCTTTGTACGAAAGTCTATATCTCCTAAAGCTTTTGAAAAAGCCCAGCAGCTTGCAGCCGACCGAGAACCCAAAAAAGCCTTTGAAGAGATTCGCAAACTTCTTCAGGCTGAAGAGCAAGATAAGAATTTCAAGCTTGAGGAGGAAGCGAAAAAGATTGCAAAGGAAAAAGGAATGGCTCTTTCTTCAGTGCAAAAGGTTGGGTATGCCTTCAATTACCAGAACCGCCTTCTTGGTGTAGTGGATAGTGACTTGTCCCAGCCCTCTGTTGGAAAGCCACGAGAGCTTTCTCCTGCGGAGTTAATGCTTGTTAAGGAGGTCGTCAAACAAGGGAATAGCATCCTGCCATCTCTGGCAACAGGTTACACCACAAAAGGAACAACCCGTGGGGGAGAGAGCATCGTCAATGGTAACTTGTTAGCACCTGGGACAAGGGTTCAAGTACCTAAGAAAAACGAGGTGATCATTCCAGTTTCTAACATTGAATCTGGTGCTTCAGTTGAATCTCCTCAGATCCAATGGACTAGGATTAATAATAAGTAGGTATATTTTGATATTCACCGCTCCTTAAGGAGCGGTGATTCTTTAATCTAAGAGCCAATTTGCTAGTTTCAATCCCTAATAGGGAGTAAGTGAAATTTCAACCCGCACCCTGCGCTTGTTGGCTAAATGTGTTTTGCCGTTTCAATCCCTAATAGGGAGTAAGTGAAATTTCAACTTAAAGCTTTAAATCCGTTTTTATTGGCAGATGCGTTTCAATCCCTAATAGGGAGTAAGTGAAATTTCAACTTTGTAAAGCGCTTTACATCCTGCGACTATTGGTCGTTTCAATCCCTAATAGGGAGTAAGTGAAATTTCAACTTTCGCCAAAACCGGAATCGTTACAAGTCCGTCAAGTTTCAATCCCTAATAGGGAGTAAGTGAAATTTCAACCTTCAGTCGTCGCCAGCCCCGCCCACCCCAAATCGTTTCAATCCCTAATAGGGAGTAAGTGAAATTTCAACGTTTCATAAAACATATTGGACAGGCGATCGCCCCGTTTCAATCCCTAATAGGGAGTAAGTGAAATTTCAACTTTAGTTTGACTACTTCGACTACGATCGCACTCCTGTTTCAATCCCTAATAGGGAGTAAGTGAAATTTCAACATTGGCTTAGAAGGTGCTAACCAACAATTTCAAAGAGTTTCAATCCCTAATAGGGAGTAAGTGAAATTTCAACTTGAAATCGTCATCTCTGAAGGTTCATCTTCCAATTCGTTTCAATCCCTAATAGGGAGTAAGTGAAATTTCAACTTTAGGTACGAGTTACTACAGCACGGATGGCATTCATCCGTTTCAATCCCTAATAGGGAGTAAGTGAAATTTCAACTGCGGAAGTTGCAAAGCCAATGTATATGCAGTTTTCAAGGTTCTGTAGCGCGGATGGTTCCATAATAACATGAGCAATAGTGAAAAAGCAAAACCAAAATGGCTGAAAGTCAATCTGTGTAAGGAGCGCGGGTGGTTGGACATCAATTAACATTTGAAAGCCTTACATAGAAAGAGTTTCACCCATTTTTGAGGAAACTCCCTTTTCAACACCTACCCATCCGCGCATTCTGCAAAGAAAATAGTATCGTCGCGGACTGGTTCTCCGCCAATACGTTCAACCTTACCAAAGCAGCAACCACATAAGAAGTAAAAACGGATACTATCGGTATCGCTTTTAATCAACTTATTTAATCGCGATCGCAGCTTTGCGTACTGTGTGTCATTTAATTGGCATTCAAATATACTATACTGCACCCATTGCCCGTAAGACTTAAGGATATTGTGAATTTTTGTGCGGCGCTTGTCTTCAGAAATATCGTAGGATATGACAACGTTCATCTGTAATTTCGCTCTCCAGCCTTTACTTCAAAATTAAAGGTGGATACTTTTCAATCTCACCCATCAGGTATTTCGCTAGTAATCGAGCTTGCAATTCAAACGCTTCCTGATAACTACATTTACGCCCGAATACGGGATGTTTGAATTCAGATAACTTCTTCTGTGCGTATAACTGTAAAAATGTTTTTCGTCCTGAAGAAGTTAGAGAAACTGCACCACTTAACGGTTCAGTGACAAAATCCGCAGGTGTTAACAAGCATTTGTTTAATGCAGATAGAACTACTGTATCTACGACTAACGAGCGAAATTCTTCCATTAAATCTAGTGCCAGAGATGGTCTGCCATAGCGTTCGCAATGCAAATAGCCTAAATATGGATCGAAGCCAACGATATTAATTGCTCCTTGAACGTCATGACGCAGCAAGGCATAACCAAAGCTAAGTAAGGAATTCACAGGATCGGTAGGAGGACGACGGACACGCTTAGTGAATTCAAATTCTGGAACCCGAATGAGCTGGGTGAAGCAGCCAAAGTAAGCAGCACTACCAGCACCTTCTAAGCCCCGAAGCGAATTGATATTATGAGTCGTATCAATTGGTGCGATCGCCTGCTCAATGCGAGTAATATTCTTTGATAAGTCTAGGTCTTGTAATTCTCGCTGCCGGCGCAGTAATATCTGACGAGAATTTTTCAGTTTACCTCGCACAAAACCTTGTACCAAGTGAATCGCTTGAGGTGATTCTCCAGCCGCTTGCCATTGAGCTTTGCGAACAAAAATGTTTTTAGTAACTTCTGGTTCTAAACGTCCCAGATAACTACCTGTATTAGTCAGAAATGTTAGTGGAATATGACGCTCAAGCAATTCAGAAATTACAGCAGGTGAAACAGTAGCACGTCCCAAAACTACAACACCATCGACTTTTATCAGTGGTACATCTAAAATTGTCTTTTTATCAAACTTAACGTTAATACGTTCATCTACCTTCCCAATAAAAGCATCTTCTTGGGTAATATAAACTGTGCCCATAATAACTTCCTAACGTAAAGTACAAACGATAGCAGCTAACTATTTACTGCCAACAGAAACTATCACTTACCAACAATAAAGAAATTTAGAAATCCGATTTCATTATTTAAAAACTCTCAGTATTTGTAGGGTGTGTTATGCCTAATAGCAACGCACCTTGAATCGTTGATGGTACATCGGTGCGGCGCTTGGCGACAACACACCCTACTCACTTATACCAATTCTCCATGAAGATGCACTAAATTATTAGAACCAGAAACTTTCG
>JAVRCF010000024.1:36899-89018 GCA_034530935.1 Aulosira sp. DedQUE10 | reverse complement strand
CCTCTAATTCCATTTGGTTTGCGTTCTCTCATATCGCTTTTAGTCTAAACTCCAGAGATAAAACATACTCTGGCTTAAGTTCTGTGTTCTAGAACATTTACTTGCGGCAAATTACAGACAAATAGTCAACTCGTGATCGCCTTCTGCCATTGCTCAAAACTTATTGACCGCAACTCTTGACTATAGACGAACCTAAGGAGTATGTATGCCAAGTAAATGTGCTGTAGCTTAAATTTATTTCCGCATCCGCTATTATCAGTAAAATTAAGTATTATTATTGACTCAGCATTTAGAACTATTGTCAAAATATAACCCCACGGGCGATCGCCCTGAAGCATTAACATTTCTCCTTTCTAGCCCTTAGTCCTGAGCCTTTAGCCTCTATTTCCAAAAACGTCAATATTTCTTGAACAACCATTACTTTTTCTGTAAAGGCTTAATATTTACCTAGCAAATCGGCTCTAAAGTTTTAATTTTCAATAAAGATGTATTGAAAGTAACTACGATTTTTAGAAAGTAGGTCAGAATGAAATAACTAAAACATAGAGTTACTACGTACGCATTAATACATTTTCAAAACATCTGCTCATTTGTTGACACATTTGAATTTACTTTCAAGTTTTTAAGTAATAAATGACCAATCAAAGTATGAATGACAATGCTGTAACATCTCTGCATAGAGATACATCATGCTTTAAGTAATTGTATTAATCGCATTAATAACATAGAATTTTATAGCTTTAATAAGGCGATAATACTGAGAAAATAGTGTTTTTAGAAATGTTCAAATTGAATTAATTACTAATTAATAGGTTGAAGATAAAAAACTATTACTGCCAATGGTGTATCAAACTTCATTATCTGAAAGTAACCCTGAACAAGACACATTAAAATTATCTATTTTGCAAGAAACAGAACAACAGCAATTACTAATCGAGTGGAATAATACTCAAACTAATTATCCTAAGCAAGCGTGTATTCATCAGTTATTTGAAGCGCAAGTTGAAAAAACACCTGATGCTGTAGCATTAATATTTAACGAGCAGCAGGTTACCTATCAAGAGCTAAATTGTCGTGCTAATCAACTAGCACAATATCTGCAAACACTAGGGGTAGGTGCAGAAATCCTCGTTGGAATCTGCATAGAACGTTCAATAGAAATGGTTCTAGGACTTTTAGCCATCCTCAAAGCAGGTGGAGCTTATGTACCACTAGATCCAGGGTATCCGCAAGAACGTTTAGCTTTCATGCTGTCAGATACCAATGTATCGTTACTATTAACTCAAAAAGAACTAGTTGCTAAATTACCTACTCATACTGCATCTGTAATTTGTCTAGATACAGATTGGAATGCTATCGCCCAAAATAATCAAGATAACCTAACTGCTAACATCACTGCTGACAACTTAGCTTATGTGATGTACACCTCAGGTTCTACAGGTACACCTAAGGGTGTTTGTGTAATTCATCGTGGTGTAGTCAGGTTAGTCAAAGAAACTAACTATGCTCAATTAACAGATAAAGAAGTAATTCTGCAACTCGCGCCTATTTCCTTTGACGCTTCTACTTTGGAAATTTGGGGTTGCTTACTTAACGGTGGAAAACTAGTAATTTGCCCTCCTCATACACCATCTTTAGAAGAATTAGGGCAGATTATTCAGCAAACCCAAGTTACAACTCTTTGGCTGACTGCTGGTTTATTCCACCTCATAGTTGATGAAAAAATTGATGCTTTAAAATATTTACGTCAACTTTTAGCGGGTGGTGATGTTTTATCAGTTCCCCATGTACAAAAATTTCTGCAAACAGTAGATAACTGTCAGCTAATTAATGGTTACGGCCCCACTGAGAATACAACTTTTACCTGTTGCTACAGTATAAAAGCACCACTGCAACCCGGTGCTTCCATTCCGATTGGTCGCCCAATTGCGAATACTCAAGTTTATATATTAGATGATAACCTCCAACCAGTAGCGCTCGCAGAAGTTGGCGAGTTGTATATTGGCGGTGATGGATTAGCTAGAGGCTATCTGAACCGTCCCGATTTGACTGCTGAAAAATTTATTTCTCACTCCTTTGATCGCAATTTACAAACGCGCCTTTACAAGACTGGAGATTTAGCTCGTTTTCTTCCAGATGGCAATATCGAATTTCTAGGACGAATTGACAATCAAGTAAAAATTCGTGGCTTCCGCATTGAACTTGGGGAAATTGAAAGAGAAATTGCCCAACATCCTGACGTTCGGGAAAATGTGGTTTTAGCACGTCAGCAAGAAACAGGCGAAAAGCAGTTAGTTGCTTATATTGTTCCGCATCAGAACAGTAAATACACGCACAATCAATTGCGGAGCTTTTTACAGCAACGATTACCTAATTACATGGTGCCATCAGCGTTTGTGTTGTTAGAATCACTGCCTTTAACTGCAAACGGCAAAGTTGATAGGCATAAATTGCCTGCACCCAGTAGAAAACGTCCGCAACTCGAACAAGCGTACATTGCTCCCCAAACTGATTTAGAACGTCAGTTGGCAAGTATTTTGTGCGAGTTGCTGAAAATTGATCGCGTTGGGATTGATGATAATTTCTTTGATTTAGGAGCAACTTCCATCTCAATTTTGCAAGTTACTGCACGAGTGCAACACGAACTTAGTATTGAGTTATCTTCTGTCAAGCTATTTCAGTATTCAACAATTGGCGCATTAGCAAAGTATTTGCTACAACAGAACAATCAACCTTCTTATGACAAGCTGCAAAGTCGCGCCCAACGCCAGCAAGCTGCTCGTACTCGTCGCCGTAATCATCAACAAAGTGTTTAAGCAATGGTGAATATGCAAGCATCGGATAATCAAGATCCCATTGATGGTATTGCCATTATTGGCATGGTAGGAAGATTTCCTGGCGCTAGAAATGTAGATGAGTTATGGCGCAATCTGTGTGAGGGTGTAGAGTCAACCACTTTTTTTAAAGATGAAGAACTAGATCCAAGTCTTGATCCAGACCTTTGCAAAGATCCAAGCTACGTCAAAGCTAGAGGAACCATCCCTGGAGGGGAAACCTTTGATGCAGCTTTCTTTGGCATTAATCCCGCAGAAGCTGTGGTGATGGACCCACAGTCCAGAGTTTTCCTAGAGTTAGTGTATGAAGCCCTAGAAAATGCTGGTTATCAATCAGAGTCTTTCGACGGTTTGATTGGTTTATATGCTGGTTGTGGTCAAAATACTTATTTTGCTAACCACATTAGTGGACGGATGGAAATTGTCGATCGCATCGGTGAATTCCAGACGATGCTAGCTAATGAAAAAGACTTTTTAACGACTCGTGCAGCTTATAAGCTTAATCTGAAAGGCCCGGCTGTCAGTGTAAATACTGCTTGCTCTACTTCCTTGGTAGCAGTTATTCAAGCTTGCCAAGCTCTCAGCAACTATCAATGCGATATGGCTTTGGCTGGTGGTGTATCTATGACTACACCCCAAAATAGCGGTTATATAGCTCAAGAAGGCAGTATGCTCTCTGGAGATGGGCATTGTCGCCCTTTCGATGTCAACGCTCAGGGCACAATGTTCAATAATGGTGCAGGAATAGTTGCTCTCAAGCGTTTAGAAGATGCACTGCAAGATGGCGATCGCATCTATGCAGTAATTCGAGGGCTTGGTATCAATAATGACGGTGGTGACAAGGTGAGCTTTACCGCTCCCAGTGTAGACGGACAAGCAGAAGCCATCGCGATGGCCCAAGCTTATGCCAACTTTCACCCCGAAACCATCTCTTATATTGAAGCTCACGGTACAGCCACACCTTTAGGTGACCCGATTGAAATTGAAGCGCTAACGCAAGCGTTTCGTGTACATACAGATGCTAAACAATTTTGTGCGATCGGCTCAATTAAAAGCAATGTTGGGCATTTAGTGGCGGCTGCTGGGGTAACAGGGTTAATTAAAACTGCTCTCTCGCTCTATCAAAAAAAGATTCCGCCCAGCTTGAATTTTGCAGCGCCCAACCCCAAGATTGACTTTGCTAATAGCCCTTTCTATGTCAATACCAAACTAGTGGAATGGACAGAGGGTGAAACTCCGCGCCGCGCTGGTGTGAGTTCGTTTGGTGTGGGTGGGACGAATGCTCATGTAGTTCTAGAAGAAGCACCACAAATTCAACATTCCAGTGCTTCTCGCCCACAGCAGCTATTGTTGCTCTCAGCAAAAACAAGTCAAGCTTTAGACGCTGCAACAACAAATTTGCAGCAACATCTACAATACAATGCCAAAATTAACTTAGCTGATGTTGCTTATACCCTACAGCGAGGGCGCAAAGCCTTTAATTATCGGCGCTATGTGGTTTGTCATGATATTGCAGATGCGATCGCATCTCTTCAATCTTTAGATCCCAATCAAGTCAATACCCGTCATACAGAAATCCGCAATCCCGCCGTTGCTTTCATGTTCCCTGGGCAAGGGTCGCAATATGTGAACATGGGATTGAATCTCTACAATCACGAACCTGTGTTTCGGGAAGTTGTAGATCAATGTGCGGAAATCCTCAAACCTTTGCTGGGTAGAGATTTGCGAGAAATCATGTATCCCGCACCAGGCGATACTGAAACTGCGGCTATTTCTTTAAAACAAACCTTCTTTACCCAGCCAGCCTTATTTGTTATTGAATACGCATTAGCACAACTATGGCAAAGTTGGGGAGTCAAACCCCAAGCCATGATTGGTCACAGTATCGGTGAATTTGTCGCCGCTTGTATTGCGAGTGTATTTAGCTTAGAAGATGCGCTGATGTTGGTTGCAACTCGCGGTCGCTTAATGTGGGAGTTACCGGAAGGAGCCATGCTCTCAGTCCGCCTCCCAGCCAAAGAGGTAGAGCCGCGATTGAGTGCAGAATTAGCGATCGCCGCAATTAACGGCCCCTCCCTGTGTGTAGTTTCCGGCCCCAAAGAGGCGATTGCATCGCTGCAACAACAACTAGAAAGCGAAGAGATTGTCTGTCGTCATCTCCATACCTCCCATGCTTTCCACTCACCAATGATGGATAGTATCGTAGCTCCTTTTGCAGAGGTAGTTGGACAAGTCAAATTATCGCCACCCCAAATTCCCTTTGTTTCCACAGTTACCGCCACCTGGATTACAGCTGAGCAAGCCACAGATCCGATGTATTGGGCGAATCATCTCCGCCAGACAGTACGATTTGCTGAGGGCGTACAAACTCTATGGCAACAGCCAGAACGAGTACTGTTAGAAGTGGGGCCACGCACCACAACTTCAACCCTAGCCCGCCAACAAGCTAAAGATATTAAACAACAGATTGCGATCGCATCTCTGGGTGATAACGCCGAGAACGAAGCCGAATGGACTGCATTACTTAAGGCTGTAGGACAACTGTGGTTAGCAGGGGTCACTATTGACTGGAGCAATTTCTATCAGGACGAAACAAGACAGCGAATTCCTCTACCTACTTATCCCTTTGAACGCCAACGTTTTTGGATTGATCCGCTACCCCATCCCAATCGCGCCAAAACTACTCAACTTCCAAATCCCCAAAGTTTAGAGAAACCCCAAACTATGTCAGTCTCCTCCAAACAAAAACTTATTCCTTTGCTCAAAGAAGTTCTCGAAGAAACCTCTGGACTGGAAATCGCTGGTTTTGACGAATCGACAACGTTTTTAGAAATGGGGTTAGATTCCCTATCCCTAACGCAAGTTGGGTTAGCGTTGAAGAAAAAATTTAAAGTCAAGGTGACACTAAGACAATTACTAGAAGTTTGCCCGAATTTAGGAACCTTGGCTGACTTGATCAATCAAGCTTTGTCTCCCGAAGCTTTATCCGCACTAGGATTAACAGAAACCGTTGCAGAACCAACTCCAGAAGCACCATTACCAATACCTGCAACTACATCATCGGTAGTTCATCAAGTTCCGACAAATGCATCTGCACCTCAGATTGCTCCTCAACCTGTTGCATCCAGTGTTCTAGAAACTGTGATTAATCAGCAGCTACAAATCATGACTCAGCAATTGGCGTTACTGGGTAACAATAATTTATCTCTGACAACGCCAGTTGTACCGACGGTATCAACCCCGCAAAATAATGGTGTCAAGCCGCAAAACGCTGTAACTGTCCCTTCAACCCAAATCAGCAAAGAACCACAAGCAGCGGTAGAAGCTGAGTCAAATGGCAGTAAAAAAGTATTTGGTGCAGCGGCGCGAATTGAAAAGACCCAGACTAAAACTCTGACAGCCTCACAACGCTCTTATCTAGACAAATTTATCCAAAGATATACACAACGGACGCAAAAATCCAAAGAATATACGCAATCTCATCGCCGTTATTTGGCAGATCCCAGAAGTGTTTCTGGCTTCAACCCGACGATGAAAGAGATGGTTTACCCGATTGTGGTATCTCGTTCATCAGGTTCTAAACTTTGGGACATTGACGATAACGAATATGTAGATTTAAGCAATGGTTTTGGCTTGAATTTGTTTGGTTGGTCGCCAGCTTTCATTACCGAAGCAATTGAAGCACAACTAAAACTTGGTATGGAAATCGGCCCCCAGACTCCCTTAGTTGGAGAAGTAGCGCGGCTGATGTGTGAATTGACCAACTTTGACCGAGCAGCCTTTTGCAACACAGGTTCAGAAGCCGTTCTGGGAGCGATGCGGATGGCACGCACAATCACAGGGCGTAATTTAATCGCCATCTTCTCCGGAGCGTATCATGGCATTTTAGATGAAGTGATTGTTCGTGGTACTAAGCAACTCCGGTCAATTCCCGCTGCGCCTGGTATTCCACCAGAAAAAGTAGAGAACATTTTGGTGATAGATTATGATTCACCTGAGTCTTTAGAAATCCTTAAAAGTCGGGCTGATGAATTAGCAGGGGTGATGGTGGAATCTGTGCAAAGCCGTCGCCCAGAATACCAACCCAAGGAATTCTTGCAGCAACTGCGCGATTTCACCGAACAGGCTGATATTGCTCTAATTTTTGATGAAATCGTCACTGGATTTAGAGTTCATCCCGGTGGCGCTCAAGCTCATTTCGGTATCAAAGCTGACATTGCAACCTACGGAAAGATTGTCGGCGGCGGGCTACCAATTGGAGTCATTGCTGGCACATCAAAATATATGGATGCTCTAGATGGTGGCTTTTGGCAGTATGGTGATGACTCGGTTCCAGAAGTTGGTGTCACTTACTTTGCTGGTACTTTTGTCCGCCATCCCCTAGCACTAGCAGCAGCAAAAGCAGTACTCCAACATTTACAGCAGAGTGGCCCTAGCTTACAGCAAAATCTCAATGCTAGAACTGATAAGTTTGTGGCAGAACTGATGGGATATTTCCAGCAACTTCAAGCACCTTTTACAGTCCATAATTTCGGCTCCCTGTTCATGATGAAGCCCGCATCAGAGTTCCTCTACGGAGATTTGCTTTTTTACTTGCTGCGAGAAAAGGGAGTGCATATTTGGGATCACCGTCCTTGCTTCCTTACCACAGCCCATTCTGAAGCTGATCTGGCTTTCGTGATGACAGCCTTTAAGGAGTGTCTTGCCGAAATGCAAGCTGCTG
This sequence comes from Aulosira sp. DedQUE10, assembly GCA_034530935.1. Lineage (GTDB taxonomy): Bacteria > Cyanobacteriota > Cyanobacteriia > Cyanobacteriales > Nostocaceae > Aulosira. The sequence continues at coordinate 81,461 of JAVRCF010000024.1, read as the reverse complement.
GCTTCTTTGCTGCATCGCCTGGAGAAGTAACAAATCGCAGCCAAAATGGAGTTGTCGTTACTAATAACAGCCTTCGCAATCGCCCTCCCCAACCTGATGCGAAATTAGGACGCGATCCTCAAGGTAACCCCTCTTGGTATATCCCCGATCCTGAACGTCCTGGGAAATATTTACAAGTCGCAGGTATTTCCTAAAGTACTTGAAAAAATCGGCGTTGCATATTGGCGGGATGATTTGTTTCAGATAATGCATACAATTTCATCCTTTAATTCAGTAACGCCAAGAAATCAATCATTGTAAGAATTAACTAATTTTTGATTCTTACGATAATTCAAGCAAAAGTATCAATGTACAAACACATTAATTCCCTCACTTCTTTGCGCGGTATTGCAGCTTTAGTTGTTGTTGTCCACCATTTCTCTTACTACACCTTACCTAAAACTGGGGCAACTTTATCAGCCTACAGCGATTTTTTTCGGAATGGATATTTGTGGGTTGACTTTTTCTTTATTTTGAGTGGTTTTATCATGAGCCACGTTTATATCAGGGATTTTGCTGCCAAAGTGAGTTCAAATAACTATCGCTCATATTTATTATCCCGTTTTGCTAGAATTTATCCTTTGCATATATTTATTTTATTTTTATTTATTGGATTAGAAATATTAAAAATATTCTTACTAAATCATTCTGCTTTCACAGGTAAATTTCACTTAACTGCCCTTTTTGCGAATATTTTTCTTTTGCAAGCTTTCGACCTCAATTGCTCACCTTGGTTTTGGTGTAATACTTACTGGAATGAACCTGCATGGTCAATTAGCGTAGAGTTTATCATTTACTGTGTATTTCCATTTTTATTGTTTTTTTTATTAAAAAATACTCAGAAAAATGATTTGATTATTTATGTTTATACTCTCTTTAGCTTATTACTATTAGTAACCTTTACTCGTGGTAATTTAGATAGTATTATCGGTATACCTTCGATAGCTAGATGCGGGCTAGAATGTGTACTTGGCATTATCACTTACAAAGTGTATCGTCAAAGTAATTATAAAAAGTATTTCAATGTTAATTTACTGGCGATTATAGCTATAACTTGGATAATTGTGATTATGCATAACTACTGGCATAATTTGCGTAGTCTTCATAATTGGCTAGTTTTACCAGCCTTTTCTCTACTGATTTTAGCTGTATCTGTAAACAATAATAGTGTGATATCAAAAATCTTGAATTCACGTTTAATGCTATATCTGGGTACAATATCTTACTCAATCTATATGGTTCATTGGCTTATTCAAGAATTGTTAAAACTATTTTGGATTTACAAATATAACGATGCTTTTGGTAAAGGATTTACAGAATATGAAGCCTTGGTATCTTTAGGAGGATTTCTCATAATTACCTTATTAGTTGCATCATTGACATATAGATTTGTAGAAGTTCCTATGCGTAATTATTTAAAATCCACACTCTTGGCTAAACAATGTATTGAACGTTAGTAGTTTGTAAACACAAATTCCCATTCCAGCACATTGAATAAATTGAGAAAGTAAGAGATTTTTATGACTTTATCACCTGTAAATTTTCAATCCACATTAGCTGCTGTTGATTTTGATCCGTTTGCAGATGGAGAATTACTATTAACCGCCCCTGCTACTGAATCTCAAAAAGAAATTTGGGCTTCTGTGCAAATGGGAGATGCTGCCAATTGTGCTTATAACGAATCCCAATCTCTGCGACTCAAAGGCGAACTTGATGTCACAGTTTTCCAGTCTGCACTGCAACAGTTAGTCCAACGTCATGAAGCACTAAGGACAACTTTTAGCACGGATGGTAATACACTTTGCATTGTTGGCTCCCGACAAATTGAAATTCCAATTATTGATATTTCTAGCCTAGAACCGCAGGAGAAACAGGAAAAATTAGCTAGTATCTGGCGACAAGAGGTAGCGCAGCCTTTTGATTTGGAACATGGCCCCTTGTTCCGGGCACAAATTGTCAAATTGCAGCCGCAAGAGCATATATCTATTTTGACTGCCCATCATATTATTTGTGATGGTTGGTCTTGGGCAGTACTGATGCCAGATTTGGGTAAACTCTATTCTGGCTTGCTACAGGGCATTGTTCCGGAATTAGATGAAGCTGATCGCTTAAGTGACTATGCGATTTTGCAAGAAGAAGAGGCGGATAGTCCAGAAGCGATCGCCACAGAACAATATTGGTTGGAACAATTCGCTGACTCTGTACCTGTAGTGGACTTCCCCAGCGATCGCCCGCGTCCACCACTAAGAACCTTTAACGCAGCTCGCGAAGATTGGCAGTTAAATCCCGAACTAGTTGCAGATCTCAAACAACTAGGCACAAAACTTGGCTGTAGCTTTATGACAACTATCCTGGCGGGGTTTGAGGTCTGGCTGCATCGCCTGACAGGACAGAACGACTTGGTTGTCGGTATTCCCGCCGCCGGACAAGCAGCTTCTGGGCAATATAATCTCGTAGGTCACTGTGTAAATTTATTACCATTGCGTAGCCAGATTAATGGCGAAAAATCTTTCAGCGACTACTTGCAAATGCGGCGATCGACTGTATTAGATGCCTATGACCATCAACAATTTACCTTCGGCAGTCTGGTCAAAAAATTAGTGTTACCACGGGATTCTAGTCGAATTCCTTTAGTACCAATTATATTTAATCTTGATCAGGGCTTAGATAGCGATAAACTACCCTTCGCTGGTTTGGAAGTAGACTTTTACACTAATCCCCGCTCCTTTGAGAACTTTGAACTATATATTAATGCTACGGAATTGCGTGGCCAGATGACTCTGGAATGTCAGTACAACACGAATTTATTTGATGCTGACACTATTCGCCGCCAGATGGCAGAGTTGGAAACGGTGTTACTAGGTATAGTTGCCAATCCCAATCAAACTATTACCAAATTGCCTCTATTGTCGGTAGATGAACAAAACTTGTTAGCAGCATGGAACAATACTACAGCTACTTATCCTGAGAATCTGTGCATTCACCAACTATTTGAAGCGCAGGTGGAAAAAACTCCAGAGGCGATCGCGGTAGTATTTGAAGACCAGCAATTAACCTACCAAGAACTTAATCAGCAGGCTAATCAGTTAGCCTATCATCTCCAAAGCTTGGGTGTTGGGCCAGAGGCACTAGTGGGTTTGTGCGTCGAACGCTGTGTAGAAATGGTAGTGGGAGTATTAGCAATTCTCAAAGCTGGGGGAGCATACCTACCTTTAGATTACACTTATCCCCAAGAGCGTTTAGCTTTCATGTTGCAAGATGCTCAAATACCAGTGCTCTTGACACAAAAGCATCTCCAAAACAGCCTACCCCAGCATCAAGCCCAAATCATTTACTTTGATGCTAACTGGCAAAGTACACAAGCACAATTGCCAAATCCCAGCAGTAATGTCACACCCCATAACTTAGCCTACCTCATCTATACATCCGGCTCGACAGGCCAACCCAAAGGTGTGCAAATTGAGCATCGAAATGCTGTTAATCTTCTCCACAGTATTCAGCAAGCTCCTGGGTTAACTGCTGAAGACACTCTGCTCTCAGTTACTAGTTTATCCTTTGACATTGCTGTATCAGAAATTTTTCTTCCCCTGAGCGTTGGGGCGAAATTGGTATTAGCCAGTCGTGCAGCAGCTGCTGATGGCAATCAACTATTAAAACTGCTCACCACCTACAATGTCACCTTCATGCAGCCCACACCCATTACTTGGCGACTGCTACTAGCAGCAGGATGGCAAGGTAGTCCGCAGTTGAAGATGATTTCCACAGGTGAAGCTTTACCCAGAGAACTCGCTAACCAATTGTTACCTCAAGGCTCGGCGCTATGGAATCTCTACGGGCCGACAGAAACCACAATTTGGGCAACTGGTTGTCAAGTAACCACTGGTGACAAACCAGTTAGCATTGGTCGTCCTATAGCTAATACCCAGACTTACATTTTAGACTCCCATTTACAACCCGTTCCCATCGGCATTCCCGGTGAGTTGTATATTGGTGGTTCAGGACTAGCAAGGGGATATTTAAACCGCCCGGATTTGACGACCGAAAGGTTTATCCCCAATCCCTTGAGTGCAGATCCCCAATCACGTTTATATAAAACTGGCGATTTAGTCCGCTATTTACCCAATGGAGAAATTGAATATCTCGGTCGCATCGATTATCAGGTCAAGGTACGAGGTTTTCGGATCGAATTAGGTGAAATCGAAGCTGTAATGGCGCAACATCCGGCGGTAAAAGAAGCAGTTGTTGTCGTCCGAGAAGATATCCCAGAGGAGAAAACTTTAGTTGGTTACTTAATTGCTAAACAAGCATCTGATGTTGATTTGTCGGGGAATGTGGCTATCAGTAGTCAACATATCCAAGACTGGAATCAACGGTGGGACTTACTCTATCAATCAGCTTTGGAGAATACCTCGGCGGAAGCTTTACAAAATAAAACCCTCAGTGATGTTGCAATCATCAAACAGTTAACCAATCAAGATGATTTTGAACAACAAGCCCAAGAGTGGTTAGATCAAACCGTAGAAAGAATTCTGGCTCTCAAACCCAGTCGGGTAATGGAAATTGGGTGTGGAACTGGACAGATATTGCTGGAAGTTGCGCCACAATGCACATATTACTTGGGAACAGACTATGCTGCACCAGCTATCCAAGTCTTGCAACAGCAACTGCAAGCATCCCAGAAAAACTTACCGGAAGTTGTTCTCGATCATAGACCAGCTGATGATTTTCGTGACATTGAGGCTAATGCTTTCGATACAGTAATCATTCACTCAGTTGTGCAGTATTTTCCCAACGCTGATTATTTATTGCAAGTCATAGAAAAAGCTGTGGCAGCAGTTAAAACAGGTGGTTGGATTTATATTGGTGATGTCCAGAGTTATGGACTGCTGGAAACTTACCACACAATGGATCAGCTGAAGCATTCACCAGAATCAATGTCAATTAATACATTGAAAGGTGTTGTGGAAAATCGAGTCCGTAATGAAGATGAACTGGTTGTTGATCCTGGTTTTTTCTATGCCCTAAAACAGAAAATTCCGGCGATTGGACACATTGATTTCAAACTGCGTCGGGGTAGTTTATGGAACGAAACCACTCAGTTTCACTATGATGTGTTCTTGTACATTGGCATTCCAGAAAACTTCAACTTTGAACCAACATGGCATGACTGGCTAGATGAACAATTAACGCTGACGGAAGTACGTCGAGTTTTGGAAGTCACTCAACCTGAATACTATTGCCTGAGCAGAATTCCGAATGCACGGATTCAAAAAGAGGTACAAGCTTTAGCATTGCTCAAACAAGACCAGACATTGGCGACTGTGGGCGACTTACAACAAAAGCTGAATACGGTCTTAGAAAGCATCGATCCTGAGCATTTGTGGGATTTAGCCAACGACTTACCCTATGCAATCGATATCAGATGGTCAGACACCGCCAAAGATGGCTATATGGAAGCAGTGTTGATCCGACTAGATCAGCAAGCGGGACAGGCGATTAACATCGTATCCTCCCCGACCCAGCAAAAAGATTTCCTGTCTTGGGCTGCTTATGCCAATAGTCCCATGCTCAAGCAAGCTGAGAATGACCAACTGATTCCCGAATTACGCCAATTCCTCAAAGGGCGACTACCTGAATACATGGTGCCGACAACATTCATGATCCTAGAAGCCATGCCGCTTACGCCTAATGGCAAATTGGATCGTAAAGCCCTACCTAAACCGGAGCGCGTCCGCCTAGAGCTAGAAGGTAATTATGTAGCACCTCGTACTCCCACCGAACAGCAAATTGCTGACATTTGGACTCAAGTTTTACGGCTAGAGCGTGTTGGTATTTACAACAACTTTTTTGAACTGGGTGGACATTCTCTACTAGGAATCCAAGTGGTTTCTCGACTGCGCCAAGCCTTGCAAGTAGAAATCTTGATGTCCAATTTATTTGAATTACCAACGATAGCAGATTTGGCTCAACGAGTGGAGACTCTGCGTTGGGCAGCCCAAAGTGTTCAGGCTGCTGAGAGTCAAACAGCAGATGATTATGAGGAAGGTGAGCTATGAAAACATTGGATGAACTACTATCTGAGCTACGTCAGCGAGATGTGCAACTCTGGCTAGAGGGAGAACGCTTACGCTATCGGGCGGCCAAAGACAGCCTCACGCCAGAATTACTGACAGAGTTAAAAACGCAAAAAGCTGAAATCATAGATTTTTTACGACAAATTACCGCAGTCGCCAGTTCACCGATTCCCCCAATTGTAGCTTGTGAACGGAATGGCAACTTGTCGCTTTCTTTTGGTCAGCAACGGTTATGGTTTCTCCATCAGTTTGAACCTGATAGTTCCTCAAATAATATGCCGATTGTGGTACGTTGTACAGGGAATCTGAATGTTGCTGTCTTAGAGGAAAGTCTCAAAGAAGTTGTCCGTCGCCATGAACTCCTGCGGACAAGATTTCCGGCAGTGAATGGAAACCCCACTCAAGTCATAGCCACCAATCTTTCCTTGACACTGCCAATAATTGACTTGCGGCAAGTACCAGATGAGCAACGGGAGGCTGAAGCTCACCGACTGGCAACTAATGAAGCTCATCGACCGTTTGATCTAACTAATGGGCCAATTTTGCGGGTCTTACTGTTGCAGTTGAGTGAGCAAGAACATCTGTTGGTCTGGAATATGCACAGCATCGTTTGTGATGGAGCATCGGCTGATTTATTCTATCAAGACCTCATTACCATCTATAAAGCATTATCGGCGGGCAAGGCTTCTCCTTTACCTCCCTTACCGGTGCAGTATGCTGACTTTGCCCATTGGCAACATCAGTGGCTCCAGGGAGAGTTTTTAGAGTCCCAAGTAAAATATTGGCAGCGAAAGCTAGAGGGCAGTTTACCGATTATTCAATTACCTTATGATCACCCCCGTCCTCAAGGTGTGCATACCTATCGAGGCGATCGCGCTGCTCTGTTGTTGTCCAAGACGCTGAACCATGCCCTGACAGACTTGAGTCAAAAGTGGGGAGTGACCCTGTTTATGACCCTGTTGACAGCATTTGAGCTATTACTCTACCGTAATTCTGGACAAGAAGACCTCCTGATTAGCTTTGCAAGTGCAGGTCGGGGACAAGTAGAAACAGAGGGGCTGATTGGATTTTTTTCTAACACTCTTATACTGCGGAGTAACTTGGCAGGCAACCCAACTTTCCGGGAATTGTTGGATCGAGTGCGTAAGGATTGCTTAGAGGCTTATGCCCATCAAGACCTACCTTTTGAGAGGTTAATTGAAGAACTTAGACCAGAACAACAAAGTCGCAATAGTTCACCTTTATTTCAGGTGAAATTTTCCCTTAATCCTCCTTGGTCTAATGGTCGTGGTATGGCACCGGTGGAGTTGCCTAATTTGACTATCGCTGCGCTGTTTGGTTACATCTATCATGGCAAAACCAAATACGATCTGACATTGGTCTTGCGGGAACAGGATAATGGTCTGGGCATGGTATTCGACTACAATGCCGAGATGTTTGATACCAGTACCATAGAACGAATGCTGGGACACTTCAAAACTTTACTTGAAGGTATCGTTGCCAACCCAGATCAGCCGATTTCCCAATTACCCCTGTTGACAGCAGGCGAACAACAGCAATTACTGGTTGACTGGCATGGCAAGCAGGCTGATTATCCCCAGAATACTTGTATTCATGAGTACTTTGAGGCTCAAGTTAAGCGGACTCCCAATAATATTGCGGTAAGTTTTGAAAACCAGCAGTTAACTTATCAGGAACTCAATCAGCAGGCAAATCAACTAGCTCACTATTTGCAAACTTTGGGGGTAGGATCTGGGGTACTTGTCGGTCTTTATTTAGAGCCTTCTCTAGAGATAATTGTCGGGCTGTTGGCTATTTTAAAAGCTGGCGGAACCTATGTAGCGATCGCTCCCACATCTGGGCAAGATAGTCTGGCCTTCATTTTAGAAGATGCCCAAGTATCTTTACTATTAACTCAAAGTTCTTTGGTTGAAAAACTCCCTGAGCATCAGGCGCAAGTTATCTGTACGGATACTGATTTCAATAGTATCGCTCTACACGGGAATGACAATCTACCCTGTCAGGTTACAGATCAGACTCTCGCCTGTGTGATGTATGTGTCCGGCGCAAATGGAAAACCCAACGGTGTAGGTATTACCCACCGCAATCTCGTCACTCACAGCCTAGCAATCAGCGAAACTTGGGAGTTGACACAGAGCGATCGCTTACTACTCATACTTAGCATCAGCTGCGATACATTTATTGAATCACTGTTCCCCAGTTGGATTACTGGTGCTACTGCAATTCTCCAGCCTCAGGAGATGCAATCGACGGGGCAGTTTTTACCGTTCATTGCTCAACAACAAATTACTGTTGTTAATCTAGCTACTTCTTTCTGGTATCAGTTACTCAAGGAGCCATCTGTATCTCCCCAAACCTTGCCAGCCAGCTTGCGCTTGGTGATGGTTGGTGGCGAAAAAGTTTCCCGCAATGCTTATTTAACTTGGGTAGAAAAGGTTGGCAAGCAAGTACGCTGGCTAAATGCCTATGGAACGCTAGAAACAACTTTAACCGCCACAGTTTACGATCCGGAAACTGCCACAGAAGCTAGCCAAACGCGCTCAGAAATTCCTCTAGGAAGAGCGATCGCTAATACCCAAGTCTACATCCTCGATCAGCGATCGCAACCTGTACCCATCGGTGTGACTGGTGAAATCTACATCAGCGGTGTCGGTGTTGCTCAAGGCTACTTGAATCGTCTTGATTTAACATCTGAGAAATTTATCCCTAACCCCTTTAGCAGCGAATCAGAAGCATACATTTACAAAACTGGTGACTTAGGACGCTACTTAAGTGATGGCAATATAGAGTTTTTGGGTCGCCTAGACAATCAAGTCAAAATTCGCGGTTCTCGCATTGAGTTAACAGAAATTGAAACAATTCTGGCTCAATACCCAGGCGTGGAGAATACTGTAGTAATTATCAGGGAAGAAGAGTTTGGTGATCAGGGTATAGTTGCTTATCTTATCCCCAAACAAGGTGAGAGTTTTGGGAGTGAGCAACTGCTGAGTTTTCTCCAGCAAAAGCTGCCCGAGCATTTGTTGCCTTTTACCTTTGTCATAGTAGATTCTCTGCCATTGAATGCTAATGGCCAAGTTGATCGCAAAGTTTTACCAGCACTTAATCCATCTAATTCTCAAATAGAAAAAACATTTGTCAAAGCAGAAGACCCATTGCAAATTCAGTTGACAGAAATCTGGAAAAATGTTTTAAGAATTGATTCAATTGGAATAACAGATAACTTTTTTGATTTGGGTGGTAACTCACTAATTGCAGTCCGTATTTTTGCTGAGATTGAAAATATATTTGGCAAAACTCTGCCTCTATCTATCCTTTTACAAGCTCCAACTATTGAGCAGCTAGCTAATTTTATACGCGATAAATCACCTTCCAGTCAGCCGAATAATGAGGAACCGCAGCGTTTAGTTAAACACTTTTTCGGTCAAGTGATCGCAAAATTTTTAAAAGGCAATAATTCAAAACTGAAAAAGTCAATAATTGAGAATGAAAATCAAGCTAGCTTAGAAACTGGAGGATGGCTACCTTGGTCATCATTAGTACCTCTTCAAGCCAACGGTGAAAAGCCACCTCTATTTTGTGTTCACGGTGCTGGTGAAAGTGTTCTTTATTATCGTGATTTTGCCAACTATCTTGGTTCAAATCAGCCATTTTATGCATTACAAGCAAGAGGTGTGGATTGCAGAAAAACTCCCCTTACCCAGGTTGAGAAAATGGCGGCTCACTATATTAAAGAAATCCAAACTATTCAACCTCAAGGGCCTTATTTTTTAGGAGGCTACTCTTTTGGTGGCCTAGTAGTTTGGGAAATGGCTCGACAGCTAGAGGCGCAAGGTCAAAAGGTTGCTTTGTTAGCTTTATTTGATACTAGTAATACGACTCGTCACCAAACTAATATCAAACCCATACCTATACAAAAACGCATTTCTCGCCATCTTAATAACCTTTTAGAAGTCGGACCTAACTACATTCTTCAGCAAATAGAAGGAAAGAGCAGTTGGGTTGAGTATATGGTTAAACAAAAGCTCAAAAAATTTACCTTTAAGGCTTACCTGAACATATCTCGCATCTTACCTTACGCCTACCGCAAACAAGTAAAAATAAAAGATTTTAACAAACAAGCTGCCAAGGTATATATTCCAAAAGCTTATCCAGGTCGAGTTACTGTATTTCGAGCAGAAGAACGCCCTGTAAACAACGGAGGTGAGGTAGATCCAAACATGGGTTGGAGTAAATTGGCTTTAGGTGGTCTGGATATCCAACATGTTCCAGGGAACCACTTCTCAATTTTTAACGAACCCTATGTCAAATCGTTGTCAGAGAAGATGAAGGCTTGTTTAGAAAAAGCGATTGCAGAAACCTGAATCTTTTTAAACTTACAGCAGATTGCAAGTTGCTGAGGTACAGATAATTGTAAGGGCACGGCAGTGCCGTGCCCCTACCCGCGTACCTCATTTACCTGAAATACGCTGTATAGGCAATCTGATTCAGGCACATAAAATGGTAGAAAGTTAATTTTTATTCCTACCATTTTTATCAAAAATATTTATATCAAATCTGCTTATCCGAATAATTTAAAAACTACAAAAACACTGAGAGCGCAGAGAGATAAGAATAATAAATAATTGCAATACAAACGGATTTGATATAGGACTATGATTTGATTTCTGAAAAAATTTAAGTACGTGTAGGGTGTGTTATCGGCGAGAGTACGGCACCAAAGCCTCGGATGGTGCGTTAGCCAGAGGCATAACGCAACGGCAATAAAGCGGGAGGAACATCCACACCGCTTTTTGCCTCCCCTACGTATATTTCAAAAATCAAGTATGAATCCTATATTATTTATTTGATGATTACACAAATATTTCTTGTCTGCGAAGGCAATAAATATTTTTAAAGCACACTTGAAAGGGCTAGCAATGCCCGATCTCCAATCGCGCTCGTCAAGAGTACTAAGAAAATCAAAGTCATTCAATACTGTGTAATGGGACTTAGACAAAAAACACCGACAAAATAACCTCAAACGCATATACCACAAGACTTTGACATCATTTTGCTTTGTTTGTTGATATATATGGGTTTCAGGCATTTTTATGTATTTGGTGTATTTCCCTTTCCCTGCAAAGGTTTGAGGCCTGTTTTGACCTCAAAAATGTTTAAGTCCCGCTAACACCAGCATGGCGATAAAAGTGCAGCAAGCCATGTGAGTTGAATATCCTGGTGTACAAGGTGCTACAAGATAACTATATTAGGTCATAGTTTTGGAAATGTTATAGCAACTGATGTGATTGCAGACTATCAGCAAAAATGTCGAGTTCGCTATATTTGTATGGAAGGCTCTCTGAAAATTTTCTCTATTAAATCTAAACAGATTGAAGAAGAAATTAAAAAGTGTTTCAACAATCAACAAATAGAAACATGGATTGACTTTTATTACCATCAAGATTGGCTTTGTACAAAAACACCTGTTCCTGATGGTTGTGACATTGCCAAGATATCCCATAGAGAAATTAAAATTCCTTTCTCATTAGTAAAACAAATGAGTGGCAAAACTCACGCTCACTACTTCATGAATGAAGAAGTTTTGAGAACTTGTTTAAACTTAAAAAATCATACTTAAAATGAAATACTATTACTTACTTCCACTGTAATTTCTTGAGTCATCTTTCTTTGCCTGTTGCTGCTTGTAAGATTTCAATATAAATTCTGAGGCGATCGCGCCATCAAGATAACCTGAATCTTATCTAAGACTTGGCACTGAGCTTTACTAATTGGTCTAACTCATGCTGCATATGACTTACAACTAATTTATAACATTCATTAACATACTCGCGATCGCACGCCGCCTCCCTTCCATAATGCTCAAACTTAATCGGTGGGCACACACGTGTATGAATAGTTACAGGCACAGGGATGTGGGGCAATGGGCCGATTGCTAATCCCCAAGGTAAACCTAAATAAATCGGAAAGACTACCGGATCAATTCCAAACAACCAAGGCATCCCCAATTTGTGGAGTTGCTCGACAATGTTATAACATTCAGTCAGCACAATTAGCGTATCGTGGGCACCAGAGGAAATCACAGGCACAATCGGTACTCGCTCCCGCAATGCTAGCTTGATAAACCCTTGTCGCCCTGCAAAATAGATTTGGTTACGTAAAGAATACGGTCGAAAGACATCTTCCGCACCACCAGGATAGACCAGTACACTAGCTCCAGAGCGCAAAGCTGCATAAGCCATTTTCGGATGAGCGATGATTGCTCCCACTTTAGCTGCTAGTTGTGCTATTGGCGGGGCTACTTCCCAAACTGTAGGATGCATTAAACCGTAGATTGGTCGTTCTACACCAAATCTTCGGAACCAGTCATACATCATCATCGCCATATCAGGAGCAGCTAGTCCCCCATTGTGAGAACCAACAAATAAAACTTGTTCTTGGGGTGATACATACTCCCAACCACTAGTTTGGACTCGAAAATAGTGGTCATATAACCAACCCAAAATTGGCATTAGCGATTCGATGAATCTTGGATCTCGCTCATCCAAAGACCATCCGAGTTTTTTCCTGAGGTGATGTTGTGTTTCTGACATCCAGGCATATTAACAAACTTGGTAAAGGTCAGACAATGGTTGCTGTCTAGATTTCTGGACAATTTTTAACAAGAGAAGGGGATGAGGGGGATGAGGGAGATGAGGGGGATAAGAGAGATATAACAAACGCCAAACGCCAAACACCAAACACCAAATGACAAATGACAAACACCAAATGACAAATGACCAGTAAAGATTTTTGATCAGGTTGTGATACGCTATCTGCGAGACAGAGCGTTATAGGTACTGAAGATGACTAAACTGCGGGTAGGGTTGCTGTTTGGCGGTCGTTCTGGGGAACATGAAGTTTCGATTAGTTCAGCAAGGGCGATCGCTAAAGCTTTAAGTGCACAGCAAAATACTAGTAAGTACGAAATTTTGCCTTTTTATATTCAAAAAGATGGTTTCTGGCAAGCCGGTGAAGTTGCACAACAAGTTTTAGCATCTGGCGCTGCTATCCAAAATCTAGCTGCTAATCCTAACCTTTGGCAATTCCCATCACAGACACAAGAAATAGATTTGTGGTTTCCGATTCTACACGGGCCTAATGGTGAAGACGGCACAATTCAGGGTTTACTCAGCCTGATGCAAGTCCCGTTTGTTGGTTCTGGGGTGTTAGGTTCGGCAACGGGGATGGATAAAATTGGCATGAAAGTCGCTTTTGCCCAAGCCGGAATACCCCAAGTCAAGTACAAAGCAGTAACTAGAGCGCAAGTTTGGTCAAATCCTTGCGTATTTCCGAAATTATGTGACGAAATTGAGTCTGAACTCGGCTATCCTTGCTTTGTCAAGCCTGCGAATTTGGGTTCATCAGTGGGAATTGCCAAAGTGCGATCGCGAAGAGAATTAGAAGCGGCATTAGATAATGCTGCTAGTTATGATCGGCGGATCATTGTGGAAGCCGGAGTGGTCGCCAGAGAAGTAGAATGTGCTGTATTAGGCAACGATCAACCCCAAGCCTCTGTGATTGGCGAAATTACTTTCAATAGCGATTTTTACGATTACGAAACAAAATATACCGTAGGTAAAGCAGATTTACACATACCTGCCTTGTTACCAGATGCGATCGCGCGTCAAATTCAAGACATGGCTTTAAAAGCCTTTGCAGCCGTTGATGCTGCTGGATTGGCAAGAGTAGACTTTTTCTATGTGGAAGCTACGGGGCAAGTGTTGCTCAATGAAATCAACACGTTACCAGGGTTTACAGCAACTAGTATGTATCCTGAATTATGGGGACATAGCGGCATTGTATTCCCAGAACTAGTTGATAAATTAATTCAGCTAGCTATAGAAAGACATTCTGCGGTCGAACGGTAAACTTAATCTGACAAAAGTAACGTTTTTGCAGAAAAACAGGGAATTTAGTTACATAAGCTGCACACAAAAGTTACTTTATTGTAAAATAGGGATACGGTTACCTGATACTTGCATCCTCCAGTATGATCTTGGATCAAGAGGGGTACAAATCTGAAAGTAAACTATGGAAAATAGTCAGAGTGTACAGCACGAGCCAACCCAATCTACTGGGGCCACTCCAGAGCTGACAAACAGTAAATCGAGCGCAATCAGTAACTCACAAGTTCTGATTCAGATCCTCACACGCCATCCTTGGCTGTTGTTGATTGGGTTATCAGCAACGTTTTTTGCAAGTGCTGTGCTTGCCTTGTATAATCTGGGTTCTATTGGCTATGTAACTCAACCAGAAGAAACAGATAAAAACCAAGATGTATCGACTGTAGCTGAAGCAGCCATCAATACGCCCTCTGAGACTAGCAATCCTACACCTTTATGGATGATAATGGCGATCGCCCTCAGCTGTGGTAGTGGTTGCTTAATAATTTTACGCATCCTTAACCGTCCAGCGAAGGGGCAAAAGGGGCAAACAAGTCAAAAGCATATTAAACGCTATCCCACCCACTCGGTACAAAGCCAGCCATCCAGAGTAGAACCACAACCTTCTCGGAATCCGCAAGTGTTTGTCCCACCGCCATCACTCACACCCCTTGTCTCCATGCAATCCCGAACAAAACCTCTGACGACAGTTCTACCACCAGAACACAGGTATGGTATGGAGAAAAGCAAAGAGTCTTTGGCAGATTTAATGGATCTTCGTAAACAGAGTTCTCTATCTACCATTTTACGCAAGTATTAATATCTCTCCACAGATAAATCTGTCTAATTACAATTTTGTTACTAAGGGCATGGGGCTACCATGCCCTTACTTGTGTTTAATTAGCAAACTGCCAAAATGGCAACCAATTAGAGATTTTTCTAGTTAAAGTTTAGAAGATAAACGACTTCAAGGGTGTTGTTATCAGGGTCTACCAAGCTATTAAATTTGGGAATTGGGAATTGGTAATTTGGGGTTTTTGCTTTACATCGGTTGCATAATTTTAGAGAATTAATACAGCGTATTTCAGGTAAATGAGGTACGCGGGTAGGGGCACGGCACTGCCGTGCCCTTACAATTATCTGTACCTCACCAACTTGCAATCTGCTGTATCTCTGTGCAGATGACAATATTTCCCTTTTTGGATATGTCTTATGTAGATATACTGTCAAAAATGTAGCTTTTCATATAAATATCTAAAATTAGAAGCTCAATTATTAGATGTTATACCAATTCTCTTATTTTCGGTTAATACGGATTCTTTTTCTCAGGTGCAAGATGTGAGTCTATCGAATGATGGCTTTCCTGTCAAAACTGTCCGGACTATTGTTAATAAGGGTAAAGGGTAAAAAGGAAAAGCTTTACCTGGATTTCTCACAAAATTTTTCAGACTTAAGCTTTCTCTTGGTCTAGAGGTCGTAGGGGCGGGTTAAGCGAAATAGTCGTGAATAGTTTGACATATCTGTGAACCCCCCTACTGCTTGTAAGAAATGGGGGTTTACTCTTTACGCATTTCTCCTTTTTCTCTATAAAACTTTACATAATTCGGTATAATCGCGCTTACTTACAATTTTTACGTCTATCTAGATTTTTGAAGAAAAATTGATACATCTCTTCCTTCAGCTAGAAGCGCAGGGGATTATCTTTAACTACTATCAAAGGCGAGATCTACCTCTAAATAGCAGTTGTTATAACTATCCTTTGGTGAGGAGAGAAATAAATGAGGTCGTGACCCAATTAGAGTTCTGGGATTCATCATGTATGAACTAGTTCAGGCTGCTTTAAATAGTGACGATAAAAGTGCGCTGCATCAGTTGATCTTTGCTCTGGGTTCTACAGGTAAACGTTACTTTCTCAGAAACGAGATTTTACAAGCTTTTGCTAACTGCTGTCAGCAATCCAACCAACCTGCATATTTTTACCATTCTTCCTCTATAGGTAAATTAATTAACTATAGTCATGAAATTATTTTGGAAGAGGAGAGTACTTGGTTTGTTATCCGACCGAGGATTGCTAGTCAGGAAGTTTGGCGATTAACAGCCGAGTTTACTAAATTCGAGCAAATGACATCCCAGGACTTGCTAGACGTGAGAGACCGTCTAGTGAATCGCTACCAACCCCACATTTTAGATATAGATCTACACCCTTTTTATGCTAATTCTCCCACAATTAGCGATCCGAGAAATATTGGTCAAGGTCTAGCTTTCCTCAACCGTTATCTGTGTAGTCAGGTATTAACAAACCCTCAATACTGTTTAGAAGTACTGTTTGAAGTACTACATCGGCTCAATTACGATGGCATTGGGTTGCTAATTAACGATCGCATCAAATCGGGTAATCAGCTAGCTAAACAAATGCAGCAAGTCCTGAAATTTCTCAGCCAGGAACACCCTGACGCACCTTACGAAAAATTTCGCTTTGACTTGCAAGAACTAGGTTTTGAACCAGGTTGGGGTAACACTGTCTCACGAGTTAGAGAAACCCTAGAACTACTCCAAAGGCTGATTGACAATCCACAACCTGCAATGCTGGAAGCATTTGTGGCGCGGATTCCGGCTGTGTTTCGTGTCGTCCTCATTTCTATACATGGCTGGGTGGGACAGGAGGGTGTCTTAGGTAGAGATGAAACCCTTGGTCAAGTCGTTTATGTTCTCGAACAAGCACGCAGCTTAGAAAACAAACTGCGAGAAGAAATTCAACTTGCTGGTCTTGATATTGTAGGAATTCAACCCCAAGTAGTTATTCTGACTCGGCTAATTCCCAATTGCGAAGGCACATTTTGTAACCTACGTCGGGAAAAAATTGAGGGTACAGAAAATGGTTGGATTTTGCGCGTACCATTCCGGGAATTTAATCTTGAAGTTACGAATAACTGGATTTCTAAATATGAAATTTGGCCTTATCTAGAAACATTTGCTGAAGATGCAGAACAAGAGATATTAGCTGAATTTAAAGGTAAACCGCATCTTTTGATTGGTAACTACACCGATGGTAACTTAATTGCTTTTCTCCTTGCTCATCGGTTGAAAGTTACCCATTGTCATATTGCACATTCTTTAGAAAAACCAAAACATCTCTTTAGCAACCTTTACTGGCAAGATTTAGAAGAAAAATACCATTTTTCAGTACAGTTTAGTGCTGATTTAATCAACATGAATGCAGCCGACTTCATTGTCACTTCTTCCTATCAAGAAATTGTCGGCACGCCAGAAAGCATTGGACAGTATGAGTCATACAAATGTTTTACAATGCCGGAACTGTATCATGTGATTGATGGCATTGATCTGTTTAATCCTAAATTCAACGTCGTCCCACCAGGGGTAAACGAGAATATCTTCTTCCCCTACAACCAATCAGAAAAACGAGATGACAATCTCCGCCAACATCTCAACGAATTACTTTTTTACCGGGAAGATGAGCAAATTCTCGGTCATTTAGATAACCCTGATAAGCGACCAATTTTAACTTTAGCGCCGATTATCTCCATTAAAAATCTGACTGGTTTAGCTGAGTGCTTTGGCAAAAGTCAGGCGTTGCAAGAGCATTGCAACTTGTTTATCTTAACAGGCAAATTGCATAGATCGAAAGCTGCCAACGCTGAAGAAGCCGCAGAAATCCAGAAACTACACGACATTATTGACCAATACCATCTCCACGGTCATATCCGTTGGTTAGGGATGCGTCTCCCTGGCCGTGAAATCAGCGAAGCCTACCGAGTAGTTGCTGATAAAAAGGGAATTTATGTCCACTTTGCGAGCTTTGAAGCCTTTGGTAGAAGCATTTTGGAAGCAATGATTTCTGGGTTACCAACTTTCGCCACTCAATTTGGCGGTGCTTTAGAAATTATTGATGAACGAGAACATAAATTTACTCTCAATCCTACAGATTTAGAAGCAGCAGCAAACAGGATTGTAGATTACTGCAATCAATGTGATGCTCATCCTCAACATTGGGATGAAACTTCAGATTGGATGATCCGGCGAATTCGTAATAAGTACAACTGGAATTTACACAGTAATCAGTTACTTTTGCTAGCTAAAATTTATAGTTTCTGGAATTTTGTCGCGCCAGAAAATACCGAAGCTAGGGTTCGCTATATGGAAACATTATTCCATCTAATTTATAAACCTAGAGCCGATAAAATTTTAGAAAATCATATGCGGCGATAGTTGAAGAAGCAGAAAAATAGGGATGAGGGAGATGAGGAAGTTAAATTCCAAATGAAAAACACCAAATACCAAACACAAAATTGAAGTAATTCAAGACATTTAAAATGGATATAAAAGGTAATTATCACGATTTTATTTATAAAGACTGGATTTTAATTGAAACCCAGTTTAACCCTAACCAGTTACACGCTAGAGAAACCATTTTTACAATCGGTAATGGTTATTTAGGGACAAGAGGTAGCTTTGAGGAAGGGTATATGCGTGCATTACCGGCTACTTTTATCCACGGTGTGTATGATGATGTTCCTGTTGTCTATACAGAACTAGTCAACTGTCCGGATTGGCTACCATTAGTAGTAACGATCAATGGCGATCGCTTCCGCATGGATCAAGGAGAAATATTACAATATGAACGCCAACTTGATGTTCGCCGGGGTCTAATTAGCCGTTCTGTGCGTTGGCGCAGTCCTACAGGAAGTACAGTAGATTTGCAATTTGAGCGTTTCGCCAGTATGGCAGATGAGCATATTTTAGGGCAACGCTGCCAAGTTACCCCCCTAGATTTTGATGGGTTGATTGAAATTCAAGCTAGCATCAACGGCTATCCTGAAAATCCTGGTTTTAATCACTGGGAATGGTTAGATCAAGGTAAAACTGACCAAGGTGTGTGGTTACATCGCCGTACCCGCAACTCATGCATTGATATTGGGATGGCAACGAGGTTGCAAATCTTTGGTGCTGAGACATCCTTGCAAGTTAACAGTGCGCCTGGTTATCCTACCTTGAGTGCGACATTCTTAGCAGCATCAAACCAGACAGTTACGGCAGAAAAGATTGTCACAGTTTTTACTTCGCGGGATGTGGAAGCACCATACAAAACAGCACGAGAAAAACTGGCTTTCCTCCCCAATTATGAAACGCTCCTCAAAGCCCAAGAACAAGCATGGGATGAGTTATGGCAAAAAAGCGATATTGCCATTGAGGGGGATATTACAGCCGCTTTTGCTGTCCGCTACAACCTTTTTCAGCTATTAATTGCGGCTCGACGACATGATGACAAGGTAAGTATTCCCGCTAAAACCCTTTCTGGTTTCGGTTATCACGGACACGCATTTTGGGATACAGAAATTTTTATACTGCCATTTTTCACATATACACAACCAAATCTTGCCCGTAATCTTCTGAGTTATCGCTACCATACTTTAAATGGAGCGCGACGCAAGGCCGCCCATGATGGTTATAAAGGGGCCATGTTTGCGTGGGAAAGTGCAGATACGGGAGATGAAGTCACACCCCGGTGGGCTTTACCTAACGATCCTTATGGCGAAGACGTGCGGATTTGGTGTCGCGATCGCGAAATTCATATTAGTGCAGATATAGTCTATGCTGTTTGGTACTACTGGCAAGCCACTGGTGATGATCAGTGGATGCGAGACTGTGGTGCAGAAATTGTTTTAGATACGGCGATATTCTGGGGTAGTCGAGTCGAGTTCAACCCCAAATCCGAACGCTATGAGATTCGCGGAGTCATTGGTGCAGACGAATACCACGAGTTTGTCCATAACAACACCTTCACCAACCGCCTGGTGCAATGGCATCTCGAAAAGGCAATCATCATTGATGATTGGCTGCGTGCTACCTTCCCCGAACGGGCTAAGGAATTAGAAGAAAAATTGCATCTGAGCAGTAAACAGCGATCGCGCTGGCAAGATATCATCACTAATATCTGGATTCTCTGTGATGCAGACACGGGATTAATTGAACAGTACGAGGGATTTTTCCAATTGGAAGATATCGACTTGAGTAAGTACGAACCTCGCACCCGTTCCATGCAAGCCATCTTGGGTATTGATGGTGCTAATAAGCGGCAGGTACTCAAGCAACCTGATGTCTTAATGTTGCTTTATCTAATGCGGCAATCAGAGGAATCACCCTACAACCAAAAAACATTGCAGACTAACTGGGACTATTACGCACCCCGCACAGATATTACTTATGGTTCTTCCCTCGGCCCTGCGATTCATGCCATCTTAGCCTCAGATTTGGGTAAATCAGCCTTAGCTTACGAACGGTTTATGCAAGCGGCAATGGTGGATTTGCAAGATGTCCGAGGTAATACTAACGACGGAATTCACGGCGCAAGTGCTGGCGGTGTTTGGCAGGCGGTAATTTTTGGTTTTGGTGGCATCCAAATGAAAGAGAATGGCCCTGTAGCCAAGCCTCACCTCCCTCCTGGTTGGACAAGCCTGAAATTTCAACTGCATTGGCGTGGTGAGTGGCACAAGTTTGATTTACGGCAGGAATTAGGCACTGGTAATGGAGGATTGGGGACTGTGGCAGAATCGACTTCGCCCGATATTCGGGGAGTAATTTTTGATTTAGATGGCGTATTGACAGATACCGCAGAATACCACTATCGCGCTTGGCAACGGCTAGCAGATGAAGAAGGTATACCCTTTAATCGGCAGACTAACGAAGCATTGCGCGGTGTCTCTCGTCGTGAATCACTGATGCTGATTATTGGCAAAAGACCGTATTCAGAAGAGCAAATTCAAGAGATGATGGCGCGTAAGAACCGTTACTACGTAGAATCAATTCAAAATATTACACCGCAAGATTTATTACCAGGTGCGATCGCACTTTTAGATCAACTACGACAAGCCGGGATTAAAATAGCGATCGGTTCCGCTAGCAAAAATGCCCAAACAGTTGTCGATAAATTGGGGATAGCTGATAAAGTAGATGCGATCGCAGATGGTTATAGCGTCGAAAAACCCAAGCCAGCACCCGACTTATTTCTATTCGCCGCCAAACTGCTAGGACTCCCGCCAGCAGAATGCGTAGTTGTGGAAGATGCAGGCGCAGGTGTAGAAGCTGCTTTAGCCGCCAATATGTGGGCAGTAGGACTCGGCCCAGTTGAACGAGTCGGTGCCGCCCACGTCGTTCTGCCAAGTTTAGCAGGCATTAAATGGGCAGACATCCAAGGCAAATTGAGCAATATTGCTAGACCAAAAGATTAGACAGTTATGATTAGCTCACGTAGAGATGCAGAAGCACAGAGAGTTTCAAAGAGTTTTTATGATAGCTAATTATAACGCAATACAGTTAAGTTAAGAAAATTAATTGACAACAAAGCCAAAAAACTAGTACAGCTTGGCGGAAGTAAGCAGACAATTAAAAACTACAAAAATTCGGCGGACTGGAAGGCTTAAAAATGGTATGTGTATTTACGCCGCGCTGTACTAGTTACTCAACAAAAAACAGAACACTAATTTTGGAGGGGGTTTGGGGGACGCAACCGTCACTTTAGAGGGGGTCTGGAGGAGAATCCCCCACGTTTTTGGCTTTTTCAACACGTGACAAATCAATCTCTAATTACCTTAATTGAACCGTATTGAATTATAACGAACTTGATATCATTATTTTCAAAAATCAAACCGGATTCTTATATGACCAAAATTAAACCCTCTCTCGATATAGAAAAGAGGGTTTGATTGTTCTTTATATGCATCTAAAAGGGACTTGATGATGTTTGTCTGCTCTGCTTAATTGCAGAGCTAGTGCAGCTTGGCAGAAATAACTATCGATTTAAAAATGCCTTCTGCATCTTGCTTTCTTGTATAAGCATGGAAGATGGCAATAAAAAACTTAATCTTTACAATGCTTTAAAAAGCGCTCAACAAGGCACCTACAGTAAATAGCAACAACATCCCTAATATGATTAAGAAGATGCTAGAGTAGGGAGCATGATTAACTTTATCCAGATATTTATTTCTCTTGCGATCTTCATCAGTTAAGGGTTTAAAGTTCATATCCCGCATGGTAGTTTGCCTCCAGTCTGATATTAACTTAAGGAATAGTATTTTTTTCCTTCTTAATTGAATTAAACTATAAAGAAATAAGCATAATCAGCAATTGATAAAAAAATGTAGAAAAGTTCAATGAGTTTAATTAATCACAAAGAAAATCAACACTTAACACCAGGAAATAGGGAACAGGCATCTATGAGAGGTTAAGGTCATTGACTTTGCCTTCTCATGGAGCGATCGCAGCCATTGGTAAATTACAAAATTCAATAGTAACCCAACACCGAATAAAAGCCTCATCAAAGCGTACTTTTTTGCTAAAGCTTATAACCAATCTGGCGTAAAAATGCCTGACGTGTTTTCACATCCTCAGGTGTTTCTAATCCTTTGGGTGAAAAGCCATCAATCACACCGAGAATTCCTTTTCCTTGCTCGGTTTCAGCCACAATCACCTCTACTGGATTTGCTGTTGCACAAAAAATTGTGCAGACTTCCGGACACTGCTTGATGGCATTCAGGAAATTAATAGGATAAGCTTCTTTAAGCAAAATAATAAAACTATGCCCTGCACCGATACTGAGAGCATTCTTAATCGCTGCGTCTTCTAAAGAGCGATCGTTTCCTGTAGTTCTGAGTAAACATGGCCCTGAGGCTTCACAGAAAGCAATACCAAATTTTACCTGTGAAGATATACCTACCATAATTTCATACAGGTCTTCCACTGTTTTAATAAAGTGGGTTTGTCCCAATATGAGATTACAGCCTTCAGGAATTTGCATTGCAACTGCTTTGAGTTCCATTTTCTTATTTTCCTCATAGCTCAGAACTCAACTATACCAATTCTTATTTGAATTAAATAAATAGGTCAGCAGAAATAAACATAACTATATTAAAAAGGGTAAAGTTTAAAGGTTTTACCCTTTCTCCCTACAGAACTTTACATAGTTCAATCAAATAACTTAGTGCTAAAGCTGCGTGTCATATTTTTGTTCATAGTCAAAAGGAGCCAGTGCGTTGAGCGGCTTCCCAAGACACTCCGTTGAGCGGCTTTGCCGACTTATAGGAAGTGCCGTCACGCTGTAGCAACTGGCGTTCAAGAGTTCAAAAACCTAGATTTTTGACCCTTGACTCTCGACTCTCATAACTAATTGCTCATTTGCCAGAACAGTAAGTATTAATTTCTTTTACTAATGTACTTTCCTCCGCGCTATTCTTTTTCAGAGTTACCAAAGAACGCTTCGCACCAGCTAAATCTTTTTTATCTAAGGCTTTAGCTTCATCCTTTAGCCCTTTACTAGTACTCTGATAAAGGGTAAGAAAGCGTCCCTGAAAGCCCTGCAATTTTTCATCCTTGATTTCCAGAGCTTTCATGTTTGTAGTAATTGTATCTATCTTCGCCGCGACTTCATTTAAAGCTTTTGAACCTGTTTTAGGATTAGTATTTTTACCGAATTCTTGACCGATCGTTACTGCTTCATTTGCTACCTTGACTATTTTGTTGCATTGAGCGACCTTACTCTCTCCACAACCTGTAAACAGTAATGCGATCGCAGCCGTTGCAGAAAGTATGGTAGTTTGTTTAAGCATACGTTGTATTTGTTTAAGCTCCGACTATATACAGAAAAATATTTAGTTACTATCAGTCTTGATACTTTATACTCCATACTTTCCAAAAAGAGTATGAAGTTATACTAAGTTATGTCGGATTGCAGTTACATAATTTTTTTGAGTTAATGGTTGTTCTAGGCGATCGCTTTTTTGAAGAGTCTGTGCCAGTTGCCTAATTCCTAGCCTAGTAAGCACAATGATTAGAAGGGGTTATTCTATATAGCAGTCCTAAATCACTTGTAAAAAAAGATTAAATTTGTAAATCCTTCTTTTCTGTTAAGAGTTCCCTACCTCAACGAGTAATTTCACAACTCCTACACGGATTGCTATATGAGCATCACCGAAGATATTCTCTCTCAACTACCAGGCGATGTCATGGCGGGCTTACGTCGTGCCGATCGCACTTTAGCGTCACTGCGGGCAGATCAAGCACCGATACCAATGGTAGTGAAAGAAAACCCTCAACCTTTAGACACAGTAGACTGGGATGTGATTGTCTGCGGTGGAACCTTGGGGATTTTAATTGGTTGCGCCTTAGCTGTGCAGGGACTCAGAGTCGGTTTGATTGAACGGGGAATTTTGCGTGGTAGAGAGCAAGAATGGAATATTTCCCGCAAAGAGTTGGAAGTTTTTTTGGAATTAAATTTATTTACCAATGCAGAATTAGAGCAAGCGATCGCCACTGAATATAACCCAGCCCGTGTCAGCTTTCAAGGTGGTACAGAGGTATGGGTAGAAGATGTTCTCAATATTGGTGTAGATCCAGTTTATCTACTGGCCACATTGAAAACGCGATTTTTGGCGGCTGGGGGTGAGTTGTGGGAAAACACACCCCTAAGTGAAACTGTAGTTCATCCCAATGGGGTGATGGTAAACAACCAACTCAAAACTCGCTTATTAATCGATGCAATGGGACATCTTTCTCCCATTGCTCAACAAGCACGCCAAGGACAAAAACCAGATGCACTATGCTTAGTTGTGGGAAGTTGTGCCCAAGGTTTTCCGGAAAATCACAGTGGGGACTTGTTATTATCTTTTACATCCTTGCACAATCAATGTCAGTACTTTTGGGAAGCTTTCCCAGCTAGGGATGGTAGAACCACCTACTTATTTACATACATGGATGCACACCCCCAACGCTTAGGTTTAGAAGCTCTATTTGAGGAATATTTGCGCCTTCTACCACAATATCAGGGTGTGGAATTGAGCAATTTAAAATTTCAACGGGCACTGTTTGGCTTCTTTCCTACTTATCGCCAAAGTCCCCTCAAAACCCCTTGGAATCGCATTTTGCCAGTGGGAGATAGTAGCGGTAGCCAGTCGCCCTTAAGTTTTGGTGGTTTTGGTGCTATGGTGCGTCACCTGAAGCGGTTAACATTTGGTATTCAAGAAGCACTGCAAACCGAACAATTATCTACAACAGCGCTAGCTTTACTGCAACCTTATCAACCAAGTTTAGCTGTTACTTGGTTATTTCAAAAAGCGATGAGTGTTGGTGTAGATCAAAATATTTCTCCAGATCAAATTAACCAACTGCTTTCCGTAGTGTTTCAGGAAATGCAAAAGTTAGGTAAAACAGTACTCAAGCCATTTTTACAAGATATAGTGCAGTTTCCCGCACTAACGCAAACACTTGTCAAAACAGGTTTGGCAAATCCCGGATTAGTTGCCAAAATAATTCCTCAAGTAGGTTTCATAAATTTATTAGATTGGCTGGTACATTATGGGAATTTAAGTGTTTATACTACCTTATTTTGGCTCAGTCCAATGTTAGAAACATTGGTTAAGCATCTACAAAGCCAACAACAATATTATTGGCATCGTTTGGTTGATGCTTGGAAGTTTGGTTCTGGCAGCGATTATGCAGATGAATAAGTTAAGAAAAATTATAAAAGTTATGCATCAATAAATACTCTTAATAAGAGTCCAAAGTCAAATGTCAAGTGTCAAAAACTGTCCCTATATTCAAGGTGTTGACTCAGGACTTTTGACTTCTGACTCCCGAACAAAGTGACGGAATTAAATCATATCTAGCTGAAACAACTTGTGTGAGGAGTAAGATGATTGAACGGCAATCTTCAGGGATAAAATATTTTACAGTACTGATTAGCTTACTGCGTGATCGCCAAGCTTTTTTAGAAGAAATTACTCAAGGTTTCCGATTACCTAGTAAAATCATTTCTCTTTTAGTATGCAGTTCTCTATTTCTAGCTATATATGGCGGTATTATTGGTGCATATCATAGCTGGATGCAAGCTTTGTCTTCTGCCGTGAAACTACCTGCGCTCTATTTAATAACACTGTTAATTTGTCTGCCTACATTGTACTTTTCTAATATTATTTTTGGCTCTAAGCGGACTTTTGGGCAGCATTTCGCACTTGTATTAACTGCGGTTTCTGTAACTAGCGTGTTGTTATTTAGCTTTGCACCTATTACACTATTTTTCTTAATTACGACTAATAATTATCAATTTTTAATTCTGCTCAATGTTGTGATATTTAGCTTTACAGGATTTATTGGCATTTCTTCTCTATATCAAGCTACAAGTGTAGTACTAGAACAAGATAATGAAGGTAGCAAGACACGGCGCAAGATTATACTATCTTGGCTATTTTTGTATGCCTTTGTAGGTAGTCAGCTAGGATGGACTCTCCGACCATTTTTTGGTAACCCTGGTTCTATATTTCAACTATTTAGAGACAGAGAAGGTAGTTTTTATCTAAGTGTTTTGCAAGCTATTGGCTATCTCTTAGGGTTTCGTTAATTAGTCATTAGCGATAGCAATCTGATTTGAGTTGTGATATTTTTCATGCAGGGTGTCATTAGTCCTTTGTCATTAATAGTTAATTTACTCATACTGCATTCAATAATTTACCTATCACATCACTATGCTTGAGAAGCCGTCTTACAAAAATAAACAGTTAGGAATTTTAATTAGCTTACTACGCGATCGCCAGAGTTTTTTAGAAGAAATTAGCCAGGGAGTTCGTTTACAAAGTAAAATCAGCGCTCTCTTTGTTTCCAGTTCTATGTGTTTTGCCATCTACGGTGCAATTATCGGTGCATCTCATAGTTGGGGACAAGCATTATCCGGTGCTATCAAACTTCCAGCGTTTTATTTGCTAACACTGATTATCTGTTTTCCCACCCTATTCTTTTTTAATGTTTTATTTGGTTCCCGTAGCAGTTTTCAACAGCATTTTGTCGTCTTACTCACGGCTGTATCCGTAATCAGTGTGCTTTTATTCAGCTTGGCACCAGTGACGCTATTTTTTATGATCACTGCTCCCAATTCTTACCAATTTTTTAAACTGTTGAATGTTCTTATTTTTGGCATCACAGGTATATTTGGTGTGAAATTCCTTTATGAAGGAATGCAGTTGCTTTCTCAACAAGATGAAGTTGGCAAAAAAACTCGCACTACCATTTTAAGATCCTGGCTATTCTTATATGGTTTTGTCGGTGTGCAACTAGGCTGGTTTTTAAGACCATTTTTTGGTTCTCCTGGCTCTAAATTTGAATTATTTCGAGCAATAGGTGGCAATTTCTATCTTGATATTGTATCGGCAATCTCAGAAATTTTGGGTGCCCGTTAATTTACAGCTAAATCTTTTGTAAAATTACAAAATTCCCGATTTCTGAGATAGAAATCGGGAATTTTGATTTTGTACTAATTAGCTATAATTTAATAGCCTACGATATGTAATACATCGCGGAGGACGCTATAACCTGCTAAATCCCAAAGTAAATAAGCTAAGAAGCCAATAGCTGCTAAACGACCGTTCCAAATTTCAGCTTGCGGAGTCCAACCGAACAGAAAAGCATTGCGATCTACGCCGTTATATTCTGTAGCAACAGGTGGTAAATCAGTAGAAGGACGATTTTGCATTTTTTTACTCCCAAATTACGCGTTTTTATGTGTATTTAATCTTTAGTAACCAATCAGGTGTAATACGTCGCGGAGGACGCTATAACCTGCTAAATCCCAAAGTAAATAAGCTAAGAAGCCAATAGCTGCTAAACGACCGTTCCAAATTTCAGCTTGCGGAGTCCAACCGAACAGAAAAGCATTGCGATCTACGCCGTTATATTCTGTAGCAACAGGTGGTAAATCAGTAGAAGGACGATTTTGCATTTTTTTACTCCCAAATTACGCGTTTTTATGTGTATTTAATCTTTAGTAACCAATCAGGTGTAATACGTCGCGGAGGACGCTATAACCTGCTAAATCCCAAAGTAAATAAGCTAAGAAGCCAATAGCTGCTAAACGACCGTTCCAGATTTCAGCTTGCGGAGTCCAACCGAACAGGAAAGCGTTGCGATCTACGCCGTTGTATTCTTTAGCAATTGTTGGTAAATCAGTGGAAGAGCGAGGTTCCATTTTTTGCCTTAACAATTTGTTTCGTAACTTAAATGTAACGATTTACAAAGAAGTTTCTTTCTGTCTGTAGGTACAAACAATAGGCACTTCTTATGGATGAAGCTTAAAAAGCAATTGAAGCTGAGATATCCACCTTAAGATAGTGATAAAAAACTAATTGTAAATAAATGTAACGTAGACGACATAAAAATCCTTTGAATCGCGGGAATTTACTTCAGCAACGGTACCCATCAGTAAATAAATTACTCACAAAATAAATGTATATAAAAAAATATTCTTGAATATTGCTCTTTATCTGCGATCGCAAGTAATAAATCCTAATTTTTGCCAACTATCTAATGAAGATTTTCCCTTTGGCTAGTAAAATTTCTATCTAGCGCTAGATATGTTATTCAAACTGTGGAGAGATGCTCTTAATACCCAAATTCTACGATTCTGAGACTTACAAGAGTTAGGTATGGCCATATATACAGATTTTCAGCACAGGTAATCCTTAATTTTCCCAAATTTAAGCTTAGAGAAAGGAAATACAATGTTTCAAAGTACAGAAATTATGCTGGGACTCTACAAGCCATTCTTATGGGTGGCACAGATTCCAGTAAACCCCACCTCAGACATTTCACCAGCACAAGCATCGGTTCTCACTTCTGGACCGCGCTTTTTTATTGCCTTAATCTCCGGCGTGATTCTAGCCTTTGCTTTCCAATTAGTATTAACAAACCTCTCCCTGGCAGCCGGGATTTCCTACCTGGGACATTCATCTGACTCAGATTCAGATAATAGTGCAGAAGCAGGAAGTTTCGGCGGCACAATTCGCAAAATTGGTACCGCTGTAGGGATTTGGACTTTAGTTACTGTGACAGTTGCCCTTTTAATTGCTAGTTACTTAGCAGTTAAACTCAGTCTCCTGGTATTAGATCCAGGATTGGGCGCAACTCTAGGGTTAGTAATTTGGGGTGCCTACTTTCTATTACTGATGTGGGTAAGTTCCACCACAGTCGGTTCTTTAATTGGCTCAGTAGTCAACACAGCAACCTCTGGCTTTCAAGCAATTATGGGGACAGCTACGGCTGCATTAGGTGCAAAAGCTGTCAATAACCAAGTTGTGGCTACAGCTGAAGCCGCCGCCGCCGCCATGCGCCGGGAACTAGGAAGCGGGATCGACCCAACCAGTATCCGAGAGAACGTAGAAGATTATCTAGACAGGTTGCGTCCCCCAGAGTTAGATCTCAGCAAAATCCGCAGTGAGTTTGAAAAGTTACTTAGTGATCCGCAATTCCAAGCCATAGCAGGTAGTCCTGACCTCCGCAACATCGACCGCCAAAAGTTTATTGATTTAGTCAGCAGTCGCACCGACCTTTCTAAACGCGATGTTAAACGTATTGCTGACACATTGTATAAACTCTGGCAGCAGGTAGTGAGTCAGCAAGCACCCACCCAAGACCGTCTAGGGGAGTTAGTCGAATATCTCAAATCATTACCACCAGGCCAAACTAAAACGGATGACCTCAACGCCAAGCTAGAGAGTCTAATCGCAGAAACTCGTGACTCTAAAGAAGCTGACCAAAAAGCTACCCCAGGGCCAATTCAGCAAACACTCCAGCAGGGAATATCTGCTTTGACCGGTATTGTCTTGGGAAGAACAGACTTATCAGATTTAGATGTAGAAAAAATTTGGCAATCCCTATCCACTGCGAAAGATAAAATCAGCGAACAAGCCGATAAGCTAGGTTTACCCGCAGCTTCCCAACCTTATAGCCCAATTCGGGCTGATGTGGAAAACTACCTTTCCAATACCTATGCTTGGCAACTCAGCCGCGAAAGAATCGCCCAGGAATTTCGCGATGTCATCTACGATCCAGCCGCAGACCCTGGAGTAGTACGGCGAGAACTAGAGCGACTTTCCCGCAACAATTTTGCTAATATATTGCAACAACGGGGACTGCTTACCCAAGGGCAAATTCAGCGGATTGCAGATCAACTAGAAGCTGTCCGCCAAGAAGTATTGCTGACAGTGACTGCTGTTGAAGAAAGAGAGATAGTAGAGGACTTGCAACGTCGAGTATCAAGCTACCTACTCGTTACTAGTAAGGCTAATTTAACTTCTGAAGGTATTGAACGGGATTTTAAACCTCTGTTGTCAGATCCAGATGCAGATTATGAAACCCTGTCACGGCGGCTGGCGGCGATTGATCGCCAACAAATGCAGCAAATATTGTTTCAACGCAACGATATTCAGCCATACGAACTAGACGGGATTCTAGAGGATTTAGAAAAACAACGAGATCGCGTGTTAATCGAATCAAAAGGGCTGGCAGATCAGGCAAAATATCAAGCAGAAACTCTGTGGCTGAATTTAGAGTCATATCTGCGTAATACCGGCAAAGGCGAACTCAACCCCGATGCGATTCGAGCCGATCTCAAAAGGTTGCTGGAAGATCCGCAAGCAGGAATGGCAGCAATCAGGGCAAGGTTATCTCGTTTTGACCGTGATACCTTGGTACAACTATTGAGTCAGCGCCAAGATTTGAGCCAAGACCAAGCCAATCAAATCGTTGATACTGTGGAACATTCATGGCATGGTATCCGCCACGCGCCCCAAGCTGTAGCAGATAAAGCGAAGGAGCAATACGACTCTGTTAGCACTACCATTGCAGATTACTTGCGTAATACTGGCAAAAGCGAACTCAATCCCGAAGGTATTCAGCGCGATCTAAATAGACTGTTTGAAAACCCCCAAGAAGGAGCCTTAGCATTACGCCGTCGCTTATCGCAGGTAGACCGGGATACGCTGGTAAAATTGCTCAGTCAGCGTCAAGACTTGAGTGAACAGCAAGTCAATGAAATCATTGATTCCGTTCAACATTCGATTCGCAATTTTGTTCGTGCGCCTCGTCGCCTTGCCACCAGAACACAGCAAAGAGTAGAAACTTTCCAAGCTTATTTAGAAGAGTATTTACGGCAGACTGGCAAAGAAGAACTCAACCCTGAAGGCATCAAGCGCGACTTACAGCTGTTATTGCACGATCCACGGGTGGGTATTGAAAGTTTTAGCGATCGCTTGGCGCACTTTGACCGCTCCACAATTATCGCCCTGCTGAAAATTCGCGAAGATATTTCTGATGAAGAAGCAGCGAGAATTGCTGATAACATCGTCTCAGTGCAAGAACAATTTGTAGAACAAGTACGGGGTATTCAGCGCCGTATCCAAGATGTGATTGACGGAGTTTTTGCCCGTATCCGCAACTACCTCAACTCCTTGGAGCGCCCAGAACTCAACTACGATAGTATTAAGCGCGATGTTCGCCAATTATTTGAAGATCCCCAAGCTGGGTTTGATTCCTTACGCGATCGCCTATCTTCTTTTAACCGCGATACCCTAGTAGCGCTGATCAGTTCCCGTGAGGATATTTCCGAGGAAGATGCCAACCGAATTATCGACCAAATCGAAGGGGCCCGCAACACCGTCCTACAACGGGCAGAACGCTTACACCAAGAAGCGCAACGCCGCCTAGAACAAGTAAAGCATCAAGCACAGCGACAAGCCGAAGAAACCCGCAAAGCCGCAGCTTCAGCCGCTTGGTGGTTATTTGCTACAGCAGTTGTCTCCGCTATTTTCTCAGCAATAGGAGGAGCGATCGCTGTCGTTCGACTGTAGCCTGACAAAGTGTCTCCGCTTTCCTGTTTTCACCTCCCTCTCTGGGAGGTTTTTTTTGAGAAACTTTAGGCACCCTGAAGAAATAGGAGGGAAAGGGGAAAAGTTTAGAAATTCTTTGTCTACACCAAAAAGGTCACAACTTAAATCTTTTTTACGCAGTTTTGCTCCAACTACAACAGAAATGGTTGATAAACTAATCTCAATTGCACTCGATTTAATAAATCCTCAACATTTAAGAAACTGGTTTGCTAGTTGCTGCTACTGTACCTCATAACAGCCGTAAATGCTGTAATCCTAACCATTTAAAAAACTGTTGTTACCCTACCTCCTAATCTCGCAATACTCTGTATATAAAGTATTTATTAAGAATATATATAATCTTTAAATCCTCTCAGTAAAAAAACGCATTTTCCCTTTGGTTATGATTTAATTATTCCTACTAATTATCTGCGGAGTAAAAATCTAAAAACAGTAATATCCTCATAGCTTATCTAGACATCTATCTATAGAATGAGTCTATAAAGACATAAGCGTATAACCAGCAGATTTATATTTAAAGGATTGAGATTGTGTTATTGAATTCCCAACCTGCAAAAAAAATTATTAAATCAAGAAACAGCAAAAAAAATTGGAATTTTAACAACACTCTGCTTTGCATTGCAGGTCTCATAATTCTACCAATTTGTAGTTTTGCAACTTTTCGTTTCATGTCATCTTCATCCACTTCGTCTTCAGTGTCATCATTATTTACCTCCCAGAATGACTCACCTCACGAGACATCTATTCCTTGGATTGATAATCCTTCTGAATGTCAATACAGTAGCAGAAGTTGGCATGACAATAAGTGTTGGGATGATCAACACAGCCCTACGTTTTAAAGAAATATTTACGTCAAAGCTGCTTCAATATATTTGAAGCAGCTTTTTTGTTTTGGCGGTTCGCGAAATCCAAAATGACGTAGGTAAAATATAAAATGATGTGCGTTCATTTGTAGTGCAAAATTCGCAATGGTATGGACTCCCCTACATGCAAAAATTCATCTTACTATCCGAATGCGCCACTTATTTAAGCGGAAGCAACGCCTGTTAGTGGCAGTTTCCGGTGGGCAAGATTCTTTGTGCTTAATAAAAATACTGTTAGATTTACAAACAAAATGGGGATGGCATTTAGGTATTGCTCACTGCGATCATCGCTGGCGTGCTGACTCCCAAGCTAATGCGATTCATGTAGAACACCTAGCAAAAAGCTGGGATAGATTATTTTATTTAAAAACTGCTACGCAGGCCTTAAGTAGTGAAGCTGCTGCCCGCGATTGGCGGTATCAAGCTTTAAGCACGATCGCTCAGGAAAATAATTATCACTGTAT
The DNA here is from genome assembly GCA_034530935.1 of Aulosira sp. DedQUE10. Taxonomy (GTDB): domain Bacteria; phylum Cyanobacteriota; class Cyanobacteriia; order Cyanobacteriales; family Nostocaceae; genus Aulosira. The sequence goes on along the minus strand of JAVRCF010000024.1, from coordinate 48,358 downwards.
TGTCACAGGACACACAGCGAGCGATCGCGCAGAAACTCTTCTATATAACTTAATTCGTGGTACGGGGGCTGATGGTTTACAAGCCTTGAGTTGGCAACGCCCGCTGACTCTAGACATTACCTTAGTACGCCCGCTGTTAGAAATCACTCGTACACAAACAAAACAATTTTGTGATGATTTCCATCTCCCAGTATGGGAAGATTCCACAAATCAGGATTTAAAATACACCCGTAATCGCATTCGCCAAGAGTTGATACCATATTTACAAGAACATTTTAACCCCAAAGTAGAATCAGCTTTAGCCCAAACAGCAGAACTGTTGCTAGCAGAAGTGGAATATTTAGAGACAGCAGCCCATAAGTTGAGAGCAGAAGCAATAAAAGGGGAGAATCAAGATAATTTTCCTAGTTCTTTACTCTTACGCCTCAATCGTCGCGTATTGCAGATAGCACCATTGGCGTTGCAGCGTCGAGTCATGCGTCAAGTTTTACAACAAATACTCCCTGATGCCCCTAGTTTTGAACACATCGAAAAATTAACCGCTTTAATTACAGCACCAAATCGTTCACAAACCGATCCATTTCCTGGAGGTGCGATCGCCCAAGTCGCAGGTGATTGGATCTACATTAACAGTGAAGTAAGTAGCTAAACAGAATTAATTACACACATTGTTTCTCTGTTCCCTTCCTCCACCAATAAATTTAATTTTGTGCGACTACTTATGAAGGCTGAAGTCTGAAGTGTTTTTCATCCTTGTCCTATGTTCGCCGCTAGGCGTAGTTTGCTGCTCTAGCAGGGGTACATACTTCAAACTTTATCCTTTTCAAGACGCTAGTAATTCTGGCTGAGATATTAAACTCAGAAGAGTATGGCGTATTTGGGCAATAGCTTGGAGTTGATAATCACCAGTTTCTTGAACTTGAGCCAACGCTTCTACCATTTCCTGCAACTTCTGCCGTAAACTATCCAGGCTGTCCTGAATTGGTTGTAGTGTCTCTTGGTAGAGATTCACCCGACCCCAGCATTCAATAGTTGCTGTCCTCAGTGTTTGTAAGTTTTCCTCCATCGTTTTAAGTTCTTGGCGCTGTTGTTCCAAGTCGTGGCTTTGATTATCAATCAACCCTTGGGCTAGCTCAATTCCAGAACGTATCTGCTCAATCTCACGTTCCAATTTTTGCAACTCTTCAGACTGCTGTTGCCGCTGGTTTTCAGTTTGCAAAAGAATCGGTCTCAAATCAATTTTGTGAACTTCTGGTTCATTAACAACAGTATTTCCTTGCCGCCGTAGGAGTACAGATTGGTGTTCCTTGAGTAACTTCTGCCTTTGCAGCAAATTACGGCGTTGTCCTACCAAACTTTCATTCAGCATCTGGTAGAGGTCTTTTTCATCTGCCAGTTCCATTTCCAAATTGATCACATCTTGGTCGGATGCGTGGTTAATCTTATTTTGCAGTTCGTCTATAGCTTCTTCTTTATATTTCAGTTCTTGTTCCTGATCGTGGACAAAGCTAGAATCGATATCAAATTTCTCCTGCAAATCTTGCAATAACCTTTGCAGTTCTTCTAAAGGCATATTCTCTAAGCCTTTGACATCCACTTCGCAAAGAATCATATCACTAGACGTTCCAGCTAAGGACTGAATCTGCTGATATAAATCTTCCTGATTTCGCAATTGCTCTTGCAATATTTGAGCGTATTCTTGCTTGCTGGCAAGAATTGCGGTATTCACTTTTAACTCAGATGTTTGTTGCTGTAGAGAATCTTGTGCTTCTTGCCAAGTATTTTGGCGATCGCTAAAGGTTTGCGAAAGACTATCAACTTCTTCTTGCTGTTGAGTAGCTATAGTTCTTTGCTGCTCTAGTTTTTCCCAATGTTGATTCAGAGTAGCTTGCTGCTGTTCGACTAATTCAACAGCAAAATCCAGGTGTTCTCGTACTGTTTCCGTAGGAGCAATGCGACTAGATAAGCGATCTAGTAACTCACTTAATACTCGACTTTGCTCCTCGTCTAAAACATTTCCCTGTTGGTAATCTGCTTGATATTCCTCCAGACGACGCTGCTCACCCCGTAAATGCTCCCAAGCTCCCGTCAGTTCTAGGCGATCGCGCTCAATTTGTTGTTGCAACTTTTCAATTTCTTGACGAGAGGTTTCAAATTCCTGCTTTTGCGCCTCCAGTTGTTGAAGATCATGCTCAATTTGTTGCAACTGTTCCATGCGGGCTTCCATGTCCATTTCGCGGCGATTCAATTCTTGCGCCTGAAATGTCAGTGATTGCTTCCACTGGTCAATCTCATCTTCCTTGAGCTTAAATTTTTCTAACTGCCGAGAAAAATTCTGCAATATATTAACTAGCGGTCTCCCAGCTTCTTGAATCCGTTGCACTTGGCGATTCGGAGTCAGTTCTACCAGTACTAGTGCGCCATCATTTAATTTGCTCGCTTCCTCAGCACCAATTACTTCTTCCGACACATTACTCCAAATCTGGTCGGTTCGCTGACAAGCTAGCAGTTTCAATTCGGTTTTGGAACTACCACTAAGTAAGCCGCCTTTTTGCTTTTGTACTTCTGCTAAATACAGCACACCGTTAGTCCTTTTGTGTACTTGATGTCCGTGATTTGGTTTATACCATAGATAATTCTGTTAGCCCGTCTTAATTTAACCGCATTCAGGAAAAACAAGACAGACAAAACTATTTATAGAGATGAAATTTCACGCCTGGATGCATATAAATATAGATGGGCTTGCCTGGATCGCGCCTCTATATTGTGTGCTGATGACAATAATGATGGCTACCGTGTGATCACTAGCTTCATCAAAGTTTATTACAAAAAATTAAGGAATATTGCTGAATGTATTGCATTCTTGGGGATATTTTTATAGGCAGTAATTTCCTTTATACATAAGAAATTACTTTAAATGTAAATTAAGCCATAAAAGCCTAGTAATTTCGTTGATACTCCCAAAACTATAATTTTGGGCTAGGCTAGAAACCCTTATAGGATTATTTACGCCTTACATTAGGTGTAAATTATCAATTTAGTGCAGATCAGCGGTGCTAGTTAAAACATCGAAATATTACTGGGCAATATTAGCAAAGAATGTAAACAGGATCGCAAGGAGCACCTTTTAGCTACATGCAGGGAAATTTAAATGAAATAGATCTTCGTAGTATCCTGCAATTGATTGAGTGGGGCCAGCGAACTGGTCAACTGTTGGTGAAAACCCATAACTTTCGCAATAGCAACAAATTTAGAGAAGAGGTGAACAGACATCACCATTCCTTTTGCTACCAAGCACAACAGTATTGGTTCGTGTTTTTCTTGAATGGCCAAATTATCTATTGCCAAGAAGGGGATGGTACTTTATCTAGAATTAACGATTACTTACGATATTACCGTGTCGATGTTCAGCTAGACGACATACAACTAGCCTCCCTAGATTCACTGAATACAAAAGAATATAGCTATCTTTGGGCACTCTTAGAGCAAAATATGATTAACCCCAAGGTAGCTCGTAAGATCATGCACAGTCTTGTGTATGAAACTCTCTTTGATTTACTGAGTTTGCACACAGGTAGCTTTATTTTCCATCAGAGTCCCGCACTTACCCCACAATTAACCACTTGGGAGATTGGGCCTCTAGTAACTACAATTGCCAAGCAACTGCAACATTGGCAGCAGCTATATCCTCATATTCAGTCTGCCGATCAAGTCCCCATACTGTCTGAGGTAGTTCAATTACACTCATCTTTACCAGCAGAAACAGTAAATAAACTTAAGCATTGGGCAGACGGGGAAACATCGCTACGTCAACTTGCTCGCTATCTCAACCGAGACATTTTGACAATTGCCAAGGTAATATATCCTTACGTGCAACAGGGTTGGCTAAAATTAGTATATCCAACCACTAATATACTCAGTATTAATACAGAGAAAATAGAAGGAGAGGGCGACTACCAGGCGCGGATATTATGTATTGACGAAGTAACAACGATTGGTGAGACTATAAAGGCGATTTTGCAGCAACAAGGTTATGAAGTGTTAACTTTGACTAATCCCTTAGAGTCTCTAAGCCTCATTTTTCAACTCAAGCCAAATATGATTTTTTGCAGCATTACCATGCCGGAATTAGATGGATATGAGATTTGTGCCATGCTGCGACAGTCTACAGCATTTCGGCTGATACCGATTATCATGCTGAGTAGTCAAGATAGATTTATTGATCGAGTCAGAGCCAGTATGGTCGGGGCTACAGATTATCTGACAAAGCCTTTGAAAGATACTGAGTTACTCATGCTCGTAGAAAAATATATCAATAATAAGTCTTACATGGGCAGACAAAAAAGATACAACACTTGCTGATTCGATAAAAGATGAGGTAAAAAATGTTATCACAGAATCAGCCAGCCCCAGTACAACTAGTATAAAGTTATTATCAAGTAAATTAGTTAAGGAATAGAGTTAATTTATACACTAAATACTTGCGCTTAATTCAGGGAATGTTCCAAATAGGAACGTCTACATCAGGAGGTAGATAGGCATTTATGAGTACAGTTCTGATTGTGGAAGACAGTATCGCACAAAGGGAGATGATTACAGACCTCCTGAAAGCAAGTGGCTTGACAGTCACTCATGCCAGTGACGGAGTAGAAGCTTTGGAGGCAATTCAAAGCACACCTCCTGATTTAGTGGTCTTAGATATTGTCATGCCCCGGATGAACGGCTACGAAGTTTGCCGTCGGTTAAAATCCGATCCGAAAACCCAAAATGTCCCCGTGGTGATGTGTTCTTCCAAAGGTGAAGAATTTGATCGCTACTGGGGTATGAAACAGGGTGCAGACGCTTACATAGCCAAACCGTTTCAACCAACTGAGTTGGTCGGAACAGTCAAACAACTGCTGCGAGGATAAGGATGAAAATAACATGGTCAGTAAACCGGACTTTTTAAGTGGTGGTAGTCAAGACCACTTCCGTCCTGAATTACAAGTAGAAAGTCCTGAAGGTGAATTACATTTGCGGTTTTACATCCCCTCGCGCCAGGAGTTTGCACTACCAGCAACTGGCATTCGAGAGGTAATGGAATTGAGCCCTGATAGAATCACTCCGATTCCTAATGCTTCTCCTTTACTTTTGGGTACTCTAAATTTACGAGGTCGAGTAATTTGGGTGGCTGATTTGGGTCAATTTTTGGGGGAAACAACCGCATTAAATACAGATCGAGCAGAAATTCCGGTAATTGCTATCGAAGAACAAGACACAATCGTGGGCTTAGCGGTAGAAGAAATTGGTGGTATGGACTGGCTTGATGTACAGCATCTGATGCTACCAACTCATGTACCGGATACTATGGCTCCCTTTCTGCGCGGTGAGTGGTTATTAGATGCAAAAAACAATCACTGTCTAAGACTGCTGGATCAAATGGCAATTTTGCGGAGTGCGAGGTGGGCAGGATGAAATTGGGAGGGTGGACATGGCAGCAAGTATAGATGATTACTTAGAGATATATAAGCAGGCTTGTACGGCTTACGCGCAACAGAACTATGATGTTGCCGCCACATTAGTGGACCAGGTGGTACAAAATTTACCAAATGACCCTAACTCCCATTTGTTACGGGGTCACATATACTACGTTTTACAGCAGTACGATGTCGCGAAAGCAGAATATCAAAAAGTTTTGCAGCTAACGGAAAGTCGAGAAATAATTGATTTTGCCAAGCATGGGCTTGAAAGTATTGCTCAATACCAAGAATCACTACCAGATCAATTTGCGCCCAGTGAGAATAATGAACAGATATCTTCATCAGAAATGTCTGATGCTCTGTTAGCTAATGAAGCAGAATTACAAAGTATAGAACAGCATCAAGATTTTCCTAGCAACAGCTTAAACGACAATCCCTTTGGTGCGTACCTAGAATCTGGAGATGAGATAGAAGAGCTATCTTTGGACAGTTCTTTTGATCTCTCTGCATACAGTAGTAGTGCATTTAATGAATTACAAGATTCTTCAGAAGCTCTGAGTGATGACCCATTTAGTTTGACTAATCAAGCAAGTGGACAAGATTCGACTGCCAACATTTGGGAGAAACAAGGAGAATTGGAATTACCTGCTTTTTGGCAGGAAGATAACACTAACGATAGTATTGGCGAGTCAGGGGTAAATAGTCATTTTCTGGAAGCTGGTGAAAATTCAACTAATGAAGGTGTCGCTAATCCCGAAAATTATAGCGATTCACCTTTTACAGAAGTTGATTTGCCAACAAGTAATAGTTGGGAAATACCAACTGAGTTCTTGACGGCAGAAACCTATCCAGAACCCAGCGATGCTGATTTTGATTGGAAAAGCAATAGCCTGGAAAATGAAACTTTAGTGCTTAACCAAACGGTTATCCAGGAGAGTGCCACAAAAGCAGACAATTTGAAATCCAAGCATCAGGAGAATTTATCCCAAACCACACCCGATAATTGGTTAGGACCGATAGAAGCTGAAGATACATTAAAAGAGGTGTCTGGCTCTGCTAACGAAAACTTTAACCGGGAAGAAAAGCAGAAAAAACAGGGCGGACAGGTAGAAAAAAATAATTTGGATATTGATGATAGTTTTGATTTAGAGGCATTTGAATCAGCCTTCGGAACAGATAATTTTAGCCCGGATGAAGACCCAAGCAATATACATAACGGAGAGATTAATAGAGAAAATTCTAAAAATAATATAGATTTTTTAGATGACTTTGATGAATTTGACGATCTGGGTAACATTCCTGGGTTTGATTTGACAGATGCAGAGGCCAGCTTCAGCGATGTAGCAATGGATTCCGGTCCGTTGGAATCTGGGAGTGACTCTTGGAGCCAAACCGCACAACCACCTGCAATTGATGACACTAGCGATCGCGAAGATGAACTGTTTTCGATCACAGGTTCACAAGAAGTAGTCCCCGTCTTTACCCAAGTAGATGCCTCGAAGTTAGAACCCACAGTCAGCGTTGAGCAAGGTTGGTTAGCGTTCTATGAGGATGCCTCCCTAGAAAGGAAGCAATGGCTGACCGCGGGTTCTGTAGGTGTAGTTTCAGCGATAGTTGTAGCTATAGTCAGCTTTGGGGCTACAACATTTGCCCCAGCCCAACAACGGGAATCATTACGGAACACCAGCTGGCCAATGCCATTAGCAGCCGGAATTGCTGGTTTTGCGACCGCCGCCTTTATGGGTAATTTTACACTCAAGCAAATGCGGCGCACTACCGAGAATTTGCAAGCTCAGTTTGATGCTGTCCGTCAAGGTAATCTGAATGTGCAAGCCACGGTATATTCCACAGATGAATTGGGACGGCTAGCCACTGGCTTTAATGAAATGGCGCGGGTAATTTTCACGACTACCAATGAAGCCCAAAGAAAAGCAGATGAACAGGAGGAAGCCAAAGAAAATCTGCAACGCCAAGTAATTCGTTTGTTGGATGATGTAGAAGGAGCAGCTAGGGGAGATTTAACAGTACAAGCTGAGGTCACAGCAGACGTACTGGGAGCCGTTGCTGATGCCTTTAACCTGACAATTCAAAACTTGCGGGATATTGTGCAACAGGTAAAAGTAGCCGCACGGGATGTCACAAAAGGTGCAACTAACTCCGAAACATTTGCTCGAGCTTTATCTAGTGATGCTTTAAGGCAAGCAGAAGAATTGGCAGTAACACTGAATTCAGTACAGGTGATGACCGACTCTATTCAACGGGTAGCGGAAGCAGCGCGAGAAGCTGAAACTGTCGCCCGTGATGCCAGCACCATCGCTTTAAAAGGTGGGGAAGCCGTGGAAAATACTGTGGCAGGTATTTTAGAAATCAGAGAAACTGTGGCAGAAACAACTCGCAAAGTGAAGCGATTAGCAGAATCTTCGCAAGAGATTTCTAAAATTGTTGCGTTAATTTCCCAAATTGCCTCCAGAACCAATTTATTAGCACTCAATGCTAGTATTGAGGCAGCAAGGGCAGGAGAAGCCGGACGCGGATTTGCAATTGTAGCAGATGAAGTACGCCAGCTAGCAGACAAATCTGCCAAGTCCTTAAAAGAAATCGAACAAATTGTGATGCAAATCCAGAGCGAAACAGGCTCTGTAATGACCGCAATGGAGGAAGGTACACAACAAGTAATTAAAGGCACTAAATTGGCTGAAGAAGCTAAGCGATCGCTAGAAAATATTATTCAAGTGGCAAATCGCATTGATATTCTGGTGCGCTCAATTACCTCTGATACTGTGGAACAAACTGAAACCTCCCGTGCTGTAGCTCACGTTATGCAATCCGTAGAACTCACGGCACAAGAAACTTCCCAGGAAGCACAGAGAGTATCTGGTGCCCTACAACACTTAGTAGGTGTATCCCGAGACTTGATTGCTTCTGTGGAGCGCTTCCGAGTAGACACTCTCGAATCTAGGTAAAGGATGAAGTATTAAGTGTGAAGTATGAAGTATTAAGTGTGAACTATTATTCATGCTTCAGTCTCTTTAACCTTTAACCTTTATCTTTCATCTTTTATCCTTCTCCTGTTGGAGACGCTACGCGAACATCCTTTATCCTTCATCCTGTCCTATGCTGCCGGAACAACAACAGCGCATTTTAGGTTACTTTATTGAAGAAGCAAGAGACCACCTGAATACGATTGAGCAGGGGTTGTTGAATCTCCAGAGTACCCTGAACGATCCAGAAATGATCAACGAAGTCTTCCGGGCGGCTCACTCCATTAAAGGAGGAGCGGCGATGCTTGGTTTGAGTAGCATCCAGCATACATCTCACCGCCTAGAAGATTGCTTCAAAGTTCTCAAAGAAAATCCAATTATAGTTGACCAAAAGTTAGAGTCTTTATTTCTCGGTGTCGCTGATACCCTAAAAGCGCTTTTAGAGAATTTGAGCGGACCTTTTGGTTTGTCAGAAGAGACAGCTAATACCTTGATGTCAGAAACTGAGCCAGTCTTTCAATGGCTGAATCAGCATCTGGAACTACTCGTACAACAAACAAACAATGGTGTAGACAGCACTATTCCTGCACCAGCAATACATCCAGCCTTTGCTGATCACTCCCACACACTGACAGAAATTTTCATGCACCGGGATTTCTCCATCCCGGAAGAAGACAACAGCAAGGTGTCACCAGAAACGAAGCCCGCGCCGCTTGTTACAAAAACAAATGAGAATTGGAGTGAGTTTCAAGCTCAAGTAATGCAAAGATTGCGGGAAATGTTGCAATTCTTTAAAGAAGGGACAACCCTTGAAACTCGGCAACATCTCCAGCAATCTTGTCACCAATTAGTCCAGCTTGGTGAGACATTTAATTTGCCCAAGTGGTGTAAGTTATGTGAAGCCGCAGAAAATGCGATCGCTAATCCAGAAAATACTTATCTAACTCTAGCTAAAATTGTTATTACAGAAATCAAAAAAGCTCAGGAATTAGTTCTTAAAGGTAAGGAAGCTGAGATTGTAATTAGTCAGCAGCTAGAAGTACTCTTGAGTTTAAGAGAAGTTGAGCTATTTGAAATAACTACTGATTTGCCAGATGAGTCTACGATACAGCTTATCCTATCTGCTAATGATCGCGCTACAGCGATCGCTCATGAGCTAACTTCTCCAACAATGGGCAATTTTGTCAGTGACACTAACAATAGCGTAACTAGCCTATCTGACTTATCCAAGCAACTCCACCAAAACAAAGATATTCCGACAACTAGAGAAAATCTCACTCCTGAGACTTCTGATGTATTCAACTTCTTCTCCAGTAATGAAGATGATACAGTACTGAAAAATCAGAATCTCGACCCCAAAGGTCCAGAAGTAGGAATCGCTGAGTTAAATACACTTGCTGATTTATTTGAAGGTGAAACTCCAGAACTAGATGAGACTTGGCAACAAGAGGAAATCTTAGACATTAACGCTGCAAACAAATTGGGCATTGATATCAGTAGCAGTGACACTGAAGATGCTGATAGCGATTTAGCTGATTTACTGTTTTTTGATGAGCATACAAGTATTGATGAGTCTCAACAAACTATAATTCAAACAGAAGATTTCAGCTTATTATTTGGTGAAAACTTCTTAGAAAAAGAAAATTCTACACTGCAATCTCCACAAACATCGGCAACAAACTCTGATGTCAGCAATATTTCAAAAAATGATATAAATTTAAGCTCATCAACTGATGAAAGTCTAAGGGAATTTACGCTAATCCTCCAAGAATATCCTGGTGATATTGCCCCACAGGATGTGGTGCAAGATTTATTGGGGCTAGAACTAGATGAAAACAATCTGCTGTTTCTAGGCGAATTAAATCAACCAGAAACCGAAGCGAACGCTAGCATTGAACTATCCAATGAACCAGAAGGTAGTTTTGATCAATTATTCTCCGAAACTGCCAATGAAAGTCTGGTGGAAGAAATCTCTCCTATTAACTTCCCACAGCCAGAAAGCTTGTCTTTGGATAATCTATTTACTGATCTGAAAGAAAATCCACTATTTTCTCCTGACAAATCAGAAATTGAAGATTTATTTGATCCGCAATCAACAATAGCAAGAGATTTTTCGCCGTCAGTAGAAGATTTAAGCAACTTCTGGAATGAGGAAACCGGAGCAGAACCACAGCTAGAACTTGATTCTCTAATCGAACAGGATGTAGCTAGGGCATTAGAAGAGAGTTTGTTTACAGCTGCTAATGACTTTTTTGATGATAGCCAGTTACCCAAATCCTCAGCATCAGCAAATATTGACCTAGAAGATTTTAATCTGACTTTCCAGCCAGAAGATCATCAGTTCGACCTGACGTTTGGAGCAGATGCTGGGGATGATTTCTTTGCAGAGTTGGCACTAGACAACACGAATATTTCTCCTGCTATTGATGAGAGCGAATTGCCTGTGACAGAAATTCGCAGCTTTATACAAGAGGAAGGTAATCGTCCGTCACTCCCTTCAACAGCACTACCTCCAGAAGCTTTAGACTTCACCCCAGAATTTACCAACCAACCGCCTACAGAAAAAGCATTTGGTAGTTCTTCTCCATCTGCGGCTGATCTGGAAAATGATTTATTCGATGTCATCAACGAAAATAGCAAAGAGAATCCGCAATTGCTGTTTGAGGATATCAACACAGATCACTCAACATATATTCAGCTTGAACCCACAGAAATAAAGATTGCTGATACTCCAGAATTAGATTTAGGCGATGATTTACTGGCAACGCCAAGTAATTTAGAATTCGATTTCAGCGAAGCCTCTGAATTACAACATCCTCAAACAAACCCAGATATTTTCGAGAATTTTGATACCGTAGCAACAACATTTGCTGACAGTGGAGAATTGGCTTTAGGTGATGATTTACTAGCAACACCAACGCATCTAGAACTGAATTTCAACGAATCTCTGGATGTACAGCAGCATCAAACAAACCTAGAGTTTTTAGAGAATCTTGATACCGTAGAACCAACGGTTGCT
>JAVRCF010000024.1:519-36799 GCA_034530935.1 Aulosira sp. DedQUE10 | reverse complement strand
TGGCAACACCAACTAATTTAGAATTCAAGTTCGGCGAAAACTCGGAATTACAACAGCCTCAAACAAACCTAGAGTTTTTAGAGAATCTTGATACCGTAGAACCAACGGTTGCTGACAGTGGAGAATTGAATTTAGGCGATGATTTACTGGCAACACCAACTAATTTAGAATTCAAGTTCGGCGAAAACTCGGAATTACAACAAACCCCAACCAACTCAGAAAAGTTAGAGAATATTGATATCGTAGAAACGGCGGTTGCTGAAAGTGAAGAATTAAATTTAGATGATGATTTACTGGCAACTGAAACTAATCTAGAACTCGATTTCAGGGAAGCATCAGAATTACAAAAACCCCAAACTAACTCAGAGATTTTAGATACTGCATCCGTGTTGAATATAGCCCACACAGATGAAGTGGCAACAACAATTACTGAAGCAAAAAATGCTGTGGTTTCCCAGATGGAATTGGATGTGCCGGCAGCAGTTACTTCAGAAGATGAATTTTCTGAATTAGAAACATTACTAGAAGAGGACTTAGCTTCTCCCTTACCAGAAGAAGATTTTGCTGCCCTAGAAGCATTGCTGGATGAAGATCACAATGAGGAGCCATCAGTCGCACCTTTGCCTGTCTACCCACAACAATTGCAACCACCTACCACTTACAATAATGCCAGCACGGCTGTTACATCAGCAGATCTAGACGATGAATTTGGTGACTTAGAGAAATTGTTGGCGGAAGCAGATCAAACGATATCTCACTCACCATCAAGCAAATCAAACACAGGTAAAGCGGTACGCCCCTCAACTCGTAGAGCTGCAAGATTTGAAGAAACGATGAAAGTTCCAGTGAAGCAACTGGATGATATGAGCAATTTGGTTGGAGAGTTGGTGGTAAATCGCAATACCTTAGAACAGGATCATGAACGTTTGCGACAGTCTTTAGATAACTTGCTGATTCAAGTGCAACAGCTATCTGATGTCGGAGCAAGGATGCAAGAATTATATGAGCGATCGCTACTAGAAGCTTCTCTGTTAGCTACCCGCAAACACAAAGACTCTGGTTTGCCATCCTATGACTCCAATTCTGATCGGGGTTTCAGTGAACTGGAAATGGATCGGTTTACGCCTTTCCATACATTGTCCCAAGAAATGATTGAAATGATCGTGCGGGTGCGTGAATCGGCCAGTGACATTGACTTTGTAACTGAAGAAACCGAGAGAGTAGCACGACAATTCCGGCAAGCAACAACTCAACTTCAAGAGGGATTGACACGCGCCCGAATGGTGCCTTTTTCTCAAGCTATCGATCGCTTGCGGCGAGGAGTGCGGGATAATGCCATTAAATATGGCAAACAAGTCGAGTTAGTAATTGAGGGTGGCGATACCTTAATTGACAAAATGATTTTGGATCACCTGACTGATCCACTAACTCATATGCTCAATAATGCGATCGCTCATGGGATTGAAACGCCAGAGGTGCGACAAGCCTCGCTTAAAAATCCTGTGGGAGAAATTACTATTCGTGCTTTCCACCAAGGTAACCAAACTGTAATATCCGTGGGTGATGACGGTGCAGGTATCGATCCAGAAAGAATCAAAGCCAAGGCGTTGAAGTTGGGGATGCTGACAGCAGAAGAGGCAAAAACCATAACGCGCTTAGAAGTCTACAACCTACTGTTCCACTCTGGTTTTAGTATTAAAGATCAAGCAGATGAAATTTCTGGGCGTGGCGTGGGTATGGACATCGTTCGCTCGGAAATTAGCGAAGTGCGGGGGACAGTTAACACTGATTCTGCGATCGGTAAGGGAACAACCTTTACAATTCGTTTACCACTCACCCTGAGTATTTGTAAAGCCCTCTGCTGCGTTTCCGATAAAGCTAGAATTGCCTTCCCAATGGACGGGGTAGAAGATACCCTAGATATTCCTCTCAAGAGTATTCAACAGACTGCTGATGGACAAACATTTATTGCTTGGCGAGATACAGTATTGCCATTCCGCCCCCTGAAAGATCTTTTAGGCATCAATCGACAAATCAGTCGCGGTAGTGTTTACGGTGGAACTCGCGATGATGATATGGTTTCTGTGGTTGTAGTGCGATCGGCAAATAACCTACTCGCCCTACAGATTGATCTTGTACTGAGTGAGCAAGAAATTGTAATTAAGCAATTTGAGGGACCAGCACCCAAACCCTTAGGTGTAGCGGGTGCTACAGTCTTAGGGGATGGTCGGATTATGCCGATTGCTGACGTGCTAGAAATTATGGACATCTTCCAAGGACGGATGTCTCAACAAAATGGTGTTAGCATTTGGCAGCAGAAACCCAGTTCGACGCTGCCTGAAATCCCAGTGGTGAAAATTGACCCAACGGTGCTGATTGTCGATGACTCGATTACAGTACGAGAGTTACTCTCTCTCACCTTTAATAAGGCAGGTTACCGCGTAGAACAAGCACGTGATGGTCAAGAAGCTTGGGATAAACTCCGCTCTGGTTTGCCTTGCGATATCGTATTTTGCGACATTGAAATGCCTCGGTGTGATGGACTGGAGTTGCTCTCTCGTATCCAGAAAGATCACAACCTCAACCACTTACCCATCGCCATGCTCACCTCGCGGGGTGCAGACAAGCACAGACAAATGGCAATCCAACTCGGTGCTAGCGGCTACTTTACCAAGCCTTACCTGGAAGAAGCTCTACTGGAAGCAGCAGTGCGGATGCTCAAAGGAGAGAAACTAATTCTGAATACTACAGCTTAAACAATTCATCATTCACAATGCTAAAAGCCTCATGGACTCGGCTTTTAGCAACCTTCTTGGCATCAGTGATAATCTGTCGATGGTTGCTACCTGTTGCTGTCGCCAATGCTACAATTTCCAGCAAGTTCTCTCCACAAGTAGTAGTTGAGAAATTAACAGATGGGGAAAATTTGAAGAGGAGTAACTTCCTCAAACACTACGCACAGCAACGAGTGCCATCACAAACTATGCAGACTTACCCACCTAGCCGCAAAAGCGATCAAGTCGATAATTACCACGGTACTTTAGTAGCAGATCCTTACCGTTGGTTAGAAAATCCCGACTCGACAGAAACAAGAACTTGGATTGAAACACAAAATCAAATTACTTCTGCCTACCTAAATCAGATTCCTGCTAAGGAAAAAATTAGACAGCGCCTCACTAAATTATGGAATTATGAAAGATATAGTATTCCATTTAAAGAAGGCGAATCTTTAGGAGATAGTTCTACAGAACACTACTTTTATTTCAAAAATGATGGGCTGCAAAACCAAAGTGTTCTCTACACCCTGAAAACTCTTGATTCCCAAGCAAAAGTGTTACTCGATCCCAACAAACTTTCAGAAGATGGTACAGTTGCGCTTTCAGGATTATCGATCAGCAAAAATAGTCAACTTTTAGCTTATGGTCTATCTACCTCCGGTTCTGATTGGCAAGAGTGGAAGGTACGAGATATCGAAACGGGTAAAGATTTACAAGACCATCTGAAGTGGATTAAATTTTCTGGTGTTTCATGGACAAATGATCACAAAGGATTTTTTTATAGTCGCTACAATGAACCAAATGACAAAACTAAATTAGAAGATACTAATTATTATCAAAAGCTTTATTATCACCGCTTAGGTCAGGCACAGTCAGAAGATTTATTAATTTATCAACGCCCTGACCAGAAAGAATGGGGCTTTAGTGGTGGAGTTACAGAAGATGGAAAATATTTGATAATATCAGTTTGGCTAGGAACTGATGCAAAAAATTTAGTTTTTTATAAAGATTTAAATAATCCCAAAGCTGAAGTTGTAGAACTGATTAATAAATTTGAAGCAGATTACAGTTTTATTGATCATGATAATAGTATCTTTTATTTTCGCACAGATTTAAAAGCAACACGGGGAAGGGTGATTGCGATTGATATCAAAAAGCCAAACCCAGAATATTGGCAAGAAATCATTCCCCAGTCGGCGGAAACTTTAGAAGGTGTGAGTATACTTAATAATCAGTTTGTTGCTGATTATTTGAAAGATGCTCGCAGCCAAATTAAAATTTTTGACCTCAAAGGCACATTTGTACGAGAGGTAGAGTTACCGGGACTTGGTTCAGCAGGAGGCTTTGATGGCAAGCGTCATGATACCAAAACTTTTTATAGTTTCACTAGCTTTACTACACCAGGTACTATCTATCGTTATGATATGGTAACGGGAAAAAGTGAAGTTTTTCGTCAGCCAAAGGTAGATTTTAACCCAACAGATTACGAAACTAAACAAGTCTTTTATCAAAGTAAAGATGGCACAAAAGTGCCAATGTTTATCATCCACAAAAAAGGCATTAAGTTAGATGGCAATAATCCTACCTATCTCTATGGTTATGGTGGTTTTAATGCCTCGATGACACCAAGTTTTTCTGTAAGTCTTTTGGTATGGATGGAAATGGGTGGTGTCTATGCTATGCCCAATATACGCGGTGGCGGGGAATATGGTGAAGAATGGCACGAAGCAGGAATGAAGTCTAAAAAGCAAAATGTCTTTGATGACTTTATTGCTGCTGCTGAGTGGCTAATAGCTAATAGTTATACCAAATCTGCAAAACTAGCAATTGGTGGTGGTAGTAATGGCGGTTTATTGGTAGGTGCTTGCATGACTCAGCGTCCTGATTTGTTTGGTGCAGCTTTACCAGCAGTCGGGGTAATGGATATGTTGCGGTTCCACAAATTTACCATCGGTTGGGCTTGGACTTCAGAATATGGTTCGGCAGATAACCCAGAAGAATTTCCAGCGCTATATGCCTATTCACCACTGCACAACATTAAACCAGGGACAGCTTATCCCGCAACGTTGATTACCACAGCCGATCATGACGATCGCGTTGTTCCTGCTCATAGTTTCAAATTTGCGGCGGCTTTGCAAGCAGCGCAGGCTGGTGATGCGCCAGTGCTAATTAGAATTGAGACGAAAGCAGGACATGGTGCTGGTAAACCGACAGCGAAGATTATTGAGGAAGTGACAGATAAGTGGGGGTTTTTGGTGCAGGTTTTGGGGCTGTCTATCAAATAGCGTCAGCGTCGCCTGTGGTAGACATCGCTCCTGTTGACAATACAGCGCTTCCGGCTATTATGAAATGCAGTTTTCCTCTTGCCTCTCTCCTATCATAGCTTTCATCTTTGAGGATGTACCTCATAGCTGCCGGAAGTGCTGTAATACCAACCAGAATTCATGTCTTCGTCCCCGAATGTGCCGATAGTCTGGGATTTGCTGCAATTGTTCGATGAGATTCATACTTTTTATCTATCAATTTTTCTCCACCTCTACAAATCATTATTATTTTTCTTTCTTTGTATGAAACCACCCTGATTGCCCCTAATCCCCATTACCCATTACCCAAAATGTTGAATAATTGCTTCGGCAAATTCAGAACACTTTAAAGCTTCTACTGGTGGTTCTAGCAACCGTGCTAAATCGTAGGTGACTTGACTATTTGCGATCGCATCCCCTAAGCCTTTCTTGACTAAATCTGCGGCTTCTTGCCAACCCATAAACTCTAGCATCATCACACCAGACAAGATTACCGAACCCGGATTAATCCGATCTAAGCCGGCGTGTTTAGGTGCGGTACCGTGGGTAGCTTCAAAAATGGCGCAGGAATCGCCAATATTTGCCCCTGGCCCCATCCCTAAACCGCCAACAATAGCTGCAGCCGCATCAGATAGGTAATCGCCGTTCAAATTCATGGTTGCCAGAATCGAATATTCATCGGGTCTGGTTTGGATTTGTTGAAAAATACTGTCAGCAATCCGATCATTGACCATGATTTTATCTTTCCACTTGCCGTTGCCGTGGCTATCCCAAATTGTGTTAAGAACAGTTTCAACTTCCTTGACAATTTGCGCTTGTTTCTCTGGAGTTAAGGCATCAAATCCAGGGTCAACTTGACGGGCGTTGTCTTCTAAGGAAATATTGGGGTTTTTTTCCTTATTACTTAAAATCCAAGATTCCCGTTCGGTGACGGTTTCTTGACGAAATTCGCACTTTGCTAGTTCGTAACCCCAATCGCGGAAAGCGCCTTCGGTGTACTTCATGATGTTGCCCTTATGCACCAAAGTCACTTGTTGCTTGTTTTTAGGCAATAACAAGGCGTGTTTGATGGCACGCCGTACCAAGCGCTGAGAACCCTTTTTGCTGATCGGTTTGATGCCAATACCAGCATCGAGGGGGATTTGCTTTTTCCCATGTTCTGGGGTAGCGGGAATCAGTTCCTCATTGAGAATTTTAATTAAGCGATCGCCAATTTCGCTGCCTTGTCGCCACTCAATCCCCAAATATATATCTTCTGTGTTCTCCCGATAAACAATCACATCAAGTTTTTCGGGGTTTTTGTGGGGTGAGGGTGTACCTGCATAGTAGCGGCAAGGACGCACGCAGGCGTACAAGTCAAAAATTTGTCTTAGTGCCACATTTAAAGACCGAATACCGCCCCCGACAGGAGTAGTCAACGGGCCTTTAATAGCAACACCATATTCTTTAATAGCTGTGAGAGTATCTTGAGGTAAATACTGATATGTGCCGTATAAATCGCAAGCCTCATCCCCAGCATAAACCTTGAACCAATTAATTTGGCGCTTACCGTTATATGCTTTCGCTACTGCAGCATCAAGTACTTTTTGGGTAGCAGGCCAGATATCTATACCCGTTCCATCACCCCGAATAAAGGGGATAATGGGGTTATCAGGCACAACCGGCTCACCATTTTTGAAGGTGATTTTTGCTCCGTTTGAGGGAGGGTTAATCTTGTCGTACATCTACACACTCCTAATTAATAAATCTTTGGGCATCGGGCATGGGGCATTTTTCTCCCTCATCCCCCTAATCCCTAATTCCTAATCCCTAATCCCCATTCCCCAGTCCCAGCCTTTGAAGCGCAGATTTTCCCCCTATTCTCCTTGTACAGTATTTAGGGCAAAGCTGTGAGATTGAGTGAAATCAGCGCTATTTTGTACGATCAAAAATAGTAAACTACTTTTCGCTATCAGTGTTTAATCTTTGAGAACACCCCATAGCCGATCGCATTTTCACGCTTCCACTAAAAATGAGTAATGGCATGACAGACCCAATGATTGTATCAGGCACTGCTAATGACATCGACTCCCTCCGAAAAACGTTAATCGCTGGGTCTCTTCAAGTACAACAACAAATAATCCCCAAGTTAGCTGAGTTGGGTGATGAGGGATTAGATGTATTGATGGAATTTTTACTGAAACGTTGTGATACTCCAGCGACTTGGATTGATGGCAAGGCCTATCAAGTAATCTACAGCTCTGATGCACCTAAAGCCAAAGAATTTTTACTTGACTCTTTTCCTGAGGGAATTGTACCTCTAAAATCAGAGTGCGGGATTAATTACAATTCCTTGCAACAGCTACTTGCTGTCCAAGACTTCCAAGCAGCCGATCGCTTAACCATTGAAAAAATGTGTGAACTAGCAGGCCCCAGGGCTTTACAAAGCAAATGGCTGTATTTTACTGAAGTAGAAAACTTCCCCTCTATTGACTTGCATACCATTAACAATCTTTGGTTAGTCCATTCTGAAGGCAAATTTGGCTTTTCAGTTCAGCGAGAAATCTGGTTAAGTTTAGGCAAAAATTGGGATAATTTCTGGTCAAAAATTGACTGGAAAAATGGCAATAACTGGACTAGATATCCCCATGAATTTACCTGGGATTTGAGCGCCCCTAAAGGTCATTTACCCCTTTCTAATCAACTGCGCGGAGTGCGAGTTCTGGCTTCTTTATTTGCTCACCCTGCTTGGGTGAAGAATTCTGAACAATGATTGTGAGCATAGGTAAAGAAAAATTATGACAAATGCCACTCAAGAAGAATTCTACGTCATTATTGAACGAGATGAAGATGGCTACTATGTCGGAGAAGTCCCTCAGTTAAAAGCTTGTTACAGCCAAGGAGAAACAATTGATGAATTGATGGCAAATATTAAAGAAGTTATTGCATTTTGTCTAGAAGCCGAAAGTGATGAAAGAATACTAGACTGTATTCAAGCATATCCCGCAATGATTCCATGAAATTTGAGTGGGACGACAACAAAGCCGCAAAAAATCTGTCAAAACACAGAGTTTCGTTTGCAGAAGCAAAAACGGTTTTCGACGATCCGCTCTATGTTGACTTTTATGATCCAGACCACTCTGATGATGAGAGCGTTACCTGATTGTTGGAAAGTCTAACCAAGGACGCTTACTCATCGTGTCTTATACGGACAGAGGGGATTCGATTCGTCTTATTAGTGCTAGAGAGGTAACACCATCTGAACGAGAAGCCTATGAAGAAGGATAAACCAGAAATGGAAGATGATTTGCGATCGGAGTATGACTTAAAAAGCCTAAGGGTCAGAAAATTTGGCTTTGAGCGAAAAAGCTTTGCTCAGACAATGATTTGCTTAGAACCTGATGTCGCAAAGATATTTCCCAATGCTGAAGCTGTCAATGAGGCTCTACGATTTCTGATCAAAGTGATGCGGGAAAATCAATCGCCTGCACTCCTAAAGCAGCCTAACTCTTCGTCAAAGCAGACGGAAGACAGCCGCTAGTACTGCTAAATTGTGCTGATAGAGAATTGCTACCTGATAATTCTCTACAATGGCCAAATTCAATATCTAGGATTGGATAATGGCAAACGTTCGTCTAGAAGACATTAAGCGTAGATTCAACAACGTGACTGCGATCGAGGATATTTCTTTTGAAATTCCTAATGGTGAGTTTTGGGTTTTGGTAGGGCCATCTGGTTGTGGTAAGTCTACAATTTTGCGAACGATCGCTGGTTTAGAGACAGCTACCTCAGGTAAACTCTTTATTGGCGATCGCTTGGTGAATAATATTCCAGCTAGACAGCGGGATGTAGCGATGGTTTTCCAAAACTATGCCCTTTATCCTCACATGACGGTGGCGCAAAACATCGCTTTTGGGATGCAGATGCGGAAAGTTGACGCGAAGGTGATTCAAGATAGAGTCTTGAATGTAGCGCGATCGCTTTCCTTAGAACACCTGCTAGATCGTAAACCCAAACAACTTTCTGGGGGACAGCAACAACGGGTAGCATTAGGAAGAGCGATCGCCCGTCAACCGCAAGTCTTTTTACTGGACGAACCCTTGTCTAATTTAGATGCCCAATTACGAGATGATACTAGGGCAGAGTTGAAGCAGCTACATCAAAATTTGGGAATTACCACAGTCTACGTCACTCACGATCAAGTTGAGGCGATGACTTTGGCTGATCGGATTGTGGTATTAAATCGGGGACGAATTCAACAAATTGGCGATCCCCAAACTATTTATGCCAGCCCTGCTAATCAAATGGTGGCATCTTTTTTAGGTAATCCTCCCATGAATATTTTGCCTGCCATTTATCAGTATGAAGGTTTTGATATTAGTGGGCAGTTATTAGAAATTCCTACCGATTTACAGGCAAATTTACAGCTTCATCAGGGACAAAGTGTTGATTTGGGGATTCGTCCAGAACATATCACCATCAAAACAGACTCAGAATTCACTACTCAAGACTCAGCACAGTTGTATGTTGAGGTAAAAGTGGTAGAACCTTTGGGCAGGGAAACTTTGATTCGCGCTAGTGTACCTGATTCATCAGTGTTGCTGAATGTGCAGGTGGGTGGGGCAGTGCGTTTGCATCCAGGCGATCTCCTTTCCCTACAACTTGATTTAAGTCAGTTGTTTGTATTTGATTCTACTACTGGTGACAGAATATTTCCCTGAAAAATGACTGCAATTTTACTGACAATGCTAGTTGAAAATTAAGTTAATTTCTTGGCGATTGCTAAGAAATATTAGTTAAAATAATTACAGATATTTTTGGCTAATTGTCAGTAATATACAGTATCAAAAATATGTAGTGAATATGGCATGATTATGTAAATATTGTTGAAGCAAAAACTGTGTATTTTAGTTGAGTCTAATTAAAAGAACTGAGCAAAATAAGTATAATTTGATTATAAACCTATTCATTAATCATCAATGCCTGCAAAGGATATTTACCATGACACAGTGAAGTTATCTTTAATCAAAGATGGATGGACAATTACTAATGATCCACTTTTACTGCAATATGGTACAAAAGATTTATTTGTTGATTTAGGAGCAGAAAAAATACTAGCAGCAGAGAAAAGTGGTAAGAAAATTGCAGTTGAAATTAAAAGCTTTATTAGTCCTTCTCCCATGAACGATTTAGAGAAGGCTATTGGACAGTATATTCTTTATAAAAATATTCTTGAAGAAACAGAAAAAGATAGATTATTGTATTTAGCTGTTACAAACATAACGTATAAAGATATTTTTGCAGAACCTATTGGTAAATTAGTTATACAAAAAAATAATTTACGATTAATGATATTTAATTCTAATAAACAGGAAATAGAAGAATGGATGAACTAGAAAAATATCGAGAAATTATTGTAAAATCGCTACAAGATTATGCTAAAATACCTTACACTTATGGCGATTTGGAAAGAAGATTTATTATTAGCGAAGACCACAATAATTATTTGTTAATAACATTAGGCTGGCAAAACTACAAAAGAGTTCATGGTTGCCTAATTCATATAGAAATAATCAATAATAAAGTTTGGATTCATCGAGATGGTACAGAAGACGGTATTGCTAATGATTTATTAGCATCTGGTATTCCTAAAGCCGATATTGTCTTAGCCTTTCATCACCCAGAAGTTAGACAATATACAGAATATGCTATTAATTGAGTATTAATCACTAATTTCTTTGTCGATATACTCCAAATGTACGGAATTTTTCAGGAAAATTAATTGCATAAGTAAAGGCACAATATTTTGTGCCCCTAAGATTTACTATAATCGGTACTAATTAGGGCGGTGCAATTAAAGATAACTGGTTAGGGCTGTCATTTGTCCTTCTTACAAAGTTCTAAGCGCCGGAAGCCGACGCTCAACGCCACATGCTTTCCGACGCAGGGCGACACGCCACTCCCCTCAACTCTTGGAACCCTCCGAAGCTTTGAGCGGAGGAAACCTCCGCTCAAACTTCTCTCCGCACGGGGGTGGCTCAGGAACGCAGTGGCTCGACTTTGCGCTTTGTCATTTATAAGGGTTTCAAGCCTATTTACGTTTCGTAACATAGTTGGGTTTATTTCCACGGACTTACTTAACTCAAATTCTCATCTGCTAAATTATTTTTGAATTTCCATCTTTGTAATTAGAGATTCTTTTTTAGTCTTACCGCAAGGTTCGGCACTTTGACAATCACTGACTGACTCGATTTTATAAGCCAAACTCACTTTTTTGTTTAAAAAAGTTTTAGATTTTTCGCACAATTCAAATGTTGCACCCAAATCATGTTTAGTTCCCTTGTCATCAACTAAGGTAACGTAGCATTTGAGATCGCCATTTACCATTTCTTTCACCGTACCAATTTTCGGTTGTGCTGTTGCAGATGTCTCAGCTTTTACAGTATTGGCTTGGCTATTACTAGATTGTTTCTTGGTAGCTTCTGTTTTGGTTTGTGCTGTTGTGGAAGTTGTTTTTACAGATTCCGTCTTTGTAGGCGCTTTTTGCGAAGTTTCTTTTGCAGTGTCAGTTTGTGCGTTACTGCAACTTGTAATCAAGATAGAGCAAAGAATTAACGCAATTGTTGGGGCTAATTTTTTCATTCGTGTATTTTTACAATCTCGGAATCAGGCTAATTTCACTCCTATAAAAAATTCACAATTAATTTCTTAATAGTGTGAAATTTTCAACCTAGATTAACTAAAATTATTTAGCAGACTTTTCGCGTGCAGACAGCTATAGTACATAAAGATTTAATATTCAGAAAATTTAATGATAGAAATGCCAAAATAAATTCAGATGTTTGCGGGGGCCTTATGTCTCTTACTTTCAAAGACCTGGAGAAAATGCAGGCAGATTATCCTAACTATCGCATGGAATTAGTGGATGGGAATATAGTTATCATGAGTCCATCCGGTTATGAATCTGAAGAAGTCGGAACTGAGTTTGCAGCACTGCTGAGAAATTGGGTAAGACCACGTAAACTTGGACGTGTAGCAGGTTCTAGCGCTGGCTTCAAATTACCCAACACAGATTTACGCGCACCGGATGTATCTTTTGTACTTGCAGAAAGACTCAAACGTTCTACAGAAGACTACGCAGAATTGGTTTCAGATTTAGTGGTGGAAGTGAAGTCTAAGACTGATTCTCTTGATAAACTCCGCCAAAAAATTCAGGAATTTATTAGCCTGGGGAGTCAAATTGGAATTTTGATTGACCCCAAAACCAGAACTCTAGAAGTTTACCGTTCTGACGAAAAAATCATCTTGCGAGATGGTGATGTGTTAACTCTCCCAGACTTACTCCCTGGTTGGGAAGTAGTCGTTGCGGATATTTGGTCACCAGTGTTTGAGTAATTTTGCTGACAATTCCTCAGGAGCAAAGGCACCATTTTCTGTGATGATGGCTGTAATTAACTCTGCAGGAGTTACATCAAAAGCCGGATTATAAAAGTCCACTCCTGAAGGTGTGAGAATAGTATCGCCTACTTGATAAATTTCTGTGGAATTTCGCTCCTCAATCGGAATTTGACTGCCATCAGATAATTCAAAATCAATGGTAGACAAAGGCGCAGCAACGAAGAAAGGAATATTATGTGCTTTAGCTGCGATCGCCACACTATATGTACCTATTTTATTGGCGGTATCACCGTTAGCAGCAATTCTATCAGCACCGACTACAACAGCATGAATTAAACCCTGTTTCATGCAGTGGGCTGCCATATTGTCAGTAATTACCGTAACTGGAATACCTTCTTGAACACACTCCCAAGCCGTGAGTTTTGCACCTTGCAAGCGGGGACGGGTTTCGTCAGCAAACACTCGTACTAAACGCCCTTCGCGCCAAGCGGAACGCACTACACCCAAAGCTGTACCGTAACCAGCCGTAGCCAACGCCCCAGCATTGCAGTGAGTTAGAATTGTCAACTTTTCGGGATTTTTGGGCAATACTGCCAAACCATTGTCACCGATCGCTTGACAAGTTTGCAAATCTTCAGCATGGATGCTTTGGGCAGTTTGCAATAAAGTTTGTTTGATTTCTGCTACTGTTCCCAGGCTTTCATAGGCAGTTTTCATCATGCGGCTAATTGCCCAAAATAAATTTACTGCTGTTGGACGAGTAGAACGCAACAATTGGGCAACTTGTTCTAAGCGTTGCAAAAATTCATTAAGGTTGCTGGTTTCAATTTCCCTAGCCCCAAGATAGATACCGTATGCGGCTGCAACGCCAATTGCTGGCGCACCTCGAACAATCATGGTTTTAATTGCCCACGCCATATCTTCGCTACGGTGAATTTCCACAACAGCATACTCGTTGGGTAGGCGGGTTTGATCAATTAGTGATACTGAGTCGTTATGCCAAATAATTGGATAAACTTGGTTTTGAGAATTTGTCATAGAAAATGGTAAACATTACAAGGCGGCATCAAATACTTATACTATTTCACTTTCAGGTGGCTTGAGAGAACAGGAATTAATGCCCACCACAACCCCGTACGTTGGGCAGTGTCAACCCTACAGATAAATGGCACTTACTTAAGCAAAACTTGTTGCCCAGATCCCCGACTTCTTCAAGAAGTCGGGGATCTAAATCCAGTTGTAAATGACATTCCACCCTACGATTTGGATATTTATTTAAGTTAATTTTTTTAACGCCGTGCCCCTACTATGTATCCGATGTAGATAAAAACTGCTGTAATGATTCTGAAATCCTATAGCTTAATTTTAAAAATTGAGTAAGGGAAATTTTTTCGCATCTGTTAGTAGATCAAGGATACTCGGACTCTATTTATGCAATTATTCAAAATGTTCTCGAAAAGAATGAGAAAGAGGTATTATTACTCAATACTATCTTTAGCACTTGTGTGCATTTTGCTATTGACTTCAGTAGGGATGAGTGAAGCACAAGAAGATGCTAGCACTAGCCAGCCAACCAATACCAACTCTACTCAAATAGATAATTCAAATTCTCTTCAACAAACTAGTAATGAAGCCTTAAGTGCGCCTCGTGTGACTACAATCAGGAGTATTAGTCCTAAGGAATTGTATATCAGCCTTCCTCAGTCACTGGTACCTGAAGATATTAGGAGCTACAAACAAGAAAAACTTAATTTAGTGATCACAGGAGATAACTTTCCCAAGCTAGATAATTCACCCAAAAATAAAATTGCAGTCAAAATTGGTAATCCGCCTGATATTGCCACTACTACTAATATCAGAGTGGCAGATGATAGGAGGGCGATTTACGCCACTTTTAGTAACGAGCAACTGAAGAAATTGAGCCGGGGAACACGCCCTGTAATTGTGGAGGTGGAAGGAAATGCCACAAATCTCGACCCCTTGGTAGCTGGAGAGCAACTTCAGGTAACGGTAATGCGCCCAGTGAGTGGGTTAACTACTTTTATTGTGTTTGCGATCGCAGCGTTGATCACGTTTTTACTTATAGTAATTATCTATGTGCTGGCTACAGAGTCAAAAAAATCAGACTTACCGCTACCAGTAAAACAAAGCAATACAAAAGACTTTAATTCCTTAGAGTGGTTGATTCTCGATCGCCAAACCAATACCTTTAGTTTGGCACGTGCCCAGTTTGTTTGGTGGCTGACTATTATTGTTTTTGGCTATTTATTTCTGTTCATTGGCCGTGGACTGATTCAAGACATTTGGGAGTTCATTCCCCTATCAGGATTTGCCTATACTTTCTTAATTAGTTTGGTAACATTAGTAACAGCCCAGGCTACTGCCTCAGTGCGTGGTAGTAAAGGCTCTGGGCAAGTAAATCCTGCATGGTCGGATCTGGTGGTACATGGTGGCGTAGTCGCCTTGGAACGTGTGCAGCAGGTAGTTTGGAACCTAATTATTGGCATTGCTTTTATCGTCATTCTCTTAGTTACCTATACCACTGCCTCTTCTTTACCAAGCATCCCCTCGGAAATTTTGGTATTGATGGGTATAAGTGCTGGGGGTTACATTGGTGGTAAGGCCGTCCGCAAGCCTGGCCCCAATATCACCCAAGTAGTACTATGGGGTGAACCAGAAGACTGGAATACAAATCCTCAACTTACTATAGCAGGAGAGCAGTTTTCCCAAGCAGGGGGCGTAATTGTGCAAATGGTTTACTTAGATGAATCCCAAAATGAGGAACCGAAAACGCGGATTGAAATCAAACAAGAAAATGTTACTACACTAGAGCCTGACCCTGTAAATCCTAGGGAGTTCTGCAAAAAATTGCAAATTGATTTTAATAAATTAAATGCAGATCCAGAATGTGGATGGTCACAATGGATACAAGATTTTTCTAGTAAATTTATAGATAAAAAAGTTAAAATTACTGTGATTAATGCCGATGGGCAACGTGCTGTTTGGGATGGTTCTAATCCAGTACCTGAAAGAAGAGACGCTCCCGCACTCCAAGGATCATAAGTATGGCATTTGGTTTGGGGAAAGGGTAAGGGTTAAGGGTTTTTCCTTTTTACCCTTAACCGATAGATATTGATTTCCAATCTAAAATAAAACCAAAATGGTATTTTATGACCTCACAGTACACGCAGTAAGCTAGGAATGCTGTCGATTGCTTCCAATTCCCGAATTTCTGCCAAAGCTTGGCGAAAGTCACCTTCTTTAACATCGTGGGTAACCACCACAATCTCTGCTAGTTCTCCCTGAAAACCAGTTTGCACAACTGACTCTAAGCTAACACCGTAATTGCCAAAGCAAGTACCTAATTTACCAATCACTCCGGATTGATCTTTAGTCAGGAACCGGGTATAAAAACGAGTTACTAGTTCTGAGATTGGGGCAATTTGACAGTAGTCTTGATGTGTACAAGCTAAGAGAGGATTTGGGTTAGCTGTGCTAGTTTTCAGCGTCGCCACTAAATTTAAGATATCTGATGACACTGCACTGGCAGTTGCACCAGCACCAGCACCAGGCCCAAAAAACATTACCTGCCCAATTGGTTCGCCTTCTACGAGAATGGCGTTATACACGCCGTTAATGCTGGCTAAGGGGTGTGCTTGAGGTACCAAGGTAGGATGGACTCTTACAGATAGCTTTGAGGTATCGCTAGTATGAAGTTTAGCGATCGCCAACAATTTAATTACAAATCCTAATTTCTGGGCATAGGCAATATCCGTCTTGCTGACTTGCCGAATCCCTTCCGAATAGACATCTTCCAGGTGAATGCGTCCACCAAAAGCTAAGGATGCCAAAATCGCAATTTTATCTCCTGCGTCTAAGCCATCGACATCAGCAGTCGGATCGGCCTCAGCATAACCCAATCTTTGGGCATCAGCCAATACATCCTCAAAATTGCTACCTTCTTGCTGCATCCTTGTGAGGATGTAGTTGGTAGTACCGTTAACTATGCCTGTGACAGTGTGAATGCGGTTCACACTTAAAGACTGTTTTAGCGGTTGAATCACCGGGATACCACCACCAACTGCGGCTTCTAGTAAGACATAAACTCCAGCTTGATTGGCAGTAGTGAAGATTTCATCTCCAAAGCGGGCGATCGCAGCTTTGTTGGCGGTAACAACGTGTTTACCGTTTTGTAGGGCTTTGAGAATCAGCGATCGCGCTGGTTCTAATCCACCCATGACTTCGACAACTATATCTACTTCTGGATCGCTAACTACAGCATCTAAGTCTGTAGTAATCACTCCTACGGGTAATTCTACCTCACGGGGTTTATCAAGCGATCGCACTCCCACTCGGTAGATTTCTACTTCTTGCAATAACGGGTTACGGTTAGTCGTATCTTGCAACAACTGCACTGTACCCGTCCCAACAGTGCCTAATCCCAGTATTCCTAGCTTCACACCCACAAATTTTGTACCTAATTCAGTTTTGAGTGCTGAGTGCTGTTAGCGGTAGCGGGGCGTTTAGCCCGTGCTGAGTGCTGAGTAGTAATTTTTAACTCAGAACCGATAACTCGTTCTCAGCTATTCATATAAAACAATTGTAGGGTGAGCATTGCCCACCCTACAAACTCAAAACTCAATACTCAGAACTCAGCACTCAGCACTTAGTAAGTTTCTACGTGCCAGCGACCAGCTTTCTTGATTTCTTTCTGGTAAGTACTCCAGGTTACGCCTTCCTTGGCAGCGGCAGCACTCAAGGCAGCATCGATACCTTCTTCCATACCGCGCAAACCGCAGATGTAAGTGTGGGTTTTTTCTTCTTTAATCAACTGCCACAGTTCATCTGCGTGTTCTGCAACTCGGTCTTGAATGTACATTCTGCCACCTTGGGGATTCTTTTGTTCCCGGCTGATAGCATAGGTGAGGCGGAAGTTATCAGGATACTTTTGCTGCATTTCTTCCAGCTCTTCCTTGTAAAGGATGTTGGGGCTTGTCGGCACACCAAAAATTAACCAAGAAAATCCATTAAACTTGTACTCTGGATTAGCTGCTCTTTCAGCATCCTTAAACATCCGCCACAGGTAAGCGCGCATGGGCGCAATACCAGTTCCGGTTGCCATCATGATCACTTTCGCATCAGGATCGCTGGGTAATAACATTTCCTTACCCACGGGCCCTGTGATTTTTACATCCGCCCCTGGTTCCAGAAAACACAGGTGGGTTGAACAAACACCGTAAACTGTTTCGCCGCTTTCTGGGTGCTTGTACTCCAACTGACGCACACACAGCGATACTGTGTTGTCATCTACATCATCACCATGACGAGTGGAGGCAATGGAATACAGTCTCAGCTTTTCTGGCTTACCATTTTTGTCTAATCCTGGTGGAATAATGCCAATACTTTGACCTTCTATATATTTCAAATTGCTCCCAGAAAGGTCAAATTTGAGGTGCTGAACAATACCAATCCCATCTTCTTTTACTAACGGCTCGTTAGATATACACTTACCAATAAAGGGTGCATTAGGACGATAAGTGTTGACAGGAACGTCAGCATGAGAGTCCTTTTTCGCTTTCGCTTGAGTCATGGTGTTGCCTTTATGATCCTTCTTCTTAAGCTGTTCTTCAGCTGGTGATTTAGCGAAGCCCTTGGCTTCACTTTTCGCATTCACAGGTGTGGCTTGACCATTCCCCTCACTGTTAGCAGTCTTCCCAGATGTAGCTAACTCGTTCACTTCATTGTTAGCAATCCCCAAGGAGGCCTTACCATTTAATTGCTGTAGAGCGCTTGCTGGTTTAATGCTAACAATTTTGCCGCCTAGGCGAGTGATACGTCGCATTTCTTGATTCATGCGGTTGTAAGGCACTCTGATGAACACACTGCCACTTGTCCGAATTGGGTAGTTCGTGTTATCAGTCTCTTCGTTTTGACGCAGACCCACCACTTCGTAAACGAAGACGCGGCTACCTGATTCTGTGTTGGCAGCACCCTCAACAGCACCTTGTTTATACATTCGTTCTACCACTCCGATGTTTACTTAACCGTTTTTCAAAAAAAAACTTTTCCTATCACAAGCCAGCTTTAGTTTACCGGATTTTCGCTGCACTAAACTGGCGCTCTAGGAAAGACGGCATCATCAACGTAATGCCTTGCTAAGTACACTCACCAAAGACATGCAGGCAGCGCAAAAACACACCTGTTCACCTTCTAAGTTAAAGGATAAGTCTTGTGGAGAATGTTAATAATGAGTCAATTTAATGTTTTTTTCGTGAACTACAACACCCCAGCCGGGAGATAGTAATATATTACCCAAAGGACACCTAGCCATAGCCAACTTAGTCTAAAGGCAGTTTTGATAGGTAGAAAGCACCACTCATTTTGCCCCTAAAAGCCGCTATTCTGCTTGCTTCTTTTGGCAGATATACCATGTAATACCAATCACGGAAGCTTTCTTCCTTATGGTTGAGTTTCCCTGATTGCACCTTTTTTCTCCCATTCGACAGAAAACTTTTGTGCAACTTGCATCGAAAATGTTTTTAGCTGCATCTATCACCTCATCAGGAATAATTCCCCGAGTAGGTTAAATCTATCTGTAAAATCAAATGATACAGGAAAAGATGAGCTAAGCAACTATATTAAGTTTTACGTGATGTGATTCATCTGTCAACCTCTATCCATACAGATCCAGAGGCTCTTACTTCTATTTGAGGATGTTCACAAAGCTACAACCAATTTTTTTTTTGATGTAACTTAGCTGACTCATTCATGAGATAGATCTTGGCTATGAATATCTAGAGGATTGCTCACTCGTCAATTAAAATTCCCAAATCTCAAAAAATTTGCGGCCGCAGAAAATTATACCTTATACACTTGAATAATAGATTTACAAACTCCTAGCAGTCTTTGCTAGATAGCTTGTGGGTGATCAAGAGATAGCTTTTTAAATGAGCTACTAAATCATTAATATGATTGATGAACCACGCTAATTCTTCTTGACAGTAAACTTGTATAGAATAACCCCTTCTGTTAAAATCAAATATATCACTAGGATTAAATACTTACCAGCAACGAATTCAGTCTAGGCAGGCGAGTAACAACGATTACTTTGTTGGATACCCGTTTTACTTTTTATGGGGCTGTGGGTAGCAAGAACGCGGGATGAACCAATGGGGTAAACTCCTAGCTTCAAAATCTGCTGTGTGAAAAAATTTATTGATTGACACATCTTTAGTATCTAGAGGAGATTTATGACAAGTAAGCCGGAACGCGTGGTACTAATTGGAGTAGCTGGAGACTCTGGGTGCGGTAAATCTACGTTTTTGCGTCGTTTGATAGATTTGTTTGGTGAAGATTTAATGACTGTCATCTGTTTAGATGACTATCATTCCCTAGATCGCAAACAGCGCAAAGAAACTGGGATCACAGCACTTGATCCTAGAGCAAACAACTTTGACTTGATGTATGAGCAAATTAAAGCGCTCAAGAATGGTCAAGCAATTGATAAGCCGATTTATAACCACGAAACCGGCCTAATCGATCCGCCAGAACGGATAGAACCGAATCATATTATAGTGGTGGAAGGGCTGCATCCTTTATATGACGAACGGGTGCGATCGCTAATTGACTTCAGTGTTTATTTTGATATCAGCGACGAAGTCAAAATTGCTTGGAAAATTCAGCGCGACATGGCAGAAAGGGGTCATCGCTATGAAGATGTCTTAGCTCAAATCAATTCTCGCAAGCCTGACTTTGATAAGTTTATTGAACCACAAAGAGAATTTGCTGATGTAGTTCTCCAAGTATTGCCCACTAACTTAATTAAAAACGACACAGAACGCAAAGTTCTGAGAGTACGGATGCTTCAGCGCGAAGGTAAAGAAGGCTTTGAGCCAACCTACCTGTTTGATGAAGGGTCAACCATTCAATGGACTCCTTGCGGACGCAAGCTTACTTGTTCCTACCCAGGTATGCAAGTGTACTACGGTTCAGATGTTTACTATGGTCGTTACGTCTCCGTATTAGAGGTAGATGGTCAATTCGACAATTTAGAAGAAGTGATTTACATCGAAACCCATTTAAGTAAGACATCCACCAAATACCAAGGTGAGATGACTCACTTATTACTCCAGCACCGTGAGTATCCAGGTTCCAACAATGGAACAGGTTTGTTCCAAGTGCTAACAGGCTTGAAAATGCGTGACGCTTACGAGCGTTTAACAGCAAAGGAAGCCAAACTAGCAGTTCGGGTTTAAAACAGCAGTGTTTGTGTCAAAGCTTTGGGGGATGCTTGAGGGTATCCCCTTTTTTTTGTGTTGGACAAAACATTTTCATAGAAAATTATATTTTTCCTCCGATCAATATTTAATACTAGTACAGGACGGCGTAAATGAACCACCCATTCCAAATCAACGAAACGCTTACGCTGTATTAATTTTGAATTTTGCGTACTCCTGCCCAGAAGCAAGCTACGCGTAGCGTGTCGAAGACAAAAGTGAGCCAGTGCGTTGGACGGGTTTCCAAGGCAGCCGCTTGCGGGGGTTCCCCTCGTTGTGCGGACTGCCGTCGGCTTGAAGCAACTGGCGTTGTGTGGGCGGGTTTCCCGACTTGAGCAAACTTTTCAAGACGAATTTTGAATTCCGCCTTGCGGTAGTAGTGTAGTTTTTTAGCAGTTAAGAAGACACTAACTATTTAATGTGTAAATATTGTTATGATTTCAGAAATTGGAGTAACTGAACTAAATAATTACATTTAGTCAGCGAAACACTCTTAGAAGGAGGAATGCCTTTGTCTCGTCGATATTTATTTACCTCCGAGTCAGTTACCGAAGGACATCCAGATAAAATCTGCGATCAGATTTCTGATACGATTCTGGATACCTTACTGGCACAAGACCCCACTAGCCGTGTGGCGGCTGAGGTAGTTGTTAATACTGGCTTGGTGCTAATTACCGGAGAAATTACCACTAAAGCCAATGTCAATTATGTCAATATCGCTCGCAAAAAAATTGCCGAAATTGGTTATACCAATGCTGATAATGGCTTTTCGGCAAATAGTACCAGTGTACTGGTAGCATTAGACGAGCAATCACCTGACATTGCCCAAGGTGTGAACACTGCTCACGAAACCCGCGAGCAGGATAGTGAAGAACTATTCGACAGCATCGGTGCGGGTGACCAAGGAATCATGTTTGGTTTTGCTAGCAACGAAACCCCAGAACTGATACCCTTGCCCATTAGCCTGGCTCACCGTATTGCTCGCCGTTTAGCAGCAGTCCGCAAAACAGGTGATTTATCCTACCTACGCCCTGACGGTAAAACGCAAGTTACTGTTATCTATGAAGATGGGCGGCCAGTAGGTATAGATACAATTCTGATTTCTACCCAACATACAGCCAGTATTGGGGAAATTACGGATGAAGAAGCAGTCCAAGCCAAAATTAAAGAAGATCTCTGGATAGCGGTAGTTGAACCTGTGTTTGGTGACATTGAGATTAAGCCAGACGCACAGACACGGTTTTTAGTCAACCCCACTGGCAAATTTGTCATTGGTGGCCCTCAAGGCGACTCTGGTCTGACAGGACGGAAAATCATTGTTGACACCTACGGTGGTTATTCCCGACATGGCGGTGGTGCTTTTTCTGGCAAAGATCCCACCAAAGTAGACCGTTCTGCTGCTTATGCAGCTCGCTATGTGGCTAAGAATATTGTCGCCGCTGAGTTGGCAGAAAAATGTGAAGTACAACTAAGTTATGCCATTGGCGTAGCACGCCCCGTGAGCATTTTTCTAGATACCTTTGGTACTGGCAAAGTCGATGACGATATCTTGCTGGAATTAGTCAAAAAGCATTTTGAACTACGCCCCGCAGGAATTATCCATGCCTTCAATTTACGTAACCTACCAAATGAAAGAGGCGGACGTTTTTATCAGGACATCGCGGCTTACGGTCATTTTGGGCGGAACGATTTAGACTTACCTTGGGAACGCACCGACAAGGCTGACTTGTTGAAGCAAGCGGTTAACGAGTCACTCTCAGCCGCGATCGCTCAATCACTGAAGTAAACTGCTGTAATATTCCAGAAAATCGCTGAATATAGGGGTATAGGTAAATGTTTTGTGTTTACTCATACCCCTATGTTTTTTGGGGATTGGAGAACTCTGGTCCCCCTCTGATGATAAGGGGAAAAGGGGACAAGGGGACAAGGGTGACAGGGAGGACAAGGAAGAAAGAAGAAACGACAAATATCCAATGCCCCATGCCCAATGCCCCATGCCCCATTATTGGAGAATTGGTGATAAGATTGGAAAACAGTCAGCCTGCTAATCAAGAGCAGTGGTTTTGATCCTTTTTGGGGTAGGAAACTGGTTTAAAATGCTTTATCCGTGTTGAGGGTAGCTGATGGAAAGCGGGAGCAGGGTATATTAGTTGCTTACCCGGTAACTTGATACAGCTGCAATCAATTGCTCATGGAAGTAAATTGATGAAAAAGATACGCTTATAGGAGTTCATTTTCTTGAGGGAAACGCTTTTGCTCTTCAAAGCGATTTTTGTTGTCCGCCAGTGCTTGTATCAATAATTTTTAGCAAAATAACTTAAATATAATAAAGGTCATGCCAATTATCTAATGAGCTATAATTTGCTCTTGTTATAAAAAAAGATAATTAAAGTGTTAATCACTAGTCAAATTGTTTGGAAAGATGGGGCTAATGTGATGATTTTTACGGGAGGGTAAGGAGATTTGAGTTATGCAAACTCAAAAGCCAGCCCCTGTTGAGAGCAGTTCAGAAAGCAAAACAGTGCCAGCGGAAGAGCCATCTACAGACGAACTCCCGACTATTGAATTTCCCTCCAGAGGGAAACTCAAGGCTAGTTCCTGGCGCATACATCAAAAAATTGGCTACGGATATTTTGTAGCAATTGGGATTGGCTTTTTTGGCTCACTCACAGGTTTAGTAATCGCAAATCATTACCGGGGAAGAGAAATTTGGCAACTTAACCAAGCTCATGAGCAAGGACAACTACTGACCAATTATAAAGATGCAGTCATCGGGGCACAATTATATAGCTCCAACTTAGTTGCAGTTTTGGAAGATCCACAACGACTGCAAACTAAAAAAGCTGAATTTCTCAAAAGTGTTGAGCAAGCTAAGCAATTAGAGCCACAAATTACTGTTTTTATTGAGAAGAAACCTAAAACATTAGCAGCAACAAGTTTTACTTTAGAGACTTTATTGCAGGATTATGCAAATAACTTAGAGTCTTATGTTAGCCAGATAGAGCCTGTGTTGCAGGAAATTGACTCTCAAAAAGTGCAGACGCAGCAAATTGACTCAGTACGAGAGCGGTTGCTGAAAATTATGCGTGGCGAAACAGCTATGCGGCTAGAGCAGCTTTCGGAAACACTGACTAACATCTTAGAAAATGCTGAAGTTAAAGAGAAGGAAAGGACATTAGCTGTAGAGCAGGCAAAAGGATTTGAAAGATTAATCGTGATTGCGAGTATGCTGGTGTCAGTGGCGATCGCGGCCATTGTAGCTTGGCGGACTAGTCGCGCGATCGCAGAACCAGTGATTACTGTCACCCAAGTAGCAGAACAGGTGGCGAGAAAATCGAATTTTGATTTACGAGCGCCGATAACAACAGAAGATGAAATTGGCTTATTAGCTAAATCTTTAAATCGTCTAATTGAACGAGTATCAGAGCGGACTAAAGAACTGCAACAAGCCAAAGAATTAGCTGAAGCTGCTAGTAAGGCAAAAAGCATCTTTCTCGCAAATGTCAGTCACGAATTGCGTACCCCATTAAATGCTGTTATTGGCTTAAGCCAACTGCTACAAGATGATGCGACAGATTTAAGTTTATCGGGAGATTTTATCACCGACCTGGAAACAATTAACGCTGCCGGCAGACATTTATTAGAACTAATTAACGACATCCTCGACTTATCCAAAATTGAAGCGGGGAAAATGAATCTTTACCCAGAGACATTTGAGATTGCGACACTAATTAATAATGTCGTTCTCACAGTTAGACCTGCTGTAGAGAAAAACGGCAATATTTTAGAAGTAGATTATGATGAACAACTGGGTACAATGTATGCCGATCAAACAAGGATGCGGCAAGTGTTGTTAAATCTATTAAGTAATGCTGCCAAATTTACTACAAATGGCAAAGTAACGCTAACAGTTAAAAGCGAAAAAGACGACTTCTTACCAGAAGCTCCTTTTGGCCTGATTACTTTTACTGTGAGCGATACAGGTATTGGGATGTCACAAAGTCAACAAAAGCAGTTATTTCAACCTTTTATTCAAGGAGATACATCTACTACGAAAAAGTATGGTGGTACTGGTTTAGGGTTAGCAATTAGCCGCCATTTTTGCCAAATGATGGGTGGCGAAATTATCGTCAAAAGTCAGCTTGGGGTAGGTTCTACTTTTACCGTGCGCTTACCGTTGACTGTGCAAGACTAAGATGATGTGTGATCGCATTATGCAGAGCAATGGAAGTAGAAATTTTTCTGATAATCTATTAGTTAGGCATAATACTGAACTTGTGCTATCTATTATTGATCGCAAACAAAAATAAGCGATCGCCTCAATCATCATCCATCATCAGATCCTGAAAACAGCGATTTCAGATTGCGATACCCACTCACTATACGCACAATCTCTACTCCTTCCGCAATCAGACGGTAAAGAATAATATAACCATCAAGGGAAAGTCCTCGTAAAGATGGCTCTATATCGGCGTAACTGCGTCCAATATTGGGATATTTAACTAAATTTTGACACTTTTCTTCAAAGGTATTGACAAAGCGATCGCCGCATCTAAATTGCGACTAGCAAAATATTCAGAAATCTCATCTAAATCCTGAATAGCTTCTGGAGAAATTATATAGATACTCATGCTTGATTATCACGAGCTTTACGGAGTTTATCTCGCAATCTAGCAATAGCAATTTTGCCATCAATTCCTTCTCCTCGGTCAAGCTGTGCTATACCAATTGCTACTTTTTTACGAGTTTCTTCAACCCATTTTTCATAATGCTTATCTCGCTCTTCTAGCAGTTGTAACGCTTCAACAATTACCTCATACGCCGTTTCATATTTACCAGTTGCGAGCTTGGCTTGAATAAATTGTTCTTCTTCAGGTTTTAGGTTTACATTCATAGTTTAAAATTTTAGTTATATTGATTAAATTAACTACCTAAAAACAGCTAGTTTCTTTGTTATTATATCTATTTTTTTATGACACCATAGATGTAAACTGTATTCTGGCAGTTGTTGCCCAAAACTATGGTCAACCCAACTATCAACATTCCCCAAAGCTTTAAGGTGAGTCACGAGCAGTTTCAAGAACTTGCTAGTGTAAACCGTGACTTAAGGCTGGAAAGAACTTCGACAGGAGAGTTAATCGTCATGCCTCCTACTGGCAGCGATACAGGTAACTATAATTTAGATATTGAAGGGCAACTTTGGCTCTGGAATCGTCAAACAAAGCTGGGAAAGGCGTTTAATTCGTCTACGGGTTTTAACTTAGCAAATGGTGCCAATCGCTCTCCTGATGCTTCTTGGGTGAAGTTAAAACGATGGAACGCACTGACTCCAGAGGAAAAAGCAGGCTTTGCTCCTATCTGTCCAGATTTTGTTGTGGAGTTGCGATCGCTTTCTGACAAAATAGAAACGCTACGCGCAAAGATGCGGGAATATAGGGAAAATGGTGCCAAATTAGGATGGTTGATTGACCGAAAACACAAAAAGGTGGAGATATACAGGCAAGGTCAAGATGTGGAAGTATTAGACCATCCCCTTACTTTGTCAGGAGAAGATGTTTTGCCAGGATTTGTTTTAGACTTGACGGAAGTTTGGCAGTGATTTGTAGCGTTGTTGATTAATGGGAGAAATGTCTCACGCAAAGGCGCAAAGATTAATAAGAGTTGTCAGGGGAAATTTGGCAAGGTCGAACTGAGATATTGTAATTAGCCTAGAATAATATGCGTTGAGTGCGGTACTCTCAAAATAAGCAATTCTCTGCCCAGTCGCTTTGGCTACCCATGACTACAACTATTGACTTCCTCAGCCAACTCAATCCCAGCCAACGTCAAGCTGTAGAACACTACTGCGGCCCGCTGCTAGTTGTGGCTGGCGCAGGTTCGGGTAAAACACGAGCGCTAACTTATCGGATTGCTAACTTGATTCTCAAACACCGTGTAGCTCCCGAAAATATTTTGGCGGTGACTTTCACCAATAAAGCCGCTAGGGAGATGAAGGAAAGGATTCAAAAGCTGTTTGCGGAACAGTTGGCGATGACACAACATGGTCAGCGTTTTGATTTGTTGCCAGAACACGAACAGGTTAAACTGCGATCGCAAGTTTATCGCAACACAATCAAAGATTTATGGTGCGGTACTTTTCACAGCCTGTTTTCTCGCATCCTCCGGTTTGACATTGAGAAGTACCAAGACGAAAAAGGTCGGCGGTGGAGTAAAAATTTCTCGATTTTTGACGAATCTGATGCTCAAAGCTTGGTCAAAGATATTGTTACCAAACAGCTTAATTTAGACGATAAGAAATTTGACCATCGTTCGGTGCGCTATGCAATTAGTAATGCTAAAAACCAAGGGTTCTCACCCCAAGAATTTGAACAAGAGCAGCCTAATTATCGTGGGCGGGTAATTGCTCAAGTTTATAATGCCTATCAAGATAGACTGGCACAAAATAACGCTCTCGATTTTGATGATTTAATTCTCATTCCTACTAGATTGTTTCAGCAGAACGAACAGGTATTAGGTTATTGGCATCGCAAATTCTGCCATATTCTTGTTGATGAATATCAAGATACTAACCGCACTCAATATGACTTGATTCGCCTGTTGGTAACAAATGGCGAGGATAGAAAGAGTGAATGGAATTGGCAAAATCGCTCGGTGTTTGTTGTAGGTGATGCTGACCAGTCAATTTACTCTTTTAGAATGGCTGACTTCACCATCTTGCTAGAGTTTCAAGAAGATTTTGGCGACGGTTTACAGGATGACGACACCAGAACAATGGTGAAGCTGGAAGAAAACTATCGTTCTTGTGAAAATATTTTGCAAGCGGCTAATGAATTGATTGAAAATAACACCCAACGGATTGATAAAGTCCTCAGACCGACGCGGGGTGCTGGTGAACAAATTTATTGTCACAAAGCGGATAATGAACTAGATGAAGCCGAGTTTATCATCAATCAAATTCGCTCTTTAGAATACCAAAACCCCGAATTAAGCTGGGGTAGTTTTGCGATACTTTATCGTACCAACGCCCAATCTCGCCCATTTGAAGAACTGTTGGTGAAATATCAAATTCCTTACACAGTCGTGGGAGGAATGAGGTTTTACGATCGCAAAGAAATTAAAGATGTTATAGCTTATTTAAGAGCGATCGCAAATCCAGCGGATACTGTGAGTTTATTGCGAGTCATCAATACTCCCCGGCGCGGTATTGGCAAAACCACCATTGATGCTTTGATTAACGCCTCCCAGCAATTAGGGACTACTCTCTGGGAAATATTGTCAGACGAGACATCAGTTAATACCTTAGCTGGACGTGGTGCAAAATCTGTGAAAGGCTTTGCCCAAATGATTAGCCGTTGGCAAGGAGAAATTGGTACGCTACCTGCGGGGGAAATTGTCCAAGGTATACTAGAAGACTCTGGTTATGTTCAAGACTTGTTAACTCAAGGTACGGACGAATCTCAAGATAGAATCCAAAACGTTCAGGAACTTTACAACGCCGTACTGCAATTCCAAGAAGAGAACGAAGATGCTACCCTGCAAGGTTTCTTACAAAGTACCGCCCTCAGTTCCGATTTAGATAATTTAA
Source organism: Aulosira sp. DedQUE10 (assembly GCA_034530935.1). Taxonomy (GTDB): domain Bacteria; phylum Cyanobacteriota; class Cyanobacteriia; order Cyanobacteriales; family Nostocaceae; genus Aulosira. The sequence goes on along the minus strand of JAVRCF010000024.1, from coordinate 8,481 downwards.
AAGAAGGACAAACAGCGGTTTCTTTGATGACTTTGCACGCTTCCAAAGGGCTGGAATTTCCAGTAGTCTTTTTGGTGGGATTAGAACAGGGACTATTTCCTGGCTACCGTTCGCTGAGTGATCCTGCATCCTTGGAAGAAGAACGCCGCCTGTGTTACGTGGGAATTACCCGCGCCCAAGAACGGTTATATTTATCACACGCCCGCGAACGCCGCCTTTATGGTTCTCGCGAACCCGCCATGCGATCGCAATTTCTCGACGAATTACCAGAAGAACTGTTAACTAATGGCCGTAAGGCGCGTCAAACCTATACTAAAAGTGCTACCACTAGCAATGGTAAACAGGATTGGCAAGTAGGCGATCGCGTTTTACATAAAGCCTTTGGTATTGGTGAAATTACTCATGTTTTTGGTGAAGGGAATAAGCTTTCTGTAGCAATTAAATTTGCTAATTTGGGACAAAAAATTATTGACCCCAGAGTAGCGCAGTTACAAAAAATAGATTAGTAATTCGTAATTTGTAATTTTTATTTAATTACGAATTAGTCACTATGTTGAGAATATCTATTTAGTAGTAGGGTGCGTTGTCGCCAAGCGCCGCACCGTCAACAATTCAGGGTGCATTAGCTAAATTTTCACTTCTTCAAAGTGTTCAACAATCGGAAATGGCTCATAAAAATGGTGGAGCAATTTTTTCCACTCTTGATACTCAGCAGAACCTCTAAATCCCACAGTATGAGATTCTAAAGTTTCCCATTTGACAAGTAAGAGATATTTTCCATTAACTTCGATGCAGCGATGGAGTTCATGGGATAAATATCCATTCATCGACGCAATAATCTTGGAAGCTTTTTTGAACGAAGATTCAAATTCCGATTCCATCCCAGGTTTGACATGAAGCATCACTGCCTCAAGAATCATAAGCTACTTCCTGAATACTGAAGATGATGCTGTTTAGTATAATGCGATCGCGCACACCGTAACCCAATTAAAAATAATTCTTGAGTAAATAGATAATTGCAGCACAAAATGGAGTGTATTGTCCGTTACTATCGAGTTGCTTATAGCCTTCAGCAAGTTGTTGTATTTCCGCATCAGTCAAATCTTCAATACTCTGTAATACGCCATCAATTGCTTTTTTCCGCAGATTTTGCAGCTTGTTAATATTGAGTGCTAACTTCTCTATTGTTGTTTCAGCAACAGCTTGTTTAGTTAAATCATCTGTTGGTTGAATTTCCCCTGATGCAGGATATTTAAAAAAATCGGTGCAGTTTCTTTTTAGAGGCGAAACCATCAGATGCTCATCGTACCAATACTTTTTATGATGTCCACAATGTACGGGAACAGGAGGTAGTTCCTCACTTTCTCCTTGACATGAAGCGATGAGATTTGTATATTCCAGCGCCAAATGTGCATAATTGCTACGAGGCTTAAGATGTTCTATATGGCTTGTTTCTCTGGTGATACGCATTCCACAATAACAGCAGATATATCCCTGTTCTTGTAGCAGAGAATCATGCACAATTACTTTTTCAGGTTTCTGGAAATTATCATCCCAATTAGGTTTCCAATCATCATTTTCTAGAGCCTTCCAATTTCTAAATTTTTCTGGCTCCTGATTCTTTTTAATGTACTTCATCGATTGAGAATTTCCTTCCGTCGGATGAGTACATCTGCTCGCACAAACTCTGGTTCATCTGCTCCAATTTCGGCTGCTAACTGTTGACGTAGTTTTCTAGCGCCTTCAAGATTTCCTGCGTCAATCAGTCTAAATAATTCTAAAAGACTTGTCTTAATTTCTTGTGGACGTTCTGGAACATCCATTAAGTCTTCTAGTATCCGATTGCTATCTCTACCAAAGGAACTTTCAGGACGTTTAGCAATCACACCGTTATCAGTCTTTTCTAAAATATAAATTCCTTCAGGTTTGACATGGCTAATTACTTGAGGGGAATGAGTAGTAACAATAAATTGACAATTAGGGAATGTTCTTGTTAAAGCTGGAATAATTTCTCTTTGCCATTTTGGGTGTAGGTGCAGTTCGATTTCATCAATTAAAACAACGCCAGCACCGTGAAGTGGTTCTGATAAACCTGGGTTAGCGATTGCTAAACGTCTAGCTAAATCTCCTACCATTGCTAGTAAGCATTTCTCACCATCTGATAGTTGATTAACGATGAGTTCTTCACCTTGTTTTCTCACAGTCATTCGTAGGGGAGAACGCTCAACACGTAAGTTGGAAAAATCTGGTATCAATGATACAATAGCCTGTCTTACAGCTTCTAATTGTTGATCTCGGTAATTAGAATTATCTCTTCGTTTTTCATTCTCTAAATCTTCTCGATTCCTAAACCATTCAAAAAATCTTTTGAAATCAATTCTTCCTCCCGTAAGCGACTGCTCATAAGCATCTACTTGTTTAAACGAAGATGATTCTGAAATCTCAAGAGGCATATCAATAACAGCACGATTAACTGGGTAGTAGACTGCTAAAGGAATATTAGCATTAGGGATAGTTGCTAACTGATGTTTTAAGTTTTCAAAGACTGTTTTTAAATCCCCGATTAATTTATTAAGTATGTGAGCTTCTATCCTTTTACTTATATTTTCAAGTTGTAGCAAAAGATTCTGGTACTCCGGAGAACTTTTAAGATTCCTTCTAATTTCTTTTTCTAATTCAAAAATCTCTTGAATAATATCAATATTTTTTGTTTCTTGTCGGTCGGATAACGACCATGTTAATTCTTGAAATTCTAGTAAAACAGTAATTGTGTTTTTCATTCTGTCACGTCCATTCATAACATCAAGGTTACTAAAAAAACGTAACGCATCGAGTGAGTCTTGAATCTGCCCTGTAACCTGTGATAGAAGAATAGCTAGACATTCAAGAATACTTGATTTACCTACACCATTTATACCAATCAGTATAGTTGGCTCGGTTTCATCGAAATCTAGCGTCAAATCCCCGATGCCACGGAAGGATTGCATTGTTAGGCGCTTGACTTTCATAGTTTTAATAAAGCTGTATGTAATTTATTTGGTGGGAATTACCCACCTTACATCTAATTATATAAACAGGAATTAAGTTGATTTTAACTTAATCACTCCCTTGTCAAAAATGCGGTTATCAGTGCCAATGCCGCTTAATTCTATTCTATCTGCATAGACTTCATAGGCAGCAAAACTTAAATTACTAGTAGAGTATTCTGTCCACTCATTTTTACCTACAGGACGATTACCTGCACCTGCTCCACATATTAAGTAAGTTGTGCCATTAATCGCACGGGTGCGTTCATAATGGTGTTCATGACCGTTGACGTAAAGTTGTACGCCGTATTTTTGAAATAAGGGAGTAAAAGTTTTAATGAAATCGGGATTACTACCATAAACTCCCGATGCATAAATTGGATGATGTCCAAATACTACTTTCCATGAAGCTTTGCTGAGGCTTAATTGTTTTTCTAACCAAGTTAGCTGGTTTTTCCAGTCAGCATTACCGTTAGTATCTAAGGCAAAAAATTGTGCATTTCCTCGGCTAAATGTATAGTAGCGTCCCTTCATATTAAAGCCGGGATATTTAACTTCTAAATCGCCGTTGGCAGTGCGAATATCATGATTACCTAAACAAGCTTGAAATTTCACACCTTGTTTGAGCAATTCTGCATAAGGACGTTCAAATACATCGCCAATTTTTTCAATTTCACCGTTTGTGTAAATATTATCTCCGGCTAAAACTACTAAATCGTAAGGATTTTTTTTGTGATAGAGAGTCATTGCTCTAGCTACAGCATATTGTCCTTTAGCACCTGTGCCTGTGTCTGCAACTGACACAAAACGGAGTAGCAAGTCTTTTTTGGAGGGATTAGCAGCGATTACTGTGTCTGATTGAGCAAAATCAGCATTTTGCCGAGTTAATATCCAGCTTAATCCTGTACCAATGAAACCAAGGCTACTTAAAAATAAAAAATGACGGCGTTTTAGATTCATAAAGTGATCAAATTAAACAAGTAGTAAGTTTAGCCTGAGCAATGGGCAATGAAGTGATACATTAAGGCAGAAGAAGCTGCATTGCTAAAAATCTCTTTGATTTATCCTTGATTCGTTGTTCTTGGTGAAAGTTCCATGTCGCAAGACAATCAGAATTCACAACGTCCCCAAAAACCCTACCAGAGAAACCAGCCAATTTGGAAGTCTACTATTATCCAATTTCTCAGAGGGACAATTGGGCTTTTAGAAACGGCTGTGGTGAAACTAGAAACAACACCGCCACCGGGAACTGAGGAAACTCCAGGTTTTTGGGGTGGATTGCTGGCTAAAATCCGCGCTGTTTTACCAGCAAATTTGTCTGCAAAGTTATCAGATACAGCTTTGACAGGGATTATTGCTAGTATTGCTGTGATTTTAATTTGGACAACTACGACTTTTTTGACGAATAAGCCTGCTGAGATAGCAATTGCGCCGCCTACTGAAGAGGTTCCTGCACCAATACCAACACCCACGCCAACGGTAACTACTCCACCTTCGCCAGAGTTAGCAACGCCAGAAACCCCAGCACCAGAAAAAATTACGCCATCGCCAGAAGTAGAAGTTCCGCCACCAGAACCAGAACCAGAACCAACACCGACACCGGAACCGACACCGGAACCGACACCAACGCCAGTTGTGCAATTGACACCAGAACAAGTTTTAATTGCAGCAATCGAAAATCAAGTAGCCGAAATTAGCGATCGCATTGCCTCTGGTCTTATAAAATCAATTCAAGCCAATTTTCGTACTAGTAATTTAACTGTCAAAATTAGTGATGATTGGTACAGTCTTACAGAATCCCAACAGAATAAACTCGCAGCCGATATCTTACAACGCTCTCAAGAACTAGATTTCAGCCATTTAGAGGTGGTTGATTTTCAAGATAGGCTGGTAGCGCGGAATCCAGTTGTTGGGAATAAGATGATTATTTTTAAACGGCGGGGGAGTGCAAAAGTATAGAGTAATCGTTGAAGAAGGAATTATCTATTCTGGATATCAACAAGCGATTGCGCGAAGCGCAGTGCCGGAGGCAATCGCACTGTCAAATCTGCCAAAATACTCTGTAGATGCGCTGTAAACTGAAGCGGCTCAAGTAATAATGACTAACTATCAAACAGCTATCCCTCAAATTCAAACAATAGCTGTTAAGGTTTAAATGTTTGTAGCTAATGCTGGATTATTTATAAGTAATGCTTAAGCATTAGTATCTAAGCTATAAGCGTTAGTTGCTAATGTTCCAGCGTTAGTTACTAGTATTGCTTGATATATAAGAAATGCTTAAGTTCTTCTTATAAAGGGATAAATCATTGCAGCTAATGTTGCAGTGTTTTTAGTTAATGCTATTCCATGTATAAGAAACACTTAAATGTTTGTAGCAATAATTGCAATTATTTTATATACAGTGAGGTACAAATTTCAACATGAGCGCAGAGTTATTAGCCATTGTTGGCCCAGTAGTAAAAGCAGTAGCTCCAGAAATTGTTAAGAAAATCAATAGTGCATTAAATCCTACTGACTTAGAAAAAGCTTTGAAAGCAGGTGTACAATCGGCTGAAGAGTGGGATTCTAGTCAAGATTCTCATAAGCATTTATTTTTTCATTGTACGCCAAAGGATGCGAGAGAACTTTTAGAGAGGTTTTTCAAAAATACTGGAGTTCAAGAAGAATTACAGAAGCCTTTTACAGAGAAAACAACCCCTAATTTAGAAATTTTAATTAAAATATTCGACAAAATTAAATCAGAAAAGCCAAACTTAAAGTTTCCTAATGAAAGTATTGAACTTTGGCTGAAAAAGTTTGTAGATACTTATTTTGAACACACCAATACATATTTAAAGTTTCAAATTGCTAAAACAGATTATTTAAAACAACTTTCAGGCTATTTTGATGATGTTGAATATGTAGGTATAAAGGTAAAAACAAAAGAAGAAGAAAAATTTGCTAAACTACCACAAATTTTTGTGATGCCTAATGTAGTTGAGCAGGTGGAAGCTAGAGAAAGCACAGGTTTAAAATTCAATCTAGATTTGGCTTTAGAAGCCATAGCCAGCCAGGAACAACAGCAAAATTTACTTTGGGAAAAACAAAGTAGTGGCAGGAAATTCTCAGCCCAAGAACTGCTGAAAGAAAGTACACGCAATAAATTTGTTTTGTTGGGAGAACCAGGAATTGGTAAAACAACTTTGATGAGTTACTTTGCTGTGATGCTGGCTGAACAGCAGGCTGAGAAACTCGGTTTATCAGCAGACTTAGAGTTACTGCCAATTTTGATTAGAATTAGAGAATTAGACAAAAGTTCAACGAAAAATCTTTTAGAATATGTACGCAATTTTGCCAATAATATTCATGTTAAAGAATTGCCCACAGGTTTTTTTGAACATTGGTTAGAAGATGGGAGAGCGTTAATTTTACTTGATGGCTTAGATGAAATCGCTAAACCAAGCGATCGCTATGAATTTGTCAAGATAATTCACAGCTTTATTGGACAATATTCTCAAAATCGGGCAATTATCACTTCGCGTCCAACAGGTTATAGTCGAGAGTTTTTCGCTACAGATGAATTCCCTCATTATCAGCTAGAAAAATTTGATGATAGTCAAATTGATTTATTTATTCAGCAATGGTATAACAGCAGACTGCCAAACAATCCAGAAAAAGCACAAGAGCGTCAAGAAAGTTTAAAAAAAGCATTAGCAGCACAAGAACGCATCAAATCATTAGCACGCAATCCTTTACTACTGACAATTATTGCTTTGATTCATCGCTATGATGCACATTTGCCTAAACAGCGATATAAACTCTATGAACAGGCAGTTGATACGCTATTGATTAATTGGGATGTAAACAAGGGTATTGAGTCTTGGAAGCTGAATTATATTCAATTGGACGATATCAAAATATTGATGCAACGCCTCGCTTACTGGATTCATTCTCAAGGGGAAACTGGCGATAAAGAAGGTGGTACTCTAATTGATAGAGATGAGTTAATTATGCAATTAAGCCAATATATTCGTGAATGTAATTATCAAGTTCAGAAACATCAAGCTCAAGAGGAAGCCAAACGCTTAGTTGACCATATTACAGAACGCTGTGGTTTATTAAATGAACAAGGTCAAGATAGATATGCCTTTGTGCATAAGACATTTCAAGAATATTTGGCAGGTGAAGAAATACGCGATCGCCAATCAGGAGACTTTAACGAAGTACTATAGCGTTTCCTAGTCTAGTGAAGTACAAAATTATCGGCGTTTATCTGCGTTTATCCTCTTCCATCGGCGGTTAATTTTTTATTGGTGTACCTCACCAGTATGGGAAGCGCTATAAATCACATTCGAGATTATCTACACAATTCCCACTGGCGAGAGGTGTTGTTACTGTTAATAGCTCAACAAAATCCAAAGAACTCAAAAAGAATTATTGAAGCAATTCTGCAACAAGATACTCTTTATGAAGAATGGCTGCACCACAATCTTTTGTTTGTAGGTACTTGTTTAGCTGAAGATTTACGCTTATCTGACGACAATTTGATTACAGATATTTTGCAGCGATTAGTTGAGCTTGAAGTTAGCGATTCTCAACGAGTAGGTAGGAGAGCTAAATCACAAGTTTTTCGTATTCTTTGCAATTTAAATGAAACCCAGTTTCAAGCTCAAGCACTACAACTTTTGAAAGCATCAGCAGATTTGATAAATGAAAAGCGACTGCAAGAATATCGAGCAGCTTTAGGTGAACAACAGGAAGTATTGGCAGAACTGCTGGGTTTACTCAAAGATGAGAATGAGAGTGTGCGTGACTCTGCTGCTCAAGCATTGGGCAAGTTGGGCAACGCCTCGCCACAGGTAGTTGAAGCACTGCTGGCTTTACTCAAAGATGAGAATGAGAGTATGCCTGACTCTGCTGCTGAAGCATTGGGCAAGTTGAGCAACGCCTCGCCACA
>JAVRCF010000024.1:0-419 GCA_034530935.1 Aulosira sp. DedQUE10 | reverse complement strand
GGTAGTTGAAGCACTGCTGGCTTTACTCAAAGATGAAAGTCAGAGAGTGCGTTACTATGCTGTTTTTGCATTGGGCAAGTTGGGTAACGCCGCGCCACAGGTAGTTGAAGCACTGCTGGCTTTACTCAAAGATGAAAGTCAGAGAGTGCGTTACCATGCTGCTGAAGCATTGGGCAATTTGGGTAACGCCGCGCCACAGGTAGTTGAAGCACTGCTGGCTTTACTCAAATCTGAGAGCGGGATAGTGCTTTACCCTGCTGTGAGAATATTCGGTATATTGGGCAACACCCCGCCAAAGTTAGTTGGCGCATTGCTGCTTTTACTCAAAAATGAGAGTGGCATAGTGTCTTACTCTGCTGCTCAAGCATTGGGCAAGTTGGGCAACGCCGCGCCACAAGTAGTTGAAGCACTGCTGGGTT
>JAVRCF010000023.1:0-93595 GCA_034530935.1 Aulosira sp. DedQUE10 | reverse complement strand
AAACTGGTTTGCTAGTTGCTGCTACTGTACCTCATAACAGCCGTAAATGCTGTAAACACACCAAGGTTGGGATGGGAGTGATACCAACCAACAATATTTTCTGCGGGATGTTCTCTCTTGGCATAATCCATAATTCCCAACCAGGAATCTGATGTAAATTCTAGATGTGCGCCTGTCCCAATCGTTGCTGGGGCGGCTACGGCTACTGTAATTTCTACATAGATTCCTCTTTCTGGATCTTTGTAAGCATTACCAAAAAGAATGCCACCTTGTTCGACTCGTAAATTAGACCCTAGATGTGCTTTGAGATGGTTGAAAGCATTAGCTTTTATATAGACTTTTCTATCTGCTATTTTGATGCCACGTTCGGCTGCAAAATCACTAATTTTCTTAGGAATGGGTTTATAGACATCTTCACTGTCTACCCAAACAATTTGCTCGTTTTGTTCCCAATCTGAATTCGTGTTTTTATTACCTTGCGGTATATGCGGTAAATCTGGTCCTTCTGTCATGGCTACCCCTAGAAATCTTGGAATGAAATGTTGATTTTTCCATCACTAGGTGTTGTTACTGGCAGTTCATCCCAAACAATTTGGGATTTGAATGTCTGGGTATCAACAGGAAAAGATTGCATATTCTTTTCTGCCCAACTTTTGGCTGTGCTGTTGGCAGGACTTTTTAAGTTTGTGATGTCGTCTCCGTACTGAATAATTTTGCCAATTCTCAGCACTAATTCCGGTAGTGTCTCCGCCATTGTCCAAGTATTACCAAGACAAACCTTGAGGTTATCGAAAACATTAGGGTGGAATATGGGAGTCAGAAATTTTGCAGTCGGCATATCTTTGGGATAATTGTTGCCAAGAGTAATTTCTACACGGTGAGTAGTACGGAATACAGGGCGATTATTCTCTAACTTCTCTATGCCTCGGCATCGATATTCAATTACATATTGATATGCTGGTTCCCTATTGTGTGAAATTATTTCTAGTGTGGCACCTGAATTATTCACCAATGCTGATAATGCCTGAAAGTCATTGCGGAGTCTTTTTTCTCGGACACTCATTTTTGACCAGCCTCCAGAATAGGATAAACTTCGAGGACATCATTTTGCTCAACACCAACTGAAGCCAGGTTGGCAGCAGGATCTAACTGTTGACCTGTACGTTCTATGCGGACTGCATAGTTGGCATTGCTGGGAAGATTCCACCGCTGCTGGGTGGTTTGCAAAAGCTGTGCGATGCTGAGAGTCCCAGGTAAACTCACGGCTGCTTTGCGAGTGCCATCAGCCATACGCACAATAACAGAGAGTGAATCAGTCATGTTTACTCCTATATTTGGAAAAATTGAATTGCTATTGAACCTTTCGATGTCTCGCAGTGTAGGATTTCGTTCTTGGTTAGACATAAGTCTCCTAACATGTAGTTGGCACTTGCATCTTCTAAGGTCAAATTAGTGATGACTTCAAAATCCCTTTGTTCATTGCTGCATTGTGGGCAAGCTAGCTGGGATTCTGGGTATTTACGTAAAGGAATATTTATCTGTTCCTCATAGCCACAATTTAGACAATTCATTTTGCTGATAATTTCATTGCGTAGCCAAAGAACAGGTTCCAAAAATCCAGATGTATGCAAATGGTGCAGAATTTCTTGCACCTTTAAACTTGGTTCATGTTTGATACATATTGTTGGTGTAATTGGTAGATCGTGGGCTAAACAAGCCTCTTGATGCTGAATTTTGACTTTGAAAGCTGTCCAAGGATTCAAGCCGAGAAATACTTTTTCACCAGGATTTAGTAACCCTGTTTTGCCATGCAAATATAGGAGTGCTTGTTGAACTTGCATCGCCCCAACAATCGAGGTAATTGTTGCCGTTGTGGGCATTGCGGTCTCCGGAATATTTCTTTTCATTCCTTGGCAAGAGTATCGCTGATTACGTCGTTCCCACATCTGCTCAGAAATGCTGCACTCGTAACAAGCTGCCTGTGTTGCAGGATCAAAAAAGCTGATTTCTCCCTCAGCTACACCGATACCGCCATTAATCCAAGGAATTTTTGCCCGAAAGGCTAGTTGGTTAATTGCCCAACGAGCATTGACACTATCTAAACAACCGATGATTAAATCGTGTTCACAAACATCTCCAACTCCTAAGTCGAATTCCAAATCTCCATGAATTGCTTGGATGGATAGTTCGGGATTAATTTCTAGTGTTCTTTAACGAGCAACTTCTACTTTTGGTAACCCTACATCTGACTCTCTAAACAAGACAGACCGAGTGAGATTTGTGATGGAAACTGTATCAAAGTCAATAATCGTAATATTACCGACACCTACAAGTCCTAAGTTTTTTAGGACTTCATTACCTAAAGCACCTGCTCCAGCAACTGACACGTTGGCAGCTTTGAGTCGGGTTTGATCCCACCAGTCAATCAAGTGATGTCTATTGTAGCGGCTTTCTTGTTCTGGCAGGATTACAAAAGATTCCATCTAGGTTACCGTATTTACTCTACTGTAGGAGTTCTGCCTAAACGTCAAAATTGTCTATAAATATTAGACTACAGTTATGTTACAAAATTCCCAAAACGTAAAAAACTTAACAAACTTAAGTTTAGGGCTGGTTTTGATTGAGATTTTTTTAAAGGGAGAAAATTCAAAAATCGCGTAATTTACTAAGTGGTGAAATCACAATATAATACAGGGGCGATCGCTCTGTTAACCGCCACCAAATTGCTAAAGTTAATTGGCGACGAATATTTTCTGCACTTGGGAGTGTGTCAATAGGATAACGAAACCAGCACAGCCGCAAGCAGCGAGGAGAATTATAAGCTAATAGCCAAGTTTTTTCGTATCGGACTAAATCACTTAACCAAGTTGGTTCTATCGTTTCTTGTTGTGCGACTTTGATGATGAAGTTAGCAAAGGCGATCGCATCTTGTCGATGTTTCTTAATACCCTGGGGTAAATGGGTGTCTGCATATCGCCAAAATAAATCATTGAAATTTTTACCTAGCGCCGTTGCAGTACGTGTTAGTAGTTCGCGCACTTCTCCCAACCGCTTCCATTTGAGAGAATTGGCAAAAATATTGACCTCCTGGGCAGAAATTTCAGCTAACTGCTGTGTCTGTGCTTCACTCAATCCCAATTCTGCACCAACTATTTGCGGGTTAGCAAAGAAACGCTTTCTCAACTCAGTATTAGTGTAGAGTTGGGCTAAAACCTGCTGCGTTTGTGCTAACCCCATTTCCCATAACTCCTGACAATTTGCCTTGCTTGTTGCAGTTCTTCTACCAATTCTGCAAAGGGAGGCAAGTTTTCATCCCGTTCGAGAACAATTCCTTTGACTGGAAACTTGGCAACAACTTCATCCATCAATTGCCAAACTTCGACTGGCGTTGACTGGGAATGGCTGTCAATCAACACACCATCATGCCAATGTCCACCAACAAAATGCAACTGCACCACACGTTCTGTAGGTAATTCTTTGAGAAACTGACGCACATCATAGCCGTGATTCACAGCGTTAGTGTGGAGATTTGTCACATCCAACAGCAACCCGCAATCAGCACGTTCTACCACTTGGGCCAAAAATTGGGCTTCTGTCATCTCCGCACCAGGAAGCGTCACCATGTATGTGATATTTTCCAGTATCAAAGGCACATCAATCCAGCGACGCACCTCAGCGATGTTGCGACAAACTACTTCCACAGCTTCCTGGGTATAAGGTAGCGGTGACAAATGTCCAATATCAATTCCACCTGCTTTCGTAAAACAAATATGCTCACTCCACCAAGGGGGGTTAAGCTGCTTAATTAGTGCTGCTAGTTTACTTAAATAATCTCTATCCAAACCTTCAGCACTACCTAACGACAGATTAATCGCATGGGGAATGATCGGGAAATGCGCCGCCAGCAATTCTAATTCCTGCTGTTTTAGTACTGGTGCATCTAAATAGTGTTCAGCAACAATTTCGAGAAAGTCTGCTTGCTGACGATTGAGAAACAAGTCACTTTTAAATGGTTCTCGAAAACCTAACCCCACACCTAAACTCGGAAGATGAGACAGCATGATCCCAATTATGAATGATGAATTAAAGAATGCAATTCCTAAGCTAAGCGAACGGCATTCTTCTACAGATAGCTTAAGTTTCAGTCCAGCGCTACACCTGTATAAAACTGTCCTGAATGGCGAATTTTTAATTCTAACCTCCGCCGCAGCCACCACAGCCACCACCACCACAACCACCGCATGAACTCCCGCCACCGCAGGAACTGCTACTACTGCATGAACTATCAGAGTTTCTGCTTTGCTTGCTAGTTGTTCTAGAGAATGTTGTAGGAAAGAAAACTTTGTAGTATGAGTTGTAGAAGGTGCCAGCAAGTGCTTCAACGCCAAAGAGTGCGACCAGCAAATTGTAATCAAATGCCGAAGGGATGCTAAACTTCACCTTGGACTTCAATTGGGCAAATGTTTCTTGTAGTTGTTGTAGGTAAGCTTGCCCTCGATGGCTAAGACGCGATCGCTTACTCACAAACCATAAAATCAAGATAATCGATAAGACAGCCATAGCGATCAGAAAACCCACGTTATAGCGTCCCTTTCCCAAGGCGATGAGCAGCTTATAACTTCCTAAACTGAAAATAATTGTTGCCGCGATTAAGCCAACTTGAATATTCCATTGTTGCCATTTTTGAGCATATAGTAATTGCTCGTTGTGTAGCTGCTCTTCATAAATAAGGCAATATGATTGTATTTTATCGGCTATTAACTCTATAGATTTTACTGCTGGATAACCGGAATAGCTCGAAAATACCTCGCGTTCTATAGGCTGTAGCTGAGACAAATCATCATGATTTGGCGTTTGACTAATTAATTGTTCAGTGATTTGTAAAAAATTACTCTGAATTAAATTCAAAATCGCTACCTTTACAACTCCTGATGTTCCCGAACGCAAGTAAGCAATTTCGTAGGGATCTGGTTCGCTAGGAATTAACGGTAAAGGTTGATTTTTTGTAGGATCTTGTACAAGTTTCCAGCAACCTAACAGTGTCAAGATAATGACGCTACCATACAACAGTAAAAAGTTTGGCCCGTACATATCTGCAATTGGGTTATGTAGCAAGGCATCCATAAAGTTTACTCCTGATAGTCACCGAAAAAGGCAAAAGAAAAAATTCGCCCTATATATTCTCAACACCATGATTTACCACGTTTACGGAAAATATTTAGATTAATGTTGGCGGTGCGTCATAGCTTCCCCATAATGCACCCTACCGCTAATACCACTGTATCGGTCTCAGAATGAAACAAGAGAGCAGGGGAACGGGTGGCAAATGGGGGACAAACGAAACAAGCGCTTTCTTGCGATCGCTCTGCAAGGGTGAAAGCTCGCATGACAAGTCGTTGTGTCTGAAGAGTTGGCTCCTTCATTCGTCCTCTGCTTTACCCTGAGCGTTTTTCCACCGTCCTGCTTTCTTGACGGCTTCCCCTAACAAATACTCGATCTGAGCATTCACGCTTCGGAGTTCATCAGCTGACCATTTTTCTAGCCGCTCATACAGTTTTTCATCCAGACGTAACAAAAATCGTTTTTTTTGTCCCATGTCCTAGTTATATAGCGTGCCAGTATTGATAACAGGTTGGGCGGTTTGCTCAGATGTGAGGACAACCAGCAGATTATTAATCATTGAGGCTTTACGCTCATCATCTAACTCCAGCATTTGTTCAGTACTCAGACGGTTCAAAGCTTCATTTACGATCCCTACTGCTCCCTCAACAATCTGCCGTCTTGCATCAATTAAGGCTTTTGCTTGTTGTCGTCGCAGCATCATTTGAGCGATTTCTGGTGCATAGGCAAGATGAGAGAGTCGTGCTTCAATCACTTCCACACCCGTAACTTCCAAACGGGCTTGGAGTTCTTTTTGCAGAGCATGAGCGATTTCATCAGGAATTCCCCGCAGCGACGGTGTGGCTGTTTCATCAGGGCTGTCATAGGGATATCGAATCGCTAGCGCCCGAATGGCAGTTTCACTTTGGATAGCGACAAATTCTTCATAGTCATCCACTGCAAACTTTGATTTAGCTGAGTCGGAAACCTGCCAGACGACAACCGCTGCAATTTCAATCGGACTGCCTTCGGCATCGTTGACTTTAATAATTTTGCTGTTGAAGTTGCGAACCCGCAACGAAATTTTTTTCTTGCTGGCAAAGGGATTTGTCCACCAAAAACCTGATTCGCGAACGGTTCCTATGTATTTTCCAAATAACACCAACACTACAGCTTGATTTGGCTCAACGCTAAAAAACCCTGATAGTGATGGGATGACAACCACAATTAATGCAGCAGCCAAGGGAGCAATAATTTCGGCCATGCTATCCCCACCGATAAAGTCAGTAATTTTCAAACCTCTTGCCAGTAAAGCTTCTAGCCCCTGCACCCTAGACCAAAGATACCACCCTCCCACTAAGGCGATCGCAATTATCACAGTCAACATTATGAAGCCGTTTACCTTGAATGCCGGAAACTCTTTTATTTTTTGTTCCATAATTTTTGCGATACCAATTTTATAGCTTTACGATATCATCGTAGTATCAATAATCCGAATATTTTAGATATTTAGAGTTACCATGTGATGGGGTTGCGATGGACTACGCCTTGCCTAAAATATAGCGGAGCTAGCTTATCTCTCTTTTTGGCGAAGATATTGTTAGTGAAGAAGGTCAATACAACTCATGGATGCTGAGAATATTAAACGGTGTTATGCAGCCGGGGAAAGATATTTTCCGGCTGCGAAGTTAATTAAAGCCAAGCTGATTGAAGCCGATTTGCCTGGGATAAATTTATGGGGAGCAGACTTGAGTGGTGCTAACCTAGCGAGAGCCAAACTTTGGGGAGCAGACTTGAGTAGAGCCAACTTAGCTAATGCTAATTTGACTAGAGCTAATTTGTGCGGTGTCAAGCTTAATGAAGCAAATCTGCGGGGAGCTAAACTTAACCTCACCAAGTTGTATGGAGCAGATTTAACAGGTGCTTATTACGACGAAACCACCCGCTTTTCTCGAGATTTTGATCCCGTAAGTAGAAATATGCAGAAATTTTGATGATCAGCCAAGAGAGCAAATCAAAAATCTGGGTGTCCAGATGGATGAGTAGCCACAGATGAAAATATAGACAAGCGATCGCTCCTATTGTTAGTTTTCTCCTAAGAATGGGTGCGATCGCCTCCTCCAGGTGCGCTCCGCGCAATGGAGTTCTAAATTTGGTGCATAACAGTTAGGATACAAGCTGACACCCTTTACTTAAAAACCTCAACACTTAAAGTCACATTATTAACATTACCTGCCATATCTATAGCAATGATAGTTAAATTTTGGCTTGTACTAGTCACGCTAGATAAATCTAATTCTTGGTTAAATGTTCCATCTTGATCAATGGTGACTGCTGTTGTCGAAGCTTCATTAAAGCGATAACTGAGGCTGGCGATCGCTGAACCTGTACCTTTAACTGTACCCTGCAATCTCGCACCGTTATTCAGTTGAGCATTATCTTGTGGGCTGGTGATATTTAACAATGGTGCTAATGTATCAATTGTCAATTCTAAAGTATTCGATATTTCGCTGACATTGCCTGCCACATCTATTGCTTTTGCTTTTAACTGTTTAACTCCATCTGCTAGCGTCATAGTTGTAATTGCCCAACTACTATTAGACTCGGTTGTGCCTAATAGTTGTTCACCATTAAATAGCTCAACTTTAGTTCCTATTTCAGCTTCTCCAGTAATAGTGGGTGTATTATCTGGAGTTATGTGACTATTAACTAGCCCATCTAATTCTAAGTTATTTGGAGCAGCAGGTGGTGTTGTATCTAAAATGAAACTCAGTTTAAATAACTCAGATACATGACCGAATTCATCAGTACCTTGTATGAGGAGATTATAAGTTCCATCTAATAATGCACTGCCATTGATTTTTTCTAAAAGTTGGCGATTTAATAATAAACTGCCATCAGGTTGCAATTCGGATAGTATCTCAACTAAATCATCTTTGACCTGTAAACCTGCCTTTAAGCTCACTAAACGACTAGAATCACTGATGTATACAGCTATGTCTGGATTCGCAGTAATTCCATCATTATTTAACCCTGTATCTCTAATTAAGCTTGCTGCTATCTTTGGTGCTTCTGTGTCAAATGTAGCAACTGTTAAAGCATAATTAATTAATATCTTACCTAATTCTGTATTCCGCCATTCTTTGCTCTTAACCATTAAGTTATCTAGCACTGGTACTGTTGTAGTTGCACCTTTGACTGTAAAGATAATATCGTTATAATCCATATCTGAAGATTGGTTTTGAATTATATCTTCGTAACCAAAAACTCCACCATCTAATGTTCCATCTAATAGTTGTCCTAAATAGCTAGCTTGATTGGGGTTAGCAGTAGGAATTGAGAACATCGGACGTTTATTGCCTGTAATACTTGGGTTATTAAAGACTTCTTGAACAGTTCCGTTTGGTACTAGTAGAACAGCAAATTGTGTACCTGGTGTCAGATTAAAAGTTTTAGCACCTAGATATTGACCAGAATTTCTCTCAGCTTCTCCAAGTTCTCCTCTAAAACGTGCTCCTTCATTTTTATCAGAAATGATTAAGTATCCTAAATTAGAATGACTTAAAGCACGACGAGTAGCTTCTTGAAGAAATTCCACTGAACCAGGAGTGAAATTGTCCATACCTTGGAGATTAAAAATAGCCAATTCTCCTTCATAACTTCCCGCATCTACTAAAAAGTCGATGGTAATTTGTCCGGAAGCATCTGCAACAAATACACCTGATGGGTAGTTAGCATGAGATGACAGTTGAGGGTTGACTGTTACTTTTAAGGTATCGCTGTTCACCCCGCCATCAGAGTCAGTCACAGCTAAAGTAACTGTATATTCACCCTGAGTTTTATAAGTGTGAGTGGGATTGAGAGTATTAATAGCGGTAGTACCATCGCCAAAATCCCATTTAATAGTATGAGTATCTTTTATACTGAGATCTTGGAAGTTGCCATTGAAGGTAATTGGAACTCCTTGATTAACTGTTTTGTCAAGTCCAGCAGCTACTACAGGAGCAAGATTATTAACAGTAACTACAAGTGTTTGACTAGTTGATGCTCCCTCAGCTTCGCTGACTGTGAGAGTAACATTATAAATACCGTTATTGCTAAAGATATGGTTGACGGTTTGTCCCGTTACTGAGTCAGTACCATCTCCAAAGTTCCAGTTATAGGTTAAGGCATTATTTACTGGATTTGTAGCTGTAGCAGTGAAATTAGCTGAGTCACCTTCATTAATGTTATTGTCACCAGAAAGCTGAGTAATAATTGGCAGCAGATTAGTAACTTTAACGTTGACAGTTGCAGAATTTGAAAGATCACCATTGTTATCTTTGACGGTGTAAGTAAAGCTATCAGTGCCTTTAAAATTGGCGTTGGGGGTATAAGTTATTGTGCCATCTGGGTTAACTTTAACTGTGCCGTTGGTTGGTGAAGTTACGACAGTTAAGCTAGTTATATCCAATGTGCCATCAATATCTTGGTCGTTGCTGAGAACTTGAATTGTAATGGCAGTTTCTTTACTAGTTTTAATATCGTCGTTTTCAGCAACGGGTGCATCGTTTACTGGGGTAACTGTAATGCTGACAGTTGCAGTGTTAGAAGTTTCGCCGTTGTTGTCTTTGACGGTGTAGGTGAAGCTATCAGCGCCGTTAAAGTTAGCGGTAGGCGTATAAGTTATTGTGCCATCTGGGTTGACTTTCACTGCGCCATTGCTGGGTGAAGTGCTAACGGTTACAGTGTTTGGATCTAGGGTACCATCGCGATCGCTGTCGTTACCTAAGACAGTAATGGTAACTGGGCGATCTTCATCGGTAATAATATTGTCATTTTCAGCAACGGGTGCATCGTTGACAGGTGTAACAGTGACGCTAACAGTTGCAGGGTTAGAAGTTTCACCGTTATTGTCTTTGACGGTGTAGGTAAAGCTATCTGCGCCGTTAAAGTTAGCGGTAGGCGTATAAGTTATTGTGCCATCTGGGTTGATTGTGACTGTGCCATTGCTGGATGAAGTGCCAACGGTTACAGTATTTGCATCTAGGGTACCATCGCGATCGCTGTCATTGCCCAGGACAGAAATAATAACTGGGCTATCTTCATCGGTAATAATATTGTCATTGTCAGCAACGGGTGCATCGTTAACTGGGTTAACTGTGACGCTGACAGTTGCAGGGTTAGAAGTTTCGCCGTTGTTGTCTTTGACGGTGTAGGTAAAGCTATCAGCGCCGTTAAAGTTGGCGGTAGGCGTATAAGTTATTGTGCCATCTGGGTTGACTGTAACTGTACCATTGCTGGGTTGAGTGCCAATCGCTACCGTGTTGGCATCTAGTGTACCATCGCGATCGCTGTCATTGCCCAGGACAGAAATAATAACTGGGCTATCTTCCTTGGTAATAATATTATCGTTGTCAGCAACTGGTGCATCGTTGACTGGGGTAACTGTAATGCTGACAGTTGCAGTGTTAGAAGTTTCGCCGTTATTGTCTTTGACGGTGTAGGTGAAGCTATCAGCGCCGTTAAAGTTGGCGGTAGGCGTATAAGTTATTGTGCTATCTGGGTTGACTGTAACTGCACCGTTGGTTGGTTGAGTGCTAACGGTTACAGTGTTTGCATCTAGGGTACCATCAATGTCTTTGTCATTGCCCAAGATAGCAATGGTAACTGGGCTATCTTCATTGGTGTTTGCTTGGTCATCGACAGCGGAGGGGGGTAAGTTGGCTTGATTCTGGAGTATAACTACATCGTCAATGACAACAGCAGCATCTTTTTCTCCAAAACCAAGCAGGTCGAAGTAAAGAGTGGCAACTGTACCAGCAGCAACGTTACTTAAGTCAACGTTCACTGTTAAAGGTGAGGTCAACGATACAGCATCGCCTGAGTTAGTTGCACCCTGAATTGTGACTTGAGGACTAAAGAAGACTTTACCGCCATTTTGCAAGTTGAGGAGGGCATCAGTTTGGTTAAGTCCGGTTGCTGTTCCCACTAGGGAGGTTAAAGTATCGGCGTTGAGTAAGGCGACCTCAAAAGCATCTGGGGGATTGAGGGCTGTATTACCAAGGTTAGCTGAGAGAATCTTGAATTGTAGAGTTTTTGCACCTTCGGGGACGATGAAGGTTTGAGAGAATTCAGGGTTAACAGTACTATTTTCGTTGAAGGTTGCGGTTTCGTTCACAATAGTAGCATTACCGCTTACTGTCCAGCCGAATTGTGAGTCATTGGGATTACTGATGTTGAAGCTATTATTAACAATACCTATAGAGAGGTTAGATTCGGATGCTACCTTTAAGAAAGCTGGAACAACAGCAAAAGACGTTACATTATTTGCTGGCTTACTTAAGATTCGCGAATTTGCACTTGCATTTTGGTTAGTAATTGATGAATCCTCATTCAAACTATTCTCAGTTAAACTAGCTGACTGTGATTGAGAAAGATTTGAAATCACAGAGCCATTTTTAGAATCAGTGTTGACTAATGTTGACGATGACTGATTAACAGCAGTCAATGTTAAGTCATTGGCTACGGGGAGAATACGCACTCCTGTGGAAAGTGTAGCATTCATCAATGAATGTGAATGATTGCCTGAGTGTTGATCGGGTATTTCTAAAATATGACCAAGTTCATGGGACAGAACTGTTAATAAATCAAAACGTTGTAAAGCTGGGCTTTCTTGTGTGGCTGAGAGAATTTGCTCAACTCCAGTTGGGATAAATTCCTGGTTATCTGTGGGAGTTTTATCAATAAACCAATTGTAACCAGTTGCATCTCGATCAATGATAATTGTTTTGCCTACTGTAGTTGCCAGAATTCCTGAAGGCAAATCACTTATTTGTAATGTAGTTGAATTTAATTTTTCTTGTTGTGCTTGAGAAATGCCTATCTGACTCCAGATATCAATAGCAGCTTTCCAGACAGGAGTGATATCTGCCTCATTAATTGGCGTAGTAGTATTGTTAACATGTTGAGGTTGAGGATCGTCAACTGTTAAACGGAAAGCATTAACACCTGGCTTACGGAAAGTAATATCATCCAGCCAAACAACGCTGTCAATATTATCTCCATTTTTATCTTTGAGAACAAAGCTAACTGTACCAATAAGTCCCTGTCTTGCCCACTCAGGTAAGAAAAATTCTTGGAATTGAGAGTTAGTTTTTTGTAATAGGTCAATTGTCCACGTTTGTTTCTGTTGTGAATTCTCAATTGAAACTTCTAGCTGGTCTGAGGCACTAACGTCATTAACCCAATATTTAAAAGCTAGAGCATCTACTCCTTCAGGAATCAACATTCTGTTATGGGTGGTAGTCCGCTTACTACCTGCACTGCCATAAGAGTCTAGTTGAAGGACATGATTATTGTTATCAGTTTTCACAATAAAGTTTCTAACAGCATCCGTTAAACCTGTAGAACCTCCGTGGAAAGACCAGCCTGGTATTTCATGCGATAAGAATGGAAAACGCTCGCCGTCATCAAAATGTAAAGTACCATATTCAAAATTACCATTAAATATTGATGGTACTGTAGCTTTAATAATAATGCCTTCTACTGGTGAAAATTGAACAACAACATCTTCTGGAGATACTAATTGTGCCCCAAGTCCTACATCTGTATTGTCAACATATACAGGTAATTTATTGGCTAAACTTGACGGACGTGTTGTTTTTCCTCCACCTAATTCAGAAAAATACCAACCAGAATTAAGCCCTTCCCAAGTAGTATTTGAATTGCCGAGTGGAATTATATTTGTTGGCAGTGCAGGATACCAAGGATTTGGTTTAGCTGGATCGAAATCTCCAAACGCTTGACCATTGCCTAACTTTTTCAATAAGATATTTTCATCTTTGGGAAAAGTACTGATTCCTAAGTTAGTTGTACCTGCATATAGCTGCCATACTCGTGAATGAGGCCCACCAATAGAATTATCTCTAATAAATCCTGCCCGACTATCTTTTATAGTTACACCGGTATTGAGACCATTGAGGAATTGATAATCCTGTCCTCCTAGAAAAACGTTAACATCTGCTCCGTCAATTGCTCTTCCATTAGGAGTAACTGTTAAAGAAACTGCATCGTCAACACGTTCTTTTGCAGCTGCTTCTTGATAATAATTATCCGCAAAACCAATATTGTTCCAAACTTTCACATTTGGGTCTTTAAAGTCGCCATAGTGTAGTGTATCAGGCAAAATATAGTCTTGTAATCGATCTAAAATAATGCCTGTTGGGCTCAATTTTCCACGCAAAAGCTCTAAAAGTATTTCAACTGCTTGATTATCAGGAGAATTGTCTAAATATTCTAATAGATCCTCAATAGGAACATCTAATGATTTCTGTTCAAAATCATGGGTATCTAGAGTTGTCATCTGAATTCCTTGAACCTCAGGAAAATAAGTTCCTAAACGCTGAATAATTTCAGAATTCACAACAGTTCCTCGACTATGAGCAATAAAATGTAGCGGTGAAGACAACACTTGACCACTCAGTTCTTTGTCAAGTTGAACTAAGGAAGCAAAGAAACTATCCGCAGCAGCTTCGGTAAAGCCAGAATCACTAATATCTGATTCTTTATACCAATTTGTAATTAGTACCAAGGGTTTACCCAAAGCATCTTTGGGTTGCTTACGTTCGGAATTTTCCCATTTTCCTGTAAATCGATTGTAAACAAAGACTAATCCACCGCCTCCGGCATCAGCAATATGTTGCCCCATTTCGATTGTCCAAGGTGGAGCTGTTTCACCCCCAAAAGGATCGAGTTGGAAGCCATGAGTAATAACTGTAACTGAACTGAAAGGTGTTGTAGACACAATGGGTGCTGTCTTGAAAGTTCCCCATTGCTTTTCAAATCGTCCATCAATTGTTTCTGCTTCTACACCCCAATAGTAAGTTTGACCTGCTGTTAATTCAAATGGGTAAGGAAGTGTTTTCCAATTTTTTTGATCGTCGCCCCATTCTTTAACGTTAAAGTCTAATTTTTGGGTGAGAATCCGGTTTGGATTAGCATCCCATTGACCTATTTTTGAATCAAATCTGGCGTATTTAGGATTGATATTTGCGGGCGTATCTGAAGGGAATAAACCATCACCGGGAGCAAATACACTAACGTAAAGTTTACTACTCCGAAGTTCACTATTGTCAGTAGTGCGCCATTGGAATAAGGGAGTGCGATCGCCTGTTTCCCCAACTGGGCCTACTAATTCTAAGAATGAACTCTGACTAGCCAATCCCCTGACACCACCACCAATACCTAAAGGAGCATTTTCAGGTTTATAAACTCTGAATTCGTTATCATCGATTTCAAATCGATAAGCAGCATGAACATCAATTTTCTCATTTGGTGTATTAGTATCAAATTTGCCATTAACTAAGTCATTAACTGCATAGCGACTGAGAATTGGAGCATTCCCTGTAACACCCAAACTCGAATTATCTGGCAGAATAAATCTTGATACCTGAACTGTTTGATTTTCTGAAGCATTAATTTCTTTAATGATCTCAGCCACATCGTAGACAAAGACAGATCCTTTTCCACCACCATCAGTTACTTTCAAAGTTGGATAAGCGGCATAGAGATATTTACCATCAGGGGAGAGTGTCAAATCTTGCGGGAAGCCAACAGGAATTGGTCGGGTTGCAGCGATTAATTTAGCACCTGGAGAGTTATGATCTGTTGCTGGTGCTAACAAAGGATCTTTGATAATGCCGATGGTACTACCAGCTGGATAACGACTGAAGAAACGCTCAAAGTGGTTTTTGCTTGCTACATTAATATCGGGGAAATTAAATCCAGTTACAAAGGCATAAGCACCATCTGCTGAAAGAACTATTTTGCCTGCATTATTGACATCAAATGAGTCAAAATTTACTGCTCCTCCTGGTTCATTTTGACGAGGTGAAGCTAGGTTAATGGGGACATAATTAATGGTTTTAGTTTGAGTATTTAAAACGCCAAATCCTTGAGCATCTGACCAATAATTTGTGAAGGTAATGAGATTAGGATCATTACTAGCTGTAACTCCGTAAGGATATTGGCCAACCTCAATTGCGTCAATTTGTTGTAGATAGGTCTTACTATTTGCATCCAGGTCAACTACTAGAATATGTCCATTAGGATGCTTAATATTAGGATTATTAATTTGTAAGTCTTTAAATTTTGGAGCCGCTACATAAAGACGTTTGCCGTCAGAACTTATATCTAAGCCGCGTAATCCTGCACCAATTTGAACATCTTTTAAATTAATGCTTTTAACACTGTGATATTCATTGGAGTTTGAATCAATATTAACAATGTAAATTCTGTCTAATTTTCTGTCAGAAATATAAGCATACCGAGCATCAACAATAATTTGGAAAGGATCGGCATCATTTGGCAGGAAAATTTCTTTGCCTAGAACTGGATCATCAGTTGGATCTTTATCAATTTGTTGTAAAGCGATCGCATCTACAACTGCTACCCTCGGAATACCAGTCAAGGTAACATAGGCTCTGGCATTGTCTTGGGTAATAGCAACCTGATTGGGACGGTTTAATAATCCTACTGGAACTTCAGCAACTAGTTCACTTGTATTTGCCTTAAACACTGCCAGTTTGCTCTGATCTGGCATGGTAGAGAATACATAACTACCTGATAAACCAAGTTGTGCTGAATTACTTTCTTTAATTTCAATTGGATTGCCTTTTGAATCCTTTGTAGTTTTGATGAGGCGAATAGTAGCCGACCCAATAGCAACTGTGTCAGGAATAGACAACCGTAATTCATTATCGGATTGATTGTTATTTAGATGCACTTCGCTATCAGCACCACCAATGACAATCGGTTTATTTTGAGGCTCAGTTCCAGGAATATCTCTACCCCCAACTTGGAACAGAATTGTTAAATCTTCAGTAGAATTATTAATTTTAAGTTGTTCACCTTGAATTACTAATTCAGGTTTACCTTCAGGAGTAAACTCTACTTTAAGACTATTAATTTTAGGTGCTAGGTTATCTTGAGGAGTAGTCAGAATTTGAGTTTCAAATGTGTTAGTTACATTCGGATTTACATCAAGAGTAATGCCGTTATAACGTGGTAAACCGACCTGAGGAATTTCTACAATCTTGAGGTCATTTCGACCAACTAATAAGTCCAGTGCAAAAGTAGCTACTCCTGCTGCTATTGTGCCAAGAGCACCATAGGCTATGCCACCAGCAGTTGTTGCCAAAAGAGCAATACTAGTGCCAGTTGCAATTCCAGTTACCAACCCAGCTACACCCAGCGTGGCTAAAGCTGTTGAGGCAGCTATGCCAAACATCAGCACTCCTTGTGAAGGAATACCTCGGTAAGGTCGAGAACTGATCTTAGCAAAACCATCTTCCCCAACAATCGCAATATCTTCTTGTAACCAGATAGGTATAGGATTGCCATTTTCATCGGGGATTGTATCAGCTCGGTAGACTAGGACTTTAGTACCTGCTGGTATATCAGCAGCCACAGGAATAGCTACTAAAGCAGGAGTATTAAGTTCCTGATTGCCTAAATCGAGTTGTACTGCTCCAGCAAAATTAATAAAGTCAGGTACAGCAATGGGTAATTCCGCTTGTGTTACAGGGTTAATGCTGACTGTGGTGCTTTGAGATAATGCTCCCGGAGCAATCTGCACAATTGCACCATTGACTCCTTGGACGACTCCTCCTGCTTGATCGAGGACAACAAGCCCAATTTGTGGGGCTTCAACTTTGATGGGAATTAGAATTTCAGCCCCTTGATTAATTACAGTAATCGTTGCCGATCCTGGATTTAATCCTTTAATTTGCCCATCAGCATTAACTTGAACAACTTCTGAATTGCTAGCAAAATATTTTGTTCCCTCAGCGGCGGATGTAATGTCAATGTTATCTAGTACCGTAACAGAGATTTGTCGGGTTCCTCCATTACTTGCGAGAGACACTGCCGTAGGATAAGTATCTATGCCAAATACCTGTAATATCTGGCTTTGAGTATTTTCTGGAGTTCCCACACTAAAAGCAGTTGCCGCTTGCAGATTGTTTTTAGAAGCCAAAATTACACCTGTGCCATCACCGATACCATTTAATTTGCCATTTGCTGTAATTGTTGCTGCTGATGGATTTGTCAATGAGAGGTTGAGATAGCTTCCAGGGAGTAAGACATTTTGCTGATCAGCAAAATTACCAACAAAACTTAGTTGTGTATATTTTCCTTTAACCAGACGCGGATTTCTCTCTAGGAAATCTAGATTAATTAGCGGTGCATTGCTGACATTCACCGTCAATTTCACAGGTGCAGAGGTATTAAATCCATCATCTGCTAACAAGTCAAAACTTGCTGCTCCCGTATAGCCAACATTGGGTTTAAATACAGCCCCTTGCCCATCAGGACTGATTTGCACTGTGCCATTAACAGGATTAATTAGCCGATAAAATACTGAGTCGCCTTCTAAATCTGTTGCCAAATTTACTAACGGTACTGTTACCCCTAAATCCTTATGGGTCAAGATAGAAGTTGTCTTCACAACTGGTGCTTGATTTGCGACAAACCCGAAATTACTGCCCAAAATTTGCACATCTGTGGCATTAATCGCACCATCTAAATTAATATCTAGGCTGGGGTTGTATCCTGTATCTCCCAATTTTGTACCCAACGCAGACATCAACTGTTGACTATCTACCCCGTCAACTTTGCGATCGCGGTTCACATCTCCAGCCACAAATATCTGTAATGAATATTCGCCAAAGGTGGAACTGTTCACCCCGCTAATTTCCAGTAAATTCAAGCCTTCACGATTAATTGCAAACAAAGCAAAAGCGCGATCACCTTTTATCTCAGTTGCTAACGGTGTCAAACCACGAATCACAGGTAACGCAGGTTGCAAGCTACTACCAGCCTTAGCTTGGACTTCAACCCCAATCAGCACTTGGTCGGTATCGGTGGAAAGCACCTCAGAATTACGGACGCTGAAGGTGTAACGTTGGCTGCTACCTGCGGCTAAATTACCAGTAGTAGGCGCTTGAATAAACTGATAGGCACTACCTAAATCTGCAATTACTGGTAATATCTGCGGTTGTTGATTATTGTAGTAAACGGCTGCACCAGCTTCACCAGGTAAACCACTCGCTAAAATTAGGCGATGTTGTTCATCGTAACCATAACGGCTAGATTGTCCTAAAGCTAAATTCCGGGCGGCTACGAGATTTCCTTGAGTATCGTATGTATAAATTACCTTACGACCATCCGGTGCAGTAATTTCTGTCAACCGCCCTTGGGCATCATGCACCCAGCTAATAACTTCACCTGTAGAACTGGTAATTCCACTGTCGCTGTAAGTAAATTTGATGCCAGTTGATGTAATTTGTTCTTTTACTTCTCCTGCTGCATCCAGGTGGTAAACTGTGCCATCGGGTGCGGTGAGGGTGTATTTATTACCTACAAATACCTGGCTTACAGGATTATAAGGTTGACCTGTCTTGAGTTCGTAGAGGCGATCGCTTGCCAAGGTCAACAACGCATCGACTGATTGTAAGCTATAATTCACCCCTGTATCAGCAACCCAAGCTGGGGTGTAGTAAACCAAACCGGGAATTTCCTGTTTCTGCGGTTGGAAGGTAAAGCCAACGCGCTGACCATTGGGGAGTGTGAGATATAGCCTGCTACCAATTTCTAAAGGATGGTAAACGCCTAGTTGTTCCCGTCCTGTTAAAGGTACATTAGTTTGGATTTTGGTATCGGTATTTGCCAATCGCCAACCAAAACCAAAGGTTCCCGCCGCCGATTGAGTTAGGGAATCGTAGACTCGGACTAAATCTAAGTTAGTTCCGGCGAAATTCACCGTTAAATCGGTTTCGGTACGTTCATATTTAGTTGCTTTGGTTGCACTGTTGATTTCAATTAATGCTTCAGTGCTACTTTGACGACCACTGATATCTGTGGCTGTGAGGCGTAAGGTGTAAAAACCATTACTTAAATTAGCTGGGTTTAACTGCGTCAGCGTTCCCCCATTGACGGTACTGCTACCATTTGCCAGCTTAATAAAGGAATTGCTGTTAAAGGGTGCTAATTCTAGTTGCCATTCATCTAAGTTTGTATCAGAGATTGTACTTAGGATATTAGTAGCATTTACTAACTGCGCCCCATTTAACTCTGGGGCAAACTGTACCACAGGCGCAAGCACATCTTGCGGATCGCGGACTTTAATTACAGTGGTAGTTTTACCTGTTAACCCATCAACGTCTGTGGCTGTGGCTTCTACAATATATCGCCCTGGTGCATTGGGGATAAATTCGCCTCTTCCCTGTTCATCTAAGGCGATCGCTTGACCGTTGATTTTTAATGTCAAGTTGGAAATATTCGCCAAGCTGGTAGCGGTGGCGTGTACCAATACCTTTTGATTTGGCAAAGCTGGGAAGCTTGGTGTCAGTTCAATTGTGACTGGTAAGGGTGGGGGTGTAATTGCGGTGCGAATTAATGCTGTTTGTTGGGTGGTAGCTTCACCATCGCTAACTGCAAAGGTGATGATAGACTCACCTTGCTGTCCAGGGCTGGGTATCCAGGTAAAATCACCAGTTTCGGTATTGAGGATAGCACCATCTGGTAAACCCTTGGCAGTATAAGTGAGTTTTGTATTCAGGTCAGCATCTTTACCATCTAATTTGAATGATAGTGTCTTACCTAACACTGCCCCATGATTAGATACTGAGAGTGTCGGGGGACGGTTGACATTATCTATGGTGACGGGAACCTCAACGGTACTGCTTGCCCCCTGTGGGTCGAAGACAGCAAATTTCAGCTGGTAATTCCCCGCTTGCTCAAAGTTAGGTGTCCAACGGAATTGACGATTTTGAGTATCAAATAATGCTCCGTTGGGTAATTTAGAAATTGGTGCGTAGGTGAGGGTATCGCCATCTGCATCATTGGCGGCGAGGGAGAACTGCAACAGGGTGTTTTCTCTACCCGATTGTGGTGGTAAGGGAACTAAAACCGGGGTTTGATTGGTGTTGTTGACTTGAATAGCAATCGTTTGGGAACTGGATTTATTACCATCGCTGGCGATGAACTGGATATTTTGGTAAGTACCTGCGGCTGATAAGTTGGGTTTCCAGGTCAAAGTGCCTTGTTTAGCGTCTAATACTGCCCCGGTGGGGAGATTCAAGGCAGAATAGGTGAGGACATCATTGTCTGAATCGGAAGCATTGAGGACTAAATTCAGAGTTTGACCTTCTGCGATCGCCTGATTAGTAATTGGTGATAGTAAAGGTGCTTGGTTGCTAGTCCGCACAACCAGGTTAAATGTCTGCTGGGTACTTAAAACCTGATTAACATCACCGTTGCCACTGTCACTAACTTGGATGATCGCTTGATAATTACCTAAATCAGCAGCAGTTGGTGTCCATTCTAATATTGCTCTACCATAAGTAGGCGATTTTGTCAAAGTTGCCGATGCAGGTAGTCCAGACAAGCTGAAGTTGAGTTCATCTTGGTTTTTATCGCTGACTAGGAACTCAAAGCGTAGGGTTTCGCCAACCACTGCAACTTTGTCCCCAATCCAAGGTAAGTGGGGCGGTTCGTTGGGCGCATTGACGCTAACCACGAAGGAATAAGTCTTAGAGAGAATTGCCCCTGTACCGCCGCGATCGCCATCATCGGTGCCTGTGAGATTAATGGTGTAATTGCCACTGTCATCAAAACTGGGGGCAAGTTTGAGTAATCCTGTGCCATTGCCGTTATCTGTGAAGGTGGCAAAGCTGGGAATCTCAAAGCCTGGTAGTCCTTTGGCTGTTAAGGTAATTTGGTTGCCATCTGGATCATTTACCTGGATGGGGATTTCTAAGACTTCACCGCGTTGCAGAGTTTGATTGGTAATTGCAGCAATTTCCGGTGGTCGATTCGTATTGAGTACCCGAATCGGCACGTTGACGGTTGCAGATTGATTTGTTCCCGTACCATCGCCATTATCTGTGGCGGTAAAGCTGACAGTGTAATTGCCAGAGGAGGTAAAGTTAGGAGTCCAGCTAAATACGGCGGTTTGTGGATCGAAATTTGCGCCTGTTGGTAAATTGGCGAAAGTATAGGTAACGCTAGGATCGCTGCCTTCTAAAGGAGTTAGTGTGCCATCTGCTAACCTGTCTTGGGGTACAAAGCCGGGATTATCTGGGTCAAAGCTAAAGGCGCGGAAGCGGATTGCTTGTCCTTCTTGAACTTGCCAGGTTCCCAGGTCATCAAAGACTGGAGGCGCATTAACATTGAGGACGTTAACCTTAACTGTCTTAGTTGTTACTGACTCGCCATCACTGATACTGAAGGGAATTTCAAAGGTTCCGGCTTGGAAGTATGTAGGTGTCCAATCAAATAATCCGGTGTTGGGGTCAAGATTAGCACCGCCTGGTAACAAATTACTGGAATAGTAAAGGGATTGATTTTCTGGATCATTTCCTGATAATTGTATCCGCAGGCGATCGCCTTCTCTAACTGTTCGTTCATCGGGGACAACTAGCTGCGGCGCTTGATTGGTAGGTGCAATCAAGATTTTAGTAGTTTGGGTGGTTTGCAGTAACCCATCGCTGACAATGAATTGGACGTTTTCATAAGTGCCAGCTGCATCATACCCAGGAGTCCAAGTTAATATTTGGGTATTGGGGTCAAATACCGCACCACCAGGTAGATTATCTGCCCAGAAAGTTAAGGTGTTGTTATCGTCATCGCTGGCATCAATGAGAATTTCCAGGGGTTCGCCTTCTTGTCCTTGAATTTCGGCGGGAATCTCTGTTAATACTGGTTTGTGGTTGCCACCATCAACTTGAATGGTGAAACTTTGCGTGCCGTAACCACCACGGGAATCATAAACTCGCAGTACCACTGATGTTTCTGCCGCACTGTTGGCTGTGGGATTCCAAGTAATTAACCCTGTTGTGGGGTCTACAGCCATACCTTCAGGGGCATCATACAGCAGATACGCTAATGCCACACCATCAGGATCGTTAGCTGCTACTTGGTAGCTGTAAATTTGACCTGCGGTAGCGGCGGTGACTGGGGTAGAGGTGAAAGCGGGTGCTTGGTTGGGGGTAGGTAATGCATAGATACTGTGGGCAAATTCCACCCGCAAGCGATCGGGATTTTGGACAGTAATCACTTTGCCGGCGATCGCTTGACCGGGATGTAAGCGCCCATCTGGTAAACTGTTACTTAAATCCAGCAGGTAAGCCCCAGCGTCATCTTGACCACTTACTCCTAGGGGTACGCCATTAAAGTTTTGCTTTGGATCGAGGAGTAATAACAGTGGTAATTGCAAATCATAATCTACCTTGCTCTTAATCGTGACATCATAGGAAATCGTTTTGTCAGCCCGATTGGAACGGGGGTTGCTGAATTGGAAGTCAACAAACGGCAAGAAGTCGGAAATTGCGGTGAATTTTCCGGTGTAATCGGCGGACATTTCCAAACCCGCCAGATTTTTGACTGTGTTTTCTACCCGAATTTCATATTTATCGGGAATCAGCGCGTCGAAGCTTAAAAGCGCAGAACGAGTAGAAGCGTCATACTGCACCGTTTGTGGGATTATACTGCCGACATTTTCACCGATGAGTTTGAAGTTAACGGGGTTAATCACAGAAGCTGCATCACTTACCGCCCCAACAAACATATCTTGGTCAAAGGTTACTAAAAGTATGCTGTAGGGTAAGGTAATTGCCCCTTCTGGAACTGGGTTTGTAGCGGCCACTCGCGGGGCGACAATGGGACTTAAGACATCAATTTGTTGTGACTGGCTTAACAGAACTCTACCGTCGGCTGTAGTTTTGACAATATCTCCGCGACTACCGCCACTAGCAACGGCGACTTGGCGCAAGGTTGCCACATCGACCATAATTAACTGGCTATCTGTATTTGGTTTCGCCCCGCTGTTATTGGAAATAAACAATAGCCCTTCTAACTTGCTACCTGCCACACCAAAGGCGATGGAGTCGGCTGGGGTATCCAAATGCAGCATTTTTTGGGCTTTGCCTTTTTCGTCAAAGCGGATAATGTCACCCCGTTCCGGCCAAGTTGCTGCCCAGAGTTTACCATCGGAACCAAAAGCCATGTTACCCACACGGATATCGCTGTAGTGGGTGAAGCTGGCTGTAGTGGGGTTAAATATTTCAATGCCATTACTGGAAGATACATATATCATTCCAGTTCCCGGCTGAATGGCTAGGGTTTGGGTGATACTGTCAGCGTACTGCTTGATAATTTCCCCTGTTTGCGGATTAAGTTGCAGTAAGGGGCCGCCGCCTGTGGTTGCCCAAAGATTACCGTTGCTATCAAAAGCTAGGTCAAAAACGGGATAGGGTAGAGTGGCTAGGGGTTGACCGACTTGACCGCCTTCTCGCGATAAACTGAAGAGTTGATTACGACCTGCACCACCACTGGTAATCACGGAACCATCGCTACGAACTGCGGTCGCCATTGGGCCGATATTAGCATGGCTTGGGGTAATACCTGTAGCAAAAGCCTGGGCAGTAAAGGGTTGCAGAACTTTCTCAAACTCCGATGCCCTGGTTGTGGGTACGCTGGATGGAATGAGTTGTTCGGCGGCGGTAAATAAGGGGTTAGTTGATGGCTGGGGACTGGGTGCTGGTGCTGTTCCCAAATCAAGGGTCGTCTGTTCAATCGTTGGTAAAGTACCCAAATTGACCGCAGAACCATCATCTGGGGCTTGAACGCCTAATCTCGGTTGTTCGCGGTTGCCGGCGTTATCAGTTGCTAAGGCAATAAATTCGTAGGTATGCCCTGCTTCTCCTTGGTAAATGGCAGAAGTGGCAGTGCTTTGCTGTTGCCAGATTTCAAAGTTACCACCGTCTTTGGCAACATATACAGTAACGTGCTTAACACCCGCACCACTAGTATCATCTGTTGCTTTCCACTTCACCTGATAATCGGCACCACCGTTAACTAAAGGTGTAGCAGTGATTGTGGTTGTGGGGGCTTGGGCATCGAGGGTATGAGCGATCGCCTGAGTATCGATAGGTGCAGCCGTATTAAAAATCACTCTAGCTTCAGCAGAAATCGTTACCCCGGTGGCGACATCTGACTTAGGTTTCACAGTGTAGGTAACAAAACCTTTACCCGCCCCACTCGCATCGTTGGGGGGAAGTAAGCCAATATTTGGGTCTTGGACAACTTCCCCAGTATCAGGGTTAATTGCTTGGAGTAACCAAGTAGCTGTATTTGAGATTGGATCTAATCCAGCGCTAACTCGCAGAATAAATCCCTTGCTTTTCACAAAATCAAATGTGCCATCAAAACTACCGCGATCGCTTGGGAGGTGAATTTGAATATCTCCAAGTTGTAAATCACCTAATGCAAATGTTTGGGGAGCAATATCTGCATCTAATTTCGTGACAATTCTTACCTCTCCCACTTTTGAGGAAGCAGAAGCAGCATTCGCAAAATTAATTGTGTAAGGTAATGTTTCACCTTGGGGGATAAAACCTGGATTACCAAAGCCCAATGGCCCGGTAATATTTGTCAGGTTATTGACAGTACCAGAAGCGTTAAAGAAGCTAGCAAAATTAGGCGGTGGAACTGTTACAGATGGCGGTAAATCTATGCGGGCACTGCCATAAGGTACATAGATATTAAATGCTTCAAAATGCGTTTTATGAGAGAGATTAAGATTGTAGGTTGCTGATGATGGTGGTGAATTTTGTCCGATTTTATCCGGGTTATTTCCATACCATTTCCGCACCTGTTCAAAGAAGCGCACCAAGTTACCATCGGTGATAATTTGATTACCTGCTGGTCCTGCTAAGATACCTGTAGCTAAAGTCGCCAACATACTCACAACTAAAGGATCTTGGCGGACTGGCGGGGCTTGATCTTCTGAACGCAGTAACCCTGCTGTTTCTAAAGCAGCTAGATAACTTTGCACCCAAGCATTAGCGTTAGCGGCTAACACAATTAAACCTTGAGATGCTTGGGTATCAGCTAAAATAGCACTCCGCAGTTTCAGTGCTTCTTGGGTTTGTTGTTGAATAAATTCTTGGCGAGTTAAGACAGTCGCACTGGCTAAGATGTGGAATTTGAAGGCAATCTCATTGTCATCTTTATCAGCGAGAACATCTTCTATTGTGATCTCGCCATTTTTAATACCTTTGAAGATATTAAATAATCCCGATGAGAACTTATCTAAATCTTCAGGCTGGTTAATTTTACCCTGCCATTCTGGATAGGCATCAAAAATTCCTAACCGCAGTTTCTCAAAATCTCCGGCTGCTAATCCTGCCAAACCTGGGTATGTTTGCACATTAAAGGTGTTTCCAGTCCATCCTCTAGTTGGCAAATCAAATACATAGCCTGGTGCGAGAATTTCTCCGGTAGTATTAGCATCAGAAATTAAACTTGCCCAAGGCAGATTTTGCAGATTCTCACTTTCCGGCTGACCTCTTAAATTAGATGCAAAGGTCAAATATTTAAACTTAAATAATTCATCATTTTTACCTAACTCTGGTACGCCAAATTGGTAATGCACATAAGGGGTATCAATGTTAGTTAAACTTTGCACGGAAACGCCATAGGTACCTTTATCTCCAGGGGCGATGACACGGGGGCCTCCCAGTCCGATATCTGCGTCTGGCTCAATTGTCTGTTCTACTAAATAGCGATAAGGTAAAATGGCAGTCTGCCCATCGGGATTAATTACTTTTACGTCATATAACCCGTGAGGTGCATTAGTTAAGTCGAAAATGGCAGTAATCTTAGTACTGTCAACGACTTGGTAACGCACAGGTTCATACTCTGCAAAACCTGGTCTAACTAACTTAACTATGGCATTGGGGTTGAATTGCGCCCCGGAAATATTAGTAGTGACATAGCGGCTATCGCCACCTCGGTCTGTTTGAATATCAGTAATACCAAAGGGTAAGACATCCGCCAAGATACTGATGGGGGTATCATTGCTGGGTTCAGCTTGACCTCGAACTAAGACGTAGTAAGTCCCAGGCTTGGTAGTTGGAATTACCGCCGACTGGTTGGGGCTTAATAAACCTTGATAAGCTGCATCGTAGAAAACGCCTGTGGGTACGTTACCGAAGCGTAAGAATAACTCATTGGCTGCATTGCTAGCAGTCGAGGTGAGATTAACTTTCAGGGTTTGTCCCAGTCCCAAGTTTACCTGAAATAAGCGTTCTTGACCTGTGTTGAGAGTAGTTTCTAAGGGAACGCCAAGTTGCAATTCTCTAACGCTAACATTTAAGGGGTCGGCGGAAGTGGTGCGGTTGTTGGCTTCGTTCTCGCCTTCATAAACTTGGTTAAAGATATCAGGACGGACAATAATTCGGTATTGTCCGGGGATAGCTGGCGGAAGAGTTGCGGCTAATTGAGAAGTGTAAGAATCTCCTGGTTTGAGCGTACCACTAAAACCTACCCGACCAATTGCGCGATCGCTTATATCCCAAATGGCATCATTAGATAGGTAAACTGCATCAGTCCACTGACCTTCAGCATTATTATTACTGCGGTTAAAGACTGTCCACTCAATTTGTATCGGGTCTCCGGTTAGCCCGGAACTCGGTAAACTAATGCTATCTACTTGTAAATCTGAGGGTGGTGGTAACTCGATAATTAAGGGTTGGGCGCTAAGTGTCGCGTTATTACCTTCATTAACTCCTTCAAAAACCTGACCTCTGCGGCTATATTGAGGTGGGTCGGTAATTACAAAGACGTAGTAAGGCCCAGTTAAATCATTGGGTAATCTTAGATTTTTGGTGATGGTGTAGCTATCACCTGCTATTAATCCGCCATTATGATCAACATAGTCTAAATAGCGATCGCTTTGCAAGTCTAAAAAGCGATCGCGGGATAGGTAAATTAAATCTTGCCAACTCGACTGTTTATTAGGTGTATTTCCAGTACTGTTATTTTTGACGGTATATGTCAGGTTAAAGGTTTGCCCAGTAATGATGCGTTCTGGTATGGTGAAAGGCAATACTTGTAAATCAGGCGGGGTTGCCAAGGTGATAGGTAATGCAAGAGAGGTGATATTATTACCTTCATCTTTAAATTCACCCACCCGCGCCAATTCTCGATTAATGTCAGATTCAAAACCAACACCCGCAGGGCTAGGTGGTAAAGACCCAGTAATGTTAGAGTCTGTAAAAGCAAGAATATAGAAATTACCTTCAATGCCATCAGGTAAATCTACATTTAGCTGGGCTTGATAAGATTGTCCTTGAGCAAGAATACCATCATGTCTCGATTCACCCAACATTTGGTCACTCGCATCAAGTGAAGCATCACGAGATAGATATATGCGGTCAAACCAACTTTCGCCGCGAGTGTCACGAATCCCAATATTATTTACTGTCCAACTAATCGGAATTGTATCACCAGACTGAGGTGTTGCGGTGGGTAACGTGAGGTTAGTGACTTGCAAATCTGGTTCGCGATAAGTCACAGGAATTAACCCTGTACCTAAATTATTGGCAGAATTTTCAAAGACTCTATTTTGGAAATCTTTTAGTTCTTGTTCATTACTACCGCCTTGGGAAATTCTACCATCTGGGTCAGTAATTACATAAACATAATATTTCCCTTCAATTCCTTGGGGAAGGGTAATATCTTGAACTTGCGTATAGCTTTCATTTGTACCTAATGGCTTAGCTGAACTGTAAGCCAAACTAGCAACAGGAGTTTGATTTTTGATTGCGTCTAAAGTTAGCCTCGGGTCATTGGAAATGTAAATATTATCAACCCAGAAGCGTGTTCCTTCCCAAGTCGGCGCACCAATATTTTTCACAGTCCAGTTAATAGTTGCTGTTTCTCCAGAGAGATTTGCTTGTGGTGCTGACACTGAAGTTACTACTAAATCAGCCGGAGTTGCAGTAACATTCGTTGTCGTAGTTTTAATATTGTTATCTGTGTAAGGGCCTTCCCAAACGCCAGCACCAGTTTGCACAATTACATATTTACCTGTAGCAGCCGGACTCAGGTTAAAAGTTGATTCTGCGGAGTAGCTTTCGTCTTTAGCTAGTTTACCTTGATGTTCAATACTACCTAAAATCCAAAATTTTGCCCCTGGAGTATTTAACGTTGGTGAATCTGAAAGGTAAACAGTATCAACCCAATTATTTTCCAAGGTGGTATTAGTTCCTTGGTTTTTCACTGTCCATTGCACATTAAATGGTTGTCCAGCGATCGCTTCCGGGGTAGCAATGACAGAATTTACTACTAAATCTGGCGGTGGTGTTAATAAAACAGTAATCGGTCGAGATTTATAATTATTGCTATCTAACTCTTCCGGATCATCAGGGTTAATGTTAGTGTCTCTAGTATCTTCCAAGACAACATCATAAGCATCTGACCAAGGAGTAACATACCATTCACCTGTGACTTTATCCGGTAATCTGACTGTGACTATTTGTTCATAACTATCGCCTACTTTCAGCGAACCGTTATGAGAAAATGTAGCTAACAAATAATCTTGAGGATTATCAGCAGTTCCTGGATATGGTCTATCTTTATTTTGAGTTAACCAAATTGTATCTGTCCAACTATCCCTATCTGTTTCACCAATACCTTTATTAGTAACTTTATAGCGTACTTGAATTTCACTACCTTCAAAAGCTTGATCCGGTGCGACAACATCACTAGTAACAATATCAGCAGGTGGTAAACCGATAACATTAATCTGTTTCGACAGGATATTATTATCTTCCTGTGGGAATTCATTAACTTGATTAGCCACATCTGTTTGTACAATCAGATGTGCTGAACCACGGAAACGTTTGGGAACGATAAAAGCTTGAGTTTTGCTGAGGTAACTTTCTTTGGAACCTAATGCAGCACCATTATCTAAAATTCCTAAAACTTCATCGTCGCTGCTAATTTGATTATCTAGAGATAAATAAACTCTATCTTGCCAATTCGGCGTACTAGTTGCAACATTGCTTTGGTTAGTAACAACAAATTCTAAGGAAACTGTTCCACCTGCGGATACAGTCCCAGGTGCAATAATTTCTTTTACTTGTAAATCAGGACGTGGCGCAAGACTGATTTGAAGAGGTTGATCATCTATTGTTGTATTGTTATTAGTCGCACCATTTTCATATAGTGAATTATTAGCGTTAGTTTTAACAACAACTTCGTAAATTCCTTGAAGCGTTGACGGTATAGTAAACTGTTCTGAGCGAGTATATAATTTTCCGGCTTCTAGTCCGTTACGATAGCTAAATGAACCAATTGGGATCGGTGTAGACTCAGGTTTACCTACTTCTCGGATAAATACTTGATCTACCCATTCACTAACAGCGTTACCCGTACCACTATTTTTAACTGTCCAGGAAATATCAATTTTATCTCCTGCTTGAACAGCCGCCGGTGCAATGATATTATCAACAGTTAAATCGGGTGCTGGTGTCAGATTTATTGTTACTTGGTTAGCCGATACTCGGCGGTTATTATTATTGTAAATAAACTCGAAAGGCCCAGCAGTATCTACAACAATATAATATGTACCTGTAAGGTCATCGGGGAGAGTAACATCTACAGTCCGGTTATAGCTATTATCTAGCGCCAAGGCTCCAGCATGGTTGAAACTGTCTAAAACACGAACAATATTATTGCCTTCTGGATCGCTGGCTAATTTGATAGTATCATTCCAAGAACTAGTATTAGTAATTCCAATCCCGTTGCCTTGATTGTTTTTGCTTTGATTAGTAACCGTCCAAGAAAGTGTTAATGTTTGTCCGCTATTAGCAATTGTTGGTGTATTGAGTGCAGAGACAACTAAGTCAGCATAAGGAATCGGTACAACATCAAAGTAGTTAGAAGCTAAATCTTGATTGTTAGTTTCTAAATTATTCTCAAAAATCACTCCCGTCGCATCAGTTTGCACAAACAGGTGGTAATGTCCTTGGAATCCGCTAGGTAGTAAAATTGTTTGACTTTGGGTGTAGAATTGATTTACCTCTAGCAATCCTGTGTGGGTAAATTCACTAATTACCCGCTCATCACCATTACCTAAAATGTCATCTGTAGAGGCAATAATTCTGTCTACCCAGGAATTAATTTTTCCTGTACCTGTGCCGATATTGGTCACTGTCCAGCCAATAGTTACTTCGGCGGGATTAGCAATAGTTAAAGCTGGTACAGTTACATTAGATACTTTTAAATCAGCATAAGGTGCTAAATCAATTTTTAAAGCTGATGCCGTAAAATTATTACTCTCTGCATTATTTTCGTTAACGTTATTGTTAGCATCAGTTACTAAAACTAAATAGCGATCGCCACTTATATTAATAGGTAACTCTAAATTAAGCTGGGCATCATAACTGCCATTATTTGCTAATACTCCACTATGATTTAATTCACTCAGTAATAAATCTTGGTTATCCCATTGATTATCACTTGATAAATAAACTTTATCTACCCAACTTTCTGAAGTATTCAGCAAACCTTGATTTTTCACATTCCACTGTAGCGGGATAGTCGTTCCTGATATTGCTGTTGGTGGTGCTGAAATAATAGTTGCAACTAAATCAGGATTACCAATATTTAAAATGTTTGCCGAAACTAGCAGATTATTATTTTCTTTATCTCCCTCAAAAACAGCATCATTGCTATCAGTCACCACAACTATGCGGTAACTTCCATCTACTACGTTAGGAATTACAACATCTATTGAAGCAGTATATGGTTGATTGCTTGCCAAATCGCCGTTATGATTGACATTTCCTAGAAAGGTTGCACCGTTTAATGTGCCATCAGGAGAAAGATATATTTGGTCTATCCACGAATCTTTAGCAACTCCCGTTCCGCTATTAGTAACTGTCCAGGAAATATTGACAGTTTTTCCTTGTGGTGATTCGTTGGGAGAAACTATATTACTAACTATTAAATCTGGTAATGCTGGAATAGTTAATTGAAGGGACTGCTGAGTAATATTATTAGTTTCATTAATCTCTATTTGATTGTTGAAAACATCAGTCTGCAACAGGATATAGTATTGTCCAGCGACCGAGTTTTGATTCAGTGGTAAAGTAACCGATGCAGTCTGAAGGTATTGACTGTTAGCGGCTAAGGGAGTTTGACTACCTGCTTGGGTGGTCAGGATCAGATCATCTTGACTGATGGTAGAGTCAGTAGATAAATATAAGCGATCGCTCCAACTGTAAGTAGTAGGATCATCCCCAGTATTCCGGACTACCCAGCTGACATCAAAAGGAACGCCGAAATTAGCTGTTGTCGGTACAGAAGTTAATTCAACAGTTAAATCGGGTTCTTCTAGATTATTGACATTAATAGTAAAGATTTGCTCGTAGGTTAATCCGCCTACATCCTGGCTACGAAGAATAATTTGATGATTAGGATTTATCTCATAGTTTAATAAAGCGCTATTAGCAACAATTAATTGATTGCCAGAAATAGCAAAACGGCCATTAGCATCATTTAATAAAATATAGGTATAAGTATCTCCTATGTCTGGATCAGTTGTAGTTAAAATACCGATAACTGTATCTTTAGCGCTATTCTCATTAATGCTAGTATTACTTAATTGAATAGCTGTCGGTGCTTCGTTAATATTACTGACATTTATTGTTAAAGTTTTCTCGATGCTTAACCCTCCAGCATCGGTTGACTTCACTGTAATCTCGTGATTTGTCGCAGCTTCCCAATCGAATAAACTGCCATTAGCAACTTGCAATTGATTGCCAACTAACTTAAAGCGATCGCCTGCATTATTAATTAATGTATGAGTATGAGTATCGACTATATCTAAATCAGTTGTGCTGAAGACACCCACAACTGTATCATTTGGGCTATTTTCATTAATACTGCTATTATCTAATACTATATTAATTGGCGCTTCATTCAGATTATTGAGGGTAATCGTCAACGTCTTATCTAAGCTCAAACCCCCCTGGTCTACAGCTTGGACAATAATGTTATATTGATTTTGCGTTTCAAAATCTAATAACGCACCATTAGCAACCTTTAACTGATTTCCCTCAAGGAAAAAGCGACCACCAGCATTATCTAATAATTTATATGTGTGAATGTCGCCTGCATCGGCATCACTTGTACTTAAAACCCCAACTATCACACCATTAGAACTATTCTCATCCACTTTACTGTTAGTTAATTGAATATCTGTAGGTGGATTGTTACTCAGATTTGAAAATTCAATAGACTTAACGAAAACGTTGTTAGATTCGTTAGCTTCTAATTGGTTATATTTTTCATCAGCAACAAACAGCAGAAATTGCTTCCCTGTAGCTGTTTTATGCAGAGTAATTGTAGCGTTAACAGTATACTGACCTTGAATATCTAGTGGCGTTTGTACAGCAGGTAGTCTACCAATAAAAGTATCTGTCAGGTCAAAAATATTGTCCTGAGATAGATAAATTGCGTCATACCAGCTAGTTGCATTAGTAGCATCACTACCTTGATTTTTTATTGTCCCACTTATAGCAATACTGGAACCTGGTTCGACGATTTCAGGTGCAGTAGCATTAGTGATGATTAAGTCTGGTAACTGATTATCTTCAATAAAGATACTGTTAGAAGTATCAAAAGTTCCGCCATTTTGCTGGATTTGTCCTGAAGCATTGACAAATTCACCACCAATGAATACTAACTGACCTTTACGCAGGTCAACAGTACCAGTATTGTTGAATGGGGAGTAATAAAAAGTTGTTGTACCCTCAGCAGCAGATTTAATTAAAGTGCCGCTATTGTTGAAGTTAATGTAGTAGAGATAAGCATCATTTTTAATTTCAAAAATGCCTTGGTTATTAATGGCATCATTCGCACTCGAAGCATCGCCATAAATATAGTAGTTCTCACCGTCCCAGGTAACTGTTCCAGCATTATTTAAGGTAACGTCGCCTGTTAAAGATTTGTAAGAACCGTTAGTGATGTTGAGACTAGCATTAGCGGCAATATTAACGCTACCTGTGCCACTAATTGTCCCACTTGACCATTGGTTTTGTTGTCCTTTGAGGATGACATTACCTGTAGTATTTAATGTGCCGCCACTGAGGTTAAGTTTGTTGTTGATAGTAACAGTGCCAGTAGTATTTAAGTTCCCACCATTGACAACCACACCATTGAGATTAACTGTTGCGGTGTTGAGGTTAACATTTCCCCCAGAAACCTCTATTGTGCCATCACCTGCAAAGGTAGTATTCTGGTCAAAGGTATAGTCATCATTCCACTGTGCAGTTGTATCAGTAGCTAGTTTAAAAGTTCCACCATTACTGCTACTCCCACCATAAAAACTCAGCTTACCCTTACGCAGGTCAACAGTACCAGTATTGTTGAATGGGGAGTAATAAAAAGTTGTTGTACCCTCAGCAGCAGATTTAATTAAAGTGCCGCTATTGTTGAAGTTAATGTAGTAGAGATAAGCATCATTTTTAATTTCAAAAATGCCTTGGTTATTAATGGCATCATTCGCACTCGAAGCATCGCCATAAATATAGTAGTTCTCACCGTCCCAGGTAACTGTTCCAGCATTATTTAAGGTAACGTCGCCTGTTAAAGATTTGTAAGAACCGTTAGTGATGTTGAGACTAGCATTAGCGGCAATATTAACGCTACCTGTGCCACTAATTGTCCCACTTGACCATTGGTTTTGTTGTCCTTTGAGGATGACATTACCTGTAGTATTTAATGTGCCGCCACTGAGGTTAAGTTTGTTGTTGATGGTAACAGTTCCAAAGTTAACATTTCCCCCAGAAACCTCAATTGCGCCATCACCTGTGAAGATAGTATTCGGGTCAAAGGTATAATCACTACTCCACTGTGCAGTTGTATCGGTAGCTAGTTTAAAAGTTCCACCATTACTGCTTCCCCCACCGTTAAAGTTGAGTTTACCTTGACGCAGGTCAAAAGCACCAGTGTTATTGAATGGTGAGTAATAAAAAGTTGTTGTACCCTCAGCACTAGATTTAATTAAAGTGCCGCTATTGTTGAAGTTAATGTAGTAGAGATAAGCATCATTTTTAATTTCAAAAATGCCTTGGTTATTAATGGCATCATTCGCACTCGAAGCATCGCCATAAATATAGTAGTTCTCACCGTCCCAGGTAACTGTTCCAGCATTATTTAAGGTAACGTCGCCTGTTAAAGATTTGTAAGAACCGTTAGTGATGTTGAGACTAGCATTAGCGGCAATATTAACGCTACCTGTGCCACTAATTGTCCCACTTGACCATTGGTTTTGTTGTCCTTTGAGGATGACATTACCTGTAGTATTTAATGTGCCGCCACTGAGGTTAAGTTTGTTGTTGATAGTAACAGTGCCAGTAGTATTTAAGCTTCCACTGCTGACAACAACATCATTGAGATTAACTGTTGCGAGGTTGAGGTTAACATTTCCCCCAGAAACCTCAATTGTGCCATCACCTGTGAAGATAGTATTCGGGTCAAAGGTATAATCACTACTCCACTGTGCAGTGGTATCAGTAGCTAGTTTGAAACTTCCACCATTACTGCTACCGCCACCATAATAAAAGTTGAGTTTTCCTTTACGCAAGTCAACAGTACCAGTGTTGTTGAATGCGGAGTAATTGAAGCTGGTTGTACCTGTTGCACCGGATTTAATTAATGTGCCGCTATTGTTAAAGGTGAGGTTGTTAAGAGAACTATCATTTTTAATTTCAAAGATGCCTTGATTGTTGATGACTTCATTCGCACTGGAATAGTCGCCATCAATATAGTAGTTGTCACCGTCCCAGGTAACTGTCCCGGCATTATTTAGGGTAATGCCGCCTGTTAAATATTTGTAAGAACCGTTAGTGATGTTGAGACTAGCATTAGCGGCAATGTTAACGCTGCCTGTGCCACTAATTGTCCCATTTGACCACTGGTTTTGTTGCCCTGTGAGGGTGACTGTACCTGTGGTATTTAATGTCCCGCCACTCAGAAGAAGGTCGTTGTTAATTGCGCCTTCTCCAATAACTGTTAAATCCCCACCAGAAATGAGTAAATCTTCTTGAATTGTCAGCTTCGCAATTGATGCAGAACCTTGACGATAGCTTATAGTAACTTCTTCAGGAACATCAATAACTACTTCATCTGTAGCACCTGGTAATCTCCCTGTACTCCAGTGGCTGATATCATCCCAAAAACCACTACCCCCTTGCCAATAGAAAATCTCTGGGGTGTTTGCTGTGGTAAATAATAAGTCTTGGGAGCCAACTAAAAGGTCTCCCTCCTTTAGACTAGTAAGAGAATCAGTATAGATAACCTCTGTCTCTTGCAAAGTTTCTAGCTGACTTTGACCACTATCCAAAAGTGGCGTAGTTTCAAAACCATCAGCACCAAGTTGGTTGAGTTCATAAGGTAAAGAACTGCCTATTCCAGAGGATAGGACTGATTCTGTCAGGATATCTGGTGGTAGTATTTTTACCTGTTGAGATAAATCTTGTGGAACTGAAGCAATCTGTGGAAAAGTTGGATTAATATCCATATTTATCGCAGTTAAGGACGGGAGAAGATAAAAAACTGAGCGTTACCAGTTTTAGTTATTGCTGTTTTGGATAACGCCTCAATAGAAACCACAGAGTTATCCGCTTCTATTTTTATAAATTGATGGATTGGATTGTGGTGTTTAATTTTAGCTATCCATCATCAAACATCTTTTAAATTCCTGCTTTAGAAAATCCGAGTTGATTCTCATCTGCTAAATTTAGTTGATAGCTCTCTAAGTTGAAAGAATTGTTATTAACACTTTATTAATAAGTTGCTATATCAGTCTGTCAATTGCTAATCAATTGAGCCATAACAGCTAAACGCTGATTCTGTTTCCTTATAAAGGAATACAAAATGTTTTCATATAAATTATTAATAGTTAATGAAATGATTAGAACGTCTTCTGTAAAAAATTATATCTAAAAGTTTCATACAAAGCTTAACTCATGCTTAAAATTAAATCAAATAAGTTGCTAACTTTTAAAATAAATTTTTAATGAATTTGCTTAATGCTTTTCAATAAAAATACGTCTCTAAATTTAATCACTTTCTATACCTCACAATATCTTTAATAATTTATAATTTTTGATAATGATAAGAGTGATTAATATGTCGAGTCAAGACGATATCACAATAGGTAAAACATAAAGAAGCATCTCGTTTTTGCAAAAAAAATAAGCAATGAACTTACTATTGAGGTAATAAACATACTGGATAGAAAGTATCTGATGTAGATTTTCTCGGTAGTTAGCGATCGCTAACTGGGTCAAAGAAGACTACAGTGTTGATATGTCAAGTGGTTAATGCTGGGCTTTGTTCTTTAACACTGTGTTGACTATATTTGCTGTGAAAAATCAATAAATTGTAGTTTTCAAGATTTTATTTGTTTGCCCACGTGTACGCTGAATTTTGATGTGCTTTTGGGGTATAATGT
This sequence comes from Aulosira sp. DedQUE10, assembly GCA_034530935.1. Lineage (GTDB taxonomy): Bacteria > Cyanobacteriota > Cyanobacteriia > Cyanobacteriales > Nostocaceae > Aulosira. Next base: position 57,141 of record JAVRCF010000023.1, on the reverse strand, counting down.
TACTCTTAAGATGATTTTTCATAGCACTACTTTCTCAAAATATGAACCTTGCTCTACAGATTGAGCTTAAAAACTTGATTTGCTCTGAAATATGTGTACCATAACCTTTTTAGGTACTTTAATTGAATTTTTGTATTTGCGTTCACTTGAAGAATATGATATATAAAGACTGAATTGTTACTCAGTAATTAACAGTAATATTAACTATGCCTTTTTATAAAAAACTACATTAGTTAAAATTCATCTAGTATTAATACACAAAGTAGGCATATTTGTCTATATATTTATTATAAATTTATACTTTGTTCAATAGGCACTTCAGATGGATAATATTAAAAAGCCTGTAAAAAGCTTCTGTGCAAAGCTTTAGAGGTTTTATCTCATGAAAAAAGACCAAAGCCAAAGCCAACTACAAAGTCCGCAACGCTCCAAGAGTAAGATAAGGCACTCAAAGAACGAAGCAGTATTACCTAATGGGGATTCGTGACCAGTTTTGGAATTTATTTGCAGAAATTGCCAACTCCGATAGAAGATAAGGGACTTCCAACTAAAAAAATATACAATCACTTTGGTGAGCAGGGGAGGCTGGGGGAGCTCTTGAAGCAGGGGAGGAAGAATTCCATAATGATATTTGCTCTGACTCATTGCATAATTTATTTTCTGGAAGTCCCTAAGAAATTCAAGATGTGCTCTTTAGCATTGACCCGATATACTAGATAGATGGTACAAAAGTATTATCGGTCGCCAAAATAGGGGCAGAACAGCAAAGGACGCAAGGCAGACCAGGGTAACAAAAAATGCAACATTAAAGATTTGGCCCTTGACCCCTAAGTCTTGACTCTTGACTCTTGACTACTGATAAACTTGTTTAGCAAAACACTTCGATAGCCTAAAACGATGAAAGCATCTGCTAAGTTCGACTTTGAGGACGAGAAATTTAATGCACCGCCTTCTCAAGTCATCCCCTGGTGTCAGATGATTAATCCTCGGTATGGCACTGATGGTATTCAACTTTTTGGTTTGGCAATTAAGCTGGATAATGCCCAAGCTGTAGGCTTTCAGCCAGACGATAATTGGCAACAGGTAGAGCATGAATTTAGCTCTGGAGTGGAAACTGTATTTATTACTCCTACTCCAAATTTAGTTATAGTGCGTCGAGGGCCATTGTCGGTCAAAGATAGGGAAACTGGTCTTAAACTAGGTACGCTTAAAGATAATTACGATGCTTTTTTAGCAGATAAACTTAAATTTAAAACGTTTACTCGCTACTTAATTTTTATAGTAGGAGAAAGTAAAAAATTCTTACATGATACACCCTTACAATTAACTCTAAATGGTGCGGCTGGGGCAAGTTTTAGCAAAACCTACTGCGACTACCAACAAGGCAAAGTTGTGAGTGGTTTTGTGGCTGAATTAGAAAAGACTTATGCCGGATACAGAAAGCAACCCGTAACACCAAAAGGCCCACTATTCCACGCTCATGGGATTTTCTCCCCTATAATTGAGTGTGAAGAAAGAGGCATTGAACCAAATACAGTTATGGTGGCTTCTACTGTTGATTTTAAACATCCAACAATTGGGACATTAACACAATACCTAATAGCTTCTGATTCGCCTGAGTCTACAATAATTTGCAAGACTTTTGAAGATCACAAAGAGTTTGGTAAGGAAGCTGTGAAAATAGAAACGCCTAAGATAGAAATGGCAGGGGTTTCTAGTTCTTATGTTTACGCCGATGAGGATGATTTTGGTTATCCGCCGTATTAGGGACTGGGGACTGGGGACTGGGGCAAGGAAACAGGGGAAGCAGGGGAGAAATCCCTGTTACAAATGACCAATGACCAATGACCAATGACCAATATCTATTCTTTGAGTAGTAAATAATATAAGGAGCCGTTACCGCCTGTAACACCGGCGCGATCGCCTGCTAATTTGCCGGTTCCCATAAAATAATCGACTCTGCCTGGGCCTTTGATGGCGCTACCTGTGTCTTGATCCAGCACAAAGCGGCTAACATTACGATACTCAAGGCTACCAGCATTGTTAGGATAGGGAATAGATGTAGAAACTAAAGCTAGCGCGCCTGGAGGCATAAGAGATTTATCGGTGGCAATAGAACGCTCTGCTGTCACAGGTACGTTAAGGCTACCATTGGCTGGTGTCCCGCTTGTTTCTTTGAAGAAAACAAACCGCTCCCAGCGAGGCAGATAATTACTCAATTCTTGGGGATTTTGATTGAAAAACTGTAGTAGACGCGGCATAGTCAATCCTTCAAGGGGCAATTTGCCATCTTTTGCCAGTTCTTTGCCAATACTTGTCCAAGGGTAATCTGTTCCACCTGCATAACCAATAGACGTTTTTTTACCATCAGTTAACTGGATTTGAGCAGAACCTTGGATATGAACCATGTATGCGTCGAGGCGATCGCGGAACCACAAAAGTTCTAAACCATGTAACTGGCTTTTTTCCCCCAGCAAACCGTCTTGTCCTTCTAAATCAATTCGTTTTGGGTGGGGTTTAGCCCATTTATCAAAGTCAGGTGGTAGGCGATAAAGGGGATACTTATATTCGGAAGTCTTGACACGGCTGGCTTGATAAACAGGCTCGTAGTAAGAGGTAAATTTAACAGTACCCTTACCATCATTCCCTACAGATTGGTAAAAGATAAACTCTCGCTGGACAGCAGCTTGCAATTGCGCTGGCGACTTAGATTTGACTACTAACTTACGGAAGCGTAGCAAACTCCGACGCACCCGATCCAGCGTTATATCTTTAATTGGATATGTTTGATAAATAGCGATCGCCTTATCCTTTTCTAGGTAACTTAGGCTGTTATCAATTGCTGCTAACAGCGCTTGGCGATCGCCGCGTTTACCCCTGCTACCCCAAATTTGCTCATCCAAACCCAAACAAGCAGAGCTAGGGGTACAATCGCTTTCTAAGTCTATAGGTTTGAGCGGTGGCTGAACCTCCGGATTGCTTGACGGTAGCGGTACTGGTATCGGTATCGCAGGAGGAGTCTGTCCTGGCGGGGGGAAATTAGGAACCTGAGCAACAGCTGACCATAGTGTATTTAAAAAGGCAATTCCTAGACTTAAGGAAAGCAAGGCAAGGGTTTTTCTCATCATTTAATCGTATCTTTCAACACTAGAACTAAAAATTGGTTCTACTCGAATTGCGACAACCCGAGATGGGCGGACTACCATATACTCCCCTTGAATATTTTTGATCGGCACGCTAATAAAGTCATTAGAGGCAGACTTGGGCACAAGTTCGCCGCTATACCACTTCTGAAACTCTTGAATGGTAGGAAAACGTACTTCTTCACGGTGTCCACTTTCCAGTAGTAGGTAGACTGCGTATTCATTCGGTGTTCTAGGCATAAAGTTGAATTATTTGAAACACATTCAACCCATTGTTAACCACCTCACCCCGGAATGAAAAGGGGAAGTATACGGTAGCAAGCAAAGCTATTTGGGTGAGTTTTAAGCTAATAACTCATCTCTCACCACTCCTCACTATTAACTTGTACTTTCGCCAATGACGCTAGTTTACCCAGATACAGTTCCCAGCAAATTATTTAGGACATAAAATCTTGATATAAAATTTTTATTTGAATTGTGAGATTTTTCGTTAAGGTTGTCAATAGTTATTTGTCAAAAGTCAGCCCCCTTCGGGGAATTCAAAATTCGGCTTGGAATTCGAGAATATACGAGGGGCTATTAGTTTACAGTCAGCGCGTCTAGTTGTGCAGCCAGATAAAACCCTGGCGCTAGTCGGTGGTAATGTCAGTTTAGATAACTCCACAATTCTTGCTCTACAATTTTTTGCAGTGCTTTTCGCTCAACGGGAGTCAGGTACTGTTGCTTCATAGAAACTTTTTCAAAGTTGAACTGATTGCTTTGCTCTATATCTGGGCTATGTTTTATGTCTCAATATTTTATTTGGGGACAAAATGATAGCAATATGAGGGTAGTATCAGTTCTTTGAAAATAATTTTGGGAAGATTTTGCGATCGCCCACCAAGGTAAAGGCTTTCCCCTTTCCCCCAATTGATAATTGGTATGAGTAATAGATAACTGCAAACATTACCCATTACTCATTACCAACTACTTATCAGCTTAAATTTCAGCCACAGCTCGTTCAATCAAACGACGCGCCAGAGTTTGTGTCCCTGTGTGTTCATAGTAATTGGTAGCTACATCTAAAAACGCTGCCAGGTAATCCAATTTGCTATCAGAAAATTCGACAAAACTTTGCAAATGACCGACAACATTTTGTGGTGTTAAATTATTAGAGGCAACAAGACCATTCATCCAACCTTTAACTGAATCAAAGCTTTCACCAATAAAGTTCAACTTACCAGCAGCATTGTTACCTGGGATAACATCTTTGATGCCTTGAAAAGTTGAGTTTTGTTCTAACTCTTGGGGATTGGTTTGGCTTATCCCAGACATAGCTTTGCTGATGAAGTCAGGCCCCAAAGGTATCAAACCATCAACGCAGACTAATGCAACCATCCGAATCAACGATTCACCACTATACTCACCCAAAGAGGCGACAAAATCGCCAATACTGTCTCCAGGAATGCCATTAATTTGGCAGAAAGCTACCAACTCAGCCACTAATTTTAAAGTCAAGTCAATGGTTTGGGCTTTGTCAGGTTTGGGAGTGACACTGTTTAAAAAACCTAACAGGGGAATTTTCTCGCCCACCTTATTAGCTAAAGCTGCTGCACCCAGGGCTTTATCTGTACCATCAACAGTTTGATAGAGCCACAAAGCTGTTTGGTACCCTTGGGATTTATCATTGAATAGATAAATTGCCCGTTCACCAATTTGCTGAATCAGGTCTTCGTCAGTTTCACCAGTCACACTTTTAATAGTGTTGACAAAGCCTACAGTATTTTGCCACTGACCAGGAGCAACAAAATCTAGGGCGTTCAACATAGAAATGGTCAAATTATTAGTTGGTAGTGCATCAACCAACTCAAAAATCGATTTACTCAAAACAATCTCCTGATTTAGGTGGTGTAATTTTTATTTCTGTAGTGCAGCTTATTTGACTTTAGCCAAACCATCAAGATTAAATTTCTCTAACCAAGCTTCTCGGTCTGTTGCTGTAAATGTTGGGTCTTTGGAAATTGCTTTTACTTGGTACTTACCCACCAAAATCGAAGTTTGAGTATTACCAAGTGTGACTGCGGGATAACCAGCAATTTTTTTGGTACTTTTAGAAAATTTTGCCGCGGCGCTGGGAGTGCTAGTTGTGTCTGAAATTGCTAGTTGCGCTACAACTTTGCCACCTTTTTTGAGGTTCGCTTCCGAAAAGCCTTTCTTCTCTTGGGTATAAACGCGCTGGTAGCCATCTCCCGCACTGGGGAAGAATTTATTCAATTTACTACCCTGAGTTGCATTTTTAGCAACTGCTTGACCACTTTTTTGGCGACTGCTTTCTTGCTGTGCTTGATCAAAACGTCCAGGTGTTTTTGGCGTACAGGCTGAAGTCAGTAATAATACTGAAAGTAACACAACAGCTAAAATCCTACGCCCACGAGGTAAAGTCATGTTTCGCTTCTCCTTAATGCTTGAGCTTTGAGGCAATTATCAGCGCTTGTCAGGAGTTTCGCAAGAAAATTTACGTTTTGATAATTATTGCCAGGTATCTAGAATTACAGAAAGTCGGCGGTAAAGCCCACTCCTTCTAGAAATGGGATCAACCGTCACCCGCCGACTTTGGGCATTGGGCATGGCGCATTGGTTATTTCCTCCTAGCCTCTAGGCTTCAATTGCACCTAACATTTTTAAAGAGGCTTTCTCTGCATCTGTTACACCTGTAATCCCGGTTATATCCATATTTTCATACAAGCGATCAGATTTAAGCGATCGCAATCGGCTACAGGTTTGCATATCCCAAAGCTGAATTTTCTCATCTTCGCTACCACTTGCCAATAATTTACCATTAGGGCTAAAGGTTAAGGAACGAATTGCTGCTGTATGTCCGCGCTTGAGGGTGTCTAAACACTCGCTGGTGTTGACTTGCCATAGTTTCACTGTAGTATCGGCACTACCACTAGCGAGAATCTGCCCATCTGGGTTAAATGCTACCGAATAAACTTGTTTATGATGTTGGTCTAAGGTTTGGTAACATTCCCCTGTGCTGAGATTCCACAATTTTACTGTTTGGTCTTCGCTTGCACTCGCTAAAATTTTGCCATCCGGACTGAATGCTACTGACCAAATCATGTCTTTATGGTCTGTGAAGATTTGAATACATTTACCAGTATCAACATCCCACAATCTAATTTGATTGTCAGCACTGCCACTAGCTAAGGTACTCCCATCAGGACTAAAAGCAACTGTCCACACCCAATGGCTATGTCCTGTTAAGGTTTGCACACAATCACCTGTAGCCATATCCCAGAGGCGAATAGTCCTGTCTTCACTACTGCTGGCGAGGATTTGCCCATCGGGACTGCATACTACTGCCCAAACTGAATTAGTGTGACCTTTGAGAGTCCGGATACATTTACTATGACAAATATCTCTAATGTCCCAAATTTTAATGGTGTTATCAGTGCTACCACTGAGTAATATTGGCCCATTGGGATGAAAAGCTACAGAACGAATACGTCCTTGATGTTCCCGCAAGGGCTGACATTCTCCGGTTTGCAAGTTCCATAACCCTATTGTGTGGTCATCACGACCACTAGCCAGAATTTGACTATTGGGGCTAAATGCTACGGCGTAGACATCGCGGGTGTATCCTTGCAAAACATACAAACATTTGCCATCGGCGACATCCCAAAGCCTTGCTGTTTGGTCATCACTACAGCTAATTAGTGTACGCCCATCTGGACTAAATGCGATCGCCCACACCTGGCTATTATGTCCCCGTAGGGTTTGTTGCGCTTCACTGCTGTTAATGTTCCATAGTTTAATCGTGCGGTCTTCGCTGCAACTAGCTAGGGTTTTTCCATCTGGGCTAAAGCGTACAGAATAGATTTTTTTTGTATGTCCTTGAAGTATTTTCCATGTTTTACCTGTAGTGATATCCCACAGCCTCACTGTTTGGTCTTCGCTGCTACTTGCTAATATTTGCCCATCTGGGCTAAATGCTACAGAGTAAACCTGACTAATATGACCTTTGAGGGTTTTGATACATTCGTATGTATGAACATTCCACAATTTAACTGTGTTGTCAGCACTACAACTAGCAAGTAGTAAAGCTGTATCATCTGTGACGGTGGATGGTCTAAAGGTGACTGAAGCTACCGAGTTAGTATGTCCTGTGAGGGTTTTTTGGCAAATTCCAGAGGGAATATCCCACAGTTTAATAGTTTGGTCTTCACTGGCGCTGGCTAAGATGCAACCATCAGGGCTGAAAGCCACCGAATACACTTTGTTAGTATGTTCTTGCAGTGTTTGCAGACACTCACCAGTTTTGATATCCCAAAGTTTAATTGTGTAATCTGCACTCCCACTGGCGAGAATTTTGCTATCTGGACTAAATGCGAATGCCCAAACCCAAGCGTTATGACCTTTGTATATGCGGAGTTGTTTAGTATCTGAGGTGCGCCAAAGCCGAATTTCTCCATTAAATAAACCGGTAGCAAATAATTTACCATCAGGGCTAAATCGCACGGAGACTATGCTAGACATAGTTTCCGTGAAGATAGAACCAGTTAAGTCAGCATTGGCGAAGCTAGTATTTTGTAATTTGACATCTTTAAAATAAGCTTGCCAGATAGTTAAACCCGAAAAATCACGCCCACTCAAATCAATTTGGGAATCATGGGGAAATTGATAGATCTGCAATTGCCGCAGTAGATTAATCAAGTTACCAGCAGCATATCCTGGTTTTACTAGCGACTCTTGCTGTAAAGCCGCTAGCATTCGCCGTAAATGAGATTCTAATTCTTTGCCCAACACATGGACTAGTCGCTGTTTTACCTGCCCCAAAATTAATCGTTCTTGGGCTTGCCGGATATAATTAAGCGATCGCGCCTTCATCAGGGGATAGGCATTGATAAAGCCGAGTTTTTTTTTATTATTTCTTGAACTGTGTGTTCATTTAGCCGTTCTGTCATATATTCCATCACCACAGATTGCAGCCCAAACCTGCTAGCATCTGCCTCTTTCTCAATCAGCGAACGCCGCAACAAAGATTCTAATATTTCTAAAATTTTAATTGCTGATTCTGTAGTCATCCAATCTTCTTTGAGTTCTGTTAGAGACACATATTGGCGATGAGTTGCTAGGCAGTACATCACCTCTTTTTCTAACTCTGATAAGCGATTAAATTGCTGATCTAAAAGAATGCGTATATCACCGTAAACGGCGCTTGTATCTTGAATTTGGCTTAAAAATTCTTTAATGTCATTGCTAAATAAATCGTAAACTGTGGTAGCAACTATCTTTAAAGCTAAAGGGTTCCCAGAATAACGTTCTACTAATTGCTGCAACTCCTGAGCGTTAAAAAAACATCCTTTATCATGCAAAAGTTCCTTAGCTTCTGCTAAGTTTAAGCTTGATAGCTGCAATACTTTAACTGGCAGATTTTTCCCTTCTAGTGCTGCTACTTCTTTAGGTTTTTCCCGACTCGTTAAAAGTAAACAACTTTCGTGCGCTCCTTCTGCTATCTTTTTGAACATGTATCCGTAGTGCTCAAATCCTGGCTCATACTCACCAGCCCATTCGTGAGTTTTGCCTTTACTACTGCGTAAGACTGATTCCACATTATCGAAAATGATTAAGCAACGATTTTTTCTTAAAACATCAATCAGTTGCAATATTTTGTTATTATCGCTATCTGTTAAATTTAATTCAGTATCTTTGGGTAAAAAATGTAAAAGTTGTGTGAGAATATCTCCTACAGGTGGAGCATTCCGCAGCGATCGCCAAATCAAATAATCAAACTCGTGCTGGACTTTTTTAGCAACCATAGCTGCTAAAACTGTCTTTCCAATTCCACCCATTCCCAAAATTGCAACTAATCGGCAGCGATTGGAACCATTACCTACTATCCATTGTTCTAACTCTAAAATTTCCTCTTTTCTTCCCCGAAAACCTTCGACATCAACTGCTTCACCCCAATCTTTTCGCGGTGCAATATTGTGTTCATAAGTAGCTTGATATTGAGCAGATAATTTTTGCTTTAAATTATGAATTTTTTTGTTACTGCTACCCTCTATACCTAATTTGCGATAACTTTCTCCTAACCTTTTTCTGACTGCGGGTTGAGAAATTTTCAGCTTAGTAGCGATCTCAGCACCAGAGTAGTCATTTAATGCCAACACTAGAGCATCTAGCTCTGTTTTAGTAACACCAAAATTGGTAGCTACCACTGTGATGAAATCTTCAGGAAGCTGAGACATATCAGCAGTGCTTTTCATTCCATCTTAGCTCCACACAATATATTAAATTATCAGTATGTGAGATAATCTCTTATAGCATGGCTGATGAGTCTAGAAAAGGGTATTTGTACCATTTCACAGTAATTACACAATTAGATGAATGGCTATAAACCATGCTACTGAAGTTGTAATCAATGTCTTACTTTGTTTTTCTCTCATAAAAGTAAGAAGATGTCTACTGGGGGTGGGGGACTGGGAAAAATTCCTTTTAAGGATAGCAAGGATTTTTATCTGGAAACTCCAAAAGATAAATTATCCCACAAGTAGAGAACATCCAAAGACTTTTGGTGAAATAGATATCTTATCTACATTTCCTCGCATTCAGGTATTGTTTAAATTTATTTCAAGCGGAGAGTGCAACGAGAAATAATGCGTCCTTGTTTCAAGCCGCGACATTTATGATGTTGTTGGTTAATTAACTTTCTTGTTAAACCCCCCACCCTTAAAACCTTAGTTTGGCGTTGCTTTCCCACCCTGCAATAAATTGCGGGCTAATAGCTCAAGTGCGTTGAAATGCACTCTCATTAAAAAAATTTCCGATGGATTGGGGCTGATGGGTGAAACCCCCTATCAATTCGCTAACAACATCATTTATGTAGGGGTTCACTCTAAGGGCCTCTCTATCTCCCCCTGCTCCCCCCGCTCTCTTCCTTGACTCCAAAGTTCGCTTAAAGATCAACCAAGGCGACTTAGTTCAAAATTATTTGCGTATACAAAAATACTAATACTGATAATCTAAGTATAGCTGTGTGAGAATGTATCTAGATTGTGAAAGTACAATTTTTGACAAATCCAACATTCACCAAAAAATCTTCCTTAAAAATAGTTGAAAATTTTAATGATATCTGTGTATCTTATATGTAAGATACATCTATGTGAGAAATACAGATAAGCTTAGATGTCACTAGTCAACCTCACGGAGCAACTATTATGACCAGCTTCTCACGATTGCCAGAATTCATTAAGGGTTCCAATGCTCTCAAAATGCAGTTGAAGATAGAAGATAAACCTTTAGAAGCCCCACCCACAGTTCAATCGCAATACAAAGGGAGGCATGAAATTTTTCCAAAACAATTTTATACAGTAGACTTGCCTACAGTATTTTCTCACATGAGCTTTCTGTTAATTGAAACCTTGTCAGCAACTCAACATGGTGAGTTCATGACTCGTAGCAAACAAGGTAAATACGAAACGATTATTGAACTGAGTGGACATATTAGCCATCGTTACAATTTGAGTCCCCAGGAATTGCAGGAAATCCAAAAAATATACGACCAAATTCTAGATACTTGGATATTCTGGCGGCATTGCCGCAAAAAGGCATAATTTGCTACATCCTCAACAGCTACCTAATGGTTGAGAAGACTTGTAGCTTAGTGAGGTCATGACTAAAATTCAATATCTGCATTTTATAAGACATTTGGCTTTTGATAAATGAGAAGTTTACAAGCCGGTGGTGTGATTCTAGCACTGACCGGCTTTTTGCTTAGGTTTCTTCTAGGTTGGAGGATGTTTTATGCCCAACAACAAAAAGGGTAAAAATCCTTTTTCTCAAATCCAGACTCTCTTTTCACCATCTACAGATGAAAATAGGAACAAAGCTATGAAAAACAATCTCAATGATCATCAGAATCCACTGCTTAATTTGGCTGGTAGAGGACTCAAGTATTTTTTGCTGACTCTGTTTGGTTTGACGATCGCCTTGGTTGTGTTTCACTTGTTTGGCCCTATCTCAATCACCGATATCCTTATACACTCTCAGCTTGGGGACTGGATTTTGAAGATAGCGATCTTGTTGTTCTGCTTATTTGCGATCGCGATGATTTTTGAGTCTTGCAAGTAATGTCTCGCTCCTGACGGGAATTTACCTTTGGCTAACTCTCACATAGCCAGAGGTTTTCTAGATGTTGTAGGATATCATGCCCAAGCCACGCAGAAACTCTCTGCGTTTAAAAATGTTACTAATTCAATACCAAAAATAGCCAATTGCTAATCTTAAAACAACTAGCAATCAGCTATTTTCCAGAACTAACAATTGACAATTCCCTAAGTTAATGCTTCAGCACCACCAACAACTTCTAGAAGTTCTTGAGTAATTGCAGCTTGTCGAGCTTTGTTGTAAGACAAAGATAAGCTTTTAATCAATTCCCCGGCGTTGTCGCTGGCGTTGTTCATCGCCGTCATCCGTGCGGCTAGTTCACTAGCTGCTGATTCTTGCAATGCCCGTAATAACTGGTTACTCAAATATAAAGGCAATAGAGAATCCAAAATTTGTACTGGATCTTGCTCAAAAATCATGTCCCGGGCCAAAGGACGGACTTGGGTAGTCACTTTTTGCCGTTCTACTTCAAATTGACCACCACGGGTTGTCAAGCGGAAGATTTCATCATCTGCTGCTTCTAAACCTTGAGTATCTAAAGGAAGCAGGGTTTGCACAACTGGACGGGAGCTAACCAAGGAGACAAATTTGGTGTAAACTAACTCAATCCGGTCTACACTTTCTGATAAGAACAAAGACAGCAGTTCGTCAGCAATTTTGTTAGCTTCTGCTGCGGTAGGAATTTGTTCTAAGCCGCTATAGGTAGCATCAATTGGTTGGTCACGGCGTTGAAAGTACTGGATAGACTTGCGTCCTACCAACACAAATTTATAATTCACACCTTCGGCTTGGAGTTCCTTGGCGCGATTTTCGGCGCGGCGAATGACGTTACTATTGTAACCGCCACATAAACCGCGATCGCCTGCAATAACCAACAGTCCTACTGTTTTAACTTCCCGCTTTCTCAGCAGGGGCAAGTTTGCTTCTTCAAACCGCAGACGGCTTTGCAAACCGTATAACACTTGCGCTAATTTATCAGCAAAGGGGCGGGTTGCTAGTACTTGTTCTTGCGCCCGGCGTACTCTCGCCGCAGCTACTAGCCGCATGGCTTCTGTGATTTTTTTGGTGTTTTTGACCGACTGAATGCGATCGCGTATTGCTTTGAGATTGGCCATATTCTTAAGTCCTGAGTCCTGAGTTCTGAGTTCCGAGTGGTAGAAAGTGCTGAGTACTAAGCTTAGTAGGAATTTAGATTATAAGAACTTCTAGGCATTGAGCTTTCTGCCTCCTTACTCTCTACTCCTTTAATTACTCAGCACTCAACACCCAGCAACGCCAGTTGCTTCAAGTCGGCAGAGCCGCCCAACGCACTGGCTCCTCAGCACTGTATTAAGCTGTTGCCTTGAAGGTCTTCTTGAATTCGGTCAACGCTTCTTTCAAAGCAGCTTCTTCTGAGTCGCCTAGGGCTTTTGAGCTTTGAACTGCTTGAGCGTACTGGGCTTTGCCAGTCTTCAAGTACTCGCGTAGACCTTTGGTAAAGGTGGTTACTTTATCCACTGGGATATCATCTAAATAACCGTTAATACCAGCATAAAGAATGGCTACTTGCTCATACACAGACAGAGGAGCATTCTGTGGCTGCTTGAGCAGTTCCCGTAAGCGTTGACCGCGTGCCAACTGGTCTTGGGTGGCTTTATCTAAGTCAGAAGCAAATTGTGCGAAAGCTTGCAGGTCGTCAAATTGTGCTAGTTCCAATTTAATCTTACCGGCAACTTTTTTCATTGCCTTGGTTTGAGCCGCAGAACCCACACGGGATACGGAAATACCAGGGTTTACCGCCGGACGAATACCAGCGTTAAACAAGTCAGAAGACAAGAAGATCTGACCGTCGGTAATCGAAATTACGTTGGTGGGGATATATGCTGATACGTCACCTGCTTGAGTTTCGATGATTGGCAGGGCAGTCATGCTACCTTTACCCAAATCGTCACTCAATTTCGCTGCTCTTTCTAACAAGCGAGAGTGAATGTAGAATACGTCTCCTGGGTAAGCTTCCCGTCCGGGTGGACGACGTAGCAGCAAGGACATTTGGCGATAAGCTTGGGCTTGCTTGGAAAGGTCATCGTAAATTACCAGAGTAGCTTTGCCTTTGTACATGAAGTACTCAGCAATGGTGGCTCCGGTGTAGGGAGCTAGGTATTGCAGGGTTGCGGGGTCACTGGCGTTAGCGGCGACGACTACGGTGTAGTCCATTGCGCCTTTATCTTGCAGTGTTTGCACGACGTTAGCCACGGTGGAAGCTTTTTGACCAACGGCAACGTAGACACAAATTACATCTTCTGATTTTTGGTTGATGATTGTGTCAATTGCGATCGCAGTTTTACCAGTTTGGCGATCGCCAATGATCAATTCCCGCTGACCACGACCGATGGGAATCATCGAGTCGATAGCTGTAATCCCTGTTTGCATCGGTTCGTGTACAGACCGACGAGCAATAATACCGGGGGCTGGAGATTCAATCAAACGGCTTTCTGAGGACTTGATATCTCCCTTACCATCGATGGGACGACCTAATGCATCGACAACTCGTCCAACCAAAGCTTCCCCTACGGGTACTTGGGCAATTCTACCAGTGGCGGTAACGGAGCTACCTTCTTGAATTTCCCGACCTTCACCCATTAACACCGCACCCACGTTATCTTCTTCCAAGTTTTGGGCGATGCCAATTGTGCCGTCTTCAAATTCTAATAGTTCCCCAGCCATAGCCTTTTCCAGACCATATATCCGGGCAATACCGTCACCGACTTGCAGGACGGTACCAACGTTAGCAACTTTGACATCTTGGTCGTATTGCTCGATTTGCTGTTGAATAATGCTACTAATTTCGTCAGGTCTGATTGAAATGCTCATGTGTCTATTTGTTTTCTTGGGAGACGGAACGGAGTAATCGGTTCACCGAAACTACTGAATTTCTATGAACTGCTTAAGCGCAAGGAAAGGCGGCGCAACTGACCCCGTAAACTAGCGTCAATTACCTGCGATCCTACTTTAATGATCAAACCACCAATTAAATCGCGATCGATTTTGGTTTCTAGTTCTACTTGGCGAGCATTAGTGATGGCAAGAACCTTATCTATTACAGCTTGTTGTTGAGCTTCTGTGAGGGGAACGGCTGAAGTCACTTCCGCTAATACGGTTTGATTCAGCTGGCGCAACAACGACAAATACTGCTGTAAAATTGCTTCCAAGAAGAAAATACGCCGTTTGTCTACTAGCAACAGCAAAAACTTGCGTAACGAGGGGTTTGCATTATCACCCAATATTTGAGTGAGCACTGCCTTTTTCCGTTCAGGCTGAATAAACGGGTTGTCAATTAAGTTTTGCAGTGGCGCTGAATTGTTCAATAAATTCACTAACGCACGTGCATCTTCGCCAAACTGTTCTGTCAGATTCTGGGATTTGGCTATTGACATCAAAGCCTGTGCATAAGGCTGGGCTACTTCGGCTGTTTCTACATTACTTTTCATCAGCTTCCTCCCACCTGCGCGATGCTGCGGTCAATTATTGTTTGTTGAACATCGTCAGCAATACCAGTCCGCAATTCTGACTCAACTTTTTGCAATGCTAGCGCGGCTACCCGCTGCCGCAAATCGGTCAGCGCTCGGTCTCTTTCGGTATTCAAATCAGCTGCTGCTGTTTGTTGCAAGCGTTCTACGTCTTGCGCCGCTTGTGCCAACAGAGCTTGTTTTGTTGCTTGGGCGCTTTCTTGGGCAGCTTGTTGGATGCGTTGTGCCTCAGCCTGTGCTTGGGTCAACTGCTCTTGCGCCTGAGATAAAGCAATTTGTGCCTCTTTTTGACGCTTTTCTGCTTCCCGAACTACGGTTTCAATGTTTGACCTTCTCTCATTCAGGATATTGCTTAAAACTTTACGTCCGAAGTAGAATAATATGCCAACCAGAATCGCTAGGTTAATGAGATTGGTTTCAAATAGGTCTAGGTTAAGACCGAAACCACCCTCTGCTGCGCCTTCTGCCAATTCAGAGTGAACAGCGTTCGCTTCTGCGGCAAGTAATAAGAATGTGCCCATGTTACCCATTTACAAGTGCGCTGCTCGCTTGCTAATACGTTAGTATTTTCCCTAAGGGAAATAAAGTTGCCTCACTTCCGCAAGGGAAATTAAGTTTCTTAACTTCCCGAAGGAAAAAAGTGCCTTTTTTTGACACTTAATTAAGCGCTCTGGGAAAAGTGCCCATCTGCGCGTATGCTTTTACAGAACCTTTACTGTCTACTTTATCTAGCGACAGTTGGTCCTAATAGTTTTTCTAGAATCTGTCTGCTTAGAGCATCAACTTGTTGTTGTAACTCGCTAAAAGCTTGTTGTTTTTGTTGCTCTATTTCAATAGCAGCGCGTTCTCGCTCTTGTTGAGCTTCCTGTTGCGCTTCAGCGATTTTCTGGGCAGTAATTTTCTTTGCTTCCACCTGAGCTGCTTCTATAGTCGCTTGCGATTGTCTGCGAGCGTCTGCTAGCTGCTGCTCATATTCTTTGGTTAAGCGTTCCGCTTTAGCCAAGCGTTCCTTGGCTTCAAGGGTATTCGTTCGGATGTAATTATCGCGATCGTCCAGCACCTTGGTCAGTGGCTTATAGAAAATTATATTCAACAAAGCTGCTAACAACAGGAACTGCAATGCCATAAAAGGCAAAGTAGCATCGAAATCAAACATTTCTCTCCTCTCTGGCTGGAGTAGCAGTTTTCATGGCTAGCAATAACATCCAACCGTTCATAGTTTTAGGAACCCTTAGCCAACAAGGGTTAACTTACATCAGAACGACTCAATACCGCTTATAGAAATCTAGACAAAGCTACCTAAGGGTAGACAATGTTAAACAACTACGTTTGTAATCCTCAAACTACAGGGATAAGCGGCAATCCCATTATTCCCTCAATTATCTTTGGGAATTACTTTTTCAATTAGATTCAGCCTCTAGATTCAACTTAGTAAAAGTTGTGCAAGGCTTGTCAAATAGATCAAGTTTTTATGGTAGAGGCGTGAATATTCACGTCTCTACACTCATAAAACTTTTAGGTCTTAGGCAAAGGGGTTAGCAAACAGCAACACCAAAGCGATTACCAGACCGTAAATGGTTAGGGATTCCATGAACGCCAAGGTTAACAGCAGAGTACCGCGAATTTTGCCTTCTGCTTCGGGTTGACGAGCAATACCTTCTACTGCTTGACCTGCGGCATTACCTTGACCGATACCAGGGCCAATTGCAGCTAAACCAATTGCTAGAGCAGCAGCCAGAACTGAAGCAGCAGAAACTAATGGATCCATGATGATTTTCCTTGCTTGAAGTACAGAACTAACAAAAGTAGGTTAACTAGTAAAGACGTGTTGTTCACGCTGCACCGAGTTCTCACAAATCGCGCTTGGCGACGTTTTGAGCTTTGACGCTCGCCGGAACTGTGCTATCTACTGAGAAGCGCTAATGCTCCTCATGCTCTTCTCCACCATGTCCCTCCATTGCCTCATGAATATATGCCCCGGCCAGGGTAGCAAATACCAGGGCTTGAATGGCACTGGTAAATAAACCTAAAGCCATGACAGGCAGAGGTACAAATAGAGGAACAAGCAGAACCAGCACCGCTACAACCAATTCATCCGCCAATATATTTCCAAATAGACGGAAGCTTAGGGAGAGGGGCTTGGTAAAATCTTCTAGGATCGCGATCGGCAACAGAACAGGCGTTGGCTCAATATATTTTTTAAAGTAGCCCAAACCCCGCTTGCTAAAACCCGCGTAAAAGTACGCTAAAGAAGTTAGCAATGCCAATGCTACGGTCGTATTGATGTCATTGGTGGGAGCTGCCAATTCACCAGAAGGCAACTTGATTAGCTTCCAAGGAATGAGTGCGCCCGACCAGTTCGATACGAAGATAAACAAGAACAATGTGCCAATGAAGGGCACCCAAGGGCGGTACTCTTTCTCACCAAGTTGGTTTTTTGCCAGATCCCGAATAAATTCTAGGGCATATTCCATCAAATTTTGGATGCCGCGGGGAATTCTTTGTGCGTTGCGAGTAGCAGCTATGGAAGCCACTACTAAAATGCTAATCACAAACCATGAGGTGAGAAAAACTTGCCCATGAATTTTCAGATTGCCCAATTGCCAATAGAAATGATGACCTACTTCTAATTCGGCTAGGGGAAAAGAATTAAAGGCGTTTAAGACACTAAGCATTTGCATTCTTCAAGCATTTTCCCCAACGAGCGAGGATGGGAGTATTGTCTTTGTGAGCCTGACTGGTTAAGAATCAGGAAGAAACGCAGTTTGCACGGTGTAGACGAGGAGCGTGGCTTTGTAAGTTAGAAATCCCAAGAATATGGGCAAAATCTTTAGCTCATGCCATTGAGTTGCCAATATAATCAACCCAACAAATAGAGCCAAACGACTTTTACTCAGACGCGTTTTCTCACCACCGAGTCGCTCAACGTCTTTGGCCAGCATTTTTAAGTAAACCACACCTGTACACGCCCCTATCAAATAATTCAGAGCAATGTTTAGGGAATAAAAAATCCACACAGAGATAAAAATAATCCCTGTCAACACAAGTGTGATTACCAACAACTTCTGGTAGAGTTGATAGAACTCCTCCATAGAGTTTACTCGTTCTTCGTCCTCAGAACCAGATTGAGCATTTTGCGTTGTTGTTGGAGTCGATGCAGTTGATTCGTCTGACAAGCTCACGGGACTCGAAACCAGTTCAGCTAAGGATGATGACTGCACATCCAGTCAGCTGAATCATATCACGATGTGGTAACAATACTTTAGAAAAAAACAATTAACTTCTTGTCAGCAGCTAGCGACCAACTAAAGTAAGGCGCAATGAGGAGAAATAGAGAAAGCGCTGGGGCTACTAACAAACACCTTCACAATAGCGCTTAATCTTGCGATCGCTTGCTGCTTGATAATTTTCTTGATAGTCAATTCTGTGAAACTGCCAATAATTGAGTGGTAATGCCTAGATACTACAACAATTTGATGAGATGTTGCCAAACAATTGGTGAGCGATCGCTCCCTACTAGGAATCTAAATTTCATGTAATAGGAGGACAGGCGAGATACCCATGCCACAAACTGAGAAAAAGCATCTCCATGATCTTGAAAATCTTTCTTCACCAGCTTGATATCTAAAAATTACAGTATTGCTACACAAATAAGAATGCCCCACAGAGAGAAGCGCAGGCAATCTCTGGGGGCATAAGGTTATATGTATGATCAAAGTGGTATTTGCACCCCCTTAACAACTAAGCGGTCTCAGTGGTAATGGTTTATTGACTAAGCGGTCTCAGCAGATTCTGCTTTCTTACGCTTCATCCATGTGCCAAAGCCAACAGCTAGCAATGAACCTCCAATGGTCATGGGTTCGGGTACATCTGAAGGTCCTGTGGTATTGCCAGCATTAAAATTAGTACCACTTAGAACTGAGAAACTTACTGAACTCGGTGTTTTGAATGAACTGATTACAGAAAAGTCCAATCCAGTAAATGTATTTCCTGTCAAGGTATTCGCCGTTGCATCCTTAAGTGACAAGAGAACATTATTGGCATCGAAAAAGAGTACATTCAGAAATGATGAATTTACATTTACTCCAGTTACACCTTCCAAACCTGAGAGGGTAATGCTACTAAATTTGTTGAGCTTTTCCGCGGGTGTGCCAGTGGCAAGTACATTGTAATTGTATGTACCTCCCGATTGACTAAGAAAATTCACACTTGCTGCTTGTGCAGGTTTAGCACTTACAGCCGCTAAAGAAAGAGCTAAGCCGGCAGCAGCAATGCTCAGATGTTTGGCTAATTTCATCCGCAAATTCTCCTTTATGATTAAACTGGAATACGTAAGTACAAGCTCGTAAACAAAGCTAGATGTAATGTATTAGCATTTACTTTTATACGTAAATAAAAAACATTGGTTTTAACTAAATCTTTATATTTTTAGAGCCTTTTGTAAATTTAGAATAAATGTATATTTTTTGACAAAATAAAATCCGGATCGTGTCAAACGTCCAGACGTAATAGAAATATCGGCACTTCAGTAAGGCAGTGAAAATACAGATTAAATACTTTTAACCTTTCCTCTTTTCCCTGCAAAACTTTACATAGTTCGGTTTAATTGCGCCTACTTAGTGCGCTTTAATTTAAGTTTGTGTCAACACAATTAGCTGCTGCTTCAGGAGTGTTCTTACCCGATCCAACTCTAGCTGCACAAGAGCTAATATTTCTGCCACTGTAGAATTACCATCACAGCGTTGTAGAAATTCTAACTCCTCTGCTGACAGGTTAATTATTTGGTAATCGTAGTTAAAGATACATTGGCTAGGAAAGCCGTCTATACAAGGATTAAGTTCAGGAATTGCCTGTAATAGGGCTTTATCTTCTGACCAATCGGCTTTAGTAATCGGGGGGCGACCGAGGAAAAATTCGTAATGGGTAACTTCCGGATCGAGTAATTCGATTAAGCGGTAGATTTGGCGAATGCTCAAGTTTCTGGCTCGTTCCATTAAATCGGGTGCTTTCGCCAAAAGTCTTTCTAATTGCCAAAAACCAGGGTTTGAAAAGCCGATAAACTCTAAGCCAGAAGCATCAATTAATTCAAATAGCGTCTTGATGTTGTAATCAATCTCTTGGGGATGGACGTACATATCAGCAAAGTTTTCATCGCGATGATTTTCTAGTGACCAGCGCTCTTTTTCGCGTTTGAGAATGCGGTTGTTTTCTGGTAGCGAAGAGAATATTTGCCGCCCGACTTGCACGCCATCACGGTAATCACCGCGTTTTTCACCTTGGAGGAGAGCGATCGCTTTTTGCATGAGTTGAATTTCCCAACGTCCCAACTCGCCATAAACAAAAATGTGCATCAAGCCGCCTGGGGCTAACTTCTTCGCCAAGGCTTGAATCCCACGAATCGGGTCAGGGGTATGGTGCAAAACGCCAACACAATTAATTAAATCAAACTCACCTGGTAGCTGTTCCACATCGTACAAACTGAGGTGATGAAACTCAACTCGGTTAGCCCCAGAACGTTTACAACGTTCCTTTGCTACTGCCAAAGTACCTGCACTCAGGTCAATACCGACGACTTGTGCTTGGGGGTTAAGATGCACCAAGTATTCTGTACCTACGCCTGAGCCACATCCTGCATCTAAAATCCGAATATTCTGCTTTTGTGGCTTCTGTCCGGTGCAAAAATTATAAGCTGCAAGCCAATTCCACCGCCAATTATACCCAGGCGGGGCTTCATCAAGCAGGGGTTCTGGGGGAAATGGATAGGTATCGTAGAGTTTGGCAACAGCAGTACTAACGATTTGAGGATCTGACATTTTGGGAGCGACAGTGCAGCAATTCTGAGTTTATCGAATGCTGGACACTTCAGGTACACAGATAATTATGATCTGCATCAGTTCAGATATTTTCAGTATTTAAATTCTTTCAGTAAAAGCACTCCTGTTTAAGTATTTATTAGCCCATAAAATTGGTTTTAAGTATTTGGTAGCTTAATTTACTCAATCAGGGAAATAAACCTTATCAGGACTTTGCAGACCTATTCAAGTTACGAGATTGTTTATAGCGCTTCCCATACTGGTGAGGTACACCAATAAAAAATTAACCGCCGATGGAAGAGGATAAACGCAGATAAACGCAGATAATTTTGTACTTCACTAGACTAGGAAACGCTATAGTTCATCTTAAACCAGAAGATCGCATTGAAGAAGGAGAGAATAGTGAAGTCAAATATCTTGGAAGAAAGCTAACTGAACGTCTTCGTGGTAAAGGGATATTTCAAAACTATACACAAATAGAATCAATAACGTTGTTGGTTAGTACTGCTAAAGCGGCTCTATGGGCTTGCAAGACAGCTTCAGAAATGGTTAACGCAATTCTAGACAAAATTCCTAAATCTTTTAGTGATAACAATCAAGTTATCAATTTATATAGACAGCGGTTTTAGCCCCCAGATTAATAGCTTTTTGAATAGATAGTAGCTTGGATTTAGGTACGCAATCCAAAATGACAAAATGATTGTTCTGTTTATCTGTGGTCTACCCAAGCTATAATTATCATTAATATAAATTAAGATATCGTCCAATCTTCTAGCAGTAAATTAGGAACATTTTCAAAATCTCTCCAGTTGCGGGTGACTAAAATACCATTTACAGATTTTGCGATCGCTGCAATACGTAAATCCTGTGTACCTATACGTTTAAGTTTTTGTAAAACTAAAAATTGATACATTTCGTAAGCACGATTATCAAAAGTTAGTAATCTAATATTTTTAAAAAATTCTATTTCATCTGCTAAACCTTTATAAGCCCATACAAACTTGTTGTTAGATTTAAAAGGTTCATTGTTACTATTTTTTATAACTTTCAGCCATCCTTTTATCTTCTCTTCTAGTGTAATCACAGTTACAGCTAAATTTTTAGGTTTATTTTTGCTGATACGCTGTATTAATATTGCATTTCCATTTTGCAAAAGTGATACATGATCTGTATCTAAAATATATAATTTGGACACTACAAATTATTCTCCGCTTCATTTGAAATGGATTGATTACGCTGTGTCAGATAAAATGCCTTCATGATATCATTTGCATCTGTGATTCCTATTTCTTCAAGCTCTTGCTCAATATCATTAATAAACTTTGAGTGGGATTCCTCTATTTGTGCATCCGTTTCATTTCGTTCTTCTTCTATATAAGCAAGTACTTCATCGAAAAGAGGGTTATTTTTGTGCATTCCTGCAAATTTCAACCAAGGATGTTCTGATTGAGGCGCTTCAATTTCTAAACTTACTATCTTGGCTGTTTCTAACCGATTCTGCAAGCTTTGAGTGAGTTTTTCTATTGCTTCTGTTTCTGTGCTTCCTAAACCTTGACAGTCTGGTAAACCTATTAATGTTGCTTTAACTGTGCCATCATGTTGGTTTTCAATTAAGACATCATAAGTTAACTTAGGTGTAGTATTGTTAGGAGAAGTTTTTACAACTAAATTCATGCTATTTATAACCTTCGAGTTTTATATTGATTATAACTTTGCATCAGAATGATTTATAAATGCTGACCTGACTTGAAAAAGCTGGGGTGGCTGAAGAGAAAAATTTTCATCCCTCTTGGTGTACGCATTTCATGACGGCTACTTATACCATTTCTATATGAAGACGCATAGAAAGAACCCCACCGCCTCCCAACCTCCCCTTATTAAGGGGAGGTTGGGAGGGGTCAAAATAATGTGCAACTTCACAGAGAATTGGTATTACTATCTAAGCTTTAATATTCTTATAATATTGGCTTTGGTGATCGCTCTTATGATTTACCACCAGTCAGAGTTTGACTTACGCTGTGAGAGGGACGCACAAGAGATTGCTCAACTTTAACTCCATATAGCAGAGCAAAGAAACTCCACGGTTCAGATGCCCGACTTTTTTAAGAATTCGGGCATCTAGCAGCCCATGACAATTAATGTGGTGGATTACTAGATATCGCATTGATTGGTTTGACAAAATTTGGCATTATCTATTGCCTCTTGTAGACTGTTTAAGGAAATCATTTGAAATGAAGAGCCACCTTGCACCTCAGCAGTGATGTAGGCGTACTTTTGTCCACGAGAGAATTGGTCTCGACCAATCTTAATCACATTGCGAGACTTTTGATAGTCGTTGGCAATGCTGGAATTATAAATATTTTGAATTAATTTGACTGCTTTGCTATTTTTCTGAGTGAATTTGAGGCTAGAGTCACCACTGACTGTGATTCCCTCTTTAGTTACTGTCCCGTTCTCGGAAGTTACATCAGCATAAAAATACAATTTACCTTTTGTACCGTCATAACCATGTGCCTCGCTGTTATATTTGAGCGCTGGTAATGTTGCTCTGGTCTTGGCCCAATTCACGACAGTAGTGATATTTTGTCCTGGTAAGGCATTGGCGGGAGTCAAGGACAAAGTCACAGTCAAGGTGGATAAAGCAATATAAAGTTTTAAGTAAAATTTATTACTTCTTATCATAGAGTTTTTTCTGGGTTATTGTATTTATAAAAACATCATAAATTATGGTATCTAAGTAACGAGTTCTTTAGCCCTAAACGCGAATCTTTTTGAATAGGCAAAATATATTCTGTGGGTTTTTGTAAAATGTAAGATACAAAACTTAATCTTAATCTCAGAGAAGCAAGACTACTGACCCTGGAATTTACCACTTTGCTGCGTCAGATTCTACATACTTCTTAATAAATCAACAGCGAAGCCGCAAAACGTTCTAATCTAAAAGCTGACTGGGTTAATTTACTGGCAGTTTTGAAGGCGGTACTCTTAAGGCATGACCACCGATGTGTCAAGCCTCAAAGCGACCCAGACTTAACACATAAATGCTTATGATGGGAGTTTTACAAATCCGATGAGTGTTAAGGCAAGTGGTGGAAGCTCAGTTGCGCGTCCGCAACTATATCAAACCCTAGCAGTAGCAACAATTTCCCAAGCGGAACAACAAGACCGCTTTTTGGGAACTGGTGAACTGAACGAACTGGCAAGCTATTTTGCATCTGGTGCAAAGCGTCTAGAAATTGCCCAGACGCTCACGGAAAATTCCGAGATTATTGTATCTCGGGCTGCCAACCGAATTTTTGTTGGTGGTTCGCCAATGTCTTTTTTAGAAAAGCCAAGAGAACCAGAATTGGCAGTTGCCAGTGCTGCTAGTGGGAATGTTCAAGACAGCATGAGACTAGGAACCGTCACCTACGTTGAAAGTCGGGGTGGGTTCCTAGAAAATTTACGCTCCATCTTTAACAGTTCTCCAAGTGGTCCAACACCTCCTGGTTTTAGACCAATTAACGTTGCTCGTTATGGCCCTAGCAACATGGCCAAGAGCCTGCGGGATTTATCCTGGTTCTTGCGCTATGCTACCTATGCGATCGTGGCAGGCGACCCCAATATCATCGCCGTGAATACACGGGGTTTGCGGGAAATTATTGAAAATGCTTGTTCTGGTGAAGCCACAATTGTGGCTTTACAGGAAATCAAAGCAGCATCACTTTCTTTTTTCCGCCAGGATGCTAAGGCTACAGAGATTGTGTCTCAGTACATGGATGTGTTGCTGACAGAATTTAAAGCAGCAACACCTTCTAATAAAGTTCGCCAACGTCCTTCTAGTGACCAACAAGGGTTACAACTGCCTCAAATTTACTTTGAGGCAGCAGAACGGCGGCCCAAGTTTGTCATGAAGCCGGGATTATCAGCAAGCGAAAAAAATGAGGTAGTCAAAGCTGCATATCGGCAAATCTTTGAGCGCGACATTACCCGTGCTTACAGCTTGTCAGTCTCTGACCTTGAATCCAAGGTGAAGAACGGCGACATCTCAATGAAAGAGTTTGTCCGTCGTCTAACCAAATCTCCCCTTTACCAAAAACAGTTTTACCAGCCTTTTATTAATAGCCGAGTCATTGAATTGGCTTTCCGTCATATTTTGGGACGGGGACCAAGTAGCCGTGAAGAAGTACAAAAGTACTTCGCGATTATTTCTAATGGTGGTCTACCAGCTTTAGTTGATGCTTTGGTAGATTCGCCAGAATACAGCGACTACTTTGGTGAAGAGACAGTACCCTACCTGCGCGGTTTGGGTCAAGAGGCACAAGAATGCCGCAACTGGGGGCCGCAGCAAGACCTGTTTAACTACAGTGCGCCTTTCCGCAAAATACCTCAGTTTATTACGACATTCGCTGCTTACGATCGCCCACTCCCAGATCAGCATCCCTACGGTTCTGGTAACGATCCCTTAGAAATTCAGTTTGGGGCGATTTTCCCGAAAGAAACCCGCAATCCCAGCACCAGTCCTGCTCCTTTTGGTAAGGATACCAAGCGGATATTAATTCACCAAGGGCCTGGTATTAATAGCCAAGTTAGCAATCCAGGGGCAAGGGGTGAGTTTCCTGGTAGCTTAGGGCCTAAAATCTTCCGGTTGGATCAACTTCCAGGCACAATTGGCAAAAAAGCTGCCAAAGGTGCAAGTATTAAGTTCTCCGAAAGCACTACCCAAGCTGTAATTAAAGGTGCATACCTGCAAGTTTTCGGTCGTGATGTCTACGAAGGTCAGCGTCTTAAAGTCCAAGAAATTAAGCTGGAAAATGGACAACTTTCCGTGCGGGAATTTGTTCGTGCTTTGGCTAAGTCGGATGTATTCCGCAAAACCTACTGGACATCGCTGTATGTTTGTAAAGCGATCGAATACATTCACCGCCGCTTGTTAGGTCGTCCCACCTACGGTCGTCAAGAAATTAACAAATATTTTGACATTGCCGCTAAACAAGGCTTTTATGCAGTGGTGGACGCGATTATCAACAGCGTGGAATACAGTGAGGCATTTGGTGAGGATACAGTTCCTTACGAACGCTATCTGACTCCTGGTGGTGTAGCGTTGCGACAACTGCGGGTTGGCAGTATTCGCGAAGATGTGGGTGCGAAAGTCCAGAAACAAGAAACACCGCGCTTTGTGGCTTTGGGTACAGTTAGCGAAACGCGGACAACCCCAGATATTCAATTCCGCATCAATCAAGGTGTCAGCAAACAACGCGAACAAACAAAAATCTTCAAGCAGGTGGCAAATATCAGCGACAAAGTTGCTGTACAAACTTTGATCAGCGCTGCTTATCGTCAGATTTTTGAACGCGATGTTGCACCCTATATCGCTAAAAACGAATTTTCAGCTTTAGAAAGCAAACTCAGTAACGGCGAAATTACTGTTAAGGAATTCATTGAAGGTTTGGGTAACTCGAACCTGTACATCAAAGAGTTCTATACACCCTACCCCAACACTAAGGTGATTGAACTAGGAACTAAACATTTCCTAGGACGCGCACCCTTGGATCAGGCAGAAATCCGCAAGTATAACCAAATTTTGGCTAGTCAAGGGATTCGAGCCTTTATTGCTGCTTTGCTCAACAGTGTCGAGTATCAACAGGTGTTTGGTGAAGATACAGTGCCTTATCGTCGCTTCCCCACCCTACCTGCGGCTAACTTCCCGAATACTGAAAAGCTGTACAACCAGCTGACCAAGCAGAATGATGATGTGGTGGTACCTAGCTTTAAGACAGTGAAATCGCGGATAGATGCTGCCGAGACACCGATTTTAGCAAAGGCGATCGCTTCTTTGGCAGATCAATCAAATGGAGGTAATTCTTTTGCTGAACTGGGTCGTTCCTCCAACAGTGGTCAGGTACAATTTGGTGAAGCCAGTGTAGTTACAAATCGTTGTAAAGCTGCACGTATTTATCGCCTGAGTGAAGGCACAAACCAACTAGAAACACAATTGGTTATCAATGCCATTTACTCTCAGGTGCTAGATGTATTTAGCGGTGAGATACCTGCTGATTATCGCCTAACTGAACTTGAGAGCAAACTACAAACAGGGGAAATCTCCGTCCGTGAGTTTGTGCTTGAACTCGCCAGTTCGGATATCTATTGCGATCGCTTCTACACACCTTATCCCAGCACTAAAGTAATTGAGTTCCTCTGCCGTCACCTGTTGGGACGCGCACCAGCCACTCAAGACGAAATTAGCGATTACAACAAGCTGATGGCTAACCTTGGTCTGAGAGCCGTTGTAGAGGCAATTGTGGATAGTTCAGAGTATGCCCGCTACTTTGGTGAAGATGTGGTGCCTTACCCACGCTTCTCATCTTTGACAGCAGGTAACTAACGCTCTCGTTAGCCACTAATTAACAATCAAAGGTCAGGAGTTCAAAGTTTTGGACTCTTGACCAATCTCAGTGCTGAGTGTTGACACCAGCGGCGCAACCTTTCGTAACATTGCTTTCAGAATTGTAGAAAATCACGTAAATCTGAAAAGGAATATTACAAAGTGTTAAGAGCAGTCATAAATGCTCAACAGAATGCCGGAGAATGTTTTGCGGAAGGTAACTGATGTTTTAACTACTTGTGTAGTTGTATTGACTCAAGTAATTCGTAATTCATAGCTAAAACATTTTGTCAAGTGCTATGTCTGATAAAAACGAAAAAACACAGCTACCGTTATCCAATAAAGTCGCACCAGTTTTAATCAAAATTCTGGTTTAATTCGTAGTTGGAGGAATCCATTAATGAGTATCGTCACGAAGTCCATCGTGAATGCTGATGCAGAAGCCCGCTACCTCAGCCCTGGTGAGCTAGATCGGATCAAGAGCTTTGTTAGCGGTGGTGAGCGCCGTCTGCGGATTGCTCAAGTTTTAACCGAAAACCGCGAGCGTCTGGTTAAGCAAGCTGGCGAACAAGTGTTCCAAAAGCGTCCTGATGTTGTATCTCCTGGTGGCAACGCTTACGGTCAAGAATTGACTGCTACTTGCTTGCGCGACTTGGATTACTACCTGCGCCTAGTTACCTACGGAATCGTATCTGGCGACGTTACCCCCATCGAAGAAATCGGTGTGATCGGTGCTCGTGAAATGTACAAGTCCTTGGGTACTCCTATTGAAGGTATTACTGAAGGTATCCGTGCCCTGAAGAGTGGTGCTTCTTCTTTGCTGTCTGGTGAAGACGCTGGTGAAGCTGGTGCTTACTTCGACTACGTAGTTGGTGCCCTATCCTAGGTTAAAGCTGTTTCGTCGCTAAAACCGAAGTATTGCAATACGGTTGGAAAAAAGGAATTAACAATATGGCTCAAGACGCAATTACCTCTGTCATTAACTCCGCAGACGTTCAAGGTAAATATCTAGACTCTTCTGCTTTAGAAAAGCTCAAAGGCTACTTTGGTACTGGCGAACTGCGGGTACGTGCTGCTAGCACCATCAGCGCCAATGCTGCTGCGATCGTTAAAGAAGCTGTAGCAAAATCTTTGTTGTACTCTGACGTTACCCGTCCCGGTGGTAACATGTACACAACCCGTCGCTATGCTGCTTGTATTCGCGATTTGGACTACTACCTCCGCTACGCTACCTACGCTATGTTAGCTGGCGATCCTTCCATCCTGGATGAGCGCGTACTCAATGGCTTGAAGGAAACCTACAACTCCTTGGGTGTTCCCGTAAGTTCTACAGTACAAGCTATCCAAGCTATCAAAGAAGTAACAGCCAGTTTGGTAGGTTCTGATGCCGGTAAAGAAATGGGCGTTTACCTAGACTATATCTCCTCTGGCTTAAGCTAAGAGCTAGTTTGCACTTAACTATTTAGGTGCGGCTTAATTAAAGTCTGGAAATCAATCGTGAGTGCTAGAGCGTTCTATTGCTTACCTTGTTGAAATAATCAATTATGATGAGTGTGAGTGGTCTAGTATTGATGGTTGATTTCCAGCCTTTGCAGTGATTAATTAAAGAATTGCTTTAAATAACACTCCCCTTTTTTTGAAATAAAAAAGTTTTCACAATTATTACAGGAGAATCTAAGATGGCCCGGTTGTTTAAAGTTACTGCTTGTGTACCCAGTCAAACCCGGATTCGCACCCAACGCGAACTGCAAAACACCTACTTCACAAAGCTAGTTCCCTTCGAGAACTGGTTCCGCGAACAGCAACGCATCATGAAAATGGGCGGAAAAATCGTTAAGGTTGAACTGGCAACTGGTAAACAAGGTACTAATACTGGGTTGCTGTAATTACTATATACCTAACATTATTCTAGGGAGTTACAAAGAGGTCGAGATAGGCCTCTTTTTTGGTGTTTGTCATTGGTCATTTCTGTGAGTCAGAACGTCCCCTTGTCTCCCTCTTCTCCCTCATTCCCCTCTGCTCCCTGCTGGGAGTGTGATCGCATTTATTGGGATTGATAGATTAGTGCGATCGCATTTTGGTGGTTTTGAGATTTATGCGATCGCATTTTGGTGGTTTTGAGATTTATGCGATCGCATTTTGGTTGTGTTGGGAAGTGCGATCACTCGAGTTTTATCTTGAACTCAAAGATAATTCTTAAGTGGATTTTGTTGGGTTGATGAGAGGATACGAACAGACGTGACACGTTTGCTTTTCATTACAGAAAGATTTGCGCCAGATTTGGGTGGTTTGGCTAGGAGTGCAACGCGGTTGGTGGGGACACTCGCGCAATTGGGGATGGAAATTGATGTTGTGACTTGGAGTCGTTATTTACAGCCAGGTGAGGTTTTACCACCGGAAACTAAAGAAGCAAATATTCGCGTTTATCGCATAGGGTTATATCGCCATTGGGATATGACGATGCCCCATACATTGAATGTTCTGGACTGGTTACAGTCTTCTCATGGTTATGATGCTGTATGGGGTCATTATTTATTTCCCAGTGGTTTTCTGGCTACCTGGTTTGCTGCACTTCAAGGATTACCAAGTACAGTCAGCGCTCGTGGTAATGATATTGACAGGGAAATGTTTCCACCGGGAGATTTTGCCCGTTTACAATGGACGCTGCAACACGCCAAGGTGATTACGGCGGTAAGTGCTGATATGTCTCGTAAAATTCAGCTACTTAGTGGGCGGGATGATGTGTTGGTGTTGAAAAATGTGGTGGATACAGAAATATTTTCTCCACAGAACAACCCCACCCCCAGCCCCTCCCCGCAAGCGAGGAGGGGAGTAATGAGTAAACAGTTGCTGGGAATTAATCCAGATGAGATGGTGTTGGGATTTTGTGGGGAATTGCGAGAAAAAAAAGGGCAGCGATTTCTGTTGAATGCTTTAACAACAGTTCGTCAAGTGCTTCCTGCTTGTCTGTTAATCATTGGTGAGGTAAGGGCTTCTCAGGAATCTGTGCTGCAATTATACAAAACTCATCAGCCAGAAAATGCCCAAAGAATAATTATTACGGGGCATTTGCCCAAACCGGAAGCGGTAGCTGAACACCTGCGGCTGTGTGATGTTTACCTCCAGCCTTCATTGTGGGAAGGTATGCCAAATGCTTTATTAGAAGCGATCGCTTGTGGTTGTTGCTGTATCGCCAGCGATGCAGGTGGGATTGGGGAGGTGATTACACATGGTAAAAATGGCTTTTTGCTGCCACGTTCTCATTTGCACAAGCTGGGTGAGGCGATTTTGGAATGTTTGGCGATGACAACCGAAGAAAAAAATCAAATTATCCAAGCTGCACGCGATCGCATTTTAACTGAATATTCCCTAGATCAGGAAAAGCTGTTACTTCAAACTTTAATGGCCCGTTTGATTCCTAATTCTGTATAACCATTAATTAAAGCTTCAGCGGCACGTTCCCAAGTATAATATTCCTCAATCCGCTGACGGGCATTTATCGCCAGTTGCGTTACTAGTTCTTTGTCATTTTGCAAGCCTAACACGGCATCTTTAATAGACTTGGCTGAACCTGCTTTGACTAACAGAAAATGTACACCGTCTTCTCCTAATTCCCTGACTACTGGCAAATCACTAGCGATTACAGGTATTCCTGTGGCCATTCCTTCTAAAACCTTCAAAGGACAACAACCTTGAACTAAATTGCGATCGCTTGGCATCAGGGGTGCCAAAATTATATTTGAGGCGTGGATATATTCCACTAGTTGGGTTTGTGGCATTGGTTCTAAAATAGTTAGGCTATCTGCCACTCCTAGTTTTAGCGCTAGCTGCTTTAAGGCTTTGATTTGATAGTCTCTG
This sequence comes from Aulosira sp. DedQUE10, assembly GCA_034530935.1. Taxonomy (GTDB): domain Bacteria; phylum Cyanobacteriota; class Cyanobacteriia; order Cyanobacteriales; family Nostocaceae; genus Aulosira. The sequence goes on along the minus strand of JAVRCF010000023.1, from coordinate 26,306 downwards.
GCTTGTCCGATAACTTTCAAAGCGGCGGGAAACTCTCGGTTGATTAATGCCAATGCTTCAACCGCCAGATTTACACCTTGCCAAGGTGAAAGTGTACCAAAATATATAATTTGTAGTTTGTCATTTGGGGTTTGGCGTTGGTCATTTGTAAATATATTTAAATCTACGCCGTTGGGAATTACGCGAATTTTGTTTGCAGGGATACCGCGATTTTGCAAATATTCGCTCGTAACACTGCTGGGGGTGACAATTAAATCAGCTGCTGCTAAACAAACTTGTTCTTGGGAGTGCAATTTATGCAGCAGTTCTCTATCTTCAGCTACGGCAGGATAGCGATATTTTAACTCGATTGAAGGTAAACCGTTCACTTCAAAAATTAGGCGATCGCAATATTGCTGTTTATTGCGGGCGATGGGAAAGCCTTCGTAAATTGAACGTATATGTATAACTGCAAATCGCTTTCTGTACAACCAATTTTTGAGTAAACGGCGAAAATATAAAACTCTGTGGATTAAAGTATCGCCTATTGCTGGCAATGTTGTTTGTATAACTTGCGGATAAATTTCCAGGCAATCTATACCTGTTACTGTTGGAGAAACTGTTATTAACTGTATATCATCAAAAGCTTTTGCTAAAGCAATAGAAAAAGCTGCAATATGAATTGCTGCACCCTTGGGTGCGGGAACAGTATCAAAGGCAATATAAGCGATTTTTGATTTGCTCATTAATGTATATAAATTTCGTTGACACGTAATTTTGTGTTTGCTATACTGACAGCCAAATTGTATACTTTACTAAAAATAGCAGTTATAAACCATTGCTATGAAATTAATATAAACATTCATCACAACTAAATAAGTGTTTATTTAAATTGTATTTATGGAGTTTTAATAAAATGCCGATTGAATTTATCAAATTCAGAAAAAATCTAATTTATACGGCAAAAGCAAACGTTAGTACTGTCATCGCTGATTTGCAGGAAATAGCAGGAATAGATCAACTGGCGGAGCTACAAGAAAGTAAATATGCTAAACGAGCGCTTTACTATTTTTTAGGAATAATTGGTTCTTTTGTATTCATTGTTATTTTATCTCTTTTAAATGTGGCGGCAGCAATATTAGGCTTGGTGATAATTGTGCTGCTTTTAGGTATTATTATTTTCAGCATTGCAATGATTTATGAATTGTTCAGAAAGTTTAAGTTTGGCAAATTGAATATTATTAACTATCGCTATGAAGTAACTCAGCGTATTATGGCAATGATAGCGAGAGATATGGATACAGCTAGTGAAATTGAAATACAACTATCTTTTAAGCCGACAAAAAGTAAAGAAAATATAGCAGAAACCATACCTCATCCGACTAAGCGCGACTGGAAGATAGATAGATATCAAAATGAATGGTTGAGATTAAAAGGACAGTTGTTGGATAAAACTCGCTTTTTATTAACTGCTAATGAGGGTACAAAAACTCAATATGGTTGGAAACGTGGTCGTAGTGGCAAAAGTAAATATAAAACAAAAACTAATGATATGGGATTAGATGTAGTTTTAACTTTAAACTATCCCCAACGCCGTTATGGAGCGATTAAAATTCTCCAAAATGAAGTTAGTAATGCGGTTAAGCTGCCTAATCTATCTTATATGAGGGATGTAAGGCTTACAGAAAAGGCTGTACATCTCAGCGTGAGAATTGCTCCACAGGTAGCAGATAATCAAGAAGAAATATATCAAACAATTACAATGATGTTTCTCAGCCTTTATCAAGTATTAAATTTAGCAAAAGTGCTTTCTAAATAATTAAGATAATGAACCTAAGAATTTCTAGAAGTTTGCTGGTATTATTGTTAATCACTACTGTTGTTAGCTGTGGTAGTGGTAAATCTGGAAATAATGTATCTAATTCCAGTATTTCCCAACCTACACCAATAGCTACGAGTGTAGCCGCTAGTCAGACGAAAATTCAATTTAAGACTGAGGGTGGAACGGAATTATTTGCGATGAAGCCGGAAGCAGATGGTGCTAAATTAGTTGATGGTAAAAATCAGGAAATAGCCAGAATTAAGGCAGATACATCCGGCAAAATCAAAATTAAGAATGCTAGCGAAAAAGTATTGGGTTATGTAGTGACTGCAAAAGGTGATTGGAAGCTGAAAGACGCTAATCAAAGTCAAGATTTATATATTCTCAGACGGCAGAATGATGGTGATTATAAGTTAGAAGATACTGCTAAAAAAGAAATTTATCGGATTAAGGCACGTAATGATGGCTTTGAAATCGAAACACCAGATAAAAATTTAGTTTATCAAGTAAAAGTCAAAAATGGTAAAATTTCTTTAAGAAAAGCACCATCAAAAACTATTTTCTCTACAAGATCTCAGTTATCACCGATTGCATTTACCTGCTTTGGATTTGATGTTCTCACCCGCGAACAGCAGGCAGGTTTAGCTTATGCGGTAAATTTAACAGGAGGCAAATAAGCTTTGCAGATTCAGTTAAGTTGGATAGATCCCAATAGCGAAGAACGGCGAGAACCATTATTAGAAACTCCTGTAGTTATTGGGCGAACATTTCAAGAAATGCCACAACAGATTGATGAACAAAGAGTTTCCAGAATAACAATTGAGGATGACTTAATTGCAGATTACCATGCTTTAATTGATTGGCAAAATCAGGAATTAATTATTAGTGACCAAAATACTAGCAGTGGCATCAAAATTAATGGTGTGCAGGTGACTAATGGTATCCTTGCAGATGGCGATCGCATTACCATTGGAGCTTGTGAAATTGTGGTAAACTTTACACCTACAGCCTGGGAGTGCGATCGCATGGTAGGCTTCCTATTCAAGCGTCGCTGTGGGCGTACCGATAGGACAGACTGTCCTTATTGCGAGCAATCTTACGAAGACGACTACGCCTTTTATTCCGAATATGGTAATTATCGCTCCGGTTGGGGTCGAGATTATTATGATGACCGCGATCATTATTCCTACGATCCAGAAACTGGCAATGTAGACTTTACAGAAGCGGATGCTGTAAGTTTAGAAGCCGAAAGAGATGCAGATTTTGAAAGTGATATGGGAGCAAGTTGAGAGTTATTATTTGTCATTCTTACAAAGTTTTGATGCCTGCGGCGGGCTGCGCCAACGCCGGAAGCCGGCGCTCAGACTTTGTGCTTTGTTATGTCCCCGCGTCTCCTCATCTCCCTAGCCCCTAATCCCTTGACCCTTGACAAATGACCAATAGCTGGCTGATTTACGCCTTGGGTGGAGGTTGGGGACATCTAAATCGCGCTTTATCTTTGGGGAGAATAGCCGCAACTCAAAAAAAAGTGAGGATTATCACCAACAGCTCTTATGCACAGCAAATAAATAATGAAGGTTGTTTTATCTACTTCATTCCTAAGAATACAGGTTTTTCGCAGACTTGTTTACAAGTCCGCGAAATATTATGCAACACTTACTACGAGCGCTTAATTATCGATACTTTTCCCAGAGGGTTGGGGGGTGAGTTAGCAGATATATTACCTAATTTGCATCACATTCCCCGAATTTTAATTCATCGGGATATTCATCCTCGCTATGTTGCAGCCAAAAAATTACGGGCTTTTGTCATTGAAAACTTTGATAAAGTGATTGTTCCTGGTGAAGGAGAGGATTTACCCTTTTGTGATTTACCGATGGTGCAGCATACAGCACCTTGGTTAATTCGCAACTCTTCGGAGTTACTGGATAAATTCACCACGCGATCGCATATTCTCAGAGTTAGTCAATCTATCAAGACTATCCTTGTTTGTGCATCTGGTAAAACATCAGAGTTGAGTTTATTTGGTGAGTTAACGCTGTGGCTACAGCAAAACTTCCCTGATTGTGCAGTCAGAATTTTAGCTGCTACTTGTCCCAAAGAATGCCCACAAGAGTTATGGGTGTCTCACCATCCCGGAATCGAATGTCTAGCAGCCGCAGATGTCGTAGTGGGAGGCGCAGGTTATAACACGGTTTACGAATGTGCTGCTGTAGGTGTACCTTTGGTAGCGTTACCCTTAGAGCGACTATACGATCGCCAAGAAAAAAGAGCTTACAAAGCTTATTGGGTGCAAAATACTCAGGATGCTCCCTTTGACGAACAGCTACCAAGCATCTACGCCATTGTTAGGAGACTACTAGATCAAGCAGAACCAGCAAACTGTTTACCTGTACAGTTTTACATTAATGGTGCAGTACAGGCAGTACATCAGATTGAGCAAACTCAATAAGTAATCTTATTTGGCGTTTGGCATTTGGCATTCTTACAAAGTTCTGATCGGAGGAAACCTCCGCTCAGACTTTGCGCTTTGTCATTTGTCATTTGTCTTCCTCATTCTCCTTGTCCCCCAATCCCTTAAATCTCCCTTAGGGTAGTAGTAATTAAAAATTGAGTGCGTATTATACACACTGATGATTCTTTCCCCCTTCCCAAATCTCAAATCTCGAATCTAAAATCTAAAAATTCTTACACCTGTACCCATCGTGAATTTACGCCGCCTGATACCAATTTTTGATAATACCGTCTCCAGCTGGGCTTTAGAGGCGCGGCTGTTGCGCTGGTTAACATTGATTTGGCTGTTTGTCGGTTTAATCATGCTATTTTCAGCATCTTATACTGTTGCCGCAGCCCGGCAGAATGATGGACTGTATTACTTTAAGCGTCAACTTCTGTGGGTGCTAGTTTCTTTAATTTTATTCAACTTTATTGTGCATCTCCCCTTAAAGAAATTTTTAGGGGTAGCCCATTGGTTTTTGATATTGTTTTTAGGCTTAATTTTTATTACCCTTGTACCAGGATTGGGAAAAAAGGCCTTTGATGCAGCGCGCTGGATAGCTATTGGGCCAATTCCAATTCAACCTTCAGAACTGATTAAACCCTTTTTGGTACTACAAAGCGCCCGACTATTTGGGCAGTGGGAAAAACTAAGTTGGCGGGTTCGTTTCACGTGGTTGGCAATTTTCGGTCTAGTACTGCTAGGAATTCTCGCTCAACCTAACCTGAGTACAACTGCACTCTGCGGTATAACTATCTGGTTAATTGCCTTAGCAGCTGGTTTACCTTACAAATATTTAGGGGGAACAGCAGTTGGTGGAGTTTTGTTAGCGTTACTCAGTATTAGCATCAAAGAATATCAGCGCAAGCGGGTGATGTCATTTATGAATCCTTGGGCTGATGCTACAGGCGATGGCTACCAGCTAGTGCAAAGTTTGTTAGCAGTAGGTTCTGGGCAGACTTGGGGTGCTGGGTTTGGGCTTTCTCAACAAAAACTGTTTTATTTGCCAATTCAAGACACTGACTTTATTTTTGCAGTGTACGCTGAAGAATTTGGCTTTATTGGCAGTATGGTGTTGTTGGTTTTGTTAGCCTTATTTGCCAGTTTGGGATTAAGGGTGGCGCTAAAAACGAAAAATCCCATATCTCGACTAGTGGCGATAGGTGTAACTATTGTCATGGTGGGACAATCACTGCTCCATATTGGAGTTACCACAGGTGCCTTACCTACTACTGGCTTACCTTTACCCATGTTTAGTTATGGTGGTAATTCGATGATTGCCAGTATCATCGCAGCTGCGATACTGATTCGCGTAGCACGAGAAAGTAGTGAAGCAGAAGTAGTACCATTGCGAACAAACCAGTCTGAACCTCTGCGTCAGCGACGAATTTTCAAGAAAAGCAAAGTTTAAGAAACTAGGCGTGATTAAACCTTTAGTAGGGGAAAGGGGAAAGGTTTTTCCTTTTACCCCTTAATATTTTAGGGAATGAGTGAGATCGATCGCAAAAAAACTATCATTCAAGCAGGGAAGAAGGTCAATTTTGTAGATTTTATTTTATGACTTTTAATCCTTAATCCTCAAGGTCAAGTTTTAATACGTTTTAAACTAAACCGTAAGGATTGCACGCTTTGACAGTTCTACCCCGTGAAGCAAAACCCGATATCTGATGAAAGCATTCATAGTTCTGGAACTTATAAGGACACTATTGATTCAATGAAAACAGTTAGATGATTTCATTTTTTATCTGTTGCTCAATTACTCCACAAAATAACAAAACCTATTAAAAATAAAAGTAAGTTACTCACAAACGTATGCAAAATTGATGGGTTGCCAGTGCTGTAGTGGGGGTAATTACTAGCCAAGCCAATAATACAACAGTGATTGCTCCCACAGGTAGTTGCGATCGCAGACACTGTTAGCAAAATCCGTAAAAGTGTCTTTGCCGTATCTTCCCCAGGATACAGGTGTATTCAGAGAAACTATTTGTTCAAAGGAGCGCTCAGTACGTGAGAAAGAATTACGTTTCGCTACTGGTTGTGTCGGTAGGGTTTCTAACTGCATATATTGGTTTGTTTACGCCTGCCAATATTTATTTCCTCAACTATCGTGAAACGAACATTACTGAGTGGTTTTACTTGGGAACCATTATCGGTCTAGCACTATATCTTCTTGGGATCTCTACGGCGGCTGTTGTGTTGCAACAGATGTCTTCCCAAAAGTCAGAAATTGAGCCATCGTTTCTAGTGTTAGGTGGCACCATCGGTTTGCTGGTTGGTAGCTTACCTGTCTTGATAAATTTACTAACCCAGAGGTCGTACCAACTTATTCCACCCTTGCTCATCTTGCCTGTTTCGGTTTTGCTATCTATTTTAGGGATTCGTATTGCTTGTGATTTTCCACGCAGAAAATCTAATTCCCATCAGGAAATTTTATTATTTAGAACCTTAATTCCGTCCCTAGTTGCCTTACTTGCCTTGACTTTTATCTGGATTCACAACAGCAGTTTTCCTGGTGTAACGGCTGTGTCTGTTGTTCGAGAGCAATGGGCATACAAAGAATTTAACGAATACAAATCAGTTGTGGATACAATCAAAACTTGCCAGCCTATCATAAAGCGAGTAGGCAGCGTGAAATTTGTTGCACCGACCCAAGGTAGAAACTATGTTGTATCTGATCAAGGTAGTTCGGGTCATTACGGGGAATTTACTTTAGAAGTAGTTGGCTCCAAAGCTAAAGGTGTGGCTAACTTTAGCTTTCATATTTTTACTGCGGTTTCACATGGCCAACTTACTTATCAGGGTGGGGCAGAAGAAATAGTCTGTCGAAGCTAGGGAAAACCTGATTCTTTACCAAAATTTTGTTAAGGGATTAGTGACTTCCATATCTAATACCAATTTGAAAAAAGAATGCGACAGATGGGTAGGGGAGCCACTCCGTTGGGCGGCTTTGCCGACTTGAAGGATGTGGCGTTGCACAGCAGTGCTGTGCCCTCCGAATGATTTATCTGTCGCAAACATTGTTTGAATCGGTATAAGTAACTAATGGCTCCTCAAACATTTAAGTTCATCCTGGTTGTCAGTTGAAATAGTTCTATTATATTTGTTTTGAGTGCAGCACTCGCTTCACTCGACCGTTTCATGGTTTGGCACAGATAGCATCTTGTCCCCTCCAAACATTCAGCCTTCAGCTTGAAAAAAACAAATGCAGTAGTGTTACCGATCAAGGGTTGCCGGAGGCATCGACTGATAGCCGCGTGCTTGTTGTAAGTTATTGTATCAAGTCGTAAATACAACTTCATGCAGCGTCTTTTGGTAATCATTATTGGCCAAGTCACTCGATTTTGGATTTTGGATTTACGATTTTAGATTAACCTCTTCTTTAAAAAAGAGGCTTGAACAACGATTTTTTTCTTTGTCTTGAAAAGTTTTGTGGATGTTACCTTCCCCCGAAGTTTGCTCAACTCTTGGAACCCTCCGAAGTTTTGTGGACTCAGACCGTCCCCACAACAGCACTCTCCGCACGCAACTTCTCTTCACAAACTTTTCGCTTTTTATCCATGAATGGAGAGGCTTGAAACCCTTTATTTTAGATTTCAGATTTTCATTTTAATCCAAAATCTAAAATCTAAAATTGTTCGGTCAAGCATTTCGCCAAAAAATGCTAATCTCTATCAATCACTGGCTTTCAGCACAGGATATCGCTTTATGAAAAAGGCAGCCAGTTTCAACATCAAAATCAGGTTTTGAGACAATTACTATTAGCTATTTAATGGTATTTTCGCTTTTTGAAACAACTGCTCAACAGTAAATTCCCACCGCTCAAACAAGGAATCTGTGAGTACTTCATCTCCCATAAAAGTCTTTGGTGGTGCATCTGGGTAAAAAACTGTAATACTTCTGGCTTTACTATCTACAACCCACACCCGTAATACCTGAGCATCTAAATAATCTTTGGCTTTAGCCGCCATTTGTCCGAAAGTTTGTCCAGGCGAAATAATCTCAATCACTAAATCAGGAGGGACAGAACAAGCTCCTTCTTCCTCCCAGTCTGCGGGTAAACGTTCATTAGAGATATATAAAAGATCCGGTGTCGGCCCCCAATCTTTTCCTCGACGGGTTAATGCTACAGCCAATTCTGGGCACACCTCTCCTTTACCTTCACACAATTCCTCAATTAAATTCAGAAGGGCACGAGTCAGTTTAGAGTGGAATTTCTTTGGTGACATCTTAGGAATTGCTTTACCATCAACGAGTTCGTAGGTGATATCTCCCTCACCTGGGGGAAGATTGAGGAACTCTTGCAAGGTTAGTTGATTATTAGCTTGGAGTATCATGGCACAAATCAGCAGTTAGCTAATTTTATTTTGATATTTTGATTTGGAATTGTTTACATCGCCTGCAAAACTTTCCGAATAATATCTGCTGGGACTTCATCGGTAACTGTCACTACACCAATTTGCGTGGGTAAAACAAATCTGACTTTACCTGCTTTAACTTTCTTATCTAATTGCAGTGCATCAATAATACCTTCAATATCCACTCCAGATGGTAACTGAGTCGGTAAACCCGCTTTTTGAATTAAGGCGTTTTGACGTTCTGTATCTTCTTTTTGCCACATTCCCAGTTCTACAGCAATTTGTCCGGCTGCTACCATCCCAATGCCAACAGCTTCACCGTGATTGACTACACGATAACCAGTCAAGCTTTCCACTGCATGGCCGATAGTGTGACCATAATTGAGAATTGCCCTTAATCCAGCTTCTTTCTCGTCTTTACCAACAACATCGGCTTTAGCTTGACAAGAACTAATTAATATGCTTTCTATTAGTTCAGGTTTAATGTAGCGGAGTTGATTCAAGTGTTTACTCGCTTCCATTTGGGCAAATAATTCCGCATCCCAAATCACGCCATACTTAATTACCTCTGCCATTCCCGCCCGGAATTCACGCATGGGAAGGGTTTTCAACACATCTGGATCAATTAACACTAAGCGCGGCTGATGAAACGCCCCAATCAAGTTTTTGCCTTGGGGATGATTCACGCCTGTTTTGCCACCAATTGCCGAATCTACCATTGCTAACAGTGTGGTAGGCACTTGTACGACATTAATCCCACGTAACCAAGTAGCGGCAGCAAAGCCAGCCATATCACCAATTACACCACCCCCCAAAGCCACAATTGTTGAGGAACGTTCTAGGCGGTTTTCTAAAGCTGTATCGTAAACTTTTTGAATCGAGTTGAGGTTTTTGTAGCGTTCACCTGCGGGCAACATGGAACTAGCAACTTCAAATCCTGCTGCTGTTAAAGATGCGATCGCTCTTTCGCCATAATGCTTAAAAATCGTCGGATTAGAAACCAGCAGTACCTTTTTACCTAGCTTCAAACTGGTCATTTTCTCACCCAGTTGATCTAAGCTTCCAGGTGCGATCGCAATCTCATAAGATTGCTGAGGTAGATTCACATTAATTACAGAAGTCATTGCCCAGTCCATATAACACGCCCGTGGGCTGTATTTTAGCGCAATCTGGGTGTTGGGGATTGGGGAACTCGGGGCCCCCTCTGGGGATAAGGGGCGAAGGGGTAATGGGGACTGGGATGAGGGAGATGAGGGGGATGAGGAAGACAAACACCAAACCCTAAATAAAAAACAGTTTGTGCAAAGACAAACTGTTCATACTAATTTTCTTTTTTTTACTCAGCACTCAGCACTCATTACTCAGCACTATTTGGGTGAAGGGTGGAACCTTCTAGAACATACCCATGCCACCCATACCACCCATACCGCCCATGCCACCCATGCCGCCCATACCGCCCATACCGCCATCAGGGGGGCCAGCAGGAGCTTTCTTCTCAGGCTTTTCGACAACCAAAGCTTCGGTAGTTAATACTAAACCAGCAATAGAAGCCGCATTTTGCAAAGCTGAACGCACGACTTTGGCGGGGTCGATAATACCAGCAGCAATTAAGTCTTCAAATTCGCCAGTAGCGGCATTGTAGCCAACGTTGATATCAGTTTCCTTAACCCTGGAAACGATCACGGAACCTTCAACACCAGCGTTGTCGGCGATTTGACGCAATGGTGCTTCTAGTGCGCGCCCAATAATATCAGCCCCAATTTTTTCTTCATCATCTTTAAGGCTTTTTTTAATCTCTTCTACCTTTGTGGCTAAATAAATCAGGGTTGTGCCACCACCGGGAACAATACCTTCTTCTACAGCCGCTTTGGTAGCGTTGAGGGCATCTTCAATTCGCAGTTTACGGTCTTTGAGTTCGGTTTCGGTGGCTGCACCCACTTTAATCACTGCCACACCGCCAGCTAGCTTGGCAATGCGTTCTTGGAGTTTTTCTTGGTCGTACTCGGAATCTGTTTCTTCCAACTGCTTGCGAATTTGAGCAATCCGCTTTTGGATTTCTGGCTTGGTGGTACTACCAGCGACAATGGTGGTGTTTTCTTTGTCAATGACAATTTTGCGGGCAGTTCCCAAGGCTTCGATAGCCGCGGTATCCAAGCTCAAGCCGATTTCTTCGGAAATCAACTGTCCATCGGTGAGAATCGCAATATCTTGTAACAAAGCTTTCCGGCGATCGCCAAATCCGGGTGCTTTGATTGCAGCTACGGAAAGTACACCCCGCGCTTTATTGACGACCAAAGTCGCCAAAGCATCTCCCTCGACATCTTCTGCAATCACTAGCAAAGATTGACCCAAACGGGCAACTTTTTCTAGTATTGGCACTAAATCCTGGATGCTGCTGATTTTCTTGTCAGTAATCAGGATGCGGGCATTCTCAAATTCGACTGTCTGCCGCTCGTTGTTGGTGATAAAGTAGGGGGAAATGTAACCCCGGTCAATCTGCATCCCCTCTACTACTTCCAGTTCAGTTGTCAGGGACTTGGATTCTTCAACGGTAATTACACCATCTTTGGTGACCTTATCCATTGCTTCGGCCAGCATATTGCCGATTTCTTCATCATTACCAGCTGAAACAGTCGCGACTTGAGCGATGCCTGCAGCGGGCGATGCCAACGCGCTTCCTTCTACTGGTTTGGCTATCTTGGCGATTTCTTTTACCAGGGCTTCTACAGTCTTGTCGATCCCCCGCTTTAAACTTACTGGGTTAGTACCAGCTGCAACATTCTTTAAACCTTCCCGGATCAAAGCTTGTGCTAAAACCGTGGCGGTAGTGGTACCATCACCAGCAACATCTTTAGTTTTAGATGCTACTTCTTGGATGAGTCTCGCACCAGCGTTTTCTAACGGATCTTCTAATTCAATTTCTTTGGCAACAGTGATACCATCGTTGACAATTTGGGGGGCACCAAATTTTTTTTCTAAAAGAACGTTACGGCCTTTTGGTCCCAGGGTGATTTTTACAGCATCGGCAAGAGCGTTAACGCCCCGTTCTAGGGCCCGCCGCGATTCCTCATCAAATGCAATAATCTTCGCCATGTTTTATTTCTCAAGCGCTTCCATTAGACAATTTAGCACTCACAGCGCCAGAGTGCTAACTCTAAAACGCGATCGCATGACAAAAAATTGGAGATTGGGGACTAGGGACTGGGGAGATGAGGGGGATCAGGGGGAAAAATGACAAATGCCAAATGCCCAATGCCCAATGACAAATGACAAATGACAAAATAAAGTTGATGCTCATGTTGAATAATATCAGTAATGGTTGAATTGGGAGATGAATCTATACAACTCCCTTAAGTCCCTTGGTATTGCAGACCCTAGCGGCACCGGCTGGTTGGCTGTAATGTTTACGTTTATTTTGGCTTGGTTAGTAACTTGGCGTTTAATTCCGACAGTACGCAAATTTGCCTTGCGGGTGGGTTGGGCTGACCAACCAAACGCACGGCGACTTAACCGAGAACCTTTGCCAAATGCAGGGGGGCTGGCTATCTACACAGGTGTGATTGCGGCGCTGGTACTAGCTACCCTTTTACGACCAATCGAACTGCAAGGTGTATTAGCTCAGGTTCTGACTATTCTGTTGGGAGGAACGATATTAGTTCTGGTTGGCTTTATTGATGACCAATTTAGCTTACCGCCCTCCGTGCGGATGTTTACTCAAATTCTTACAGCACTGTTACTAGTTGCTAACGGTATTAGAATCGATGTCACTTTTGGCACACCAATTGACTACCTGCTTTCAATATCGCTGACAGTATTTTGGGTAGTAGGAATTACCAATGCTATCAACTTGATGGATGGTATGGATGGTTTAGCCGGGGGAGTCAGTTTTATCACTGCCATGAGTCTATTGGCGGTTTCTGCCCAAATTTCCCAACGAGCGGCGGCAACCTTAGTATTAGCAGCATTGGGAGGGGCAGCACTGGGCTTTTTGCGCCATAACTTCCACCCATCAAGGATTATTATGGGTGATGCTGGAGCCTACTTTTTTGGGTATGTGCTGGCTGCAACTAGTATTTTAGGAAAACTGCAAGTAACTACCGTATTTGCACTTGTGCCAACAGTATTATTTTTGCTGCTGCCTGTACTGGATACAACCCAAGTAATTGTGCGAAGACTGATGGCGGGTAAAAACCCGATGAGTACACCAGGGAAAGACCACTTGCACCACCGCTTGCTGGCTTGGGGATTCTCTCAACGCCATGCAGCCTTTACCCTGTGGTCAATTACCTTAGTTTGTAATTTGTTGGCAATGAGGATGCAGCATTTGTCCTTGCTGCAAATGCTAGCTACAACCATGAGCGTCATTTTCCTGATCGGCTTTACGATCTGGGGGCGGATCAGGAAAGCAGAAGGGATTTCATAAGTGAATTTTTGTGACGAAAGTGAGAAATTTTAGCTAATTTGTTTGGATCAAATCAAAATGGCGATCGCAGTTCAGCTTGCGATCGCCATCTACATGATTAAGGATTGAAACTATGTATCGTCAAAGTAAAAGATCCGCTAAATCCCCAGTTTGTCATCCAAATAACCAGTTTTGTCCGATTTGCTTTGTTGTCCCGCCGCATATGTTGAAACAGATAGCCAAACGTGGTGATACCCAACAGAGTGACTGGGCGTTTCGCAGCTTAACCCGTTCCGCCCGGATTCGTGGACAACGTGATGTCTTGAGCCTGATACCATCGGCCAAATCAACTGGAGAGAAGCGCCGCACTGTTTATGATGCAAATCAAGGTATAGAGCTTCCAGGCAAACTGGTGCGTGGTGAGGGCGATCCTCCTAGCAAAGACTCAGCAGTAAATGAAGCCTACGATGCTGCTGGTGCTACTTTTGATTTCTATAAAGAAGTATATAAACGAAATTCTATTGACGATCGCGGTTTGCGTTTAGACTCCACTGTTCATTACAGCCAGAATTATGACAACGCCTTTTGGGATGGCAACCAAATGGTCTATGGTGATGGTGATGGGCAAATTTTTACTCGCTTCACTAAATCAATTGATGTAATTGCCCATGAACTAACCCACGGTGTCACTCAATACGAAGCTGGTTTAGTTTATCAAAATGAACCAGGGGCACTTAATGAGTCTATGTCTGATGTCTTCGGTTCTTTGGTCAAACAACGAGTACTCAACCATACAGCAGACCAAGCCGACTGGATCATTGGATCGGGTTTGTTTATGCCTGGAGTCAAAGGCGTAGGTATTCGCTCGATGAAAGCACCCGGAACCGCTTACGATGATCCTGTGTTGGGTAAAGACCCCCAACCAGCCCATGTCAAAGATTTTTATAAGGGAACTGAGGATAACGGTGGTGTACACATCAACTCCGGTATTCCCAACCATGCTTTTTTCTTAACCGCAGTAGAAATTGGTGGCTATACTTGGGAAAAAACCGGAAAAATCTGGTATATCACCTTAAAAGACAGATTACGCCCGCGGTCAAATTTTGCCAAAGCAGCACACCATACAATTTCTGTAGCTGGCGAATTATATGGTCAAGGAAGTAAAGAACAGAACGCTGTTCGTAATGCATGGAAAAAAGTAGGCGTAGAACCAGCACTATTTGGATTCTGAGTTGTCAATGATGAATGTTAACTGTAGAGTACTGAGCCTTCAGCACTTTACACTTGACATTCACCATACTCGTTCAGAACTCAGAACTCAGCACTCAGCACTCCTTAACTAATTCGCCGTAAGTCCCCCACGCTCATTTGGTACTCCGAATCAGTGGCGGGATTAATGACGGCTCAAAACCGAAATCGTTTTCAACCAACACGAGGCATAGCCGAGTAAGGGCAGAGAACATTTGAGGTTTTTCTAATATTATGTATAGCACTCTTAACAGAAAATATATATCGTGGTAAGATAGATATATCAAGGAGGTGATTTGAGTGCTACACAAGGCTGTACAAGTCCGTTTATACCCATCTAGAGAACAACAGATACTATTAGCTCAAACGTTTGGGTCTGCCCGTTGGTGGTGGAATTACGCGCTAAATAAGTCTATTGAAGTTTACAAAGAAACGGGTAAAGGGATTGGACGTTCAGCACTCAATGCACTGTTGCCAGATCTCAAAAAAGCAGAAAATACTGCATGGTTAGCTGATTGCTATAGTCAAGTTTTACAGGCTACGACACTGAATCTAACCACAGCATATAAGAACTTTTTTGATCAACGTTCTGGATTTCCTAAATTCAAATCTAAACACGGTAAACAGTCTATTCAGTATCCTCAAAACGTCAAGATTGTAAATGGTAATGTAAAACTTCCTGGCAACATAGGAGTGCTGCTAGCCAAAATACATCGACTAATTGAGGGGAAAATAAAGACTGTTACCGTTAGTAAAACTCCTTCGGGTAAATACTTTGCATCTATTCTGACTGAACTAGAAGAGCAGCGCGTTGCGTATTCTCCAAGAGTTGTAGCGACTGCGGGGGAAGCCACTGCTATTACACAAGGAAAGATTTACGGTATCGATTTAGGTCTGAAACACTTTGCTGTTGTCACTGACGGCGAAAAAATTTCCAAATACGACAATCCTAAACACATTGCCAAGCACGAGAAAAACCTTAAACGCAAGCAGCAAGTATTAGCACGTAAGCAAAAGGGGAGTAATTCAAGAAATAGATATAGAAAAGTTGTCGCCAAAGTGTACGAACGAGTTAGCAATTCGCGGCAAGATTTTCTACATAAACTTAGTTATAAGTTGGTCAGCGATAGCCAAGCTGTCATAGTAGAGAATCTTCATGTCTTGGGCATGGTTCGTAACCATAAATTGGCAAAAGCAATATCTGATGTTGGATGGGGAACATTCACTAATTTTTTAGCCTACAAACTAGAACGCAATGGTGGGAAATTAGTCGAGATTGATAGGTGGTTCCCTAGTTCCAAGCTTTGCTCTAATTGTTTCTATCAAGTCAGCGAGATGCCACTCGATGTCCGTGAGTGGACTTGCCCCCACTGTGGTACTCATCATGATAGGGATGGAAACGCAGCGATAAATATTAGGGCGGAAGGTATCAGAATGCTAAAGGCGGAAGGTTCAGCCGTCTCTGCTGTAGGAGGGGAAGTCAGACCAAAACTAGGGCGAAAGTCCAAGTTGCGGCATTCCCCCGTGATTACAGAAGCCCACACTGTACTTGGTACTCCAAGTCAGTGTGGGTAGTTCACGCCATCACCATTCCGCCATCAACATTGAACACTTGCCCAGTGATGTAGGCTGCGGCTGTATCAGCAGCTAGAAAGCGCACCATACCTGCAATTTCTTCTGGTTGACCGTAGCGACCGAGAGGAATGTATTTGAGAATATCTTCGGTATTGCTGAGATGGCTGGTCATATCAGTGGTAATGAAACCAGGGGCGACGGCGTTAACGGTGATTCCCCGCGAAGCCAGTTCTTTCGCAACAGTTTTGGTAAAGCCAATCACACCAGCTTTCGCGGCGCTATAGTTTGCTTGACCTGGGTTGCCCATTTGCCCTGCGACAGAAGCAATATTAATAATGCGCCCAGAACGTTGCTTAAGCATGACTTTACTAGCAGCGCGTGTGCATAAGAAAACACCAGTAAGATTTAGGTCAATCACCGCTTGCCAATCTTCTGGCTTCATTCGCAAAAGTAAGGTGTCGCGAGTAATACCTGCATTGTTGACCAGAATATCGATCCGCTTAAACTTATCCATGACGGCGTTGAACAGCGCTTCTACTTGATCGAGTTTAGAAACATCAGCTTGCAGAGCCAAAGCCTCACCACCTGCTGCCGCAATTTCCGCAACTAAGCTGTCAGCAGCACTACTAGAACTGGCATAATTCACAACTACATTAGCTCCGTAGCTAGATAATTCTAGTGCGATCGCTCTTCCTATTCCTCGTGATGCGCCTGTAATAATTGCAACTTGTCCACGCAATTTTTGTAAGTTTTCTGGCAAAAGTTCCATGAAATGTTTTTTTAATCACCGCGCTAATTATCTTATGGTGATTTGTACCTTCGGGAATAGGGAAGAAGTAAAAATCCAATTTTTGTAGGGTGTGTTAGGCGGATATTTCGAGATAGTTTGTTACCAATAATATGATCAAATTGCCTAACGCACCGTTTCTATAGCGGTGCGTTAGGCTAAAGCCATAACACACCCTACTTAATACTTACTTTATCCTTTATCTAGAATTTTAATTTCTGCTATGAGATTAGCTCTAGCAGATTGTTCAGCAGCTTCCAACATTAAAGGCGTAAAATAGATGCGTTGCCGCTGCAAAAATCGCTCTAAAATTTGCTTACGTCCTGCAATATAATCTGCTTGTGGAACCCAAGCATATTCTTGACGAATTGCATTAACGTATTCCTGATATTGAATTGAGTCAGTAGCTAAAATTGCTAAATCTGCATCGAGTAGAACTTGGCTATCAAAATCATCAGCAGCAGCTTGATGGTATTTTGTATTGATAATTAAACGGGTGATGTGAGCAATATTGTTAGCTGTCAGTCCTAAAATACTCAATAATTTACAAGTATATTCCGCGCTTCTTTCTTCGTTATTTTTAGCCTGAGTATCATAAATTATATCGTGAAACCAAGCGGCAAGTTGCACAGTACTTAAGTCTTTAACATAGGTTTGCAAATTATCAATAGTAATAAGAACATGAAGAATATGTTTTAGTGTGTGGTAGTAACGACCAGGAGTAGAATAAGCTGCAATCAGGTCATTAAAAACTTTATTTCCGGCTATTTGGCTAACATTAAAAGGTTGGAGTGTTTGTTGCCAACGATATAATAAAATATCGAGCAAGCTTTCTGTAGGAATATTCTCATATTTCATGTTGAAAGAATTATCCGCAAAATTTAGCTGACAAGCGTCTCCTTCCACAAATTCGATGTGGTTGTGGTTGCGTGGTTGAACTTGTTCTCTAGCCCTGGCGAGTTGGCGCGGGTCTATATTTACACCAGTTAGCTGCAAATGGTGGAAGCGATCGCTTAAACTGGCAATAGTGCCACCAAAGCCACAATCACAATCTAAAATACTTTGGCCATCAGCAGCACCACCTGCGTCACAGACTCTTGTTGTTAAGTTTTCTGCGGCTGAAGCAAAGTCATCGATGGAACCATCTGCTAATGCGGGATTCTGCCAATAACCCCAGTGTATATGCAGACCAAAAGCTTTAATAACTTCCGTATGTCCTTGAGCAATCTCCCCAAATAACTGGTCAAAATAAGGTAGATTAACTGTCTGATTTTCAATCATGTAATTTTTCTATAACTCTCCCCAATTTTTAGGCATCAAGTAAAAATAAGTAGTGCGAGCCGAAAAGCTCGTGTGGGCAAGATGCCCGCACTACACATATTAAATTGTTCAACTTATTTTTACACGACTCTTTACCATGATTGTGTAATGTCGAGAGTCTCCTGGCGGGAATAGGTGAATTTTGAACTTCTGAAATATGGTGGCAGCAAGATGAAAGAGTCAAAATAGAAGAGAGAGGCTTGCGATTGCAAGCCTTATACCAAATTGGATATGTAGTATTGTTTGCGAATCTTGGAACAGCCTTGTGTTCAAGGTTTTCAATCTAAAATCTGTCTTGAAAAGTTTGCAAGGGCGGGGGGAACCCCCTTCGGGTTCGCCAGTTCCCTACGGTGGGAAACCCGCCTTCAGGACTGGACTCACCGCACGCAACTTTTGTCTTTGACACGCTACGCGAACGCAAAATCCAAAATTGGTATTACCTGGAATTAGGAGTTTACTATCAGTGGTATTACAAGTACAAACAAGCACCTACGAAGCTAAAACCCAAGAAATTGCTAAACAACTTCTAGAAGTAACCCAAGAAAATCGCTCGTTTTTTGCCTCTCTACGCGATCAGATGCGCTGGGATGATAAGTTACTAGCTTGGGCGATGAGCAATCCAGGTTTACGGGTGCAATTATTTCGCTTTATCGATACATTACCAGCTTTACGCAGCAAAGGGGAAATTGCTGCACATTTACAAGAATATTTAGGAGATGAATCTGTAGAATTACCTGCGGCTTTGAAGGGGATGCTGAATTTTGCTAATCCTGATTCTATGCCAGGACAAGTGGCAGCCACAACCGTGGCGACAGCAGTTGAAACTCTCGCGCATAAATATATTTCTGGGGAAAATATTAATCAAGTCATCAAAACAGTTGAAAGACTGCGTAAAGAAAAAATGGCTTTCACCATTGACTTACTTGGTGAGGCTGTAATTACAGAAACAGAAGCTAAATCTTACTTAGAACGCTATTTAGAATTAATCCAGCAATTGGTAGCAGTATCTAAGAATTGGAAACCTATTCCTGCTATTGATGAAGCAGATGGGGAACAGCTAGCAAAAGTCCAAGTTTCTGTGAAGTTAACGGCGTTTTATTCGCAATTTGACCCCTTAGATGCTCTTGGTAGTGAGGCGAGAGTTAGCGATCGCATTCGTACTCTCTTGCGTTATGCTCAAGAATTAGGCGCGGCTGTGCATTTTGATATGGAACAGTATGCCTATAAAGACATCACTCTCAACATCCTCAAAAAATTATTGACGGAAGAAGAATTTCGCCAACGTACAGATATTGGCATCACAATCCAAGCATATCTGCGTGATAGTGAGCAAGATGCCAAAGATGTGATTTCTTGGTTAAAGCAGCGTGGTTATCCTTTAACAATCCGCTTAGTTAAAGGCGCGTATTGGGATCAGGAAACTATCAAAGCAGCGCAAAAACATTGGGCGCAACCTGTTTACAACGACAAAGCAGCTAGCGATGCTAACTTTGAAACCATAACTCAGCTATTGCTAGAGAATCATCAATATGTATATGCTGCCATTGGTAGCCATAATGTGCGATCGCAAGCTAGGGCAATAGCGATTGCTGAAAGTTTAAAGGTTCCCCGCCGTTGTTTTGAAATGCAAGTTCTCTACGGGATGGGCGATAAACTGGCGAAGGCTTTGGTTGATAAGGGTTATCGGGTACGAGTTTATTGTCCTTACGGTGAATTATTGCCAGGGATGGCTTATTTAATTCGGCGGTTGTTAGAAAATACGGCTAATAGTTCGTTTCTACGGCAGAATTTGGAGAATCGACCAATTGAAGAACTTTTAGCGCCGCCAGTAATGAAACTATCTCCGCAAAGCCGCAAAGAAGAAAATGCAGGGTTTGTGGGTGCTGCGGATACTGATTATGCAGAGGAGGAAGAGAGGAGAAAATCGGCGGAAGCTTTTGCAACGGTTCATCAGCAGTTGGGGAGAACTTATTTACCGTTGATTAATGGTGAGTATGTGAATACCCAGGATGTGATTGATTCTCTCAATCCTTCTAATTTCAGTCAGGTAGTTGGGAAAGTCGGACTCATCAGTGTTGAACAAGCTGAACAAGCGATGAAAGCGGCGAAAGCGGCTTTTTCTGGTTGGCGGAAAACACCAGTGAAACAACGCGCTGACATTTTGCACAAAGCTGGGGATTTGATGGAACAACGCCGTGCTGAACTTTCGGCTTGGATGGTGCTGGAAGTTGGGAAGCCGGTTAAGGAAGCAGATGCAGAGGTTTCTGAGGCGATAGATTTCTGTCACTACTATGCCGATGAAATGGAACGGTTGGATAAAGGCGTAAATTATGATGTGTCTGGGGAGACGAATCGTTATATTTACCAGCCACGCGGAATTGCGGTAGTCATTTCTCCTTGGAATTTTCCTTTGGCGATCGCTTGTGGTATGACTGTAGCAGCGTTAGTTGCTGGTAATTGTACTCTCTTGAAGCCTGCGGAAACATCTTCGGTGATTACTGCCAAACTTACAGAAATTTTGGTAGAGGCTGGGATTCCGCAAGGTGTGTTTCAATATGTACCCGGTAAAGGTTCCCAAGTCGGGGCGTATTTGGTAAATCATCCTGATACTCATGTAATTGCCTTTACTGGTTCCCAAGAAGTTGGCTGTAGAATATACGCAGAAGCATCTACCCTCAAACCCGGTCAAAAACACATGAAGCGGGTAATTGCAGAGATGGGTGGCAAAAATGCCATAATTGTAGACGAGAGTGCTGATTTAGACCAAGCTGTTGTGGGGGTAGTACAGTCAGCCTTTGGTTACAGCGGACAAAAATGTTCTGCTTGTTCTAGGGTAATTGTGCTGCAATCGATTTACGATTCTTTTGTGGAACGCTTAGTAGAAGCCACAAAATCCTTGAACATTGGGGAAACAGAGTTACCCAGCACCCAAGTCGGCCCCGTAATTGATGCCAATGCCCGCGATCGCATTCGCGAGTATATTGAAAAAGGTAAGGCAGAATCAAAATTAGCCCTGGAATTACCAGCACCAGAACAAGGATATTTTATTGGGCCAGTCATCTTTAGCGAAGTACCACCCAATGCGATAATTGCCCAACAAGAAATTTTTGGCCCTGTGCTGGCGGTAATTCAGGTGAAGGACTTTCAGGAAGCATTAGCAGTCGCTAACGGTACTAACTACGCCTTAACTGGAGGACTTTACTCTCGAACTCCATCCCACATTCAGCAAGCACAACAAGATTTTGAAGTCGGGAATTTGTACATTAACCGTACAATTACAGGTGCGATCGTTGCACGTCAACCCTTTGGTGGATTCAATCTTTCTGGTGTTGGTTCTAAGGCAGGCGGCCCTGATTACCTGCTACAATTCCTAGAACCGCGCACAATCACAGAAAATATTCAGCGCCAAGGTTTTGCACCAATTGAAGGTGCTGATTAAAGTATAAAAGTAAGTAGGGCATCTGCCCTACTTAACTTTGAATGGAAATACAAAAGGGTATAAAACGCAGAAAAATTGTGAGCAGAGATTTAATTATTAAAATCGTTGAGTTTCCTGAAGAATTTGCGGCGATTAAAGCTATTAGAATAGCCGTTTTTCAGGAAGAACAAGGAGTAGACCCTGCTTTAGAGTTTGATGGTAAAGATGAAATATGCGATCATTTAATTGCTTATTTAAATCAAGCAGCCGTTGGTACTGCGCGAATTAGATATTTAGATGAATACACTGCCAAAATAGAAAGACTGGCTGTTTTTTCTCACGCTAGAGGTAAAGGAATTGGTAAGCAAATCATGGAAAAGGCAATAGAGATTATAGCTAGTAAAAATATTCCAGAAGTTGTCATTAATTCTCAAGAATATGTCAAGGCTTTATATCAAAATATGGGTTTTGTAGAAGAAGGAGAAATATTTATAGAAGCAAGTATTCCTCATATCAAAATGAAGAAGGTATTGATTTGCTAATATGCCGATGAGGTAATCAGCGTACTGCAGAGGAACAGCACCTATGGCGCAGACAGGCCCAAACTTCTATGATGATGAGGCAGTTTTTGCAACCTATATGCACGGTCGTCAACGTGTAGATACACCAAACGATACGCTGGAAAAGCCAGTGATGATGGATCTTATTCAACCCATTAATGGCAAACGTATCCTCGATTTGGGGTGTGGCAATGCGGCAATTGGGCGAGAACTCCTTGATCGCGGTGCTGCGAGCTACACTGGTATCGAAGGCTCACACAAGATGGCTACCGTTGCAACCAAGACACTTACTGACACAGCAGGTCAGATTATTGAGCAGACGATTGAGAACTGGACATATCCACACGCAGCATTTGATCTGGTTATTGCACGACTCTCCCTGCATTATGTCGCTGATCTAGCATCAATTTGCACCCAAATATTCCAGACACTCACACCTGGGGGATTGTTTGTCTTTTCGGTTGAGCATCCCGTGATTACTTCCTGTGACAAAGGCTGGACTTCTGGGACATTCCGCCAAGATTGGGTTGTCGATAATTATTTTACGACCGGACTGCGAGTTACGCATTGGCTGGGCGGCACGGTGCAAAAATATCACCGCACGATTGAAGACTATTTTCATCTCCTCAATGAAGCTGGTTTTATGATTGAGGATCTGCGTGAAGCGCGTCCGCAACGTGAACACTTTCAAGACGTACAAACCTACGAGCGACGAAAGCGCATACCATTGTTTTTAATTCTCGCGGCACGCAAGCCCAGATAGCTTAAGCGTATGCCTCCCAAGGTAATAAAAAATTATTAATAGCGGCAGGGGAAGGGAAAAACCTTTACCATTTTCCCTTCCCCTTGAACACCAAGCAAGAAAAATGATTGCGACAGATGGATTCTTACAACCTAGATGCAGAAGGCAATTCTCAATCCGTCTTGGAAAGTTTGCTTCCTTCGGGGAACCCGTCCAACGCACTGGCTCAACTTTCCGCAAAATCTAAAATCCAAAATGGTATAACCGATAAATATTTTAAGAGATATTATATCATGTCCGTTCAAACAACCGTCATTGCGACCGAAGGGAAGCAATCCCAAAAACCTTGCGATTGCTTCTCTGCGAGACGCTACGCGAACGTTCCACTCGCAATGACATATTAAGGGTGATTTGCCGGACATCATATTACCCCTCTTTTGTTACTCTGGGAAAAGAAAAATAAGAGCCAAATTTTTAACCGCACACAGAACGGGCATTTGAACGTTTATTTTCTAACATAATGCCTAAAATCAAGGTTTTTGGTAAAAGTCTTATTCTGTAAGCATCCCAGATTATTCTCTCCCGAAAGTGATAAAAGAGGGATTACTCATGATATCAATGCAAAACCCCCTTCAAAAAAGGGGGTATTCAGTCATGTCTAAACGTTGTGACACCTGATTTTGCATTCATAGCTTATTAGTTCTCACTCAACAACAATCAGATAAGAACTCTCAGCCTAACTCATCCCAGCGTGGCTGGTTTCATAAATTGTCCGAGTCGCTTGGTCAATCTTCCCTTGAGTCGGGTTCCAGTAGTGGGACATTTCTTCAGGAAGACCAAGTTCTTGTGCGCTACGCATCAGCATAGATTGTTGGCGTTTCTTGACTTCTTGATATTGACGCGCCATGATTGCACGAGATTTTTCTTGAATAGACATAATATAGTCCTCCCTAATTTTTCCGTATAGATGATAGATGGAACCTTGCTTTCTTATTTAATATAGCAAATAATTCTGTAACCAATGTTACCAAATAGATATTCTTAATATAACTTAATACTTTTCATACTTCTTCTTAGGGCAAAGCCAACAGCCAATATCCCCAAGCAGCCTGAAACAACTATTGGGCTTAGACATCTGGCTTCAGATTGGTATAGTCACCAGATGCACACCCGCCCCCCGATTGATGATTTATTCGTTACACTTATTTATATTTGAGCAGTTAAAGTCTCAGAAAGCCTTGTAATGTAATTTGTCAAAAGGCAATAGGCAAGAGTCAATCAGATTTTTGAATTTTAAATTTTGAATTCGGAGCGAAGCGACGTGACCGTTATTTACCCACGGAAATTTCAGAATGCGATGAGTGCGCGAGACATCCTCAAACAGGTAGTAAGCGATCGCGATATCCATTTAATTACCCTTAACCGCTACCGTTATAGTGAGCAGCGCAGTTGCAAAGACTTGACTAACCTGATTGAACAACTTGATGGACAGCCAAAGCAACTGATCAAGGATTTGTCGCACCATATCTCTGATGAAGCACGCCATGCTATGTGGCTAACTGATTTGTTGGTAGATTTGGGAGCAAATATTGGCAAGCCACCGGGTTCTTCCTATATTGACGAATTTGAGCGGTTACTTGACCAAGAAAGTAAAGATCCAGTTAGAGACAGAGAAGACTTTGTAATTTCTGCTCTAGCCACGATTAACATTACCGAAAAGCGGGGTTGTGAGTATTTCTCTGCTCACATCTACGCCTTGAAACAAGCACCGCAAACCGAAGAAAACATCAAAATCCGCGAAACCATCGCCAAAATCTTGCCAGAGGAAGCTGGACACGTTCGTTGGGGTAATCGCTCTTTAGCGCAAATAGCTGATAAAAGTCCAAAACATCGGCAAAAAGTTGAGCAAGCCAAGCGCAAGTATGCAGCAATTGAGCAAGCAGCATTTGAATCAGGTATGGATATTACTCTAGGTGCAGAACTGCGGCGAGTTGCTACCCTGGTGGAACTAGCAAATAATATGCCGCTTTGGCAACGTCCTCAGTACCTCATGGAACGCTTACCGCAAACTTTGCTAGCACCTGAGTTGCAATTGCTGAGAATTCAAGCAGCCCAAAGAGTTTGGCAGCGAGATCCCCAAGCATTTATGGAGAAATTTGTGCCAATGTTCCTCAACGGTATTCAGAAGAAGGAGAAAACGGGGTCGAGGAATTAGAGATTGGGGAAGGTGTGGTTCCTGGAGGGGATAAGAGGCAAAGGGGTAATGGGGAGATTTGACACTCCCCTAAGAAAGACATGGGGATAATCACAAAGTTATTGTAGAATCCTATCGCTTCGAGCGATCGCACACTCAATCCCACAATCCCCAGTCCCTTTTTCACACTTGATGCTGAATCTTAACTTATCGCGGTTTCCTTCTACTGTCTGAACAGCTTAAACCCAATATTTTTTCCCCATACCGTAAAAAGTCAAGAAAGTAGCAGGCAATTCCACTCAATAATCGTCATACTTAAAAAGGGAGAGCATTTTAGAAAACTCCCTGCTATCTGAGGCGTGAAGGTAAACCAGCGATAATGAGACGTACATCCACTAATAGATCGGCTAATAGTTCCAAATCTTCTCCATTGCAATCTTCCTTCTTTAACTTCACCACCATAGCAATTTTGGGGGGAGTACTTGTATTGGGGATTGGCATTGGCATTGCTTTTAGCTCGACAACCACTTTGTCCCCATCTAATGTGGCTTCCCGTGAATTCATTGATACCAAAGCACCAAACCCTGAGATTTGTGTGCAATACGGAGCCAGCGCTATGGTGATGGACGCTAGACTTTTCGTAACTCTTAACCCGTTTAATGTTTATGTTGCTCAACCGAGTATGCGCCCTGGATGCGTTTTGCGCCAAAATAACTGGGCACTTTTAGAGCAGCGGAAGTTGGTGACATCTGACCAAGTAAGAGAATGTAAGAATCGCTTAAATACTTTTGGCTTTACAGGTAACTTGGACAGTGACAAACCTGATATTAGATGCATATACCAAAATGAAGGCGCTCAAAACTTCTTTTTGTCTCAACCAGGAGCAGTTGAGCCGTCTCAAGACACGGATAGGTTCTAAATAGGGAAATACTAATTACAGTAGTTTTCAATGATTTGAAACATATCTATTTTAAGGGCACAGCATTGCTCATTGGTGTCAACTTAACGTGAAACCCTTATCAAGTCGTGATGCAAGCGTTTTCTCGCTTCCCGTCAAGATCCGCTTTACCCCACCCCAGTTTTGTCTAAAGCCAAAACGTCCCCTCCCCGCTTGCGGGGAGGGGATTAAGGGGTGGGGTAAAATGCCTGTGGAATAAGCGTTTTTGCTTAAGTTGACACCAATGAGCATTGCTGTGCCCTATAGCTTTGGTATCCAACGGGCAAGGTTTCTACCTTTTTTGTCTTCCCTCTGCCATCTGCCTTTCTTCTTATCAACAAAAATAATTTTTATCGGCAGTTCATTTCATTTAGCTTAAACCGACATTCATCCCACACTGTACCTGTACTCAGGTCAGTGTGGGATGAATGTCGGGACAAAAACGAGGTACACCCCTAACCGATGTTGAC
>JAVRCF010000022.1:0-96369 GCA_034530935.1 Aulosira sp. DedQUE10 | reverse complement strand
TAATATCAAAACCTGTTTTTAACTTTGCTTGCCAACTAGTATCAACAGCCACAGGACCAACCAGGGAAACTTGATAAGCCTGATTACTTTCAACTAATTTGTAGGCATGAGTGCTGCTCTGAATGTTTCTCCGACTAATTCCAACCGATTTAGTTGACGTATTGCCGCTATCACCTGTGTTGAATCTGTTCGCTGCTTTCCTCGGTGCTTAATCAGTTTTTTCTCTTGAAACCTAACCAGCATTAAATCTAACAACTTGTTCGCTAAACCATACTCGCATAATCTACTGCGAAACTCGCTCAATACACTACAGTCAAATCCTGAATCTGTTAGCTCTAAACCAAGTGTATATTTCCAATCTATTCGACTCCTGACTGCATCTGCCGCTTGTCTATCTGTTAACCATAAAGGCAAATTGCATGACTGTGATTAATGCCAGTTTCCCTGGAGACATTGCTGATTGTCCGCATCTGGCTGGGAATAGGATGGTAAACTCTCTATCTGCGTATAACACTCCTAATTCATCGTACATTTTCATGTACATATTCCCGAGTGGGAATGACGCACGCGCTATTTGTGCTGTTTGTTCTGGTATTTCCCATTGATTTTTTGGATGCAGTGTCATACACAGATACCACAAGTTACTCTACTTTTTGTATCTTCTGACCTGCTGCTCTCAACCATATTAGGGGGTCAGACCCCCTATTCGCCAGCTGTATCCTTCAAGAAGTCGGGGATCTTGTGGTTCAATCTCCTAACCAAGAAGTCGCTTGAGGAAAGCTAATTTTCCTTGATAGGGAGCATAACGCCATTTTAAGTCTAATAAAAAAGAGTTTTGCAAGACACTTTTGCGGTGGGAAAAAGTGTCAAAACTGGCTTTTCCGTGATAACTACCAATACCACTATCACCCACACCACCAAATGGTAAAGATGGCACACCACAATGCAGCACTGTGTCGTTGATACAAACTCCACCGGATGAAGTTTCCTGCAAAATGCGCTTTTGCAGGTTTTTATTTTGAGAAAATAAGTATAAAGCTAAGGGTTTTGGTCGAGAGTTAATGAAGGCGATCGCTTCTGTGATGTCGCTATACTCAATGATAGGCAAAATCGGGCCAAAAATTTCTTCCTGCATGATCGCATCTTCCAAGGAGACGTTATCAATCAATGTTGGGGCGATATAACGTTCCTCTGGGTTAGTTTCTCCACCAACAATAACTTCACCATTTTTCAGGAGGTTTGCTAATCTATCAAAGTGTTTTTGAGAGATAATCCTAGCATAATCAGGACTACTTGCCGGTCTATCTCCATAAAATTCTTTGATGCATTTTTTAAGAGCAGCTACTAGATTTATTTTGATTTTTTTATTAACTAAAATATAGTCAGGGGCAATACAAGTTTGTCCGGCATTCAGAAATTTACCCCAAGTAATCCGCTTGACTGTATGTTCTAGATTAATTTCTGTATCTACAATACAAGGACTTTTGCCACCTAATTCTAAGGTAACTGGTGTGAGGTTTTTTGCCGCTGCTTCCATGACAATTTTACCGACAGTTGTACCACCAGTAAAAAAGATGTAGTCAAATTTTTCTGCTAGCAGATTTTTACTGGTTTCTACACCACCTTCTACCAGCGCAATATATGCTGGGTCAAAATATTTAGCAATCATCTCAGCCAGCAGACTAGAGGTATGAGGTGCAAGTTCTGAAGGTTTGAGGATTGTACAATTGCCTGCGGCGATCGCACCAACTAAGGGTGCGATAATTAAGTTAAATGGATAATTCCAAGGGCCGATAATTAAAACAACTCCTAACGGCTCTGAATAAATCTTTGCTGAGTATTGAAAAAAGTCAATAGGAACTGCGGCTTTTTGAGGCTTTGTCCAAGTATTGATATGTTTAATGGCGTAATCAATTTCCTTGATAACGAAAATTTCCGTAGCGTAAGTTTCAAATTCTGGTTTATGTAAATCAGCTTTTAATGCCTGCACAATTGCTTGTTCATTTTCCAGAATTGCTTGCTTAAGAATTTTGAGTTGTGCAATCCGAAAAGCAACGTCTTTAGTTTTACCTGTTTGAAAAAATTCACGCTGTTTCCGAATAATATCAGCCACAGGTATTGATAATTTAGTAATCATCTTTTTAATAGGGGTTAGGGACTAGGGGCTAGGGGCTAGGGGATGAGGGAGACAAATGACAATTGACACTTCATCCTTCATACTTCATACTTCATCCTTCATCCTTCAGTTGATTCACTGTTTTATAGGTAGCATGACAATGAATAAACTACCTTTACCAAATTCAGATTTAAGTAAGATAGTACCTTGATGGGCTTCGACAATTCGCCGGGAAAGATACAGTCCTAAGCCACTACCAGAACTTTTGTGGCTTCCTTGGCGAAATCGTTCAAATAAGGTGGCTTGTTCTTCTGTGGGAATACCGGGGCCTGTGTCTTCCACCTCAACTATTAGGTAGTCACTAAAAGTTGAGTTTTCTGAATCATCCAAATCAGAATTTTTGCTGCTTTCATTTGTTGATCTAAAACGAATATTTACTGAGCCAGAATCGGTAAATTTGATGGCATTACCTATGAGGTTAGTAAATAGACGATGCAATTCTAAGCGATCGCCCATCATGCTGCCAATGCTTGTATCATCAGCAATTTTTAAATTAAAGCTTCGGCTATGCTCAGCTTTAACACCGAGCGTAGTCGAGGTATTAATCGCTAGTGTTTTTGCTTGAGCTAAAGGTGTTAATTCCCCCACTACCTCCTCTAGTAACTGGCACAGATTCACTGGTTGAAACGCCAAGGTTTTGCGACCTGCTTCAAAGCGGTAAACTTCCAATAAGGTATTGACCATCGAAAGCAGGTTGGTATTGCTGCGTGCCATGATGGTGATTACCTCATGCATTTGTGAGGATAACGCTCCCAAAGCACCTTCCTGAAACAGCATCAGTACGCGATCAGCCGCTACTAGGGGGGTGCGTAAGTCATGGGTGAGACGGGAGACAAAATCTTCGCGCTGGCGAGCAATTTCATCACGTTCATCAATACTGTGTTTTAGCCGCAAGAGCGATCGCACTCGTGCTAGTAATTCGTCTACTGTTACAGGCTTGCGGATAAAATCATCAGCGCCTAAATCTAATCCTTTAGCAACATTTGGCGCATCGTGGGCAGTAATCAGCAGTATGGGGATATATTGCTGCATAGCAGTATTACCACGGATACGCTTAGTAACTTCGTAACCATCCATTCCTGGCATCATTAGATCCAGCAATACCAAATCACAAGGAGATGCTTCTAGTTGTGCTAACGCCGAAACACCATTTTCTGCTGTGCTAATTGTGTAGCCTTCTTCCTCCAAAATAGTTTTGATTAAAAACACGTTATCTGGAGAATCATCTACAACCAAAATTTTGTCAGAGCGAGAATTTTGTGAGTTCATGTAGCGACCAGGTATAGGTAAAATTAATTGTTCTAATAGCTACTTTACTGGTATTATTTGCTTTGGGTTGTTACTGAAAAATGCTCTAAAAATAAACATTATTTACATAAATAAAGTTTAATAAGTTTAAAAAATTTAACAAATAATCACTAGCTAATTAAATCATGGCTCGTAAACTTTTAGAACTCAATACAGAAGATGGCGGCACGATTTTGGTAGCAGTAGAAATTCCAGAAGTATCTGTGGGACGTGTGGCTGTTCCTGGTGAGTTGCCAATGGAAAAAGTAGAAGGTAGCTTCGATGCAGTTAAAGATTTAATTGTTCGTGGGTGTCGCCCAATTACCAAGGCATTTCAAACCTTGCAGCAAGAATCACAACCCGTGAGCGGAGAAGTTGAGTTTGGGGTGAATTTTACCACTAAAGGCTCAGTTTATGTAGTCGAATCCAGTGGGCAGGCATCACTTAAGGTGAAAATAACTTGGAATTTGGCAGCAAAAGAAAACAAGTAATAAATTTTCATGAGTTGGGATTTAGTTAAAGCTTGTACCGTAGCGATAGAAAACCCCCAAGGTGGAATTGTGGGTACAGGCTTTTTCATCTCAACACAAGGACACTTGCTTACCTGCGCCCATGTAGTTGAAGAGGCTGGCGGTTGGGAAAACGTGCGAGTCAATGGGCAAAGGGTGGATTTGGTTTATTTAGGCGATCGCACCTGCGATGATTTTGCCATATTGCAATTACCTAGTTATCAAGGTGCTTCAGTACCCCTAGCTTTTAATTTTCAGCCGATGGATCGATTTTTGTCTATTGGCTATGGGCGTTTGGATTTTCCCCAAGGCGCTTCGATTGATGGCACGATAACTGATGTTAATCCCCAGTTGGAATTTAGCAACTTACCAATGTTGCGGTTGCGGGTTAAGGCGAATTCGCAACAAGTACAAGGGGGCTATAGTGGTTCGCCTGTATTTAATGCCGAAACACAACAGGTTATTGGCATAATTGCCGCTTACGACAATACAGAAGGCGCATTGGCTTTACTGCTAGCTACGGTGCAGCAAAAGTGGTCAAATTTGTCAATATTTCTGGATATTAATCAGAATGTACCACCGTTGCCGCCAAATAGCGACAGCGCCAGAGTTTTTATTAGCTATCGCAGCCAAGACCCAGATTTGAGCCTTGCCCAGCATTTTTATGAAGCCATCAAAGCGGCTGGACATGAAGCATTTATGGCAGGTGAGAGTATTCGCTTGGGGGAAAACTGGACTCAGCGCATCGATAGAGAATTAGAACGGTGTGATTACTTTCTGCTGCTGTTGTCTCCACAGTCAGCAACCAGTGAGATGGTGACAGAAGAGGTAAGAAGGGCAAAGCAGTTACAGGATTTGCGTCCTGAGCATAAACCAGTGATTTTGCCGATTCGTGTCAATTTTCCCTTAAGTTCACCGCTAAATTATGATTTGCGTGGTTATTTAAGTCAAATTCAGCAGCGAGAGTGGAAATCACCTGCTGATAGTTCAAAGATTTTGCAAGAAATCTTATCACGGCTGGCTGCAGGTAATTCACAAAGGCCAGTGCCATCTGAAATAACTGCAATTCCAGTTATGGAAAGCCCTGATCATCCACCCTCGCCAATAGCGGAGCCAGAGTTATATAGAGAACCAGGGGGATCAGTGTTTCTCAAATCTGTTTTGTATGTAGAGCGACCACCAATTGAATGGGACTGTTACCAGGAGATTTTGCAGCCTGGAGCGCTGATTCGGATCAAAGCTCCTAGACAGATGGGCAAAACCTCACTGATGGCCAGGATTATTGAGTGTGCAAGAGAACAAGGATATCAAGCTATGTCTTTGAGCTTGCAACGTGCAGATAGTGTACTTTTTACTAATCTTGAACAATTCTTACGGTGGTTTTGCGAACAGGTTGGTCGGAGACTAAAGCGATTAAATCAATTAGAGGCTTATTGGAGCGGTTCAGGAATTAAAGATCGTTGTAACACTTACTTTGAGGAGTGTTTGTTAGAAGAAATCGACAGTCCTCTTGTCTTAGGCTTGGATGAAGTGGATCTTTTGTTTCCTCATCGTGAAGTTGCTGACGATTTTTTTGGCTTGCTCCGCTCTTGGTATGAATCTGCCCGGTATGGGGATTTTAGTAGCGAACGCTGGGAAAAACTTCGGTTGGTAATCGTACATTCTACGGAGGTTTATGTTCCCTTAAATCGCAATCAATCGCCTTTTAATGTAGGTAAGAATGTTGAGTTACCAGAGTTTAACTCAGTTCAAGTACAAGATTTGGTAAGGCGTTATGGATTGGAATTGCGAGAGATTCAAATTGAGAAATTGATGGCTCTGGTAGGAGGACATCCTTATTTAGTGCAAAAAACGCTTTATCATCTTAGGCGTCAGGATGTATCTTTAGAACAGCTAGCACAAACTGCTCCTACAGACGCAGGAATCTACGCTGGTCATTTGCGGCAACACTTATGGACGCTAAAGGAGTATCCCCCTTTAGCAAGAGCATTTCTGAAAGTTTTGATCAAAAACCAATCAGTAGAATTAGATGCTGAAGCAGCGTTTAAATTGGAAAGTATGGGGCTAGTTAAGCGGCATGGCAATGAATGGATACCACGCTGTGATTTGTATCGGTCTTATTTTCGAGATCATCTAAAAAATTGACAGATGAGTACAGTACCAAAACCAGCATACAAGTATCAAGTCGGAGGGAGTTTAGCGCAAGATGCTCCCAGCTATGTAGTGCGGCAGGCTGATCAAGAATTCTATGAAGCTTTAAAAGCTGGAGAGTTATGTTATGTTCTTAATTCGCGACAGATGGGCAAGTCTAGTCTCCGAGTACAAGTGATGCGCCGATTGCAAGCAGATGGCATTGCTTGCGCTGTGATTGACATTACTTCCATTGGTAGCTACGGTATTGACCCGAATCAGTGGTATGTGAGCTTCGTTGGTAGACTAGCGCGGAGTTTGGGATTTAGAAAAACAAAAGAAGTAGAAACCTGGTGGAATGAACGTTCAGGGTCGCCAGTGGATCGTTTGAACCTGTTTATGGAAGAGGTACTGTTGGCAGAGATTCCTCAAAATATTGTTATCTTTATTGATGAAATTGATAGCATTCTTAATTTAGACTTCAATGATGATTTTTTTGCCCTAATCCGAGCTTGCTATAACCAACGTGCTGACAATCTAGAATACCGACGCCTCACCTATGCTCTTTTAGGGGTAGCGACACCCTCAGATTTGATTCAGGACAAGAGCCGTACATCATTTAATATTGGCAAAGCTATTGGTCTGCGAGGCTTTGAGTTAGATGAAGTGCAACCCTTAACTAAAGGATTAAAGGAAAAAGCAGATACTCCTGAGAATGTGATTAGGGAAATATTAGCTTGGACAGGGGGTCAACCATTTCTGACGCAAAAGCTTTGTCAGCTAGTTATCTCATCCTCATTTTCTATCACCTCAGGTAGTGAAGCCAACTTAATTGAGCAACTAGTTTGCTCGCGCATCATTGAAAACTGGGAATATCAGGATGAACCGGAGCATTTAAGGACGATACGCGATCGCATTTTGAGCAAGGAACAACGAGCAGGTTTGATGCTAGGACTGTATAAGCAAATTCTGGAACAAGGGAGGATACCTTCTGATGACAGTTTAGAACAAATGGAACTACGGCTAACGGGTTTAGTACTGAAGCGACAGGCTTACTTAGAGGTATATAACCGCATTTATCAGCAAGTTTTTGACAAAACCTGGGTAAATAAGCAATTAGCTGAACTAAGACCACCATTTTATAGAAAAGCAATTACAGCTTGGTTAGCCTCTAACTGTCAGAACGAGTCATCGCTTTTACGTGGAGATGAGTTAAAGAATGCACACAAATGGGCAGCAGGAAAAAACTTAAGTAAAGAGGATAACGATTTTTTAAATGCTAGTCGAGAGCTTCGTACCAAAGAATTAGAGGAGTCCTTAGATCCTACTAAATTAAAGTTTAAAAATGAGTACGCCTTCTCAGTTTCTGATTTAATTGATAAGTGTGATAAGTATCCAGAGATAACAGAAGATTACTTATTCAACAGCGAATATCTTGAAAATTGGCTATTCTGGCGTAGCGAGACAGATTTAGCACTTATGTCTCGAAAGATTGTTGATTCATACCAGGAAGAAAAACGTAAGGGTGTTGAAATTTTTGTTAGAGAACTCTGTAGACATCTAGGCAGACCTCCACATCCAAAAATATTTTTTGAACCGAATCAGTTAGAGCTTGGTGAAATACCCATCGGGTATCAACAAAAAGTTTCCTTGAAAATTAGTAACAATGGGCGTGGGTTCGCATGGGGAGATGTGATTAATCCTAATCTTCCAGGTCTGAGTGTACCAGAAGGATTTGATTCCTCTATTGATCAAACATTCAATATTAATTTAGATACTCTTGAAGTTCAACCTGGAGATTACCAAGGTAACATTTTTATTTGCTTAGAAGAGAGCGAGTATACCTGTCGGATTCCTATAAATTACAAAGTTACAAACCTCAAGGTCAGCATAGAGCCTCAAAAAATAGACTTAGGAGTTGTTTCACATGGCAGACACTCGTTTACAAAATTATTAACAATAAATAGTGACTCTCCTCGTGGAAAACTTAAGGGAACTGCCTCAACTGAGATGGAGGGAATAGAAGTAACTCAGCATAATTTTGAAGGCAAATCATTAGAATTTTCTTTGACTTTGGATACAACTAATTTAGAGGCTGGTCACCACAATACTGAAATATCGATAAAAACAAATACTGGCGAATTTATAGTACCTGTTTATTTCAGAAAACCCCTACAATGGGACATCATAACCGCATTAACTGCTAAGATTTGTATCCCTACAGCATTAATCATGTTTTTAACCCGCCGTATTTTGGAGAAGCGCTTATCAGTAGGGTTAAATGATAATTGGCTTTTGTCATACCCAGCCGAAGTTAGTGGAGCTTCTTATATACCTACTTTCTTTCCTCCTTCTCATCTAAACATATTTGGAATACCAGAGGTGCAGATAACATCTTCTATATTTGGTAGTCTAGTATTCTTTGTATGTGTATTTATATTTCGCCAGAAGTTACCTTTTGTAAAAGAAAGATTTAGAGGTTTATTTGTAACATTTTTAAATTTGCTAAATGAATTAATAGAAAATCGTCAAAGTGGAGCGACATGGAATAATCAATGGGCATATACCTATCACAGATATTCAAGAAGAGAAATTATTTTTATAGGTTGGCTATTAAAAAATTTATTAAAATTATTCGTTTGTTTGTGGCTGATTATATTGATTATTAATTTGTTAATAAATATGTTTGCATGGCTTGGTTCAAGCCTTATAATTACTACTGACTTAATTGCATATCCGTTAAAGATGATTGGAATCGAACAAGCATCTTTTGGATGGTTAATATTAGGTTTATGCTTCGGTATAGCTGTAGGTCTAATTCAGTCTCTCAAACGTACAGAACAACATTCTTATTTATTCAAAATTTATCAGATTACTATTGGCATAACTCTAATACTATTATTCACTGGCCTTATAACCAGTAAATTTCAGCACAATACAGATGTTTTCTCAAAAATTGTACTTGAAGATGACTTTAAAGAGCCATCACAAACATTGAGTAAAGATACATCAGCAAGTATTAAAAACGGAGGTTTATTACATCCGATTTCTGAAAATAACAATGGATTAAGTTTATCTATTTGGGATAAGAAAATTCAGAAAATCCAAGATATTGATTTCTCCGTTGATGTTAAAAAAGACAATGGCACAGATTATTCAGGATTTGGTATAGTTACGCGAACTAGTGATAATAATAAATCTACTATGCCAGTCAAGTTTTATTACTTGCTAATTAAAGGGAATGGGGAGTTTGCTATGGGTAAGCGCATAGCAAGTAATAAATGGGAGCATAAAGTAGGCTGGCAGTATTCTAATAGCATTAAGCAAGGTAATAATCTAAATCGATTGAGAATTGTCTGCGATGGGACAAGGGTAATTGGATGGATTAACGATCAAAGAGTTGGGATGTTTAAAGATGACTCTTACACCTCTGGAAAATTTGGAGTCATCTCATTACAAGGTAGTGATGATGGGACTGCGGTATATTTCGATAATATTCTAGTAAAGACAAAGCAAAAATAGACAGGCGATCGCACTCTCTCCACAAAACAGGTGATCGCCACTTTCTGATTAAATTAATTATCAAGCTAAAACAGAATTAGCGTAGGTAAAAATCTGCGCTAACTCAGATATACCATCTAATTCCGCTTTTTCTTCTGGCGTGATTAACCCAGATTTGCTGCGTTCTAGCAGTTCATCTGAACGTGCTTGCAGTTCATCGGTAAACTTAAAAAGATTAAGATTATTAACTTTTTCCAATTTGATTCCTGTTCCCAACCAGTATGAAGGTTCAATCATCAATTTCAGATTCATCATAAGTTGAACATGCAATGCTGCACTTTGATTTTAGCTTTTAACCAGTGCTAATGCTGAGGCTCTCAAGAAAAGCGATCGCACTCTCACCATCAAACAAGCGATCGCACTGTTAAAATACTGAGTTGTTGTAAAATCAGCTTTGACTGAAATAGAGAACAATAAATCTGTGGAACCCAGTGAAGCACAATATTTAATCATTAACGCCTTACAAACCCTGGAGCTAATGACTTACAATACATACGAGCAAGATAGGGGTTTATGGTTTATTGCTACTCTCAGTCCTATTTTACCAGTGGCAGTAATCACCCAAGATGGAGAGATTTTTCCTATAGAGTGGGTTCAAGGCGATGACAACAACTAACAATCAGAGCAAACAGCAGCAAGTCCGCCGAATGGTAGAACTAGGAAATTTTGCTAGGCAACGACACTTAGATGCTGGAGGTAATCTTCATCTGTCAGTCGGTAGTCTTAACAATAACGATACTCTGACCGAGCAAGAAAAAGAAGAATTCCTCAAGTTAGCTAATCAGGTTTTTGATGATAAATCAATTGCGAATTATCTGAAAACAAATGGTACTTGGCGATCGCGTTTTGCGGCGATGAAAGAAAGTATGAAGTTAGCCGAGTAATTGTTTAAAAGCGCAAATTTTAGATAATCAACAGTGAAGCGGTCAGTATTTACGAATTCTGTTGAGTGACAATATTCGCAGAGGTATTTTGCTCTGTCAGCGATGATTTCTCGGATGGATTGGGGAACTATTTTGATTCAGCAGCTAAAAAGCGGCATGAGGTGCATAGGCGCAGCCCGCCGCAGGCATAGCCGCTCTTGCGATTTAATGTAACTTTTAATCATACCATTTTGCATACAAATAGTTATTCAGAATATTTTGATCTTTGCTCACTAATATGTTGTTATTTAACAGAGCATTTGCCGTGATAATCCGATCAAAAGGATCACGATTCCAAGTAATCGTTAAAGTAATGCTGATAATATCATTAAAGTTTTTATTACATATCTTTAAACCAATTTGATCGGAGAGATTATAAATAATCACACCTGGTTCATCTTTCAGACTTTTTATCTCATATAAATACTGTAACTCTAATCGAACAATTGCCGAAATGTAAACTTCATTGTCATTAATTAAAGTTTTAGCAATATTCAGTTAATTTATCTGTCAAACCAGAATATAGCCATGCTACTACATGAGTATCAAGATAAATCAATATTAACCTCCTGCTCCCAACTAATATTAACTAAATCATCTGGATTTCCCTGAATAACATCTGGTTTAAAAGTCAAATTTTTAAGTTTATCTTGTTTTTCTATAGGAATAATTTTTAGCAACTTTCCATTTTTGTTAATTTCTAGTGGAATACCTGTTTCTAGTACCTCATCCAGTAGACGATCAATATTATTACTCAATTCCGTTAGTGTAACCTTTTTCATTGCGTTCCTTAGAGTGTCTTGAGTGTCTTCATTTGTATCTAACATAATTAAAGGTTGTATCAAGGCCACTCATCCCTAATTTGCTTTTGATAATCCAAAGGGTATTGAGTTAGTTGAATTACACCCGCATATTTGTTTAAATTGAAATTTTATTCTTGTTGTAATTGATAAGCCTCTAATATCTTCTCAATTTCCTCCCAGTCCTGATAATCAATTAAAACCGCTACCGGACGCATGGCTTCATCACTCACAATTTTTTTCTTAAAAGGTAGCATTACTCTCTACATCAGATGCAATGTTTGTCTATTTGATCGTAACTCCAAAAAGTAGATTCAGGTAAGTTTATCTTTACCTAAAAACGAGATATCTGGCGGTAAACTTATAGAAGTTATTAAAAAAGGGGGATAATTCCCCCCCAGTTCGTCAGTTACTCAGTCAATGAGTCAGCTTACAAGGCTGAGAGCAAGGTAATCGCTTCTTCCAGTAGCAACTTAGCCCTATATATAGCTAGTAGCTTTTCCTGGTCATATCTAGCAGGGTATTCCATCCTTCTACCTTCAAATGAAATTCTGATTAACGCTACTTGTTCATCTGTAGGGGAGTTTATTTCATCCAGCGCTACCTCTAAATTCTGGAGATTAGCAAATGAGGGCATCATTAACCCTCTCCCTTGCTGCATCTGGCTGAGGGCAATAGTAGGGAACGCCATAAGGGAGGTTAGATAAGCAGTCTTGTCTGCTGTACTCCCGGTTGGCTTAATCCCGTATCGTTGACACAATACTCTAAGTTCAGGGATTGTCAATACTTCTAATTCAGTTCGTGAAAACATAGAATGAAATTACCTCTTGATAAAAGTGGTATCGGTAGGTAACAACTTTCTCAGGGTAGTGCCTACCGATTTAAAACTGTATCCTTTGATATATCAAACGTTCAAGCTATATTTACTTTTCTCTACAATGCCTAACCCCAAAGGGAACCCCGAAAATTTTGAACCAATTAAGTCAGAACGAGATAATCCGCTAACCGAATATCTACATTTACGAATCACTAAGGAAATGAAGGAAGAAGTCAAGTCAAAAGATGACCCCCCAGAATTTTGTAGACGTGCTATTCAGGAAGCATTAGACAAAGATAAGAACAATCAATTAGATACCTAAAATATGTCTCTTATTACTAACAATTTAGATATAAATAATTAGCTAAATTTAGAAAATTAAATAATAAATAATAACCCCACCTTATATTATCAGATGGGGATTTGATAAGCTTAACTTAACTTAGCTTAACTTATTGCAGATATTATGTACTTTGTCAACATAAATAGAGTGTCTTAATTATCTAGAAATAGTTTAACCAAATCAACAGCTATTTCTGTTCATGCGATCGCTCATTCTCCAACTGTGAGATTATCTAATAGTTGCTGAAATTCGGCTGTAGAAGGAATTGCGATTACTTCAACATCACAACTGTTCCCATTCATCTCTATCAATTCCCGCTTGTCGCAATATCTCAGCTACAAGCCCTTTACTAATATCCCTTTTGTGAGGGTTTGGTATTCGCACCGTGATGTCATTTTTGACCATATAATGATGCCTGCTACCAGAAAATGGTCCCTCAAACCCTAGTTGCCTTAAGTAGCGGATTAAGTCGGGGCGCTTAATAGATCCAAACGTGGGCATCATGCCACTTCCTTGATTGACAATTCAATGCCATCAACTATAGGTAAAGGCAGATTTCGGGAAACTCGTAATAAAATCCACTCTTCCAAAACTTCTGCTAATTCTTCTCTACAGGTTTCCAATGTGTCTGTATTCGCCCAGACACCCTGAAAACCAGCAATTTCACCATAAAAGCTGTCATCATCTGACAAAATCTTATACTTAGCTTGATGCATTGCAGCTTGTATGTACTTTGTCAACATAAATAGATTTTCTTAATTATCTAGAAGTAGTTTAACCAAATCAATAGCCATTTTTGTTCATGCGATCGCTCATTCTCCAACTGTGAGATTATCTAATAGTTGTTGAAATTCTACTGTAGAAGGAATTGCGATCGCTCTTTTATGAAGTGTTTTTAGTACCGATGGTTCTTCTATAGCATTGATAGCTTCCACAATAGCACTTGGCACTTCTCCAAACCGCGTTTCTAAAACTTCAATCACGCTTTCTCTAGAATTTTGGAGAATTCCTTCCTCAATCCCTTCTTCTTTCGCTAACCTTTCAATACTAGTTACGTACCGCATTCTATTTGTCTCCTCGTAATTTCTCACTACTGTTTTGAAACTACTTGCCAATTCTTTTGGCAAAACCATCACCCAGTCGATAAATCGAAATAATTCTTGAATATCTTCCCGGCTATATCCCCTTTCAAATAGCCTTCTAACTAGGCTTAGTTTCCACTGTAGCCGACTTTCTGGGTTTCGTTGCGTCGCTTTGGTTTTGAGATGCGCCATCACAATTATCCCAAAGGGGTTGGTTGTTTGCTCTAGAGTTTCCCAATTTTGTTCATAGTCCAATAACTTCGCTATGGGAAACTCTAAGCTGACGCGACATCCCCCCAGTTGATAGCTGTAGCTGGAGGGTCCGCCAATTTGCTTGTTCATCGGCTAATACAGCCAAGCTGATGACTCGCTGTTTATGGCGGTCAAATAAACGGTAATTGTAGGTGTACATCCGTTCGGTAAATTGGCTGTCATATTGTCCTTGGACTTCTACATGAACCAATACCCAAGCTTCCTCACCGTCAAGTAACCAAACTTTGGCGACTTTATCAACGAAGCGCCGCCCAATTTCTGCATCAGGTTCTAGCTGTTGCAGTTCGGTGTCTAAAAATTCATAAGGTCGCGTCCAGTCGATCGCGTCGTAAGCTTGAGTGAAAAAGAATTCTAGAAAGCGGGGAAAATATAGCTCAATGATTTCTTTCCAAGGACTATCGTAATCTGTTGATTGCTCGGTCATGGATTAAAACAAAAAGTATCTTTGAGCCATTGGTAAAACTGTCGCAGGTTCACAAATCAACAATTCCCCATCAGCTCTAACTTCATAGGTTTCTGGATCTACTTCAATATGAGGTAGCGCATCATTCAGTTTCAAATCTCGCTTACTCAATTGGCGTGTCCCGGAAACTGCAACCGCCGATTTTCGCAAACCCAACTGGCTGTTAATTTCCCTTTCTAATGCCGCTTGGGAAACAAAAGTTAATGATGTGGCGTGACGCGCCCCTGCAAAACTACCAAACATCGGTCGCATATGCACTGGTTGTGGTGTGGGAATGCTGGCGTTAGCGTCGCCCATTTGCGCCCATGCAATCATCCCGCCTTTAATGACTATCTCTGGCTTCACACCAAAAAATGCTGGTTGCCACAAACACAAATCTGCAAGTTTCCCCTCTTCTACTGACCCTACATACTGAGCGATTCCGTGAGTAATGGCTGGGTTAATGGTGTACTTGGCAACATACCTTTTTGCCCGAAAATTATCTGCCCTTTGCTCTTGAGCTTGTGGGTTAAGGATTCCCCGTTGCACCTTCATTTTATGAGATGTCTGCCAGGTACGAATTATTACTTCCCCTACCCTTCCCATCGCTTGAGAGTCGGAAGAAATCATGCTAAACGCACCTAAGTCGTGCAAAATATCTTCAGCAGCGATAGTTTCCCGCCGAATACGGGATTCAGCAAAAGCGACATCTTCCGCGATCGCAGGATCGAGGTGATGGCATACCATTAGCATATCCAGATGTTCATCTAAAGTGTTGAGGGTGTAAGGGCGCGTGGGGTTGGTGGAAGATGGCAGAACATTAGCCTCGCCACAAACTTTGATAATATCTGGTGCATGTCCACCGCCTGCGCCTTCGGTGTGGTAGGTGTGGATAGCACGATTTTTAAAAGCTGCGATCGTATCTTCGACAAACCCGGCTTCGTTGAGGGTGTCGGTGTGAATTGCTACTTGTACATCATATTCATCAGCTACACTCAGACAAGTGTCAATAGTTGCGGGTGTTGTTCCCCAATCTTCATGCAGCTTTAAGCCCATTGCACCAGCTTGTATCTGTTCTACAAGTCCTTGGGGTTGACTAGCATTACCTTTACCCAAAAATCCTAAGTTCACAGGAAACGCATCAGCCGCTTGTAACATCCGGTACATATTCCAAGGGCCTGGAGTGCAAGTGGTAGCGTTCGTACCTGTAGCGGGGCCAGTACCACCGCCAATCATGGTAGTAATACCGGAGGCGATCGCAACTTCTATCTGTTGGGGGCAAATAAAATGGATGTGGGAATCCACACCCCCAGCCGTGAGAATCATCCCTTCCCCAGCTAAAGCTTCGGTTCCAGGCCCAATAATAATATCGACATTATTTTGAATATAAGGATTTCCTGCTTTACCAATTTTAAATATCTTGCCGTCTTTAATGCCAATATCGGCTTTAACTACACCCCACCAATCAAGAATTAAAGCATTTGTAATCACTAAATCTACCGCACCATCAGCGTTAGAAATGGGGGATTGTCCCATCCCATCCCTGATGACTTTACCGCCACCAAATTTCACTTCATCGCCGTAGGTGGTGAAATCTTGTTCTACTTCGATAAATAATTCTGTATCAGCGAGACGGACGCGATCGCCTACCGTGGGGCCATAGGTTTCGGCGTAAGCACGGCGATCCATTCTGTAAGGCATAATGCCACTCCTAGTGATGGTATTGATTTAAATATTTTTCAGCAACCTGAGGCAGCTAAAATGAAAATTTTTGTATAGCTTGATATTTTTTGGAAAATTTTGGTGATTAGCCATCGTCAGGGATATATTTTAAATTTTGCCTTTTAACTTTTTACTTTATATTATTCTCATCAATTATTGAATGTCCGATGATTGATGCAAACAGCGAAATCAAACAAGTAAAAAGTTTACTTTTGGCAAGAGATTTCAGGCTAAAATCATGATAGGAGTTGTGTTTCCATGATTCGTTAAAAAAAATGGTCAAAGACCGCTTTCACGATGCAGTTAGAAACGCTCTCGAAAAAGAAGGATGGACAATTACCGCCGATCCCTATGAAATTAGCATTGGTGATGTAGACTTTGAGATTAATTTAGCAGCAGAGATTTTAGCCGCCGAACGAGCCGACACAAAAATAGCCATCGAAATCAAAAGTTTTATTGGGCGTTCAAATGTCTCAGACTTCCACACTGCTCTCGGACAATTCATCTACTATCAATTTGCATTGGAAGAGTTTGAACCAGAACGAAAGCTTTATCTGGCTGTACCAAAGTCAATCTACAACTCATTTTTTCAGCGTCGCTTTGTGCGATAAATGATTGAGCGAATGAAAATTTGCTTACTCATTTATGATGAAAAACAGGAGGTTATAGTTCAATGGCTGTAGAAAAATATCGTCAAATTATACAACAGCTAATTCTAGAACGGGCACAGAGGCGATCGCCACAACCGGAAATCGAAACTCAAGCTATTCTAGATACTGAACGAGATCACTATCTCTTACTACATACAGGCTGGCGGAATGATCGTCGAACACATGGATGTAGTTTGCATCTTGATATCAAAGACGGTAAAATCTGGATTCAGCATGACGGAACCGAAATCGGTATTGCTACCCAATTGCTGGAAATGGGTGTACCGAAAGAAGATATTGTTTTAGCTTTTTATTCTCCTTTCATGCGTCAATTCACTGAATTTGCCACACCACAGAGCGATTTTACTTTTTAATTTCAATCGTTTCAAAAAAGTTGGGAACCTTCTGTTTTGGAAATATCTATAAGTTTCCATTAATCTGAATTTCACCCTGCAAATGCCAAACGCGGTTTAAATAATTTAGGTTTATGCTATAAATGAGCGTTATTGGAGACGTAGACAGAATGAACCTAGCAGAAGTAATTCTCATAGCTCGCAAGCTTTCTCCATCAGAAAAGCTCAAGCTAATTCGCATCCTTGTCGAAGATTTAGATACAGTCGAGGATATTTCACCATTGGAACCATTCAAAACCTACGATTTACCTACTCCTTATAATAGCTTTGGGGCTGGTGAAGTCTTGATGGAAGCACTCAGACAACAGGATTCCAGTCATTAAGCTGTATGCGGTTCAAGTATTCCACCACCAGTTCCACCCAAAATGAATTTGATAGCTTACCCAGAATTACCCTA
The DNA here is from genome assembly GCA_034530935.1 of Aulosira sp. DedQUE10. Taxonomy (GTDB): domain Bacteria; phylum Cyanobacteriota; class Cyanobacteriia; order Cyanobacteriales; family Nostocaceae; genus Aulosira. Next base: position 78,844 of record JAVRCF010000022.1, on the reverse strand, counting down.
GTTTTAAGTCGAGAAAATCACAGCATAGAAGCAAATGGTTTAGTTGATAGTGGTGCTACTGTCAATGTTATGCCCTATGAACTAGGGCTTGATTTGGGTGGAATTTGGGATGAGAGTAAAGCTATTATTCAATTAGCAGGAAATCTCAGCAATCAACCTGCCATACCATTGTTTGCAATGGCTGAAATTGGCAATTTTACACCAGTGCAGTTAGTATTTGCATGGGTAAGCAGTCTTAATACTCCTTTAATTCTTGGACAAACCAATTTTTTTCTAGAATTCGATGTTTGTTTTTACCGTTCCAAATTAGAGTTTGAAATTAAACCTATTCGATAAATAAGATGCGATCGCCTACTGTTGGGCCATATGTTTCTGCATAAGCACGGCGATCCATTCTTTAAAAAACACATATTAGAATTTTGTCAATCGAGATTACCGTTAATTTTGGCGTTAAAGCCGTAGACTTGGCGACTACCAACTAAAGAAACTAACGTTATTTCTTTTTCATCACCTGGTTCAAAACGAACTGCGGTACCGGCGGGGATATCAAGACGCATTCCTCGCGCTTGTTCTCGGTCAAAATTTAAGGCTGTATTGACTTCAAAAAAGTGAAAATGTGAACCAACTTGTATAGGGCGATCGCCTGTATTTGCTACTTGTAATTTGATAGTTTCACGACCAGCATTAAGCTCAATTTCTCCATCTGGCGTAATAATTTCCCCAGGAATCATACTTTTCTCCTTTGCCAATTAACGAATCGGATTATGCACAGTTATCAACTTTGTCCCATCAGGAAAAGTTGCTTCTACCTGCACTTCATGTACCATTTCTGGCACACCTTCCATAACATCATCTCGAGTTAACAAAGTTGTGCCATAACTCATTAATTCAGCAACAGTTTGCCCATCTCTCGCACCTTCTAAAATAGCAGCAGAAATATAGGCGATCGCTTCTGGATAATTTAATTTCAAACCTCTATCCTTACGTCTTTCTGCCAATAAAGCAGCAGTAAAAATTAACAACTTATCTTTTTCCTGCGGCGTAAGTTGCATTTATTCCTCCTCTGCGGTTCGTTCAAATCTGCCAAACTCTGGGTACACAGCTACCACGACTCAAAAACTCAGCTCGTAGCATCTGCCAAATAGCCGTAAACCAGTTTCGCACTTCAGATGTGGAAGCACCGCGATATCTACATAAAAGTCCATGTTCTAATAGCGTCACACCCATCTGTCCTGCACCATGCCACAAATTGCGGGCTTTTTCCACGATTTCTCGGTCAACTGCATTACCAACCCAAACTAGACTACCTACTATTGGTTGTCCAGCCAAGCCGTGGGGACTGTGAAAAACTTCCTCGCTACCCGGTAAATATTGCCGATCAATCCACAAAGGAACACCTTGTCGCCAAATTTCGGTATGCGATCGCCATTCTCCTTGCAAAAACTTCTCTCCTCTAGCACTGCGCCCTAATCGCGTAATTTCCCAGCCTAACCAACTGGCTTCGGTTGCTAATTCTACCCGTAAATCTTGCCGATAAATCGCACCGTTAAACACAATTGTTTCTTGGGGTAACCACTCCAAACAAGCGCCAGCACCAACTTTTATCTTGATGGTTTGTCTAGCTTGCAGTCCATTACTGCGGTATACCTTACTAGCGGCGGCTGTAGTGATTAATGCTTGTGCGTCGGGTTGGAGGTGGAAATCAAGAGAAAGGCGATCGCCTCCCACAACTCCGCCAGCCGTATGTAAAATTACGCTATGACAGACTTTTTCGCCTTCGGGATAAAATGGGCGTTGTACCTTTAGCGGTGCTTGCTGGTGGTTGTAAATTAGCTGGGTGGCATTTTTGCGATCGGCGTAGACTAAATTAAGTTTGCCATGCCAGCTTTCTACCTTATGTAGATGAGAATTCATGTATTAAGTAAACATTAAATTGACGGTAAGTTTCATGTTCATTTTTTCGCCAAAATTATGTAATCATCTAATTTATAGTTAGAATCGTGTTTTTGAGTGAAATACTTCTGAATCATCTGCGTCATGTAAATTTGCTTAGGAAGTTTCTCTTCAGCGAATTTAGCAAATTCCCTAGCAGAACAAGGTATTCTAGAATTTCTAGAAGTTAGATATTTATACCAAACAAGCTCTAAACCGAGTTCGGAAGTGAATTTTATGACTATACTTCTTTCGGTTTCTTGGTCTTCACTTTGTTGAGAATTGTAAAACTTAAATAATTTTTTATCTTGTACAATTAATAAAACGTAACCTTGCTTTTTAAGGCAATTGGCAAATACATATTTGTAAACATTATTAGCTTGGATTCTGGCAGATTTATCTGAAAAAAAGCAGTGAGAAATTACAATGAAGTCAAAAAAATTCTGAGGTAATTGATGAGATTTATCTTCCCATGAAAACAAGTCAGTAGTCACAAAACGAAAGTAAGCATTAATTGGATTCGTGCTTAATTCTATATATTTTCGCCAAAACTGAAGTCCCCGAAATTGAAACGAATCTTGTTTTTCTAGAGAGTAATAGGATATATGAGTTTGTGGTAGATTATCAAAATCACTAATACGTTGCAGAAATAAAGCTAAAGCATAAGCAACTGTTCCGGGTCCTGCTGCAATATCTAGAATATTGAGTTGATTGCTTAATAAGCCATCCTGGTAAATGAAAAACCAAGCTAAATATATGCAATATACGTTTTCTAAAAAAAACTTCATAAAGTAGACGTGAGGAGTTAGACTAAAACGGTAGTCTGGGTCTTGTCCAATTTTTAAATTATTAATATCCTCAAAAGCATCTTCTAGTTTTATAGCTAATTGCTTTCCAGGAATTTTACTAAATTCTTCCTGGAGATATTCAACTAACTTATTTTCAAAAGCATAAAATATATCTTCATCAATCCCAGTAGATTGAATTTTGTATTTATCATGCTGAATTAATTGAAATTTTTGATAAACTGAATTTACAAATTTTTCATTTAGAGATAACTTTATAGTATCTGTTTGTAACTGTGGTAATTCTGTTGAGTTTTTGCTTAAATTTTCTATCTCTCTTTTATATTCCAGAGAATAACGCTCAAGTTGAAGCTTATCTCTAAATAATTTTTCTAACCATGAAAATCTTGCACCAGATTTTTGAATATTCTGTAATATTTTGACAGCTTTTTGTGTGTCTCCACAGCTCAATGCTAGCTTAAACTGCTGACTACGCCACCAATTTGCAATAACATTACTCATAACCAAATCCGTTCTTTCCCTCTTTAATTTCTACGCTAGAAAGCTGAGATTTTAACTTTTCTTTAAACCTTATATAGCCGGAATTTTCAGAATCATACCACCAAGCATATTTTTGCTTAATTTCGTCAGCTTCCTGACGAGTAGATGCTACAAGAGAACGATTATTATTAGGATGAAAATCTTGAATTACTACTCGATCAGCAATAGCTAATTTATCAATAAAAGCAGATTCATCTGTTAATAAAGTTGGAAGTAACGGCGTAATTGTAATAGAAAGCTTAGGAATATAGCCTTTAAAATAATCAATATTTTGCTTAATTTTCAAAACCGAATTTAATCTAGCTTTGATACTGGGTGAACGTGGTTCAAAATCCCTTCGCACAGATTCACTACCAGTGGGAATGCTCATATTAATTCGTAATCGCTGAAATCTTTGTAAATAATCAATATCTCTAGTAATAATTGGGCTACGAGTTTGAATGACTAAAGTTGGCGTTGGATAACCTTTATCTCTCACATCAAGCATTATTTCTAATAACCTGCGAGTTAGCTGATGTTTAGACTCCAGGGGTTGATAAGGATCTGTAACACTACTCATGTAAATCCTCGGAGGTTTTTGAGGATATTTTTCATACCATTTTACTAATTCTTTTTCTAAAATTACGGCAGCATTTTCTTTAAAAATGACCCATTTGCCCCAATCCTGGCGCATTTGAGTATTAGGACTAAATGCAGCAGCATAGCAATAACTACAACCGTATTGACAACCCCGATAAGGATTTAAAGTAAAATCATAAGCAGCGATAAAACCAGTAGCTTTTGTCAGCAGTGATTTAGCATTCTGGGCGTAAACCTTTGTATCCCCAAACGTTTCTTTAACTAATTTGGTAGGGATGTGGTCGCTATAACCTTCATACTGTGGTTTAGCCATATTTACTAGTTTTTATAACCGATGATAATCTCAAACAAAGCCGTTGATAATATCTTTTAACTCTAGTTAAATCTAACTATTACTTCTAAACAAACGTAGATTTACGGATATTAATAAAATTGTAGTATAACAACAGTAGTTTTGCTTTAGTTTAGGAAAGCGATATAATAACCATTAAAGTTGTTGAACAAATAACCCCATACGCAACAATGGAAAAATTGCTGAATATTCACATTGAAAGATTACCAGAAGGCGTTTATTTAGCAACATCTGATGAGCTTCAAGGATTAGTCGCCCAAGGACGAACAGTTGCTGAAACTTTAGAAATTGCCCGTGATGTAGCACGTAAGTTGTTGGAAGCACAATCTCAGGATCAAGAAGCAAATTATTTGCAACCTATAGCAGAGCAATTTAACTATCAGTTAGTTATAGGTCAGTAGTCAATTCATGGGTCGTTTATCTGGATTTAGTTACAGAAAGATTATCAAAATATTGAAAACCTTCGGCTTTATTTTTTATCGTCAAGCCGCAGGTAGCCATGAAATCTGGTTTAATCCTGAAACTAATCGTTATACTACTATTCCTAACCATTCTGGTGATATGCCAGAGGGAACATTACGTGCAATTTTAAAACAAGCAAGGATTGATCCAGAAGAATTCATGAACCGCGCTTAGTCAATAGTTTCACAACTTTACTCGCCCAGATTCTGCTGTTCTAACCAAATTTCTAAATCAGCAACTTCGGAAAAATCAAACAAGGCCTCTCCCAAGTCCTCTAACTTTTCAGCAGACAAATTCCGAACTTGCTCAAATAATGATGTATCAATATCACCAAAACGTCGTTTAAGCTGACGACTAATCAATTTAAAAGCTTCCTTTTGAACGATATCTTGATAAATTACAGATTCTTTCATAATATCCTCCCGTAAAAATTGCTGAACTAAATCCTTGTCAAACCGTAAACCTGCCAAAATTTCTACACAACCTGCTATATTTTGTCGTTGCTCTCTATTTGGAATTGTAGCGACTCGTTCGGCAACTTGTGCTAATAAACTTTGCGGTGACTCGGTTCTGGTTAAAGTTGCTAAAGGCAAAAGTCCAGGATTAACCAAAAATGGTGTAGAGTCTTGCTCCCAGAGACGAACAACTTGATATTTGTGAATTGTTGTGTCGTCTCGGTATTCTTCAGTGAAAGCCATTTCGTTAGTAGTTTCTTGTAAAAATATGATCACCTGGGTTACAGGACATTGGTATTGGCGCTTCAACCTCACCGAATAATCAAGCATTCAGAAGTTATGTGGCGGATCGGATATCGCTAATGTTTGAAATTCAATATGTAAAATTTTGTTAGCTGCTTGCAGAAATGTTACAGAATTTGCACGAATTGGTTCAAGTGTGAGTTCAGTTTTTAATATTTCAATTTGTGGCGCATTTACTCCAAGCAACCAGCACACAAAATCTACTGGGTACTGTTCAGCTAAGTATTTACAAGCGTTGTCGTAACTCAAGTTTTTTCAGGTTTATACGCAATATTAATTTATTTACTATAATTCTGCGATTTAATAACACAAAAAAACAGCCGCCTCCACAAGGGAAGCAGCTGTTTTGACAACTAGGGGGCTATAGAGTATTAGTAATCGAAGTCGCCGCCACCCATACCGCCGCCACCAGCAGGAGCAGCATCTTTAGGTTCAGGCTTGTCAACTACAATGCACTCGGTTGTCAACACCATACCAGCGATGGAAGCAGCGTTTTGCAGAGCAGAACGAGTTACCTTAGCAGGGTCAACAATACCGGCACCAAACAAGTCAACGAATTCGTTGGTTGCAGCGTTGTAGCCTACGTTGAAGTCTTTTTCTTTCACACGTTCAGCAATTACAGCGCCGTTTTGACCGGCATTTTCCGCAATTCTCTTCAAAGGTGCAGGTAAAGCACGAGCGACAATCAAAGCACCAATCAACTCTTCACCAGTGAGGTTACCGTTAGCCCACTCTTCTAGTTGAGGAGCGAGGTGAGCGAGAGTTGTACCACCGCCGGGAACAATACCTTCTTCCACAGCAGCCTTGGTAGCATTGATAGCGTCTTCTAGGCGCAGCTTCTTGTCCTTCATTTCGGTTTCGGTAGCTGCACCAACTTTCACGACTGCAACACCACCAGCTAGTTTAGCGAGGCGTTCTTGCAGCTTTTCTTTATCGTAGGAAGATTCAGTTTCGTCAATTTGACGACGGATTTGGTCAATCCGAGCCTTAACAGCAGCTTCATTACCTTCAGCAACAATTGTAGTGTTGTCTTTGGTAATGGTGATGCGGCGAGCTTTACCTAAGCTATCTAGCTTGGTGTTATCTAGTTTCAGACCAGCATCTTCAGTTACTAGCTGACCACCAGTGAGGATGGCGATATCTTCTAGCATCGCTTTGCGGCGATCGCCAAATCCAGGTGCCTTAACAGCAGCCACGTTCAGCACACCGCGCAGGCGGTTAACTACCAGAGTTGCCAAAGCTTCTTTTTCAATATCTTCAGCAATGATCACTAAAGGACGACCAGCACGTGCTACTTGCTCAAGCACGGGTACGAGGTCTTGTACCAAAGCAATTTTTTTATCAGTTAACAGGAGGAAAGGCTCATCAAAGACGGCTTCCATCCGTTCTGCATCGGTAGCGAAGTAAGGAGAAATATAGCCTTTGTCAAAACGCATCCCTTCGGTGATTTCCAATTCGGTGGTCATGGATTTCCCTTCTTCTAGGGAAATTACGCCTTCCTTACCCACCTTATCCATTGCTTGGGCAATCATCTGACCGACTTCTTCGTCGTTACCGGCGGAGATAGAGCCAACTTGAGCAATGGCTTTGGAATCTTCTACAGGACGAGCGTGTTGGGCAATCTTGTCTACTAAGAAGTTAGCAGCTTTGTCAATACCACGCTTTAATAAAATTGCATTTGCGCCAGCAGCAACGTTCCGCAAGCCTTCTTTAACGATCGCGTGAGCCAAAACGGTGGCTGTGGTGGTACCATCACCCGCAGCGTCGTTGGTCTTAGAAGCCGCTTGGCGAATCAAAGCCACACCAGTATTTTCAACGTGGTCTTCTAATTCGATTTCTTTGGCAATGGTTACACCATCATTGACGATTTGCGGTGCGCCAAATTTCTTCTCTAGCACTACGTTACGGCCTTTAGGACCAAGAGTAACAGCCACAGCTTCAGCTAGGATGTCCATGCCTCGTTCCAGGGCGCGACGGGCGTTTTCGTTGTAGATAATGCGCTTTGCCATAATTGTTAATAGTCCTTTGTCATTTGTCTTTTGTCTTTTGTCATTTGCCCTCTCTTACAAAGTTCTGAGCTAAGGCTTCCTTAGTTCAACGCCACACGCTGTCCGACGTAGGGCTGCCACTCCCCTCAACGGGGGGAACCCCGCACTAGGGTGGCTCAGGAAGGCAGTGGCTCGACTTTGCGCTTTGTCATTTGTCATCGGCTAATGACAAAATGACGAATGAGCAATAACCATTACGCAACGACTGCTAAAATATCTTTTTCAGAAAGCAGGACGTATTCTTCCGTGCCGAGCTTGACATCAGTGCCGGCGTACTTGGAGTACAGCACTTTGTCTCCGACCTTAATTTCTGGTTCTTGACGAGAACCATCATCATTCCGCTTACCAGGTCCAAGAGCGACCACTTCCCCAACCTGGGGCTTTTCCTTGGCGGTGTCGGGTAAATACAGACCACCAGCAGTCTTTTCCTCAGAGGCGCTCACTTTCACGAAAACGCGATCGCCCAAAGGTTTAACTGTAGAAACGCTTAAAGATACAGCTGCCATATTAATTTCTCCAGAGTTAGCACTCTCAACTCCTGAGTGCTAATCTACCGAAGATCTGCATACAATGGCAACAATTTTTTGTGTACGGGTTTCCGAACTAGATTGGGGATTGGGGAAGGTGGGGCCCCCTCTGGGGATAATGGGTAATGGGGAATAATCCATAACCTTAATCCTTAAACAGAGATACTTAAGTACAAATACTTATTAATTTTTAATTGTCAGGTTTTGTTCTGGCAGTGATGAATATTTTTATAGGAATGAATTTATTTGCAAAGTCGGGAAATTGTTATAGAACTGTAATCAGGGAGCCGCTTGATGAGTAACAATACAGTGATCCAGTGCAGCAGTAAAATCCCCAAAACCACTAAATATCTAGACAAGAAAGCTCTGGGTAATTGTGTAGAAACTTTAGAACTTGCAAAGATTCAACGACATATTTTTATTTGTGTTGACCAAACAGTTGCTAACTGCTGCTCAAAACAAGCTAGTCTGGAATCCTGGGAATACTTAAAAAAGCGACTGAAGCAGATCAAACTCTACCAGGCGCACAATAGTCGTCCCATTTGCATTTTATAGAACTAAAGCCAATTGCTTGCGGGTTTTCGGTTCTAGACCGATAATGGTGGTTTACCCGGATGGTGTCTGGTATCGTCAAGCAAACCCGGAAGTGATTGAGCGGATCACCCAAGAACACTTGATAGGCATAATGGTGGTTGAAGAATATGCATTTTTAACCCATCCTTTGCCAGAAACTTCTCTGGTTGCTTGTGAACAACTGATAGAGGACTTAACATCCGAAGGATATCGTATTAAGTAGTAAGCGCTCTGAAGCGGGGGTTGGTTTTGAGCTAGGGTCATCTTCAGCCATTACTTAACTTGTGAATCGGAAGGATTATTATATAATCAGCGCTTTTTTCACCCGCCACTTTCAAAGCGATATATAATAACGCATTATAATTACTACTGCTCTACGTATCCTTGCTGGACTATTGCCCATAAGCTAGTAGTCTCCTAAACAGTGGTTTTCACTGATAAGACTTCCCAGAAGCAAAGGCAAGTTAAGTGGGAAAAAAGACAACATCTCAGCATAATCCACCATAGAGGATAAATATACAAGACCTTGATGGACCGAAGCGCGACAAGTGCCACTGCTATGAAAGAGCCCAGCATGAAAGATCACAAACGACTTCTACTGATTGATGATGACCCTAACCTCATCTTGCTGGTGAAGGATTACTTAGAATTCCGGGGATATGAAGTCATCACCGCCGAAAATGGAAGAGAAGCCCTAGAAATTCTAGAGCATGATGTTCCAGATATGATTATCTGCGACGTGATGATGCCGGAAATGGACGGATACACTTTTGTAGAACAAGTCCGGCAAAATGAACGTACTAGCTGGATTCCCGTTCTTTTCCTTTCAGCTAAGGGACAAAGCGCAGACCGAGTTAAAGGTCTAAATAAAGGTGCTGACGTTTATATGGTCAAGCCCTTTGAACCTGAAGAACTCGTAGCGCAAGTAGAATCTTCGCTGAAACAAACTATCCGTTGGAAAGAACACCAAGCTAAAGGAGGAGAAAACGGTTCTCGTATCCAGGTTCCCTTCGATGTACAGTTAACTCCAACCGAACTGAAAGTCGTACAGTTCGTAGCTAGGGGTTTAGCTAACCGGGAAATTGCTGAAGAATTAAACGTAAGTCAGCGTACCGTTGAAAGCCATGTGTCCAATATGTTGGGCAAAACAAATCTCCACAACCGTACTGAACTAGCACGGTGGGCGATTGAAAATCAAATGGCTTAAATAGCTATCAGCATTCAGCCGTCAGGCTTTAACTGTCTAATTGACTGCTGATAGCTGATAGTTTAATGACTACTAATCTGCTTGCTGGATGAATTGGCGAAAATTTCTCAATCTAATTCATCAAATTCTGACATCCAGTTTCAAAGCCAATGAATTATGAATTGTGAAGCTGAGGATTAAGTTTCGTAACTTTGTTTTTCATAATTCACAACTAAGAATAGAGTCCTTACTGGTTGATGCTGGCAACTCTACCATTTGGCGGAACTGCTTCCGCTCACCCTCCGCTCCCTGGGTAAATTGGTGAGTTTGCTGCTGGACTATCATCCATATTCCATTGCTTCACAGTAGGTGATTCTGGCTCCTCACAAAATAGCGGCTATTCTTGGATGTTGGGATAGTAGAAAGAGCATACAAACTTAGGGCAAAAGATAATGGTAGTTTGTCCTTAGTTTCCTCCTCGCCAATCTCACCATACCGTTACGGGATTACTAGGATTGAGAGTACATCACCATCATCAGTTCCACTCGCTTGCTTATACCTAATTCAGAGTACGCATCTCCTCATCTGAATCGCACTATGAAATTTAGCAAGCGGGTTTTTCTTTCATTAGCTATTAATTGGCAAATAGTCTAACTAATGCTGTCTTAATTTCAATGGCAAATTCTGTTTCATATTTAGGACGGGATGTTAAGTGGATATTGCCATGATGATCTCAATAACTTGATAGCTAATCCTAAGTAAGTAAGCGCGATTAAACGGAACTATGTAAAGTTTTATAGGGGGAAGGGGAAAGATTTTTCCTTTTCCCCTTTTCTCCATGTATTGGATCAGTCAAATATAATGCTTTACTCTAATTGAGTATTTGAATTATTTGAAATAGCGTTTGCGCGTCTTACAACCGCAAACTTTGTCGTGAACGATTGCCTTTGGCACACTACGCGATACCTACGGTAAGCTACGCTAACGCACAACTCTCGAACAAGAAAATCACTTAGAGTTTCATGACTCAAACTTAGGTTACTAAATAAATATTTTAGGTTGCTTGTCACCCCATCAGATATCTAACCGTCTTAGGTTGGCAAGTTCACCATTCAAGCTTTATTCTAAAAAAACTAACTGTTTGTATTTTGGGGAAATTAATCATAGCATATTTGTGTTATTTAACACCTAACAAAATACTAAATAACTGTTGTAAAAATTCACATAAAACAACAACAGTCATTAGTCCTAAGAAAATTTTGACTGTTGCCAAGACACTCTTGACGCTTGAATATGACCTGGAACAACCTCTTACAGCCTGACTTGATTTTAGAAGGTTCAGTTTTAACCCTCACACCAGACATGATCCAACAATATGGATTGAAGGGATTGGTGCTGGATGTCGATGAAACTCTAGTACCAATGAAAATAGGCGCAGCTTCAGCAGAATTACAACAGTGGGTAGAGCAAATCCGCGGCTCTACTGTACTTTGGTTGGTTAGCAATAACTTGAGTGAAATGCGGATCGGTGGCATTGCTCGTTCTCTTAACCTACCTTATTACCTGGGGGCTGCAAAACCGTCACGACGCAAAATTAGAGCAGCGCTCAGGGCGATGAATTTACCCGTTCACCAAGTGGGGATGGTAGGCGATCGCTTGTTTACTGATGTCTTAGCAGGTAATCGTTTGGGAATGTTTACCATCTTAGTTGAACCAATTATTCACTCAGACGTAGCTCTGCGCTCTCACCCCATCAGAAACTTTGAAGTCTGGATATCTGAAGCCTTGGGAGCCACGATTACCCCAAAACACACAAAAATTCACAAAGATTGATTTTTAGTTAAAAAAGTAAATCTAAAAAAATCATTAAGGAATCTTTCTCAATGAAAAAAATCTGGGATTATAAGTATTAATAAGATGGGGTCAGCCAAAAAAGACCCTAGACTATAAAAAATACATATAAAACCGTAAAGCGTCAGCCCTCACTTATATATAGAGGTTCTGGCGCTTTACAATTTTTATAGTCATTTGTCATTCTTACAAAGTTCTGATGCCTGCGGCAACCCCTGCGGGGAACGGAGGTTTCCTCCGATCAACGCCACATGCTTTCCGACGCAGTGCGACACGCCACTCCCCTCAACGGGGGGAACCCCAGCACGGGGGTGGCTCAGGAACGCAGTGGCTCGACTTTGCGCTTTGTCGTTGGTCATTTGTCTTATAACCCATGCCCAATGCCCCATGCCCCATGCCCAATGCCCCATGTCTAAAATAATTGTCGTCAAAATCGGCACCTCTAGCCTGACTCAGCCAGAAACCGGACAGCTGGCACTTTCTACTATTGCTACTTTGGCGGAGACGCTTTCTGATTTAAAACGCCAAGGTCATCGCGTGATTTTGGTTTCCTCTGGTGCGGTGGGGGTAGGTTGTGCGCGCTTGGGGTTAACTGAACGGCCCAAAGCGATCGCTCTCAAACAAGCAGTAGCAGCAGTGGGACAAGGGCGGTTAATGCGGGTTTATGATGATTTATTTACAACACTGCAACAACCGATCGCCCAAGTTTTGTTAACTCGTAGCGATTTGGTGCAGCGCAGCCGCTATCTCAATATCTACAACACCTTTCGGGAACTGCTAGGACTAGGGGTAATTCCGGTAGTTAATGAAAATGATACGGTAGCGGTGGATGAGCTAAAATTTGGCGATAATGACACCCTTTCCGCATTAGTCGCCAGTTTAGTAGAAGCAGATTGGCTATTTTTGCTCACCGATGTTGATAGATTGTACTCAGCAGATCCGCGTTCTGTACCTGATGCTCAACCAATCGCTTTGGTGAGTAGTATGAAAGAATTAGCCGAATTACAGATCCAAACAGGTTCTCAAGGTTCGCAATGGGGTACTGGTGGGATGATCACCAAAATTGCGGCGGCGAGAATTGCGATCGCAGCTGGTGTGCGGACAGTAATTACCCAAGGGCGATTTCCCCGCAATATCGAAAAAATATTACAAGGTGAACCCTTAGGTACACACTTTGAACCGCAACCAGAACCTACCTCAGCCCGGAAACGCTGGATAGCTTACGGCCTTCTCCCAGCCGGGAAACTGTATTTAGATGCGGGTGCGATCGCGGCAATTTCCCAAGCCGGAAAATCGTTATTGGCAGCTGGTATCAAAGCGGTAGAAGGAGAATTTGATACTCAAGAAGCCGTGCAATTGTGTGATAGTACTGGTAACGAAATCGCCAGAGGATTGGTGAACTACAACAGCGAAGAATTGCAAAAAATTCGCGGTTGTCATTCGCGAGAAATTCCCACGATTTTGGGTTATGCTGGCGCGGAAACTGTAGTTCACCGCGATAATTTAGTTTTGACCTGAAAAGGCTGACTAGAAATTTTTCAATTAACGCTCGTTTTGAGTGCAGTTAAAAAATCTTCCTCAACATAAGGTTTTGTGAAGTAGGTAGTAGCTCCTAATTGCATAGCCAACTGGCGATGCTGATTAGTGCTACACGAACTGAGCATAATTACTGGTATTTTGGCTAATTGTGAGTCTTTGAGACGATAGCTGAGAAACTCAAAGCCATTAAGATTAGGCATTTCAATATCACAGATCACCATTTGGATATGAGAATTGTGCTGCAACTGGGCGATCGCTTCTTGCCCATCTTCGGCTTGCAAAACTTTGTAACCAGCTCTTTGCAAGGTTAAAGATATGATATGGCGCACACTATGGGAATCATCTACGACCAGAATCGTCGGTTCCTTCCTAATGGTTGCGGTGTTTGGTGATTCAAACAATTTACCAGTGGAGTAAACCTCTTGACTCTGATTAATTGTCTGCTGCAACAGTGCCGCTACATCAATTACTTGCCGCAGATTGTCTTTCCAAGTAGTAGAACCATAAACATAACTGGGAAATTCATTGTCTGTTGGCAAAGGATTAATCACTAACTCTGGCTCTGCAATTAGGTACTGAATCTCTGGCTCTAAGGCAAGAATTTGCTGACCTAAGTTCAGTACTAACATTGGCTCAGGCTGATGATTTCCAGAGGATTTGGAAAGAGCGCACCTTAGTAGTGCCGAAAGTTGATAAGTTGGAATGAATTGTCCCCGCCAATGCAAAAACCGCTGTTGTTGGGAATAGATAATTTGGTCAGCTTCAATAACTAAAAGTTCTTCAACACTGTGGGAGTTGACTGTAAAAACATTACCACCCGCCATCCAAACAAATAAATTAGCAGTGTTTACTGTGCGTGGTAATGCTGGGTTTTTACTGTCTTGTATGACAATTGCACTCGACTTAGAGATTTCCTTCATCGCTTGCGGATGATCTTTGTTCAAGAGAGACTCATAAGCTGCACGCCAGCCAGTCAAAGCCAACCGCCCAATAGTTTGAGAAGCTTGTGGGGTTTTTTGCAGAGTAATTATAGTAATTTGGGCGATCGCAATAAACTCAGAGATTTTGTAGAATTCGCCAAAGCCCAAAAATTTATTTGCTTGTGCGATCAGTTGCTCTGGTAATTTATCAGCTTTCGATTCAGCCAAAATCATTTCCAGTTTTTCAAAAGCCTGAGCTACCTCTGTCGTGGGAATCAACTGAGATCCATCTTTCCCTAGATAGGAGGTTTCTAGGGGATCAGCTACTATTTGTAGCTTATGGCTGAGTCTAGCCTCTAAATGAGCAAAAATTGGTTCTGCTTTGACTAAAATGCTCGCAGCATCATCAGATTTCCCTTGAATTTGAACTATTAGCAGCAAACGCAAACAATCATCAGCTTGTAAAAGCAAAGATGTTAGCTGAGGGTCAATTCCATTACTCCCCAGTGACAGAAACCGAAAAATCTTCTCCAGACGATGGGCTAGAGTATGGATATCAGTTAAATTAACTTGGATTGCTGCACCTTTAATCATCTGAGCAGCTCGCACCAAGTTACGCATCTTGGGAGCGGTGTAGTTATCTGAAAGCTCTAGCAATCCGTCGTGAATTAGCTGTAGAAGCCCTAATGCTTCTTGAACAAAATTTTGGCTAATGTCGTTTTTTATATTAAAGTCAAAAACCATAGCTATACTGCTGTGTTTAACTAAGATGGCGCAAAGAAATCATTAATATTATTTTTCACGTAGATGCATTTAATAAACTGGGTCGGCAGGCTTTTTATATCTAGCCCATTGTTAGGGTGAGGAAGTATTATACCAAGTCGTAATTCGTAATTCGTAATTACGAAATTCATACAGAATCAAGTTTCTAGGTTTGTATCTGTTGCTGAATTTTATCGAATTGGTATTAAGTGTGTTGATCGGGGGTTAATTATTCTTTTTTCGGACTTTTGGCAATCCAAGGGATCACTAAATGCGATCGCTAGTAACTTTGTCAAAATCACAGATGGTATAACCTATAACCTCCTACATTTCTTGTGTAAATATCGCTAGCTGGGCTAAAGACTCTGCCAATGCGATCGCTTGCTCAGAAGTTTGATTGGCAATACTAGCAACTTCCAAAATAGATTGATTTACAGAGGTAGAAGTTTGATGTTGGACAGCAGCAGCTTGGGCAATTTCTGCCACCAGTGTTTGCATTTGGATGCTGAGTGCGATCGCCTGCTGAAATTTCTGCTGAGTTTGTTCTACCCATTCACCACTACTTTTTGCTTGTTCTACACCGGATTGAATAGCAGCAATGACTTCATAATTTTCTATGTAAATTTCCGCAACCAGAGGTTGAATTTCTGTAATCTCTGATTCCAACTGTTGCACTAAAGAAAGTGCTTTCTGTGCGATCGCGGCAAATTTTTGGCCTGCTTCTCCACTCCGAGATGCCTCCAGCCCTGTATGCATGGCTTGCAGCTTAATCTGAGAAATCACATTACTCATAAGATTTATCCTCTCAGAAAGCTTTTGAGAAGGTTCCTCTAGACGGTTAACTTTTTCGGCAGCTTGCACAACTGTTTCTTGGATAGCATAGATGCTATCTAAAATTTGGTTCATGGACTGATTTTCGTCCTCTACTGTCTGACTCAGCTGCTGTTCTTGAAGTTCTAGCTGTTGGGCAGAAATCACCATTTCCTGCGTGGAATCGTCCAACATTTGCATCTGATTGTAGATGAAATTAATATATTGCAGCTGCGTCAGAGCAACATCTCTAGAAAGGGTTTGGACAACTGTGTTACTACTTCTGAGCATTTCTGAGAGTTGCAGCCGCTGTTCTTCACGTTTTTGAGACTGCTCAACAGATGTTGCAGCCGCAGCTTGGTATGCTTGATCTACTTGGTTGAGCAACCGCGCATGATCGAGAGCAAATCCTACTTGCATCGCGATTTGAGCAAACAAATCAATCTCCAATTGTCGCCAATCACGGGGTTCGGAACACTCATGGGCAATTAATAAGCCAAATAGCTGGTCGTCTTTGAGAATCGGCGCAACCAAATTGGCTTTGACAGCAAAAGGTTCGAGTTGGCTAATGTGACACTTGGTTAAACCAGCTGCATAAATGTTGTTGATAGCTTGGACTCGACCTGCTTGGTACTTTTCTACATAGCCTTCTGCAAAGCAAGGGTCTTTGATTCTAGCTCGCAACGCTTTGGGAAAACCTGGAAGCACTGATTCTGCGATCACTGTGCCATACCAGTCGGGATCAAAGCCATAAACTATGACTCTATCAGCACTAATTGCTTTGCGGACTTCTTCAACAGTAGTTTTGAGAACATCCTCTTCATTGAGCGATTCCCGAATGCGGCGAGTAATATCCACTAGCAACTGAGTTCGCACACCTTCAGCATCAATTCGCTGAAGTAGGCGCGCATGGTCGAGAGCAAATCCTACTTGCATCGCGATTTGAGCGAACAAATCAATCTCCAATTGTCGCCAATCACGGGGTTCGGAACACTCATGGGCAATTAATAAGCCAAATAGCTGGTCGTCTTTGAGAATCGGCGCAACCAAATTGGCTTTGACAGCAAAAGGTTCGAGTTGGCTAATGTGACACTTGGTTAAACCAGCTGCATAAATGTTGTTGATAGCTTGGACTCGACCTGCTTGGTACTTTTCTACATAGCCTTCTGCAAAGCAAGGGTCTTTGATTCTAGCTCGCAACGCTTTGGGAAAACCTGGAAGCACTGATTCTGCAATCACTGTGCCATACCAGTCGGGATCAAAGCCATAAATTATGACTCTATCAGCGCTAAGGGACTTGCGGACTTCTTCAACAGTGGTTTTGAGAACATCCTCTTCATTGAGTGACTCTCGAATCCGGCGGATAATATCTACAAATACCTGAGTTTGATCGGCTTTGTTCTCTACCTGTTCAAGCAAGCTTGTGTAGTTCAGAACAAATCCTAATTGTGTAGCGATCTGGGCGAACAAATCAATTTCAGACTGCTGCCAAAAGCGGGGTTTGGAACACTCATGAGCAATTAATAAGCCAAATAGTTGATCTTTCTTGAAAATTGGTGCTACCAAATTGGCTTTGACAGCAAATCGCTCTAGGAAGTCCAGATGAAAATCACTGAGATCGGCTTGATAGATATCGTCAATAGCAACGATGTGGCCATTTTGGTATTTTTCAATGTCCTCTTTGCCAACACAGGGGACTGAGACTGTAGCTCGTAAAGCTTTCGGTAAACCCAATCCTACTGATTCTGCTACAAAGGTTCCTTCTCTGTTGGGATTGAAGCGAAAGATTGTGACGCGATCAGTATTTAAGGCTTTGCGAACTTCTTCAACGGTTGTTTTAAGAACATCTTCTTCATTGAGGCATTCCTGAATGCTGCGGGTAATGTTCATTAACACTTGAACACGTTCAGCTACGAGTTCTTGTTTCCATAGCAAATCTGGAAGCTGTTTTTTGATCAAGCTGATGTTTTTTTCTAAAACAAGCAGTTCATCTTTGGAGGCGATGGAATTACGAGTACCCGCTTTCTCAGGCAGTAGTCTACGCACTATATTGTTAGAGAGCGCAGCAGCATTCAGGAGTGGGCGCAGGGCGCGATTCGTCAAAAGTGCTGCGATCGCACCCACCAACAAAGCTGTTATCCCTGTTCCGATTAACAACAGCGATAACTGACTTTCTAGTGCCAGTTTAGTTTCTGTTAAATCTTTAGTACCTACTTGTTTGGTATGAGAAATCTGTTCGCTAATTTGCTGGTTGCCAATGTAATAGGTTGCAGCCCCAACTGCCAGCAAGGGGAGCATACTAATGGCACAAGACCAAACTGTTGCCTTTACCTTCAAACTCCAATCTTTCCCTCCTAGACGCTGAGGATGCGGAATTTGGATTATTGTTTGCCGTTTTGAACTATCTAAATTCGAGTTCCCCACATCTTGCTGATTACCCTCTAACTGATTATTTTTTTTGTTACCTACTTGCCGTTTTGGAGAAAACTTAGCCATAAATCAAATCAGATTGTGCCGCGAACTTTATACAACAAAAAACATCTGTTACCAGGTTGATGAAATCAAGCTAGTTGTTAAGGTAATGCACTTGTTGGGATTGCTGCTTAGCTAAAGATAGATTCAAAAAAGCGCAACTTTGCCCTGATGATATATGAGGCTTTTGTCAAGGAGTATAGCGACCACAAAGAAGAGCCAATTTGAGTTTTGTAATAAAATTCCAGCTAGCTCTATACCTTTTAGGTAGTTTTATTTTTACTCTTGAGACTTTCTGCCTCTTTTAGATAGACTGATGCACCGAATTGATACTTTTTCCTATTGACTATATTAGTGTTTAATTTAGCAGAAGTACTTACCAAAATTTGTGAATTATTTAAATGCTAGCAAGTAACTTGATGAATAAACTAATCAAAGAAAACATAAGTATATAAAAAAATTTTTAATACTGAGAATGTTGTAGGGTGCATTAAAGTAAGAGTACGGCACCAAAAATGTGGTGTGTTACGGTTATTTGTCACTCTTACAAACGCTCAAATCCTCACATACACAAAATTGCATGTTAATGAGTTACAAAATTTAAGAACAAAGCTATATAAAAAGCGAGCTTCAAGCCTATTCCCTGCTGTAGCTTTAACACAATGGCAATAAAACGGCAGGAAATTCCACACCGCTTCCTTGAAAATGGGAAATGGGGCGACAAGGAATAAATAATTCTTGACCCTTGACTCCCCGAAGGGGTGTAAGGAGTTCAGGACGACTACTAATATTTACTGATGAGGTTGTAGGATACGTTAAGCTGAACGCCACAACACACAATTTATTTCTTGCTGCTTCCTATTGGACAAGTACAAAATTGTAACCAGTGCTAGAAGCGCAAGGCTTACCTGACTCACAAGGCTGAATTTTGGCTAAAAATACTCCACCCTGGCGCTGTCCTGATTGTGAAAACTGAATTTTACCTGTTGCTCCCATCGCTGAAAAATTGGGATTTGATAGCACCTTTTGTAAGCCTTGGCGAGTACTATCTTGTTTTAAACCAGCAATGATTACTTGCAGCGCATCATAAGCTGTAGCAGTTCGCGGACTGACATCTCCACCCCAAAGTTTCAAGGCTTTATCAGCAAAGGAATTTGCTTTATCCATATTACGGTTAGTATCACGATGCCAAGGTACAGACACCACCATTCCTTTGATATCTCCCTGCCCAAACTTTAAAATCTTTTCACTGTAGAGCTGTTGCGAACCAAAAAGTGCAAGTCTACCTCTATTTTCTTTTGCCACATCCAGAGATGAATTGAAGCTACTTGTTCGAGGAATTAATAGTAAAGCTTCTGCTCCATCACTTATAGCTTTAGGAATAAAATCACTAGCTCTAAAATTCGCCGCCCCTAAATCGCACTCTGTAGCAGTAACTTTCCCCCCTACTTTATTGATGAAAGCAGTATATTCTTTAACGAGTTCTTGATTTAACCTTTCCTGATTTGCTCTGTCCTGACTAGATGTTTCCTGACTTGTTCTAAATGATGTATCTCGGCAAATAGCTATATTAGTGCGGCGTTCTTTTTTCACAATATATTCAGCAAGAGCTTGATTGAAAATTTCCCGATTGGGGCTGATATTGAAGACATATCTAGTATCTCCATAAGCTTGTGCCTGATTTTGTCCCCATTGATTTCTAGAACTTCCCGGAGAAACTCTGACCAAACCATTCTGTTTATAAAGTGCTTCGTTACGACCGAACCCCACTACTGCTACAAGATTAGAATCTTTTACCAATTCATTATCTATTTTCTCAAGTTGATCAAAATTATTCAAACTGGAAATCTGAAGTTGCAATGGTACGCCATTAATGCCACCACTGCTATTAACTTCGTCTTGAGCTTGCGCCACTCCACGTAAAGTTTCTTTGGCTTCATTTAAGCTATTACCAATTGGTGCAATTACGGCAACTTTCAAGGCCTTTGAGTTACCAATTTTAGCATTATTCAAATAGATTAATGTCTCTGGATCATTTCGCATACTTTGCAGCGATGCTTGGAATTTGATGATAGCAGTGCCAAAATCACCAGATTTGACAGCGTTTATTCCAGCTTCTTTATCATCTGTTTTATCTGCGGTTACTAAAAGTTTTTCGCCCAGGCTCATCCATTCTGGAGTACGCGGCGGTGAACTTACAGACGGAGTTACCATTGAATTTGGTGCAGATTTTATCTCTGGTGAAAATTTGCTTACTAACCATAAAATAACTGCTACCATAACTCCAGCAATTCCGAGAGATACCAGCAACCGAATATTTTCTTGCTTAGTTGTCATAAATAGTTCCTCAATTCATTAAATAAAATTTATATAAAAATTGCTTTATTCAATAAGTTAAATAGAAAATCAGAAATATTTAGAAATTACTTTGTCCATTAACTGTGATGTACCTAACAATATAAATGACAATACTCCAGCTAATATCACTAGTAAAACTACAACTACCAAGCCATTCGTTCCCGACTGTAAAGGATTAGTAATTTGCCAACGATTGAATATAAAAACAATAAATATATTTGTAAGTACAGCTATCAGAAATAAATAAGTTTTTTCAAACAAAGAGCGAGATTGAGTAAAAATTAAAAATACTAAAATTATCAACCATAATCCAGAACTAATCAAAGTAGTTCCTAAAAAACTTAGTAGAGTAATAGCCAAAAAAGAACTACCTGAACCTGCAATCACAACTCCAGGTAATAATTCTTTTATAGAGAATTGTGAAGTATATGGAGTATGTTGTTGTTGAATTGGCGGCTGTGGTGATAATGGTCGGGGTGATGAAAATATGGTGTGAGGTATCCTAGAATTTAAACCTGACTGAGTATTTAAATCTAATAATACTGCCTTAGCTGATTGATAACGTTGTTCATGGTTTTCTTGCATTAACCGCTCAAGAATCTGCCCTAATTCCTGACTGATTGGTTGTGACAATTGGCTGCGCCAATTATTAGTCCAGCTAAAGCCTTGTTTCATCCACAGTTGTGATGGAGTAACATTAGTCAGCAGATGAAAACAAGTGATTCCCAAGCTATAAAAATCGCTAGCAGGGTAAGCTTCACCCAACTGAAGTTGTTCTATTGGTGCATAACCCAAAGAACCAATTATTGTTCCTGGCGCAGTGTTTGCTGCTTCCGTCTTTTGCTTGGATACACCAAAATCAATCAACACTAACTTACCATCATGTTGACGGCGAATAATATTTTCGGCTTTAATGTCGCGGTGAATTACTTGTTGCTGATGGATGATTTCCAGCACAGGTAACAAATCATTCAAGATTTGACGAATTTTTGTTTCATCAAATACACCTTGTTGTTTTAACTCCTGCAATAGATTTTGTCCCTCGATCAACTGCTGTACTAAATACAGGTACTCATTTTCTTTAAAATAGGCAAAAAGTGTAGGAATTTGGTCATGTTTTCCCAGTTCTTGCAAGCGTTTAGCTTCTCGCTCAAACAACTCAGTTGCTTTTTTTTGTGCTTCACTACCACCACCGCCATAAAATTGACCACGAACTAGCTGTTTCACAACACATTGTTCATTTAGCTTGTCTATATCTTCTGCTAGATAAGTACGCGCAAACCCTCCTCTGCCAATTGGTTGGATAATACGGTAACGATTTCTTAGTAGAGATACCAATCCTGTTCCGCAACTGAGACAAAAGTGGGAAGCTTCAGGATTTTGGGGATTCGGGCAATCGGGGTTTAGGCAGCAGATCATATAACTATCGCTGTCATTTTATTAACAATTAAAATATACCTTAAATTCTCTTGTTCTCTGTCTTTGCCCTCTTTTTTACTTATAATTCTTATAGTTTTGCTTCTAGAGGATTCCTATCTGATTCTTGAAATAGACGTAGAGTGAGCATTGCCCACCCTAAACATAAGCTTCCAGTGTACGTAATTTGTGCAAAAATTAAACCGGATTCCTCAATTATGTATAGACAAGAATAGATATGTTATTGTTGCAGCCAATCTCTTCTATTTAGCCATTTCTAATTCAGCCAAAGCAACAGCACCCCACAAAGGCGCATCATCACCTAAATCTGCGGGAATTATTTCAAAATCAACTTCTGGTAGTGCTGTTCCTCGCGCTACCTGACATAAAACTTTCCACCATTGAGTAGCTCTCTCTGCCTTAGTTACCCTCCCAATACGGTTCGGTTAAAAAATTTATCTGTTGAGGCGAGCTCTTGGAGAGAAGAGTCATTGAAAAATAATTCTCTTACTTCAAGAGCCTCAAGAGCTGATCCGAACCGTATTGATAGGCGACGTTCATAACGCAGCCATTATCTAGAACCGACATTTACCGTTGCTGCGGCTAACTTAGTTCCGCCAAAATCGAGAGCTAATATTGATGTCGCAATCGTTTATCCTGACTGCTGCATATAAAAATGCCTGGTTTCTTACTTAAGAAAGATGTTGGCGCTCAAAATAAATTCAATACTAGAGAAAATTATATGATTTAGCGAACTCATGAATTCCGAGCAGTCCCAACCACGCATTGATTTTTCTCATGCTAAAGAACCTGCTGTTTCCCCAAATCTTGAGCAGGAAAAAGCTAAACTGAAATCACAAGAAGTTAGCGGACAAATTGATCAAAAACCTCTTCCTGATGATTTAAATCACCAAGAACAAAGTGCAGAGAATTTCGGAGAACGTCAAATAATTGTTGCCAATATTCCAGGGGGAGCAGCTACTAATCTCAATGATGCTCATGACTGAATTAATCAGTTTTTTCGGAATCTAATACCCCATCAATAAACTGTTGCAATCGTTCATAATGCGTTCCTTTCCAATAAATCTGAGCGCAGTTTTGGCAGCGATGGAATTCCTGATTTTGCAATTGCACACTTTCAGGCAGTTGGTTAATTATGGATTCCTTTGCTATCGGTTGTAGTAAACCATTGCAACGCAAACATCGTTGAAATGGTGATACTAACTTAAACAAGTCAAAGCGTCGGAGTACTTCTAGTATTTGTTGCTGAGGATTGGTGCTTCTGACATAATAGCCATGCGTTACTAGACTACGCATCAATAAACCTTTATCACGAGTCAAAAGCATCCGTTCTTGGGAGTGAGAAACTTCAGCTAATTCCTGATCATCATAGTCATTACGGTATAAAGTATCAAAGCCTAACAGCCTTAAAGATGTCGCTAATTTGCCTAAATGAATATCTAAAACAAAGCGAATAACGCGAAGCGGTTGCGGACGTACAGAGATTGTTGGTGTAGTAACCGATGTCACCGAAATGGGATAGACGTTGATATTATCTCCATCCTGAACAATATAAGAAAAATCTACATAATTATTGTTTACCTCAATAAAATCAACTTCTGGATGGGGAACGCCTAAAGACTCAATCATGTCTTTAATTGAGGCTCTTTCACCAAAATTATGTGTGATTGTGACCCGCCTTTTATTACGTGGTAAAAAATCGTTTAATTCTGCATGAAAGTGGAAATAGGCAACAGACATAATTACATAAAATGAGT
Organism: Aulosira sp. DedQUE10; assembly: GCA_034530935.1. Classification (GTDB taxonomy): domain Bacteria; phylum Cyanobacteriota; class Cyanobacteriia; order Cyanobacteriales; family Nostocaceae; genus Aulosira. Next base: position 55,175 of record JAVRCF010000022.1, on the reverse strand, counting down.
AATTGGTAATTGGTAATTTTCGCTATTAATTTTCTCTTATATAGACATGGCTGTGTGAGGTAGCCTCCATCTTGGTGCTTCCCTTCTTTGGAGGTATACCGAACCCGTTCGCCTAGCGTGTCCGTCAGGAGAAGGGTTTGATCGGTGCCAAAATCACTTTCTGAAACTGTCTTTAATTACGAATTTTTTAAGTTGTGTATTCGGCGTTAATTTTCACATAGTCATAACTCAAGTCACAACCCCAAGCTTTACCAGTAGCATGACCATTACCAACGCTAAGAGAGATTAACACTGTATCTTCTTTAAGATATGCACCAGCTGCTGCTTGTTTCAAATAAGCACTCGCTGCTGCACGATCAAAAGATAGAGGTTGACCATTTTCTAATAGTAAAAAATCCCCTAGTTTGATTTGCAAGTTTTCTTGCTCAAAGGGTACACCTGCACGTCCGGCGGCGGCGGCGATGCGTCCCCAGTTGGGATCGCGTCCAAAAATTGCAGATTTAACTAGGGATGAACCTGCAATGGTTTTAGCTATTTGACGTGCTGAAATTTCATCATGAGTTCCAGTAACTTGCACTTCAATTAAACAAGTTGCACCTTCACCATCGCGGGCGATCGCTTTTGCTAAATGCTGGCAAACTGCTGTTAACATCGCTTCTAATTTTTCTGCTTCCTGTCCCATTTCAATAATTGCTGGGGTGCGGGATTGTCCATTGGCTAAGGCGATTAGGCTGTCATTGGTGCTGGTATCACCATCAACAGTAATGGAATTAAAGCTTCTGTCTGCGGCGCGACTCAACATTTGTTGCCAAAGTGCTGGTGATACAACCGCATCACAGGTAACAAATGCCAGCATAGTTGCCATGTTGGGATGAATCATCCCTGAACCTTTGGCAATCCCACCAATTCGCACAGGGCGCTCGCCTATAGTTGTCTCTAGGGCAATGGATTTAGGCACCAAGTCTGTGGTAATAATCGCTCCAGCCGCTGCATCTGAGCCTGTTTCTGAAAGTGCTGCTATCAGTTGCGGAATCCCTGCTTTGAGTTTATCCATCCAGATTCGTTGTCCAATCACCCCAGTGGAAGCCAATAACACAGATTCACTAGGGACATTCAACGCTTGGGCTACTGTCATCGCTGATTCTAAAGCATCGAACCAACCTTGAGTACCTGTAGCAGCGTTTGCTTGTCCGGCATTACAGAGAATTGCTCGCACATTATGCTTGGCTTGTAAGCGTTGGCGACAATAATCTACGCAAGCGGCTTTAACTTGACTGGTGGTAAACACACCCGCTGCGATCGCTTCCACATCTGACAATATCAAAGCTAAATCAGGTAATCCCGAAGGCTTTAAACCTGCGGTAATTCCTGCGGCCCGATATCCCCTTGGTGCTGTAATACCACCAGTAATTTCCTGCCAGTCTGCCATGATTATTCTCCCACAACTATATAGTGGCTCGACAGGCGATTATACCAAGTCTTATGCTGTTCAAAATTCAAACTTCAAAATTCAAAATTTAATGGGGTTGGGGACTGGGGGAATAACTACTCATCATGCTCAATGGCCTATGCTCTATTCCCAATGACAAAAAACTTTCATCCACCCTCGTGTCAGCCATTTATGCCGACTACTTTGATACCAGATATCTGAAGCCTAAAGCCTTAAAATTGAAAAAGGAGAGCCACTTGGGCAGCTCTCCAGATCATCAGGGTGCATCTATATAACATGATTATAGCAGTTTTAGTCTGGGGGGCAATACCCCTTATCAGATTTTTATGAAAAAATGATGAAGTTGGTTTTCACGGTAACACAAAAAATAAAAAGAGAGCCACTTGGGTAGCTCTCCAGATCATCAGGGTGTATTAGCAGATAATAACATTTTTGACCTGAGGGTCAATACCCATTATTTAGCGTTTTTTCTCAAAATTATGATGAAGACTTTTCTAGAAATAAGTACAGTCCAGCATTAAAAAGCTAAGACTTAAATCTAAGGTAGGTTGCCTAAGCGGAATATGATTCAAGATACTCCTTGAGCGTTTTCAACCCTTTTTGGAGATTAGATACTACTAAGCAAACCAAAATGTTAAATCTTTAAAGTCAGTACTGACAAGCATCCTGGCGATTGGTCGGCTGTCAAGTCGATACGTAAAAAGTGGTTAACAAAAAAAAGAGAGCTACTTGGGCAGCTCTCCAGGTCATCAGGGTGCATCTATATAGCATGATTATAACACTTTTGTGGTGATGGGCAAGACCCCCTAATAAAAGTTTTTTGTGTAAACTTTTCGCAAATTTTTTTGGTCTGGGTTTGCTAAACAACAAGAAGCTTTACTGAGATAGCTTTCTAGATTATCAGTGTATATTTTTAACTGAGTATAGCATTTTGAGATTGAGGGGTATAACCCATCTTCATCATTTCTTTTTGTGACAATGTTGTAACGCAACTACCACAAACTGACTCTATCAGAGGGTATCAGCAGAGTTTGGCAATATTCCGCACAATTGGAAGTGCGATCGCCTTAGCTTCAGCAAATAATCATAATTGACTGCTCACAGCAGACGAAATTTTGAACTTGAAGCTGAATGCAGAACTGGTAGTATTAAGTGCCTGCGATGCAGGACAAGGAAATAATACCAAAACTCCTTACTGACAAGTGGCATGTCAGCATAGAAGAAATAGCGCAGGAGTTAACGGAGACAAAAAGATGAGCGTAACCGTTCCCATTCAAGCTATCGAACTTACCCCCGGCAGCCAGATTATTATCTCTAACCTATCTTGGCAAGACTTCGAGCAAATTCTCACCGACTTAGGAGAAAAGCGCAGTCGTCGCGTCACTTACTACCGAGGAACTTTAGAAATCATGTCCCCGCTAGCATTGCATGAACGTCCCCACCGCATTATTGCCGATATTGTCAAAGCTATGTTGGACATTCAAGGACGGGATTGGGAAGATTTTGGCTCAACCACGCTAAAACGTCCAGAAATTGCTGGTATTGAACCAGATACTTGCTTCTACATCCAAAATGCTGACCGAGTGCAAGGCTGTACCAACTTGGATTTAAAAGAGTATCCACCTCCAGATTTAGCCATCGAGTCAGATGTGACCTCTAAAACTACCCTTGATGCTTACGAAGCGATGGGTATTCCCGAAGTTTGGATCTACCGCAACAAACAGTTAAAAATATATCTTCTTTCTAATCAAGGCTATGTGGAAACATCCATCAGTCCAATTTTTCCCGATCTACCCTTAATCGAACTAATTCCTCAAATGGTGCAAAAAGCCATTGACCAAGGAACCAGCAAAATGTTGCGCGACCTGAAAATTCAATTTCGCCAGCTATAACTTTTAAAACTAAATTGAGGTGAATAATTATGTCTCAGCAATATTCAATTGAACAAATTCCGGTTAACTTCAACAGAATTATTGAAGAAGTTGAACAAGGCGAACCGATACAAATTACACGTCAAGGAAAGCAAGTAGCAGTTATTCTTTCAACCGCAGAATACGAACGATTAGTGCATAAAAACCCTCGTTTTTGGGAATCTGTAGTCGGCGGGAAAGCCCACTCCAACAAGAGGGGTGGGATGAACCGCCGCCCGCCGAGGAGGGGCATAGGGCATTGGTGGCTTTTCCCATGCCCCATGCCCCATGCCCATGAAAGCAAGCTTGGTAAGAATTTCTCATAAAAAATTCCCTCAGAATTTCTGAGGGAGGTTCGAGAAGGAGTCTATGTGATAGGAAAACTATGCGGGGTTGAATTGAGATCTGCGTTGCAATAGTTGGATAATTGCAGCCTTCTCTAGAATTCCCACTAGTACGCCGTTGTCACGAATTACAGAAAGTGTAGATATTTGTTGTTGTTCGAGTAGCTGAACTACTTCTACTAATGGCTTGTCTGATTGGACTGTGGTAGATTCTGCAATTGGTCGCATGACTTGTTTGACTTGAGTTTCTGACCACTCGATTGTGGGGATAGTTCGCAAATCATTAGCTGCGATCGCACCGACTAATTGTCCCTCATCGTCGGTCACTAAGAAGCGATGCCATTGTTCTCCACCTAAGATGCGCTCATCAGCGAATTCTCTTAAGGTTAGGTTAGCTGAAACAATTGGGCTATTAGGGGTGACAACATCCGCAGCTGTTAAACCCGTGAGTTTTTCTTGAACTCTAGCAAATTGCGCCGCGTTACCTGCATTTTGCAGCAAGAAGAAACCGATTAACAAGTTCCAGATGTTTGCATAGCTGCCAACTAGTAGTATGGGAAGTAAACCAGAGGCGATCGCAACCCAACCAAATATCTGTCCAACTCGGCTGGCAAATGTCACACCTTTATAAGGATTGCCTGTAATCTTCCAAACCAAGGCTTTCAGTATATTTCCGCCATCTAAGGGTAAGCCAGGAATCAGGTTAAATAGCGCTAAGGCTAGGTTAACAGCAGCCAAAACACCAATAATTGCTGCTAATGGCCCTGTTGCAGCAGTAGCAAAACCAATGCCTGTAGCTAGACCGGATATTACTAGACTAACTAAAGGCCCAGCGATCGCTACCCAAAAGGCTTCACCTGGGGTTTTCGATTCTTTTTCTAAGCTAGCTAAACCACCAAATATAAATAGTGTGATTGATTTGACATCAATTCCCTGACGAATAGCGACAAAGCTATGTCCTAATTCATGGGCGACGACAGAGGCAAATAACAACAGCGCTGTCATCAATCCTAGTAGCAAAGCTAGTCCGCCAGATAATTGAGGAAATTGCCCCATCAGGCCGCTGCTATAAGTCCAAGTTACTAAACCCAGAACTAAAAACCACGACGGATGGATATAGAAGGGAATCCCGAAGAGATTACCAACGCGTATTGTGCCATTCATGCCGTTCACCTTTGATTTCAATTTCTAGAGGTTTGCTTTCATTCCTCTTGATGTTTCTAGTGTAACGAAATGTAAATTAACATTAATCTTTCTCTCGGTAGGGGTGTCCGTCTGTTCAGGTGCGGTTATTTCGATTTAGATGCGTTTACAACTTCCGGCAAAGCGTAAAAACCCAAATGATTACCAACTGGACGTTCTCGCATAGGTAGTTTGGTATGAATGGGAGCATTTAATACCTTTGTGCCATTAAGCTTTCCCATTACTAATGTGACGGAACCACCGCCATCCAGGTTGAGTGCAGCATCAGCACTTAAATCTATAGCAGTCTTTGCCAACTCAGTTAGAGTCAGCCCTTCACTGTAGAAAGGTTGTTTCCCATCTACAGCAATTAGCCACAGTTTGTTACCCTCCCGGTTGATTGCTGCTGCTAAACGTGGGTAAGGTTTATTTTCCTGGATATGAGATTTTACAGGCTTACCATCAGCAACTAACATTTCTTGCCCTGCAACTCCTTGAAATGTATCTTTCGGGCATTTGCCACTGGCAAAGATTTGGGCAAGATTATTTTTGGAAAAGCACACCACAGCCCTATTAGATTCTGGGTTTGAATAACGAGATCCATTAGAGATCACTTCTCCTAAAGGATAGGAAGGATCACCACTATGGGGATAGTAGTCCCAAGGTGTTTTTTCATAAAAATGATGGAAGTAGCTGGCATTTACAACTAATTGCAGCTTAAATTCACCAAGAAATTCTGAGGTAGTTCGGGCGTTAGTTTTTCTACCTTTAGCAGGTAAGCCTGGAGTTACCAAAGGTTTGACTCCCGGTGCTGTCAAGTCAATAGTGACAATATGGATCATTACCGGACGTGGCTGGGAAATAGCGCGACGTTGATACACAATCCCTTTAAACAATACTTGCTGTTGATCAGTTCTGGACGGGCGTAAAATACATAACCATCCATAGAACAGTGCGGGTGCTAAAAGCAAGCTGGAAAAGGCTGTTAGCACAAACCGTCTGAGGTAAACTTTGTAGCGATGATGCATAACTCGATTAAGTAACAGCAGTTAATCTCATGTTTATGCACCCCCAATATCAACATTGCAGTCTATGTAATTATGACCAAGAAATCTACTAACTAAAGTTATAGTGCTAGCCTAACGTACAGCCTGATATGTTGCGGTACATAAAGCTGTCGCTACAAAATTGATTGAAAACTGTGTGATTTCGTTCCAAAGATAAAAACTGCATTTGGAGATTTTTTCTCAAAATTACTACCTACGGCACTATCTAGATTTGTTAGTGTAGACATAATGAAAATAGTGCTGATAGTGCTGGCGTAGTTGGGCAACTTCTGCCGAGCGGTAAATCGTTATTAAAATTAATACTTCAGAGAAAGAATTATGACGGCATTTGAACCAAAAAGCATCCGTTCTTATAGCCAAGAAGATGTACAGCAAATTCTCCAGTTGGCGATCGCGAGTCATGCTGAGAATATAGATAGAGAATTTTCGTACCAGGAGTTGTTAGAAATCGCCTCTGAGTTAGAAATCTCACCCGATTCCTTACAACTAGCAGAACGCGACTGGCAGACGCAACAAAGCGAAATGCAACGCCGACAAGTTTTTAACGTTTACCGCCAAGGTAGACTTAAGAAGCGTTTGGGCAATTACGCGATCGTCAATGCTTTTTTCATCCTAGTAGATTTGATTAGTGGTGGCGGTGTTTCTTGGGCATTGTATATTTTGCTATTCTGCGGTTTCGTAGTCGGGCTGGATATCTGGAATACCTTCCAATTTAAAGGTGAAGAGTACGAGAGGGCTTTCCAACGGTGGAATCGCAAACACCAAATTAAACAGACTATCAATTCAGTTTTGAATAGGTGGTTTAAAGCATTGCAGACTTAGTGCTTACTGACATCCCACCCTACACTTCAGTGTAGAGCTAATAGCGTAAGTCCACTCAAATGGACTGGAATATGCTCCTGAGTCTACTTCAGTAGACTTTAGCTATTAGCCTTGGAATTGATTCCAAGGCGAGTTCTTCTAGCCTAAGGGTGCGTGTGTTGATACTCAGCTAACTCCACCAACTCATAAGTATCTCCCAAGGCTGCGGCAAATTTTTGTTCAACAGCCGCTAATTCTTCTGGAGAAATAACCTGCCATTGCTCTCGTGTTGCCCAACGAATGACAAATATAATTTCCGTAGGGTCTTGGGGATTAATCCAAACTTCTTTACCAAGAAACCCAGGATATTGAGCAAGCGCTGTTGTCCAAATTTCCGTATCCTTCTCGATAAAGATTTCCTGCATCTCGGAGGCAATTTTAAACTTCAGAAATTCTATAACCACACCCTGTATTCCTTGTATTTGCCAATTTGCCAAAATAGAGCTGTAGGCTAGAATAACTACGCTTCCAGCATAGCTGAATTGCGTACACTCAAGAGCAAGGGTCGGCTAGTTTGAAATAATTAATAGGAAGGGAGTATGGATAACAACAATTGGATGCAGCAGTTAGTGATGCTTGGTATTGGCACAACATCTTTGGTAGCCGACAAACTGCGGCAAGTCAGTGATGAATTAGTCAAAGATGGGAAGCTGAATCCTGAGCAAGCAAAAGCTGTGATGGATGATATTGTACAGCAGTTGCGATCAGAGCAGGGAACTTGGGAAACTCAGATGCAACGGCAAATGCGTAATATGATGCAGGATTTAGGAGTTGCTCGTCAGTCAGAGGTAGACGAACTGCGGGGTAGAATTGACCGTTTAGAGCGTCAAGTGCGGGATTTAGAAAATAAGCTTTGGCGTTAGGACATCACTTTGTGATTTAAACTAATTTGTGTCCTATTGGTCATATTTTTCCAAACTACCTAAGTAGGGAGGGTTTATTTTGAAAGCAATTTTACTCAGCGTGGGTATCATGCTGGTTTGTGTTGTCGTTTTAGTGTTGTCACAAATTGGTGGTAAGCAGGAATCTGCCATTGCTACTAACTTTACTGAAACCACACCAGCACCCATTACTGTCACTGAAAACAATACCTTGATTGCGAGCAAAACTATGTCTGATGCCAATGCCGTAACTACCCCCTCTGGATTGAAATACATTGAATTAAAAGAGGGAACTGGGGCGACTCCTCAAACCGGACAAAAGGTTGTAGTTCACTACACCGGTACTTTAGAAGATGGTACAAAGTTTGATAGTTCACGCGATCGCAACAGTCCTTTCGATTTTACTATCGGACGTGGACAAGTGATCAAAGGCTGGGATGAAGGACTTAGCACTATGAAAGTAGGCGGTCGTCGCCAGTTAATTATCCCACCAGAGTTAGGTTATGGCGCTCGTGGTGCTGGTGGTGTGATTCCACCCAACGCCACTCTAATTTTTGATGTGGAATTGCTAGATGTTAAATAGGGACTAGGGATTAGGGACTGGGGATTGAATTCTGTTCTAGCCCCAGTACTTAATCACAGCGATTAGTATTTTAATAATTACTGGTTAATAATTATTCGGTCTTGCTAAGTTTTTAAACTTTGTAAACTGCGGATCGAATAAAAGTTTTACGGTACCAGTCGGCCCGTTACGGTGTTTAGCTACTATCACTTCTGCAATACCGCGATCGGGACTGTCATTATTGTAGTAATCATCGCGATACAACATAATTACTAAATCCGCATCTTGTTCAATGGACCCAGATTCTCTCAAATCTGACAACATTGGACGCTTATTAGTACGTGCTTCCACTCCTCGACTTAACTGAGATAAAGCAATAACTGGAACCGATAATTCCCGGGCTAAACCTTTCAAAGAACGTGTAATTTTAGATAATTCTTGTACACGGTTATCACCTGCTCCCTCCATCAATTGCAAGTAATCTATGACAATTAAACCCAGTTCCATGCCTTGTTCTGCTTGCAGTCGTCGCGCTTGACTACGCATTTGGGTGACTGTAATATTTGGCGTGTCATCAATAAAAATTGGCATCTCCGAAAGCATACCAATAGCACGGCTTAAAGGTTCCCACTGTGCTTGACTGAGCCGTCCACTGCGTAAATAACCACTTTCAATTCCGGCTTCACTAGCTAATAGACGCTGCACCAGTTGTTCCTTAGACATTTCTAAACTGAAAACAGCAACTGGAAATCGATGAGAAGCAGCAATATTATAAGCAAGATTCAAACAAAATGCTGTTTTTCCCATTGATGGCCTGCCAGCAACAATAATTAAATCAGAACGCTGGAAGCCACTAGTCATGGCATCTAAATCGTAAAAACTGCACGTAATTCCAGGTAAGGCAATGCCTTGATTTCGCTCCTCAATATCCTGAAAATTACTAATTAGTGTATCTGAAATATGAACTAGTCCTGATGTGGGACGTTCTTGAGTGATGCTAAAAACTTTTTGTTCTGCCTGATCTAAAACAATTGGTAACTCTTTCTCAGTTTCGTAACCAAGATGGACAATTTCATTGCCAGCTTTAATTAAGTGTCGCCGCAGGAATTTATCCATTACCAACGCTGCTAAAGCGTCGATATTGACGGCTGACACCGTGCGGTCTACAAGGGTGGCTAATTTATTTCTGCCACCAATGCGGTTTAGCAGATCGTTATCAGCTAGCCAACTTGTCACCGCCAGCAAGTCTGTAGGTTTACCTTGTGCGTGAAGTCGCAGCGCAGTTTGATAAATATCTTTGTGGGCGCTAATGTAAAAAGCTTCTGGCTTCAAGCGATCGCTAACTCGACCAATCGCTTCTGGATCTAGCAAAATTCCCCCCAAAATCGCTTCTTCTGCCTCAATATTTTGGGGTGGGAGGCGTTGCCCGGAGGGGTTGCCGTAGGCATCGCTACCATCGCCTTGAAAATTTAGTTCTTCAGCCATAAGCGATTTTAAATTGGCGATCCAGATTGAGTTATTACCTTTATCATCTAAAATCTGCTCTCATCACACAGTCGAAACTCTGTACGTACAAGCGATGTCTAACGACAAGCCGCTCCACGTCTACGCTCAGAGTCTCAACAGCAGAGATTGAAAACCACAGATCAACACCAGATTTACACCGATGAAGAATCTATGTCTATCTGTGGTAAAAAATCCAGAAGTCGTTAGCTAGCAACAACTTCAATATTGACTTGTGCGGTTACTTCTGAATGTAGCTTAATTTCCGCTTTGTAAGTGCCAAGGTGGTTAATATCGGGTAGGGTAATACCGCGACGATCAATTTCTTGACCTGTAGCTGCTTGAATTGCTTCTACAACGTCTTGGGTGGTAACAGTACCGAAAATAGCTTCGTTTTCACCAACCTGCTTAGCAATTTTCAAGCTGCTAATTTTTTCTAGAGATGCTTGTTGTTCCAAAGCTTGTTCTCTAAGTTCTAATTGCCGTTGACGCTCTTGCTCACGGCGGCGTTCTACTTGTTTGAGAATACCAGCAGTCGCATGAGTTGCCAATTTTTGGGGAATTAGATAATTACGAGCATAGCCAGGAGCTACATCTACTAAATCGCCTAATTTGCCCAGCTTACTCACATCTTGAGTTAAAACTAACTGTATGCGTTTCGCCATTGTTTTTCGTTTTCCTGTAGAATCTCATTAACTTGGGTTGCAGCCGGATAGCTCACAGATGTGTAGCTGTATCCCAAGCAGCTTGGTCAATACCCTAAAGCTTACAGATCCTAGCGAATCGCAGGGTGCGATCGCAACTATTATTCTGCAAAAAAATTGTATTGGCTTATAATACTGCGATGCCTGCGGCGGGCGTAGCCATCGCTCGTTCTACTAAATCAAGTCCTTGAGAGACTACAGCGTTCCGCCAACCCCGATCCCCAGGGACAAAAACCTCCTTTAATCTCTGGCTTGTCCATTCTTTGGATGGGTGATTTGGTGGTGAAAAGAAGTGGGCACGATTCTCCGCCCGCAATGCCTCAACCACCTGAATTACCGGATAAGTACCAAACTCTGCGGTAAGATACCTGTAATTACATTGGGGAAATTTTGCTTGACACCAACTTCCCAATCCCCCACGAAATTTGTAACCCACATTCCTAGTTTGATCAGCTTCCACGTAATTAACTCCAAACTTCTCAGTTAGCCACTGGGCAGACTCAGACTCAGGCGGATCATCAATGAAAAGTTTATAGGTTGCCTTTTTACCAAGTCCTGTATGTAAATCAATATGTACTACATCTGTGGCATCACCAAGCCACCGAGAAAGATTGGCATCAAGAATTTGATAAGTCTTTGAGGGGTAATGTCCACCAAAGAATAACCCTTGAGGAAAATCGTATTGTCCTACTGGTAAGGTTTTTGTTAGAGAAGTGATGCCATAGCGGAGAATAATTGCGATCGCTTTCAACAGAAATGGCTCAAACTGAGATGGTGGTGAAGTAGGGTTAAAGAAAGCATTTAAATCACCATACTTTACCGGACTACCCCTGTATTCTTCTCCTGGTAGCAGGAAATTACGGTTGAGATCGATATTATCCTCATTCCACCGCCTGCGCCAAGCAAAGCCGTAAGGATTCAAGACGTGTAATAGTAATAAAGCAGTCCCCTGGCTTTGATTCCAACTCACAAGACGCTCCTCCAACAAAGCACACTGCACAGCAGAACCAAAGAATCCCTCCACCCCATGCAATCCACTGGAGACAACTACAATTTTTTTAGCATTTGGGTTTCCCAAAGTAGCTACATCAATAGTCAAGTCTTCCCCATCTGGCCCAGTTTGCTCTATGGAGTATGCTTCTAAGCTGCATCCCAAAGCCAAAGCCGCAGTCCGGAACCGATTCCGTGCTGTGTTGTAGTTGTAACAGAAACTAGAGTCATAGAACATATCAACAATTCATCACAAATGACAAAGCGCAAAGTCTGATCGCCGGCTTCCGGCGCTCAGAACTTTGTAAGAATGACCAATGACAAATGACAAATAACTAAAATCTATCTTTCATTCCCCTGATCCGTGCAAAAGTCTGCACCGGATCATTACTCTTAGCCGCTGATTGTAGGGTTGCTTGCTCCCAGCGTAAAAAAGGATTGGTGCGTTTCTCCACTCCCAGCAGAGAAGGAACAGTAGCTTCCCCTCTGCTACGGTACGCCTTCACTTCATTGAAGCGTTTTTGTAAGTCGGCGTTTTCACCATCAACGGTGAGGGCAAATTGTAAATTTTTTAAAGTGTACTCGTGGGCGCACCAGACCTGTGTATTATCGGGTAGAGAACGGAGTTTATTTAAAGAGTTCACCATTTGTGCAGGTGTCCCTTCAAAGATACGACCGCAACCCCCAGCAAATAGGGTATCGCCACAGAATAAGTCGCCTGATTCGCCAGCTATTTCTGGGGGAAAGTAGTAAGCAATGTGCGCGCGGGTATGTCCGGGAACGAAGATGACTTCAGCCACGCGATCGGCAAACTGGACATGGGAGCCGTCTTCTAGAAACACTTGCTGTCCCGGAATTCTTCCCCGATCCTCGACTCCAGCATACACTGTCACCCCAGGAAATTTTTGTATTAGCTGCTGATTACCACCCACATGGTCATGATGATGGTGCGTGTTAAAAATCGCTATCAACTCAGCGTTGAGTTTTGCCAGTTGCTTGAATACGGGTTCAGCCTCTGCGGGATCGACAACAGCAGCAATATTTTGCTTGCTATCATACAGCAAAAATATATAGTTATCTGAGAGTGCCTCAAGACGAATGACCTGCATAAACTTAATTTCCTCTTACTAGTAGATGGTTAGTATGACTTGGCATCCTCAACCACAGTGAACAACAGAGCTATCTTTACTAGCTATATGAATTATTTATATTTTGTTCATTGTAGCTGGAAAAATTATTAGACATCAGAATTAACAACCGTATTTTCCCTGAAAAACTGTTGAAAGTACCTATTAACTAATTAGATTAATCAGTAAAATTTCTCTGGAAGGAAGCATAAATACAAAGTTAGATTATTGTTGTTCTTTTTTGTTGTCAGGACACTAAGAACTTCGGTCATCAGGAATCAACAATATTTGCTCTATTCTGCAAAAATTTAATATTTCTTTAAGTAGATGCGGAGCCTTTTTATATTTTGAAGGTTTGAGTAAGTCTTGTCATGTTTGATTGCGTCTATAGGAGATTTATGAATTCCCAAGCATTGTATAAAAACGTCAATAGCCAGACGGAAATAGGTGTTAAGCAAATTGTAGATAGGATTCTCTCATCAGGAAAAATGAGCCGTCACGATCACAGTTTACTTACCTCTAGCATTTTGGCTAATGGTGATATTACTGATGGAGAACGCCGACAGATTAATCGTGTCTTTGATCATATTCAAACAGGACAACTGAAATTACTGGACTGGTAGTATATTATGTTGGCACTATCTGATTTTCTTCCATTAGAGACCAGATGGCAGACATAAGCATTAATATTAAGCCAAATAAAATCTAACTACTAGGTAATGCTTGTTGTCTGAGGCAACAAGCATTATCAATCAGCTAATATTTATTATTTAACTTCTATCTATGTTGGTAATATCTGCTAAATCTGGGCAATTAGGAAACAGGTTATTACTATTTGCTAATTTTATAGCTTTTGCTATTGAAAACAATTTGACAGTATTAAATCCAGCTTTTGAAGATTATGCTGAATTTTTTGATTCAACAAGTAAAGATATACTATGTTGCTACCCTAATAATTTTTTATCTATTCCTGGGAATAATTTTCTACGCAAACTTTACTATAACTTAAATCGTCATCTAGCTGAAAGCGGTAAATTTAATACATTGACAGTTAAGCGAAACAAAACTTTTAACTGGAGTAATTCAAACATAGTAAATGAATTAAAACCACGATCAATTAACTTTTTCCAAGGTTGGCTATTTCGAGATGGATGGTTTGTAGATGATCTCCCAGTCTTACATAAGCATAGAGAAAAAATTTGTACTTATTTCCAGCCTCTAAATAAATATAAGCTAAATGTAGAGAAGCTCATATCTAATGTGCGTAGTCAGGCTGATATTGTCATTGGAGCACATATCCGTCAAGGGGATTATCAACAACATCATAATGGTCTATATTTTTACTCTGTTGAAGATTACCTCAAAGTTATAAGATTAGCACAGAATCTATTTCCTAATAAAAAGATAACTTTTTTGATTTGTTCTAATCAGACGCAAAATGAAAGTTATTTTCAAGGTTTATCTTATATATATGGTAATAATCACATAATTGAAGATATGTATTCTTTAAGCGAATGTGATTATATTATTGGTCCACCTAGTAGTTATACTATGTGGGCTTCTTTTTATGGTAAAAAACCTCTATATATGATTAGAGATATCAATAAAGACTTAACAATTCAAGATTTTGTTCACTTTTATCAATGGCAAGGATTGTACCATTATCACGAAGATTGGAGTAATAGTTTCTGGGAATGGACACATTAAATTGAAAGCACAGCATTATTCCCGTATCCCCTAATCAGTAAATTTATGGCAAGCGCAACTAGAGGATTTATCACAATTTTGACAGGAACTTACTCATTCCAAGATTGCATTCACTTTTTAGCAGCAATTAGAAAGTTTCATCAAGAACCAATAATAATTTTAATTGATCGTGTTCCTAAAATTCTTTATCCGATGCTCAAAGTTTTCAAAAATGTTATTTTGAAACCTGCGCCCGCTAATCAAAATACTGTCTTAGCATCACGAGAGGCGAAGCTAGCTTTATATGCAATGTCTGAATTTGATCAAACGATTTATTTAGATTCAGATATTTGTTTACTATCCGATATTAATGATGTGTTTGAATATTTAGAAATTAATGATTTATTATTAACCGAAGATGTCCAACCTAGAATTACTAAAGCTTCAAATTTATTACGAGGAAAACAAGAGGAAACTTTATCGGAAGTTTTACCAACTTTACAATCTATAGGTCTACCACTTGATGAAGATAGTATACAGTATAATGGTGGTTTTATAGCTTTTCGCAAAACAGAAACAACTAAGACTTTCTTTGATGAGTTTAGGCAGTTTTTTGAAATTATTAAAAATAATCAAGACAAATTACTATTAAAAGATCAAGGAGCTTTTGCTGCCGCGATCGCAACTGTTAAACCAAAAATAAAAGTCTTGCCTCCTACCTATAATTATCTCAGCAAATGGAAGGACTGTTACAACATTCACGAGGGAATTAAAGTACTTCACTGTACTTACCCATACCGACCTCAATATGCAAAAGATATTACCCGCTCTTTTTACACCAAGATATTAGATAAATTAGCTCCACTATTTCTGCCAAATCAAATTACCAATCCTTGGCGTAATAAATAATCTTAATTAATAAAAAAGTGAGAAAAATTTCCCAAGTATCAATACTAGTATCTGATTTATCAAGTGCTGCCATAATGCGTGCATACTTGTTAGGTAAAGCTATTAAAACCTTAGATATTCAGGTGGAAATAATTGGTTTTTTATTTGGTAAAAACTTATATAGCGATTTACCTTCAGAATTTAAAATATACCAGTTGCCCGGTACTAATTTTCCGGAATTTGCCCAACAAATCAGTAAAATAATCCCAAAAATTCAAGGAGAAGTGATTTATGCAATTAAGCCAAAATTAGCAAGTTTTGGAGTTGCTTTATTAAAAAAACTATTTACTAAAAAACCGATAATTTTAGATATAGATGACTGGGAACTCAGTTGGTATGGTGGCGATGAATGGCAATATCAACCAAAGCCAAAACAGTTAGCTAGAGACTTATTAAAACCAGATGGCGCTCTCAGAAGTCCAGATCATCCATTATATGTGAAATGGATGGAAAATTGGATAAATCATGCCGATGCTGTGACAGTACATACTAAATTTCTACAGCAGCGTTTTGGCGGTACGTTGATTCCTAATGGTAAAGATACATCCTTATTTAATCCGACTCTATATGATTCTGAAGCTAGCAGAATTCGCTATGGTTTATCTGAATATAAAATTTTAATGTTTCCTGGTGCGCCCAGACCTTATAAAGGGTTAGAAGATGTCCTCATAGCACTAGATAAAATTAATCAGCCTGACTTAAAGTTAGTGATTGTAGGCGGTAGTCCTTATGATGATTACGATCAGCAACTTCAACAAAAATGGGGACGTTGGATTATCAAATTGCCAAGTTATCCAGCCGCTATTATGCCTGATGTGGTGGCTGCTGCTCACATTGTTGTTGTTGCTCAGAGAGATACACCTGAAACTCGCGCACAATTTCCTCTGAAACTTACAGATGGGATGTCAATGGCTAAACCTATATTATCGACGCGAGTAGGAGATATTCCGGAAATTTTAGGTGAAACTGGTTACTTAGTTGAACCTGCTAATCCTGAGCAAATCGCTGAACAAATTCAATTCATATTTGATGATTTAGAGTTAGCAAATGAGCGCGGTAGAAAGTCCCGCGAGCGATGTGTAGAAAAATATAGCATAGAGGCTATGGCTTCTAATCTAAATTCAGTAATTTCTCGGTTGTGAATATAGATAAAAATAAAAATTAAATAAACTGCTAATTTATTTAAAACTTTTGTTAAAGAAAATGCGTATTTCCCCCGAGCAAATTCATCAAAAATATGAAGATTAGCGAATGTAGCGACATCGGTAATATTCGTGTTAATAATAAATAAATTATGATATCTAGAACTGATGTCTACCAGCAAATTACTACTCAGATTTGCCAAGCCTTATCCTGGCTTAATTATTTTGACAATCATTTTAGGATTTTCCGGAGCATTATTTAATGGTATAAGTACAACTTTAATTGTGCCAGTAATTTTAAAAATTGTGGGGCAGCAAGTGGATTTAAGGAATGCCCCACAACTTCTGACACTAATTATGTCCCCTTTTGATAAAATTCCAGAAAATTACCGCATAAGCGTAATGGCTGGAGCAATTATCTTCACAATATTTTTAAAAAATTTAGCTAATTATACCAGCAGTTTAGCATCGAGTTCTTTAACACGAATGTTGACATCTGATATGCGAGAAGCCGGATTAAAATTATTATTGGAAGTTGATATAGATTATTATGCTAAGACAAGAGTTGGCGATTTAATAAACAAACTAGGTGGAGAAATCGGACGTGCAGCGAGTACTTTAGGAAGTACTATCAGGTTAATTATCCTCGGAATTACAATTTTAGTTTTCATTGGTTTATTGCTGTCAATCTCCTGGCAGTTGACGATTATCTCTACAGTTTTGCTTTCCTTGGTAACCTTAATTAACCAGTCTGCTATTGCTCGTTCTAGAAACTTTGGCAAGCAGCTGAGTGAGATGTCTAGTGCATATTCAATTGCTCTATTAGAAATCCTGAGTGGTATTCGCTTAGTTAAGTCAACAGGAAATGAATCTAGAGAATTTCAACATATTGCCAAGCTAATTCGTGCCCGAGAAAAAGCAGATTTTCAATCTCAGGTGAACTCAGAAGCTATCGGACCTCTGAGTGAAGTCATGGGAGTTACAGCTTTAATGCTGATTGTGTTATTAAGTAAAATCTTCTTTGCCGATCAGATTGTTTCTCTTTCTGCCGTACTCCTGACATATTTATTGGTGTTGTTGCGGGTACTGCCATTAATTTCGCAACTAAATTCTATTCGCAGTGGTTTTGCCAGCACATCTACCAGTGTAGACATGGCTAGTGAGTTTTTGAGCTTAAGTAATAAGCCATTCATGGGCAATGGTAAGCTTAGCTACACAAAATTACAACAGGGAGTATGTTTTAATTCATTGTCCTTTACCTACCCTGGCCATGAGAAGTTGGTACTCAAAGATGTGACATTAGATTTACCTCGTGGTCAAACTCTGGCATTAGTAGGCGGTTCTGGAGCTGGTAAATCAACTTTGGCAGACCTGTTACCGAGATTTTATGACCCAATAGCTGGCTCTATTACCATCGACGGCAAAGACTTGCGGGAATTTGATGTCATCTCCTTGAGAAGACGGATGGGGATTGTTAGCCAAGATACCTTTCTGTTTAATGATTCAGTACGGAATAACATCGCCTATGGCAAACCGGAAGCCAGCGAAGAAGAAATTATCGCCGCCGCCAAGCAGGCGAACGCATATGAGTTTATTAGTAAATTGCCTCAGGGATTTGATACCTTAATTGGCGATCGCGGCGTAATGTTATCTGGGGGACAAAGGCAAAGATTAGCGATCGCTCGCGCCCTAGTCCAAAATCCAGAAATTTTAATTCTCGACGAAGCCACCAGCGCCTTAGATACCGTTTCCGAACGCTTAGTCCAAAGTGCGCTTGATGATCTCAGCCGCGATCGCACAACTTTGGTAATTGCTCACCGTCTTTCTACAGTCCAAAAAGCCGATCAAATAGCAGTCTTAGATCATGGACGCGTGGTAGAGGTCGGTACCCATGAAGAACTTTTAGCAAAAGGTGGTTATTACTCACGCCTCTACTCAATGCAATTTGCTGAGCGTCCTGACAAAAACCCGGCACGTTTAAAAATTCTGAGTGCAATGCATAAGTACTCAACGCAAATTGCCTATCCCCCTGAAGTTGCTACTCAACATAATCAAAGCTTAATCCGCATTTCTCATGAAATTCGGACACAGCTTAACTCCATGATTGGTTTCCTGCACTTATTACTTGATGACCTCGTAGATGATGTCCAAGAGCGGCAGGAAATAATTGAAGAAGGCTACAAATCTGCTGGGAGAATTCTTAACATTATTGATATCTTTGACGATATTGTTAACATGCAAATGAATAAGAATTTACTCTCAGTTGTTGAGCCAAATCAGAGCAGTGTAATTCTCCAGCCTCCAAGCTTAATTAAGATGTACCATGATTTTCAGAGTTCTCTCAATCTTATACGTAGTTCTCTACGCTCCCTTGCTGATAATGAATTATTCACTCCTCAAGAACAAAATAAATTAATAGCAGAATCTTATCAGTCTGGTATTTATTTGGTAGAAAAGTTACAAAAATTTGAAGATATTATTAACGCCGATAATTATGAATAACACTGCTTCAAAAAAGCACTACATATTTTTTATTGGAGAAAATTTACCAAAGCCAGAAGCTCATTTAGTCCAGTCTACAAATGCAGCTAACGGAGCAGCAAACCTGGGGTACTCAACTGTTTTAGTTTATCCTGAAAAACAATTAAAAACTCTGAATATATTTAATCTAATTCTTCCTTTTCGACCTAGACAAACACCAATAGAACTTATTAAATATTACAACCTGCATGACAAGTTAAAGGTCGCTCCCTTACTGATGCCTTGGCCGATTGACAAAGTACGCAATAAATTCGCTAATTCAAACACCATTGCCTGTAAGTATTATTTTCCGTTTCATATACTTCCGACTACCAAACTTGTCCATAGTCGCAACTGGAATTTCGTGAAAGCAGCTATTAAAAATGGTGTTCCGGCAATTTACGAACATCACCATCACGAAGATAAGCAATTTGAGCCGGAAATTATTAATAATTCACTGTTTCAAATTGCGGTTACAGTTGCAGACACCATTCGCGAATCAATGATTAAAAATGGTATGCCACCGGAAAAAGTTATTAAGTTGCACAATGGTTTTAATCGCTTATTTATGCAGAGACAACCAGAAAAAGCAGCAGAATGGCGCAATAAACTATTACAAAAACATTCACATTTAATAGTATATGCAGGAGGTTTACGGCAATTTAAAGGTATTGATGTACTTATTGAAGTGGCTAGCGAAATGCCAGATGTGCAATTTGTTTGTGCAGGTGGTAATACAACGGAAGTCGAACATTATGAGCAATTAGCAAAAGAAAAGCAAGTTCACAACATTAAATTTTTGGGATATATTTTGCATCATGAGTTAGCATCTTTGCTCCAAGCTGCAGATATTTTAGCTCATCCCCATTGTTCAGGAGCGGCTGCAACTTTCACATCTCCATTAAAGTTATTTGACTACTTTGCTTCCGGAACTCCGATTGTAGCTACAGAAATTCCTTCATTAATCGAATTTAAGAATACCCAAGCTATAGCTGCTTGGTGTGAACCAGATAATCCCCAAAGATTTGCTGAATCTCTACAGCGTATTTTAAAAACTCATCCTAGAAAAATAGAGGGATATTCCGATAGTATTGATTTTGTCAAGCAATTTTCTTGGGAAAATCGAGCCGCAAAAATCCTGAGTTACGTCGATGAATCTCTACTACCTTGTGTTATTTACTAAGTTGCTTTTAACTAATTCATATGAATATTATTAAAACTATAGGTATGATTAGCAGCTATCGAGGTCTAGAAAATAGATCTGATTGGCTGTGGCAGCAAACGCCCAAGCCATTTGGGGTTTGGGGCAATATCCAAATGCTTGCACCAGAATCTAAACCGGATTTTCTGCTAATGTATCAGTTTGATTTTCTCCCAGCCTCTCCACAAAAATCTTGGTTAGATAATTTTCGTAAACGCCAGCCAGAACCAACAGTAAATATTAATTCTTTGCTACGGGGTGTTAGCAAAGAAAGAATTAT
Source organism: Aulosira sp. DedQUE10 (assembly GCA_034530935.1). GTDB lineage: Bacteria > Cyanobacteriota > Cyanobacteriia > Cyanobacteriales > Nostocaceae > Aulosira. Next base: position 34,817 of record JAVRCF010000022.1, on the reverse strand, counting down.
CTATTTACTTAGAGAACCACCTTTAGATGAAATTGTAGAGATAAATAATCATAATTATCAACAAGCCCAGCAGCATTGTAGTTACGTTTCTGGACCTGATGACTTTGCTCCAACTCCCGACTATATGCCTGCAATTTGGTATCATTCTAATTCTTTTCAGGATTTAAATGAAATGCCATGCCCTCCCAAAGTTTCTACTTGTAGTTGGATTACTTCTGGAATTAATCGCACAGCTAATCATCGGCAGCGGTTAGAATTTTTACGTTCTTTACAATCAAACGAAATTAAGTTTGATTTGTACGGGCGAAATTTACCTGTATGGGCAAAAATATCGGGAGAACTGAGTAATAAGTGGTATGGAATGGCACCATATTATTACAATTTGGCAATAGAGAACTATGTTGACAATAATTGGTATGTGAGTGAGAAACTTTGGGATAGTTTACTTGCCTGGTGCTTACCAATTTACTATGGTGGAACTGCTGCTGATAAATTATTACCGCCAGGTAGTTTTTTAAGATTACCTAGTTTGGATAAAAAAGGCATCGCCTACATCCAAGAAATGATTGCTACTCCTGATGCTTGGTATGCAGCTAAAGATGCGATCGCCGAAGCACGTCAAATCATCTTACATAAACTAAATCTACTCAACTGGCTATCAAATTTTGTTACAGAAAAATTATAAATTATGAATGGTATTTGTACCCTGGGCAATGATTATGTTTACGACCAACTTATTGCTCTGCTTAACAGTATTGATGTGATACTAGGTTCTGACATCCCTGTCTGTATCTATCCTTTTGATGAGCAGACACAACGGATTGCTGATGAAATATCTAAGCGTCCTAATGTGTTTCTTTATGATAATCAAGAATCCATTAAACGCTGGGATGAATTTATGCTAGAGGCTAGTCCTGCTAGTATGAACAAAAATAAATATAGAATTTATGGCGGTCATCGCCGATTTTGTGCTTTTGATGGGCCATTTGACAGATTCATTTATTTAGATGCAGACACACTAGTGATGAATTCTCTAGATTTTGTGTTTCATAAATTAGATGATTATGATTGTGTTGTTTACGATTTTCAATTTAAATATCCCGAAAAAGTATATAATACTAAATCAGATAAATTGCTCAAAGTTTTTGATAAAAATAGCCTGGAGAAAGAAATATTTTGTTCGGGATTTTATGCTTCTAGGAATGGATTATTTCCCCAAGATAAAATAGCAGAGTTATTATCGTATTTGAAATCGGGCGAAAGAGAAATACTTTATCCCACAGGCGATCAACCAGTTCTGAACTATATGTTTATGAGGTCTGGTATACCTATTTATAACTTTGCTCATCACTTACCATATAAGCAAATTACAGGCTGTACAGTTACTTCTAAACATTTTGAAGAGAAGGACAAAATTTTATACGATAAGGGCAATAGATTAACTTACCTACATTATATTGGTGTTCCTCCTCATATTAATCAAGCAGTATGTGCTGGAGAAAATATTGAGTTTCCCTATAGAGAGCTATTTCTTTATTATCGCTACTTACATGAACCTGACAAGCGTCCAGTATTTAATAATAGCCCTAAACCTTATGATGCTCCCCCAGCAAATTTACTTACCAGAGCTTTGAGAAAATTTAAATTGATTAACCAAGGATGATTTATGAATCAAGGAATTTATATTGTTGCTAACGACCGGGTAATTGATAATGCTATTGCTTTACTTAATAGTATTCGCTTTTACGATCAAGAAGTTTTAGTTTATCTCATACCTTTTAATGAAAGTTATCACAAAGTAGCAGATAAACTCAGCACATTACATAACGTACAACTTTTCCCAAACCTAGAATTGATTGAGCAATTCACTAACCGGATAGGCAAAATTTTTGATCGAGATTTCCTGGCCCTACCAAACAAAATGCGTAAACTAGTAGCATGGTTTGGTCCTTTAGATGAATTCATTTATATTGATACTGATATTGTCGTTTTTGAAAAAATTGCCGAAAATTTAAACAAGCTTGCAAAAGTCGATTTCTTCTGCTGCGATTATCATCATGCCAATGACAAGCTGCGAAATATTTTTTCGCCATTGGTGAGAGAACAGCAAATTTTTTCAGATGCCCAATTAGAAGACGTTTTCAACAGTGGCTTTTGGGCTTCGCGAAAGGGAGCTATTACCGAGCAGCAAATGGATGAAACTTTGCGTGAATGTGCCGCTCATCGCGAGTATTTCGATTTTTCTGAAGGAGTTACAGACCAACCCATTTTAAATTATCTTGTTCTCAAACTAATTGCTAAACGCGGCAATCTTGTCAAAATTCCTGGGGGAGGCCCTGGTAGTTGGGCTGGTTCACGAAATTTTCAACAGCAAGACTATGCTCTCTATGACAGAGGACAGCGACTCAAATATCTTCATTGGGCTGGAACCAAGATAAAAACTAATAGCCCTTATTGGGAATTGTGGGAATACTATCGCTACCTTCACGAGGGGAAATTTGCTTTTATTCCAAAACTAACTCGCCGTTTATTGCCCTTTGTTGCTACCCGCACTTAATATCAGGAGTATTCCGATGATTGATGGTATTTACACACTAGCTAATGATGCGGTTTATGACCAACTAGTTGCTTTGCTCAACAGCATCGAAGCTAATGCTGGCAGAACAATTCCGGTTTGTGTAATCCCATATAATGAGCAGTTAGATAAAGTAAAGGCAGAGATTGCCGCAAGGGATAATGTCACTTTATTTGAGGATTATACTTCTATTTATTACTGGGATAACTTTGCCACCCAGGTGTGGAAAAACTATCCCAGGGCACAGAAAACTTGGCGAGAATGGGGCTTTCCCGAACTCTATCGTCTCCCGATGCATCGCAAATTATGTGCCTTAGATGGTGCGTTCGATAAATTTATTTATTTTGATGCTGATACGCTGTTAATGAGACCTATTGACTATATTTACTTAAAGTTAGATGAATATGATTGGGTAACAAATGATTTTCAGTATAAGTCTGATTTAAAATATGTTTTTGATGGTTCTCCAGAGTTAATACAGCAGATTTTTTCAGCAGAAAAATTACCATCTCATATATTTTGCGCTGGATGGTTCGCCGCTAAAAAACAAATTTTTTCCCAAGCTACCTTAGAGAATCTACTAGATAAACTAAAGTCTGGTGAAGCTGATGTCATGGCTTTAGGAGGTCCCGATCAATCTTTATTTAACTATTTGGTATTAAGAAGTGGAATTTCATATTATAATTTTGCTTGCCATGAATATGATAAGGCAACTGGTAATCACTGGAGTTCTAAATTTGATGTGCTAGAAAATGTTCTCTACGACCAAGGACGAAGGCTGACATACTTACACTATATGAGTATAGGTTCATCAGCATTTAGTAAACTTTGTGATAGTGAAGATATCAATATTCCGTATCGAGATGTGTTTTTGCATTATCGTTATTTAAAATCGCCCGAAACTAGACCTCAAAGCTTTAAGCGTCCGAACATTATTTTAAGCTTGCAACAAGCTACTTCAGATTTCTTTAAGCAAAAAATCACAAATATTAAGCTTAATTATCGCAATTTCAGGGATACAATCACTTAATAAATATGCCGAAATAGACTGAGATAGTTTCTATGTTTTAGCAACTTTGTAAATCATTTTTACATACCTTGGTAGCAACTTATCCTAACTAAAACGATCATAAATGAAGCTATGACGCTGATAAATAAAATTTTGATTGGTCTATGTTATCTGACAGTGCTTGGCTAATTAGATCTGCCAAGCTGCCATTTTGTGTAAAATCACCAAAGTACCTTTCATTAAAAGTTTGATAATCTTTTACACTGCGTCTAGGAAAAAATCAGTATCAGCAAAATAGCTGCTATATATCAGTATCTAGCAGCTACTTCTATTTATGATTATGGAAGTAAATTGTTCTGTCTCTAAGACAAAGAATCTAAATCAAGAGATTGCATACCTCGACGTTCTACAAACTCCAACATACTTCCCAATTGCCACCAAACTAACAAACAAGTTAGCAAACTAATTGGCAAGCCAATCCCTAATGCTAGGAGTGAGGGAAAGCCGAATATCTCTAAACCTGAGCAGAGAAACAGGCAAACACCACCTGTGATTCCCAAAAATGGCACAATAAGTTGCTTCCAGGCGGAACGGGGTTTAATATGTTCTGCGCCCTTTGCTGGCCATTCCTGAACAATTACTTTTAAAGTACCAGATAAGGCTATACCAGAAGTTAATGCTGCTAAAAAACCCACAAGTAGTAGGAAATATGGTGGATACAGAGGGAAATAGTACATGAAAACTCCTGATTGATATGAAAATTTAAAAGTAATTGTGGGTTTTACTTGTTAGTTTTGACCTGGTGCCGGATTGCCACCAAAAGTAATAAAGGATGTAGCTCTTGGTAGAATAGCTGCTGCACCTTCTCTAGATAACTCTGTTAAAAAGCCGATCGCTACATTTAACAAACGATTCGGCTGTAAGTCATCTTTGACTAGGTTCCACAGGCGTTGAACTTCTTCTGTATGCAGACGGTCATCTTCAGTTATAGCTAGCACCAATTGCTGACGCAGAAACTTACCTTCTTCAGATAGCAGAAATTGCAGCCCCATCTGAGCTGTAGGTAAGACATCAAAGCTGCCATCAGTACGGGCGATCGCAATTAAATTTTCTAAACGCTGCCACTGGAATTTACCATCTTTAAACAGCACATTCAGTAACCGCCGCCGTAATTCAGCAGATTCACCTGTCAACAACCGTCGTGCGATGTAGGGATAACCTACCTCAACAATTTTGAAATTTGGATTGAGACTTAGAGCAATACCTTCTTGCGTAACTAGCGAACGAATAATCAAGGCAAACTTCGCTGGAACTCGGAAAGGATATTCGTACATCAGTTCCGAGAACTCATCGGTAATGGTTTTGAAGTTAAAATCCCCAACATTTTTACCAATGGCGTTGCCCAAGACTGATTCTAATGCTGGTATGATCGGGCAAATATTTGTGTTTGGTGTCAGAAAACCCAACTTCACAAAGTCAGCGGCTAAGTCAGAGTAGTCTTTATTCACCAGATGCACTAAAGCATCAACTAGAGTTTCTTTGGTGGTTTCCTCCAGCTGATCCATCATCCCGAAGTCAATGTAAGCCATCCGTCCATCTGGCATAGCAAACAAATTCCCTGGATGGGGGTCAGCATGGAAAAAACCGTGTTCTAATAGCTGTTGTAAACCGGAGGTCACACCGATTTTGATGATTTCTTCTGGGTCTAAACCTACTGCACGGATGCTTTGAGTATCTGTCAGCTTGAAACCGTTAATCCATTCCAGCGTTAAAACATGGTTATTTGTATAACGCCAATAAATGCTAGGGACTTTGACACTAGGATCGTCGCGGAAGTTATGGGCAAATTTTTCCGCGTTGCGACCTTCATTGATGTAATCGATTTCCTCAAATAACTTTGTGCCAAACTCATCCACAATTAAGGTGAGGTCGTGACCGAGATTGAGGGGTAACCAAGGCGCTAGCCAACTTGCACCCCAACGCAGGAGATACAAATCGCGTGTCAAAATTGGTCGCAAATTAGGGCGTTGCACCTTCACTGCTACTTCTTCGCCACTAAGCAACCGACCACGATAAACTTGACCCAGACTAGCTGCTGCTACTGGCTTAGGTGACAGTTCGCTAAATAATTCGTGAACTGGGCGATTCAGTTCTGTCTCGATAATTTGGTAGGCTAGTGCATTATCGAACGGCGGTAATTGGTCTTGTAGTTTGACCAACTCTTCTAAGAAGTCTTTACGTATTAAGTCTGGCCTAGTAGATAGGGCTTGACCAACTTTAATAAAAGTAGGACCAAGGCGAGTGAGCAGTTCTCGTAATTGAGTGGCGCGTTTCCTCTTGTTCTGCTCTACTTGATTTTGCCATTCATCCCACTTTAGACTAATCACAAATCCTGCAAAAGACAAGATAATTCTCAGTAAGCGCCCCCAGGCTAGCCAGGGACGGTAACTATAATAACGAGCGATCTCGTCTGGATTGTAGCGCCTTAGCTGAGCAGATTCATACTGACCCACGCTTTTATTTGCCTCTTCAACTGGGAAATTTACACTTTTTGTTGGTTTCCAACACTACATACTAAACGCACGTACAGGATACCGATAGTTTTTATAAAAAACAATAAAGTTTTACCCATTTCTGGGTAGTTTTTCTGGCTATAATTCGCCTACTTTACTGCTGCGATTTTGTTATCTTTTTCTTAATTATACTTTAGAAAACTACAAATATTCCTTCTCTATAAGGATTTTGGGTATTTATGTAATATTAAATACATTTTAAAATAGTGTTATTACTTGGCAGTGGGCATTGGGCATTTTTCATTAATTATTTCTCCGCTCCCCTGCTACCTCTGCTCATGAAACGCCTACAGCCACTCTCCGCCACGAAAACGCCAACGAGGAAATATGATCCGCATGAGGCTTTGGGAGGAAATGAAAACTGCTAGCCACACAATGCTGTAATGCAGTAGCAAGATTTGTGGTGGGAGTTCTTCTTTGGGTATAGGGATGGGTAAGAAGCCAAAGACTTTTACGCCACAGAAGACAAAGATAAATTCCCAGATTCCTGCAAAAAGTTGATAAGCTGCGGGCCAGTCTCTATCCCAACGGAATTTTTGCAGATAGTTATAAAGTACATCCCAACCTAAGCCCAAGATGGCGACATAGGCAAGTATCCAGACATAAACTGAATTAGCACCAGGCCCAATTAAACCGACTGCAAAGGGTAATGAGACTAATACGCCTACAGTTGCTAGTAGTAATAATCGAGTTTGCCAACGACCAAATAAAGTGGGAGTCATAAGAGTGCTGAGTGCTGAGTTCTGAGTGCTGAGTTCAACCAAGTACAGGATTGAGTAAAATAGTAGAGTTTTTAAACGCAGAGTGTTTTCTCATAAAATTCGCTAGGAATTAATCAAATGCTGTAAGAAGTTGAATCACACTCATCTTAAAAAATCCAGCAAGATTGTGGAGCCTTCCGTAAAAATAGGAAATATTATTTAAATCGCTACTGGAGAATGATAGGAGGCGATCGCTTCCCAATTGATTACATCATCTAACAAAGCTTGATAACCCAGTGTGTTGGGGTGAAGTCCATCGTCACTGATGCGTTTGTGCCTCCAAGTTTCACCGCGTTCTATCCATTGGTCGAAAATATCGAGATAGGGAATTTGGTGTTGGGTGCAAGCAATTTTAGTAGCTTCTTTGTAACAGTACTGATCGGCGTGATTGTAGTAGAAGCAATCGAGAAATGGCATTTTGGTTTCATCAACTGGAACCATACCAACAAAGACTACAGGGCAGAGTTGTTGGGCTTGTTCTAGTAATTCAGCTATTTGGGATTCAAATAGGGCAAAATCTGTATAATTCCGGCCATTGGGATGAGATAACCGCGCTGAATCATTTACCCCTACTGACAAAATAATCAAGTCGGGAACACGATTTCGCAGTTCACCCCGGTGGCGAAATTCTACTTCTAGCCTTTGAGCGACTTGTTGAGTGCGGTCGCCTCGCACTCCCAGGTTATAAAGAACATGACCTGAACTATCGGGTAGCATCCACTGTCTCCGTAGTTGTTCGACCCAGCCACCTTTATCTGGATCGCCGAAGCCATAAACTATGCTATCCCCTAGTGCGATAATCTTCAAAGGCTGACAATGGTTTGGTGCTATGGACAGCTGCATTGAGGAAGTTCGCTCGAATGTTTGCATCTTAAAAAGACTTTATTTTATATCTTTACAAGATTCTATACATTTCTACACCATTACACAGTATATTTCTACTCTCCATTTTGGGAAGAGTTGATAAAGTAGGGGGCTAATGCATCTTTACGCGGCCAATTGCGATAGAGGAAGCGAACGAGCAAAGGTAGTGAAATCAGCATAATTAGAAGACCTAACCACCAGCTAGAACGTAATTGTTCTAGAACGTTTACTGCTGAAGTTGTAGTTTTAGAGCCACTGGATAATAATCCCATGCCTACAGCTATCGAATTGTTGAACGCATGGCAGGCGATCGGTACAATTAATGTGCGGGTTTTGATATATAAAACCCCCATGATGATGCCAAACAGGGACAATCCCAGGACATTTGCGTGTAACAGTCCAAAAAGTATCCCAGAAACCACCAAGGCAGATTGAATACCCCACTTGGTAGCCCAGCGCTGTAAGATAATCCCCCGAAAAAGAAACTCTTCAGTGATGGGGGCAACTATGATGTATGCGATCGCAGCCAGCAAATTATAAAACGGTGGTGAAGTAGTGCGAGGCGATGGGCTGCTAGCAACTTGGCGCATGACACCTTCTACAAAAGTAGGCGCAGCCAATGACAGTAAGTAAAATGATACCAAGTAGGCGCTGAGTGAAAATAGCAGAATCAACAAGACTAAGCCTACCATCGGCAACCATTTATGCTTGTTTGGGACTCGCCCTATTACATATTTCAGATTAATTCCAAAGCGATTGAAGTCTGCTAGCTCCCAAAGACAAAGGAATCCGAAAATAAAGATGTAAAGGACTAATGTCACGATTTGGGTGTTCAATTTTACACCACTACTTCCCTGAACCACCCCTAGGGCAATCCCAAGACCAACTGATAACAGTAAACCTCGCAAAAATAAATTGCGAACCCTGAGCTTGAGGAATGGATTATGAGAATTTTCAGGTGTCATTTCTACGCTTTGGTATGGAACAGTAAATTAGCACTCAAAACTTAGGACTCAGCACGGGCTAAACGCCCCGCTACCGCTAACAGCACTCAGCACTAATTAGGAGACTGATTCGATACCCACTTCAACCATTGACTAAAAGAACTTAGGGTATTCAAACGCTGTACTCCAGGCGCACGGGCGATAGCGAGTCCATCGACGGCGACTAAGGCGGCATACTCCAAGCCCAAGAAACTATCAACTGCTGCATAAGGGCCACCGAGGGTAATTGCTCCAGCAGCATACATTTGACCTCTAGTGTTACGCATTTCTACTAACTCAAAGTTGTTCGCAACAACTAACCGCCCTAAGTGATTTAGTGGCAGATTGTAATGTTTAACCAAGTCATCTAATAGGGGATTGGTCTGGACTTTAGCATCTAAGCCAGTGGCATCAACAATAAAGTCAGCCTCCAGTTTCATTTCTCCCAGACCCTTTTCGCGGATATGGGTAATAGTACGGTTTTGGCTACCCTGTTCCACACCCAGCACTTCACCAAAGGTAATTTGATACCAGCCTTCACTTAACCCTTGTTCGGTAATGCGTTGCCAATCGTGGCGATCTGCTGTAGTAGTGCCACCCCAGTCTGCGAGTAGGCTTTTGCGTTCATCGGGACTAGCTTTCTCTAGCATTACACGCAGTTCACCACCCCAACAAGCTTTCGGCCAGTTAAAGGGTTGGAATTCGTAATGATTTTTGACTAACCGCGTGGCTTTTTGGAATTTATTGCCTTGGGGTTTAGGCGATCGCATCAAATGCAAAACTGTAATATTGCGATTTTTCTTGCGAGCCTCATAAATTCGCTGCACAATCCGCGAAGCCACAATTCCCCGCCCTCGCAGTAACACAATTCCACCCTGTTGCTCTAGCTGCTGATAAACATGATCGTGTTCCTCATAAGCATTCACAACAGCTTTGAAGTCTTGATATTTTTCTCTATATGCTTGTAAATCTGGTAAAAACTGAATCGCTGGATAGCCTGTTGCCAAGTGTAAATAACGTGTGATTAAAAAAGCATAATTTCTGGGGCCGCGAGAATAGGCTACGCAATATCTACCATCCTCAGTTTTGCGAATTGCCCTAACTCGCCCATAGCGATAAATTTGTTGCCAGCTAATGCGTTTGGCTTCCCGGTCGATAGAATTAAAGACATTCCCCGCACGAGGAGTATAAGTGTCTACAAATGTTGGTTCAGCAAACACCTGCCATAAATACCTGAATGCTGAGTTGGGCTTACCTTGAGTCAAGTCATGCCAAGCTTCCCTTAAAGCATAGCTAGGCCAGCCCCAAATATTATCAGGGCAGGAGTCAGAATTAGACCGTAATCTTTCATATAAAGGAATTTGCGAATTCAAACAGAGGCGCTTGTAACGTGCATAAGGTTCTGCTTCTAATCCCAAAGCGACTATTTTGTCAGCACGAACACCACTAATTCGCAGCAAATCCGTCCAGATAAAGCTGCCCAGCCCCCCGCCAACCGCGAGAAAATCACATTCATCCACAGGTAAGCCTGTAGCATGAAGCGCTTGCACCTCAACCTGTTGTAGCTGAAATGCTGCTGGCGGAAAATTGCTCCCTTGTGGTGTCACAGGGAGAGCAGCAGGCAAATTAGGATCTGGGAGATTGGTATTTGGATTAAACTGAATCGTTGAAGGTGGGCTGGTAGCTGGTGCAGGTGCATTGAGAGTAAAGCTCACCGTGATCATGTATGGCCCAATTTGGACAGTGTCACCATTAGCCACAACACAGCGTGTTTGTCGTTGACCATTGACAAATACACCATTGACACTACCTTGATCGATCACCAGCAGTTGATTTTGTTCCCAGTCAATCAGCGCATGGTAGCGAGAAACTTCGTTACTGTTCAGCAGCATTCTTGAGATGCGCTGTCCTCTTAGTTCGGTTGGTAACTTTGCAAATTCTCGACCAAAAGCGATGGGCACATTCAACCTTGGTTCTCGCCGTTCTCCCGTAGCTGGATCATCCCAACTTAATAAAATTTGTAAATTTGTCATTGGTCATTGGTCATTTGTCATTGGGCATTGGGCATTCTTACAAAGTTCTGAGCGGAGGTTTCCTCCGCTCAGACTTTGCGCTTTGTCATTTCTTCCCCTGCTTCCCCTGCTCCCTCATCCCTAATGATTGGGTACAACCAACACACTAACTGCTGCTGCTAAAGAAGTTCCACACCAAGGACAGCCAACTTGCAGATTCTCCGGGGGAGAGACTTTATGGCATTTGGGACACTCTAAGCCATAAACTCCAGGTGGTGGTGCGGGGGGTGTGGGTGGATGCTGGTGATATCTAATTTGCACCTGTGGCTGCTGGTTGATTGGTGGTCTCGTCGGCTGGTTACTGACTACTGGTGGGGCTGGTGGTGTCAAAATTGTTGGTGGAATGCTGTTAATTAAAATAGCAGTAACTTTAACTTCCATTTGTCCCAATTGGATAATGCTGCCTTCTCTTAAAGGCAGTTCACCTTGAGCTAGTTGTTGTCTATCGACTAAGGGCGGATTTTGCGATCGCAAATTTCTGATGTAAAAATGTTGCTGCTGAGGGTTAAAAAATATTTCTATGTGCAAACCGGATACGGTAGGGTTACTTAAAACAATGTCGCACCGGAGTGGATCTCGACCGATGCGGACAGTGCCAGGATTTTTGCTTGGTTGTTGTTCGTAAATATTCTGTGTTCTATCTTGACCTGCATCGTGCCACTGTAAAGTTAGTGCATTCATCCTTCTAACTTAGTAACTTTTATTGAGTTACTTCAACTCCTTTCTGTGCGATTCCTAACACGATTGGGCAGACGCAAGCAAGTATTTAGAAAAAACTTCAAAGAAAACAAATATATAGAAATATAGAATACAACCTGATTGAGTGATCAGCGTTTCAGCTTAACAAGCGCGCCATTCACATTCCTTGCTCCCTTCCCCCTGCTTTTTGTTCAAACCATGAGGAACATGACAATTCCTAACACTCCAAAGTTGAATCGCACTAGCGAAGATAACATGATAACTAGGTACGAGATTGTACGCTGACTTAAGCATTACTTTTCAAGCAGTAGGAGAATACCATGACAACGCTGCTGAATGAGATGATTGAGGGGCTGAAGACCAATGTGAAGGGTCATGTGGTGCTTCCTGATGATCCGAGTTATGACGAAGTTCGCGAAATATGGAATGCGATGATTGATCGCAGACCTGCTGTCATCGTGCAGTGTACAGAAGCCTCGGACATTCCCCATGTCATCAAATTTGCGCGAGAGAACGGGCTGGAACTATCCATCAGGGGTGCTGGGCATAACATTGCGGGGAACGCTGTGTGTGATAACGGCGTGATGATTGATCTTTCAACTATGACCAATGTCCGCATTGATGCTTCCAAGAGGCGGGCGTATGTCGAACCTGGTGCGACACTTGGTGATTTTGATAAAGCAGCACAGGTACATGGGTTAGCAACTCCAGTGGGAATTAATTCAACGACTGGTATCGCAGGTCTGACTCTAGGTGGCGGTTTCGGTTGGTTGACGCGTAAATACGGACTGACGATCGATAATCTTGTCTCTGCCCAAGCGATCGCAGCAGACGGGAATAAGATCCGAATCAGCGAAAACGACAACGCTGACCTTTTCTGGGCGATTCGAGGTGGCGGTGGTAACTTTGGTATAGTAACTGAGTTTGAATTCGCTCTCCATCCTGTGGGGCCTGAAATATTGGCTGGTTTGATTGTTTTTCCATTTGGCCAAGCCAAACAAGTACTGACACAGTATCGGCAATTTGTTGAATCAGCCCCCGAAGAACTCAATGTCTGGGTGGTTCTTCGCAAAGCTCCGCCATTGCCTTTTCTGCCTGAGAATGTGCATGGCAAAGAAGTAGTCGTGCTGGCTGTGTTTTATGTAGGCGATATTGTAGAGGGTGGGAAACTGATCGAACCTCTCCGCAGTTTTGGCGATGCTTATGGCGAACACATCGGTGTTCAGCCTTATGTACAATGGCAGCAAGCATTTGACCCCTTGCTGACAAAGGGTGCAAGGAACTACTGGAAATCTCATAATTTCACAGAGTTACGTGATGGAGCATTAGATGCGATCGCGGAATTTGCAGGCAAGTTACCTTCACCACAGTGCGAAATCTTCATCGGATTCATTGCCGGGGGATCTAACCGCGTCTCGGCAGATGCTACGGCATATTATCATCGAGATGCGAAGTTTGTGCTGAATGTGCATGGACGATGGGATGATGCAGCGCAGGATGAGAAATGCATTGCGTGGGCACGTGAATTTTTCCAAGCTTCAGCCCCCTATGCATCTGCTGGTGCTTATGTCAACTTCATGACTGAAGAGGAGGGCGATCGCGTCGCCGCCGCTTACGGCTCTAACTACGATCGCTTGGTACAGCTCAAGAAGCGGTATGATCCTGAGAACATTTTTCATCTCAACCAGAACATCAAACCCTAAGCTAGCGTTGCTTTGATGCTTCACCTCGAAGATGCTAACTTGTCAGCAATGCGTGTAGTTTCTGGCAACCGATATTTAGGTGTGCAGCGCAGTACGTAGTCGATGGCTGTCGGCAAGCTAACTCGATGACCACTAGAAATATATAAAGGTTTTACTCCGGTACGCGTGCGTAAAACTGCCCCAATTGTTTCACCCTTGTGTATTAACGGTTGCCAGCTACCCTTTGTGTCTGGTACTTCTTCATACTTGCCAATCAATATGGATTTTGCCACCCCGATTGTTGGCATATCTATCAGTAAACCTAGATGGCTAGCTATGCCTAGCCTGCGAGGATGGGCGATTCCCTGACCGTCACACAGAATTATATCTGGTATAATTTTAACTTTTTCTAAGGCATCAAGTACAGCTGGTATTTCACGAAATGAGAGAAAACCCGGAATATAAGGAAAGGAGGTAGGACGGCGCGCTATTGTTGTCTCAACTACTTGCAAATCGGGGAAACTCAGCACTGCTACTGCGGCATGGCTAATTGTACCGTCAGCTTCAAAGCCCATGTCTACACCCGCAACGTGTTTAATAGATTCTGGCAGTTGATCTTCTGTAATTGTTTGGTTTCGCAATCTTTCTTGGATTGCGATCGCTTCTTCTAGAGTATGGGGCCAGTCATGTTGTTGATAAATCTTCATACTTAAAGTTTTTCTTAACAAATTTTAAAGGATTTTTTGCCCGAAATCTCTCTTAGCAACAGTGTAGCTACTGTTGTCATTAATTAAAAAATTTTTGTACACTTTGGCTAAAGTTAAACTGCGATGATTCTTTATTTCGTTCACTTTTGGAATCTGAAAAATATTAGTTAGTTTAGTCTGGGCAATTTCAGCGTACTTAGATTGGTAATTAATTACAAATTACGATTAAAAAATAGCCATGCGTAACCACATCCCAAATCCGGCTAATGCTTTTCAGTTCAGTTCTTTTATTGTCGGCAGCATATTTTTATTAATCTTGGCATTTATTTTTCGTCCTTTCACGATTGTAAATGCTGGGGAACGGGGTGTTGTCATGAAGTTTGGTAAAGTTCAGGATCAAGTTTTAGATGAAGGACTGCATCCAATGATGCCAATTGTTACGTCCATCAAGAAACTGAGTGTGCGGGTACAGCAAAATACTTTTCAATCAGATGCGGCTTCTAAAGACCTGCAAAAAATCACTACCGAACTTGCTATTAACTGGCACGTTGATCCGGCAAGAGTAAATAAGGTTTTTCAACAAGTCGGAGATCAACAACAAATTATTATTGGGATTATCACTCCTGCTGTATCTGAAGTGTTGAAAGCAGCAACAGCAAAAAAAACAGCAGAAGAAATCATCACTAAAAGAACGGAACTTAAAGAAGAAATGGATGAGCATCTCAAAACCCGTCTATTAGCTTATGGTTTGATAATAGATGATGTTTCTCTAGTGAATTTTTCGTTTTCGCCAGAGTTTAGCAAGGCTATTGAATCAAAACAAATAGCTGAACAAGAGGCTAAACAGGCAGAATTTATTGCTAAAAAAGCGACTCAAGAAGCTCAAGCAGATGTCAACCGTGCCAAAGGTCAAGCAGAGGCGCAAAGATTACAGCGACAAACTTTAACAGCAGAATTGTTGCAGAAGCAAGCAATCGAAAAATGGGATGGACGTTTTCCTATGGTTATGGGTGGCAATGGTTCAGTGCCATTGATTAATATTAATCCTAGTAATCTCACTAGCCCACAAAATAAATAATATTGTTGGCATTAGCTAGATAACAATAGTAGATTTTATAGAGGATGTAGTGAATAATATCCATTACATCCATTGACATATTTTCATTGTATGGCCGCATAATTGGGCAGCAAAGAGTCTAACACATTGTCAATACTACAATCAGATAAATCTGGAATAGATAGAAATCTGTGAGCTTTGCTAAAATAGCTCTTTGTTGAGTGGTTATAGATGGGGTCGTAATAGGAATGCAATAGATCTTGCACTAATGATTCCCAATCACTAGCATCAATAAATTGATACCACTGACTTAATTTTTCCCAACCACAGCGAGTTTTGAGTTTCTCTAGCTTGCGTTTTAAAATATCGGGATGAGTTACTAAGTGTGGATATTCCTGTAAAAGAAACTTGACTCTAGCCACTATCGGTAGTTGAATTTCTACACAACTAGCTTGTCTCATCTTCTGCCACAAGGACTGAGGTAAATAGACTTGACCAATTTTGATGCTTTCTGATTCTATCCACACTAGCTGATGAGGATTAAACGTTTGCAGATTTTGTAACAGGAGAGTTTCAAAGTATTTTTGTGAGGGTTGGTATGAAAGCTTACCTGGCCATTCTCCACCCAAAAGAGAACCGCGATGATTAGCTAAACTTTCCAAGTCTAAAACTTGTGCGCCACGCTGACGCATCTTGTCTAAGATATGAGTTTTACCAGTACCAGTTAAACCGCACAACATTTGATAGGTAAATTGTTCTGGTAAATGTTCTAATTGCTGGCGTACATAATTACGATAAGTCTTGTATCCGCCATCAAGTACAGTAACTTTCCAACCAATCTGTGTCAGTACCGAAGCCATGCTACTTGAACGTTGTCCACCCCGTCCACAGTAAACTAAAGGATGGTAGTCAGGATCTTTAGCGGCAAAGTGTTGGCTAAGATGTTGGTAAATATTTCTAGATACTAAAGCAGCAGCAATTTTCCGCGCTGTGAAAGAGCAAACTTGTTTATAAATCGTTCCCACTTCAGCGCGTTCAGCATCATTCAACACTGGTAAATTAATCGCACCAGGAATGTGGTCTTCTATAAATTCACTGGGCGAACGAACATCAATAATTTCACTGTAAGTTTCAGCCCAAGGCAGACGCGTATATATAACTGAAGGTGACATAGACTTTAAATTCTCACTTTCTCAATTTTGGCACTTACATAACTTTAATGGTGAGATGTTGTAGTTAGGTTAATTTAAATGAACCTATGTAAACTATAAGACTATCAAAATGTTTCTTTTAATTGCTGGCGGGGAATCATGAGAATAGAACGTTATTTTCATAGTTTTACATTTATTGTTTATGACACAGCCGAACCTTTTAAAACTTGCTAAACAAGGAGATGTTAAGGCTATAGTCTCTGTAATCAACTACCTCTTAAAACCAAAAAATATTACTGCTAAAGCTATTTTGAGATATGAGTGCCTAGAGGTAATGTTAGAATCGGCTCAAATACCAGAACAAGCATCATCAGTAGATTTCATGCGGAAACTGATGCTTAATTTGAGAATTGAATCTCTAAACTCAGTAAAAATATCCGGAAAAAAGATAGGACATAAATCAGCTGCTTGGATAGATTATATATACTTGAGTCATGAAATTAAAAATGCAAAGCATAACAGCAATTTAGCTGTAGAACCTGAGAGGAACCAGAAAAAGCTCACAACATTATGGCCAGCATGGTTCCCTTACCCTCTCTCGTGGTTGAAAGCTTTGATTTTAATTCCAATTCTCATGATTACTATGGCAGTAAGTTTTACATTTACAGGGTTTTGGGGCATAACTTTATCCGCAATCACAAATCGGATCGAGATATTAATTTTGGCTATAGTGTTAGGAGTTTTAGCACCATTATTCTTGATTGCTTATGTTCATTACTTTTTCATTTCCCTGTTTAAAAAGCAAAGAGTATCACATAATTGGCCATCATATATACCACCAATAAATAGCTTATGGGAAGGGTTTTATGCCGAAGTGGTTCTGTGCTTATCTTTGCTGGTGAGTATGATTATTCTTTTACCATTTTTCCCAATCCTTAAATGTAGTGAGTCAGAAATAGTACTTGATTCCTGTTCCATACTTACAAAACAATATTTAAGTGAAATTGGAGCAACAATTTGGATTTTTACTGCGGCATATCTTTATCACGCTGAGTGTCTATTTAAACAGCACTATCTGCCTAAAATACAATCTCTTAGACTCAACTCTTCAAAACAGCGTAAATCGTAATTAAATCCATTGCTCTTCTAGCTTCGTGAACATAGTCGGTAAAAATGGGACAAAAAGCAGAAGCTTAGATAAATTATTTAAATTTTATTGCTGAAATCTAACTAGCGATCGCCAGATGAAGTTTAGCAGCCGCAGTGAAATAGTATCAGGATGAGTAACAACTAAAGTCATTGTATAGGTAGTCAGCGATCGCAGTATTAGGGGTCAGACCAATTCTCTCAAAAAAGAAAAACTGATGAGTCAAAAGTCAAAATTGATTCATTATTGTTCTTGTCTCCCTTGTCCTAAGGGTTTTGGTACGATCTGTCCATGTTAACCATGCAACTCTATCAAAGACTTTTGCTGGTCAAAGACCAAGCTGAATATCGTAATGAGCAGCAGTTATAGACCCAACCACAATTAGTACTAAAACTGCAACTAAAGGTATCTTGGGAATTCTCGCCCAAATTTGTTGCAGTCGAGTGCGGTAGTATCCTGCCAATACACCATGCACATACAAAATTTGCCAGCTAGCTAAATGTAAAGTAAGGATGTTCTTGGTCTAGGGGATGGAAGCTTAAGGCATAAGGATGCAATTGCTGGATAATCCAAAGTTGCCACGAAATAACTAAAACAGGTAGCCACAAACCTTTTCGTAGCATCCAAAATATGCCAGGTGACACCAGCAACAACAACACATAAAGTTGCAAAATATCAATCACGGGTGGAGCTAAGTGGAATGTCTCTGCCGCTAAAAGGAATCTAACTTTTATCTAATAATTTAGGATTGATACACAATCAAAATTTCATCCGCAATTGCCCATTTAAACTCCGATTATTATAAGGACTATCTCCAGTATCTAAATTACGAACATTACTAAAACCATAACCAAAATCAAAATCTATATTCGGTGAGATTTTAGCTGTGCAACCCGTTTGATAGCTATTTCCGCCAGTCATTGAGCCATTCAGGAACTGTCGTCCTAAAGATGTACTGACTCGACAACGCAAAAATGAAAAAATATTTCCTTCCCAACCAACTTCAGCATTAATAACTAGAAAACTACCTGGGGAGAAATAGCCACTAATTTCTTGTTGATCGCTGGTAAATGACCAGGCAAATAAATTGGAAGCAGCCCAAAATTGACCAAATTTATGTTCTAATCTACTCAAAGCTTGCTGTTCAAAGTTACCATCGTTAAATAAGCCAAAGCGATACAGTGAAAACAAGCTGGTATTTGGGTCAATTTGCCAGTAGGCATTTAGCCCAGAACGCCAGGATGTAATTTGACTTTCTAATGTTTTTGCACTTGTCTTGTAAGGGCCGTGTTCTACTACAAACGCTAGAAATAAAGCTGACTTTAATTTGTCATCGGAAGTTAAATTAACAAAAATTGGTCGCTCTATTTGACTAGTAAAATTTAAGGCAAGCGGTAACCGATTAAATATATCAATACCCGCAGCAGCTTTGATAGTATATTGACCTGTTTTGCCTTGCCATCCAAATTGCAAGGGAATATTAGTGACAGTATCTACCTTCGGTTGTTCAAAAGTATTAAATCCTGTTTTGAAAGTAATTTTTTCGCCATTCGGCATCCCAAATACAAATAAAGGTTCAATAAATCGATTATGCTGGAAAAAATTGCTGTAATCGTCGCGAAAATCTGGTTGGATAAGTTCCAAAACTAAAGCAGGTTCACCTGGTTTTTCTGTAGATGTTGCTGGTTCTGTCGGTAGTGGTTTTGGGGGTGGTGGGGGTGGTAACTGGAGACTCGGATTGAAATTTTCGGGCGCAGCAATCAAAATAGGTTTTGGCTCGAATCGATAGGGAAGTCCACTCACAAAACTTGCTATGTTGCTGTTGATAACTTTGCCCGTATTGTCTAAGCTAGCAACAGCGATCATCGGTTTAGTCAGCTGTGAGCTTGAGTTCGAGTTCTCATCAATTTGAACAGAAACAAATGGCTGTGTTTTTGTTATTTCTTTTGACTTTTGGGGTAGGTTTACCAAATTCGTGATTGAGATGACTGGTTTGGTCAATTCTAAGGTTGAATTCCAATTTTCATCAGTTTGGGCAAGTTGTGATTTAGCTGTAGATACATTCCAAATTATCACGCTCCAGATTACACCTATTGGTAGTAAAAACCACTGAAAAATCAACTTAGAGTGTAAACTTTGCCATAAAACTAATAGAGAATTTTTATAAGTGTCTGCCATCAATCAATACTTACTCACTGCTGTTAATTATGTAGAGACTGATTATTACATTGGCAGCAATTGAAATACGTACTATGTCAGATTGCGATCGCCTCATTTTTGTGTAATATATTTTACTCAGTATCTAGTGGATATTTCTAGCTCGAAATTGCTAGCTAGCATATCAAATATTTCTTAAAGTCGCTAAGAAAACACCCAAAGAAGGATGCCGCTCTTCAAAAATGCAGTATCAAATATATCAGGAGTAAAAGATATTCTGCGATCGCAATACTCAGAAGCTGACTTTCCAGCTGTATAAACCAAAAAACCCCTGGTAAGCAGGGGGAAATCAACTCTAGAAGGTCTTTATTCATCTACTTCTCACCCAATACTGCCAAGATTATGCAGGCGTTGCAGAAATTTGTGGGTAGAGGGAAAGAGAATTAAGCATTAAGCAGGCTTTTTGGCAACAATGGTACGATGGCGAGGATCGCTGGCTACGGTAATTGCTTGAGCAAAACCTACTGATTGCAATGCTGCTTCAATATCAAAGGTGTAGTAGTCATCGCTCCAAGGTTCGGTGCTTTTCATTAACGTAAATAGGACTGGTGGCAGGTTTTGAATGACGCTGGATTTTGGGTTATTATCGACCAGTGCGATCGCACCACCAGGTCGTAGTAATCGCAAAGCTTCCGCAAAAATTGCTTGACTAGCGTAGTCAGGAAGTTCATGGGTGACAAACTGGAGTGTCACTATATCGAAAGAGTTGTCTGGTAGCCCTGTATTTTCAGCTTGGGCGTGTATCCACTCAGATATCTCATGATTGACATCGCGCTTGCGAGCAACGGTGAGCATATAAGGTGATAAATCAAGACCAACTGTCCGCACAGGATGACTCTGCTTTTGCTGGTAGTAGCGATGTAGGGCTTGGGTAGAAATTCCCACTGAGCAACCTATGTCTAGAATATCCCGTACATCTTGCGGCCCATAGGTGGCGATAACTTCATGAAAACTACCTCTGAGTCGTGCATGAGCAACTTCCCAAGTTAGGTTTTCTTTCGGCCAAACCCGCAACGCCATTGAGTAGGTAGCTGACTCCGTTTCAAAAGCAGCATCCCAACAAAGGTTACCCTCAGTGTAGGCGTGGAAAGGGACTTGATAATAGTCAGGATAAACAACATCGGGGTTAGCCACCGCCGACATTTGCTGTTTTACTCCCGATGATTTGAGCGCCTCGTAGTTTTTGCGCCAGGGAACACCATTTTTCTCAGCAGTTTTGATGAGTACTTTCCTGGCTTGGTGCTTCATCAATTTGTAGATGGGTTTTGTCTGGATCAGGAGATTGACGAACTTGGAGAGTGTGTCTTCTCCAGCCCAGTCTGGTTTTAGCTTGTTGTTCATCGGAAAAGCAAAAATAGAGGCAAGAGAACTAAGTACACAGATGGAAACCAAGATAATTATCAGGTTTATCAGTGGTCTGTTGTCATCAAATAAAACTGAGCAACCTGAAAGCTGCGATCGCCTGCATTATATTGGTTTATGCCTATATGTTTATATATTTTAAGTTTTAGAGGGTACAAAAAATCCCTGAATATCAATAACACTCAAACTGACCGAACAATTTTAGATTTTGGATTAAAATTAAAATCTGAAATCTAAAATTATAGCGTTTCCTAGTCTAGTGAAGTACAAAATTATCGGCGTTTATCTGCGTTTATCCTCTTCCATCGGCGGTTAATTTTTTATTGGTGTACCTCACCAGTATGGGAAGCGCTATAAGGGTTTCAAGCCTCTCCATTCATGGAGAAAATAAAGAAAAAAATCGTTGTTCAAGCCTCTTCTTTAAAGAAGAGGTTAATCTAAAATCGTAAATCCAAAATCCAAAATCGAATGACACGATGAATTGTTTTACTAAACTCCCTATTTCCGCTTTCTGAACCAGTGGGTGGCATAATTGATATTTCTCCTAAATTATTACGCTCAATGCGTAAATCACGATTCACCTGACAAAACTCAAAGAATTGTTCGTCTGTCATTTGCATTGATGGCGGAATTTGCAACACCAAGGGAGATGAGAACATAATGCTTACCAGACTAACTTTTATCTTTATTTTCACGCAAAAATATAAAGGCGCAAAGTTTTACCTTCGCGCCTTTACAGCAGACAGTTGGAAATAATCTAAGAGACTTACTTGTTAGGCTGAGGAGTCAAGCGCAGATAGGGTTTAACTACCTCGTAACCTTTGGGGAATTTCTCCTTCAACACTTCTGGATCTTTGAGTGAGGGGACAATTACAACCTTATCCCCATCTTTCCAGTCAGCTGGTGTCGCCACACTGTAATTATCAGTCAGTTGCAGAGAATCAATTACCCGCAAAAGTTCATCAAAGTTGCGTCCAGTGCTGGGAGGGTAAGTGAAACTCAGGCGTAGCTTTTTATTGGGGTCAATAACAAAAACCGATCGCACTGTCACTGCTGCATTAGCATTAGGATGGATCATATCGTACAGGTCAGAAACCTTACGATCTGCATCTGCCAAAATTGGGTAGTTGAGAGTAGTGTTTTGGGTTTCTTCAATATCACCCACCCATCCATTATGGGATTCTACATCATCGACGCTAAGGGCGATCGCTTTGACATTGCGCTTGTCAAATTCTGGTTTCAGCTTGGCAACTGTGCCTAGTTCAGTGGTGCAAACAGGTGTAAAGTCAGCAGGGTGAGAAAACAGCACTACCCAGCTGTCACCTGCCCATTCGTAAAAATTTATGTCGCCATGTGTAGAGGCTTGCGTAAAGTTGGGTACTGTATCACCTAGACGGAGAGTCATGAGAGCTTCCTTGTAATTAGAAGGCATTAAGCATTTTACTATGCGATCGCCACATTATTCCCCGGTTCACCAATCGGGTTTAGGGCTTTGTAAACAAATATTATGTTACGTAACTTTCTGTAAAGAAGCTCAATAAATTAAGGCGATCGCAAAATTTGCTGATATGCCAAAATCATCTGGTGAGCGATCGCATCCCAGCTGTAATGTTGTAATGCATATTGTTGGGCGTTGAATCCCCGACGCTGGCGTTCTGTGGGGTTTTCCAAGGCTGCTTGCAGTAAATTGACTAATACCTGTACATCCAATTCACCTACCCATCCTGACTGACTTTCACGTATCTGGTGACAAATATGCACCTGATCAGAAATTACTACAGGTATTCCTGCTACCATCGCCTCAGCCACAGCAATGCCAAAATTTTCATAGTAAGAAGGCAAGACGAAGACATCGGCAGCTTGCAGTAAACTAGCTTTTAGCTCACCTGTAACAAAGCCTGTAATCGTAGTGTGCGATCGCAGTGGTGAATTTTGGATTTGAGAACTGATATTTTGTTCATAATCTGGATCTTGGGGATTTGTCCCAGCCAAGACAAAGTGAAAATTACCACCAACAGCTAACAGCTTTTCTAAGGCGGGAATTAACAAATTTAACCCTTTTTTAGGATCAATCCGCGACATAAATAATATTACAGGTATATCCTCTGGAATCCCCAACTGATTGCGTACTGAATCTTTGTGTTGATGTATAGCTAATTGCGGAGGAACCACACCCAAGGGAATCACCAAATCTTGGGTAGCTACCCCAAACCTTGCTGATATTTTTGCTTCTTGATTACTAGTAAAATGAATTCCAGCCGCACCAGCTAAATTTTGACGTTCAATAATTGCTGCATAAAGCTGTTTTAATAGTTTTTTCTTACGTAAATCTGCCGGATCAAGAGTTCCCAAAGGACGCAAAATATAGGGTAACTTTTGCTGACGGCAGATAGTAGCTGCTGCACTACTAACAGGAGAGAATAAAGCATGAATATGTGCTATATCAAACTCAAGGGCGTGACGTTTTAACCACTTGAGTAAGTCTAGCGAAAACTTGTAACGACGAAATGGCGCACAACGGAAATATATGATTTCATAACCATCTTGTTTTATTGGGTCATTTAAAGGAACAGCCAGAGGTTTTTGTCCAGTATCACCATTACTATAAGTTGTGATTACTGTCACTTCTACTCCCTCTTTTGCTAAGGCGGGAGCCAGCCCTAACACCATTTGACTAGGCCCGCCATAAATTAGAGAAATTGAAGGGACGATATGTAGTATTTTCATAATTTTATTCTTGATTCTTTGCCAAGCATCCTAATTTTAAAAAACAACACAAATGTCTCCGATCAAACTCAGCGCCCCTCTGCGTTTAAAAAATTAAATTATCCAATACCTAATTACTATTAACAAGTTCCTTATAAAAATCTAATTGTTGCTGTGCCAAAGCCTTATTTGTATATTTATCCATAGCTTTTTGATAACCCATCGCCCCAACATTTTGGCTTAATTCTGGATTGTCAATTAGTTTAGTTAAGCAATTAGCTAAAGCTTGGGCATTACCTTCAGGAAATATTAACCCAGCATCACCAATCACATAAGGAATTTCACCCGAATTAGAACCAATCACAGGCACTTTACAAGCCATCGCCTCGATGATTACATGACCAAATTGTTCTTTCCAGCCAACCGCAGTTAAAGTTTTAAATTTGTAAGTTGTTTCTGATGGTAGTACCAAAGTATCCATTAAATTAATATATTGGGGCACTACATCATGGGGAACACTTTCAACAATCATCACCCGGTCTTGAATCTGATTTTCTGCTGCTATCTTAAGTAGTTCCGTCTGTAAATCTCCTCGCCCAAGCAGCAGTAATTTCCAAGGTTTGTCTTTGATAGATATTAATGCTTGTAGAAGAGTTAATAAACCTTTTTCTGGGACAAATCTTCCCACAAAACCAACTACAAAATCCTTGGGGAAAATACCCAATTTATTCGCAAATTCTGGTTGGGTTTGGGGAGTAAAAAGACTTTCATCTACACCCAACTGTGGCATGACTTTAATCGGCCCATGATATCCTCGCTGTTGTAAAACTTCTGCCCCATCCTGATTACCAGAAATAATCCCGTGGCTATTACCGAGGTTAAATTTTTCTAATAAATTAACTGGGAATTTGAGTTCGTATGGCAAATTCCACCAAGTAAAAAATACATTTTTTGCCTGCAAACCCAAGAGTTTATTTAAAATAATCATCTGAGTATAAGCTAGCCCTCTAGAAGCTTGCTCTACCTGAATAATATCGGGACGAAACTGCTTTAACAAAGATACCAAATCAGCCCCAAATGTTAGTAATCCTTGATGATTTTGACTAAAATTAGACACTGGAACGATTTTAAATGCTCCTTCATCGCGGTATGCAGTTTCAATGACTTTGTTTTGTACACCACCAGGTCGCCAACGTTTAGGCACAACAACTGTCACTTCAACCCCTGGTTCTAATTGCGATAAAGCGCGTAATTTTTCGCAGTTTAAATCTACAATATAAGTATGACTAGCGACTAAAATTTTCATGGCTAATTTTATTAATCAATTTAAAATTTTCAGTAAAAGTGAAAACTTTGTAAGTCGGCCCTGCTGAGTGAAAATATGAATTTGTATCACGCAGAGTCGCAGCGAAAAGTCGGAGCGGAGGTTTCCTCCGTTCGCGTAGCGTCTCCGTTCGCGCAGCGTCTCCGATAGGAGAAGGAGATTCTGAACTTTTCAACACAGAGTCGCAGAGAGTAAGAGTTGAGAAAAGTTGATGGCTCTCTCAGGTATCAAATCAGATTGCTATATCTGCGTTCATCGGCGTATATCGGCGGTTAACAATCACTAAAACTCTGGATCAAGCCGACTATAAATTTGCCCATCATTCCATAATGATTGAATGACAGTGCCCACAGCCTTGAGAAAACCCAAAATATAGAAAAAGCCACGAGTCGCAATTTTGATGGGAGAACCGCTTTTATGACAAGGAGGTCGCCCCAAGACATGACAATCGAATAAACGGGCGTAGAGGCGTAAAGCTTGGCTAACAGTAAGGTTTTTTAGCCCCAGTAAAAAATGATTGTGGTAGAAGGTGAGTTGATACTGGAGCGATCGCATACTAATATCATGACAGCCTCCTGTTTCTTCACCCAAATGCACTAAATCAGCTTCTGGGTCGTACCAAATCTGATATCCTGTCTGTCGCACTCGCAAACAAAAATCCGATTCTTCGCGTACCGCACTACCGCGAAACCGTTCGTCAAATCTCAGTCCATATTTAGTAAAAATTTCCCGGCGAAAAGACATATTACAACCCCTAGCGGTTAACACCTGCTGGGGTTTGATGGTGTGGACTAAATCTATATGATACCAAGCAATCCCTGGGTCCATTGCTTGGGGAGGTAGATATTCTATTTGCAAATCTCCCCCAGAATCACCTAATTTCATTCTGTCAAATACTCGTCCAGCAACGGCCCCCACTTCTGGCTTTTGCAAATAGTTTTTTACATGGGCTGATAAAAACCTGGGTGTTAATTGCACATCATCATCAATAAATAAAATTATTTCACCTTCTGACCGTCGCACCCCATAATTACGTGCGCCTGGTAAACTCGCCCAATTTAAGCGGAACCATTTAATCTTACCTGCTGTTGCCATTTCCTCCAGATAAGCTTGAATTTCTGGTTGATGTTTTGGGGTTTGGTCTACAACTATAACTTCAAAATTAGGATAATCTTGTTTCAGAACATCTACAAGGCTATCTCGTAGGGCTTCTTCGCGATAATAGGTAGGAACAACTACAGAAATTAAAGGTAAATCATTCATTGTTTTTTATATAAAAAAATCAACATTTAGTTCAACCCTGCGGCTGCGGTGTACAAATCATCAAATAACTCATTTTGCTTTTCTGAATTATGGTGATTTTTAATTTGAGTTAGCGCACCTGAACTGAGATATTCATAATGTTCTTGTTTATCTGCTCGATCAAGAAACTGTAAAATTTTCTGCAATGCTTGCTCTGCTAGATAGTCATAAGTGGTATTCACAATCTCCCAATATTCATCAGTCTTGGTTTTTTCTCCATATAACCAATTATCCCAATGACGAATTTCATTAAGTGGTAATTTTAAGTGATATCCATTTTCTCCATCATGAACAAACTCTGGTAGGGCACATATATTAGTAGTAATCGCCGGAGTAGCGACCGAAAACCCTTCTATGACGCTATAGCCATAGGTATCATGTAATGTAGCTAATATTTGAAAATGGCTTTGCGCTAGTAACTCTAAAACTTTTTCGTTAGGAAGATTTTTGTGAAAAGTCACATTGTTTAAATCTAGTAATTTTAAATCTGCTGCATATTTAGACTGGTCAGGAAAATCTGTAGGTATTCCTGAACCATATCTCATTCCAGAGATGATATGTATATTAATAGGTAAACCTAAAGCGTTAGCTTTTTTTGCTAATCTTAAAGCTACAATTCCACCTTTTCTGGCCAAATGATTACCGACAAATATAAGTTCAATATTTTCGCCATTTTTGTAAACTTTAGGTTGATTAACTTTGGCAGGAAAGTTAGGATGAATCACAACTAATTTATCTTTTACTTTGTCTCGAATAGACCAGCCTGATATTCGATTTATGAATCGCATTTTAGCATAATCAGATATGGCTATTATTTTTTGACAATTGTCCAATGCTAACCGATTATTTAAGCTTGTATAAGCTATATCTTCAAATTTATTTTTCGGATTTCTATATAAAAATCTATGATCTTCAAAAGTTACAAACCAGGGTTTGTTTGTATATTCAATTCTATTAAAAGCATGAATAACTTGAGGCTTTTTCCAAAAAGGTTGCCAATAACTAAAGCTATTTAAAGGATACCAAATTTTTTCTAAAGGATATCTTCCTGTAGGAAATTGTTTAGGGCGAATTAATATATGTTTAGAATTGCGTGGAAGATTAGGAGTACTGAGATGTCTTTCTCCTGCTATAACTACCTTTGCCATTTTTATGTATATTAAAATTACGAATTAAGAATTAGTTGGTCAACCTGAATCTAGCCTAGTATACAGCTAAGGATCTGCCCTCAGGGAGTTTACGGTAGTCTTCTAGGTATATTCCACCTAGACATTAATTTGTCAGTTATAGGGGAGATTTTTTCTTTACTGTCTGCTGCGATTCACTATTGTCTTTCTCTTGTTTATCTATTACTGGCAATTTAAAAATAACTCCTGCATAAAACCAGTAATAAACAGCAACAGGATCGACATCCAGAGGATAATAGTAGGTGTTGTAGCTAATAAATAAGACAAATACCCACAAAGCAGCTCCATAACTGCGTAAATTACGGTTTTTTATAGAACGATATGTTTTGAATGCTGCTTGTGTAAGGGTAGTAACTAAAACCAAAAACCCTATGACTCCACCAATTCCCACTTCATATAGTAATTTAGGGTAGTAAGTTTCTATCAGCTTAGTAGAACCCATTGAACGAGCAGAATTAGTAGCCCGTCCTAAGCCACTTCCTAAAAAGCCAGCATTCTTTGAGTTATCCTCCAATTGCTGAAAAATAAAATCTTGGGGTGGTGAAGCTTCCCAACGACTAGTAAAACTCTCGGTTCTTTCTTGTACTACAGTAGGGTTAGTGACCATTGCAATACTTAGAATTACAGCCAATCCTATACCTATGGGAATAAAACGTTTGAGGTTGGCAATTTGACCAGTAAAAAATAGCAAAGCTATAAAACATATTGGTACTAAAGCTAAGGCAATTCTCTGCCCAGAAATCACAGCATTAATCAAGACTGATGCTAAGGAACCTAAACCGATAAAGCGCCAAATTATTGCAGGATCGGTGAAACCAGTAGCAAAGGTAAAAAAGGTACTAGAAATTAAAAACCACGCCCATTGCCAAGGTGCAACAAAGGTTCCTGGGAGGCGAATAACTCCTTCTTCTGGACTATATAATAGTGAGCCGCCAAAATAACACCGAGCTTCTAATGTTGCTCTAAATAAAGAATCTCCTTCAAAACCTCTAGTACCTTGACATATACCAGTTAGAAGAAAGAAGTATTGAATAAATCCGAGGACACAGCAGATAAGTGTTAGGACAACCTGTAACCGGGATAAAAATAGAAAATCTTGCTTATTACGAATTAAATAGTAGGCACAACTCATTAGGGGTACATAACCTAAAAATACTTTCAATCCCAAAATTCCCAAGCCTATAGGAAATTCATCAGGTGCTTTTTGCAGAGGCCCGACACTAGGTGGGTTGAACTGCTGCCCACCATTTACAAAGATTAAAGTTAATAAACAAAAGCCCAATAAAATCAATAGTGGGGTTTTAATAGCTTGGGGAAGAATGAAAGGTAATCCCTGCTTACGGCAACTTTGCCAAAGTCCAATTAAGGCTGGAACATAGAAAGCATCTTTAGCCAATTGAAGTATAGGACTATTGCCAAGGTAGTAAGTGATTGTACCCCCAAAGGGGATGTAAATGATGAAGGCAAAAAGGGCTTGGCGGGGATATTTGTAAGATAAAGAAAGGATGATAATTGCTAAAACACCAGGAACTGCTACCTTAATTCCACCGACGAAAAACAGTAGTATGCCAAAGAAGACACCGCCAAAGGAGGCGGCGGTTAGTAAACTAGTGAATTCTTTTTTTGCTAGGTTAGCTTGGCGCTTTTGGGCTAACTGTTCTTTGAGACTAAGCTTCGGTGTTTCTGATTGCGATCGCTTTTTTGATTTGGGAGATTTTTTTTTGGGTTTCGCCATGAGTTTCAGTTCTGAGTGCTGAGTCCTAAGTGCATTTAACTCAGCACTTGGGCACTGGTTATCCTAGATGTTTTTGGACTTGTGATACTAATTCAGTTGTCCAATGGTTAGCAAGTTCAGCATTGGCCGCCTCCACCATAACCCTGATAACTGGTTCTGTGCCAGAAACACGGACTAAAATTCTCCCAGCATCACCCATTGCTGTTTCAGCCGTAGCGATCGCTTTTTGTAAAGGTTCGCAATCTTTCCATGCTAAACGGCGATCGCGATCTACGACTCGCACATTCCGCAACAGTTGGGGGTAGGTTTGGAAGCTTTGGTCTACCATTTCGTGGAGAGAAACACCAGCTTCTTTAATCAAAGCTGCTATATGTAAGGCTGTTAATAAGCCATCGCCAGTAATGCCATAATGACGGCACAGAATATGACCAGATTGTTCACCGCCTAGCATTCCGCCATGACGTAGCATTTCTGCTTGTACATACTGATCACCTACGGCTGTGCGAATTAACTTACCACCAATTTCTTGCCAAGCCTTCTCAAAGCCTAAATTAGCCATGACAGTAGAAACTATCAAATTCTCTGGTAGTTGTTGCTTTTGCTGTAGGTGGCGACCCCAAAGGTAGAGAATATAGTCGCCATTTACTTGTCTTCCTTTACTATCTACAGCTAAAACGCGATCGGCATCACCATCAAAAGCAAAGCCGACATCAGCATTGTGTTCTTTGACAGTGGCTTGCAACAATTCTAGATGAGTCGAACCACAGTTAACGTTAATGCGATCGCCATCTGCTTCATTATGCAGGCAAATTACCTCTGCCCCCATTTCCGTAAATACCGCAGGGGCTAACCCAACTGCTGCCCCCCATGCTAAGTCTAAAACAATCTTCATTCCTTGCAGATTCACTACACTCTGTAAGGGTCGTATCAAAGCCTCGCTATAATCCCCAATTAACTCCTGGCGTAAATAATGCCGTCCGCAATTACTCACATTAGCAACGGCTGACATATTACCGCGCAGCCCTGCCTCAATTTCTGCTTGTAATGCTAGGGGTAACTTTGCACCATCTCCACCAAAAACTTTAATCCCATTATCCTCTGGGGGATTATGGCTGGCAGAAATCATCACTCCACCGATGGCATCACTAACACTGGTAAGATAAGCAACGCAGGGAGTAGGGCATAAACCCAAATACCAAACTTCTATACCAGCTGCCGTTAAGCCTGCACTCAAAGCCATTGCCAGCATATCGCTGGAGTTTCTGGAATCCTGTCCCAGAATGACTGGCCCTGAGTTGCTAACATGGCTACGCAACACAATCCCCGCCCAAAAACCTACTTGCAATGCTAAAGGCGCATTAAGTAAGTCTCCTACTTTGCCGCGAATCCCATCTGTACCAAATAAAGGATTTTTAGGCAGTCCTATTAAATTGCGATCGCAATTGCTATCAATATTATCTGCTGCAGTCAAACCTTTTTGAATGCCGCCTTGAGAACGAGTTATAGATGAAACCATAAATTTAAAAACTCCACACACTCACACAGGAGAATAACACTTTACACTTTGTTCAACAATTTTGGGGATTAGGGATTGGGGATTGGGAATTTAGATTTCCCCCTGCTCACTGCCCCCTTGCTTTTTCTCCTCGCCCCTACTATATACTTATTGCTCTCAGGGAAAATTTATTTTAAACAGACTGTTATTCAGTAAATATACTTATAAATATTCATAGCTAATTATAAAGATTTTCTAAGCGATTCATTGCTTGAAATTGATAAATATTGTTTGCAAGCATCACTAGTGTTGATAATAAGCTTGACTATCAACTTAATTATTATCGCTAAGTGTTCACACGTTAAACCAATATATACTGTAAAGATATAGTAAAGAATGCTATAAATTAGTACTCACCCTCTAAAAAGACTTTTTTTGCCCAAAAATCACGATTAAAGCCTAAATTAGGCGATGCAAGCTCTACATTAAAAAGTCGGAACAAAAATTCACTGCGGCTGAGTTTGTTAGCTAGGAAAAAAACTAAAACCTCTGGTTGCTTAAGAATTTTTAATATAAATTCTCATCAAATGGTTCTAATGTAACGTTTTAATGGCCTTTTTTAGCCAGTCATAAATCGACCCTCCAGTAGTTGACCTTTTAAAGTAGAGAAATTTAGCATGAGTAGCAATTTAGCAAGCAAATTGCGTGTAGGCACTAAAAAAGCCCATACGATGGCAGAAAACGTAGGTTTTGTCAAGTGCTTTTTAAAAGGGGTGGTAGAAAAAAGCTCATATCGCAAGCTAGTTGGCAACTTCTACTTCATCTACTCAGCGATGGAAGAGGAGATGGAAAACCATCGTGAGCACCCAATTGTTAGCAAAATAAATTTTCCCGAACTCAACCGTAAGCATACCTTAGAGCAAGACCTAAGTTTCTACTACGGTAGTAATTGGCGGGAGCAAGTACAACTATCTCCAGCAGGAGAAGCTTATGTGCAGCGCATTCGGGAAATATCTGCAACAGCGCCAGAATTGCTAATTGCACATTCTTACACCCGCTACCTCGGCGACTTATCAGGAGGTCAAATCCTCAAAGGTATTGCCCAAACAGCCATGAACCTTTCCGATGGCCAAGGTACCGCCTTCTATGAATTTCCAGAAATTACCGATGAGAAGGCATTCAAAGCCAAATATCGTCAAGTTTTGGATGATATGCCCATTGATGAGGCTACAGCCGATCGCATCGTTGATGAAGCTAACGCCGCCTTTGGTGTCAACATGAAGATGTTCAATGAACTAGAAGGCAATTTGATCAAAGCCATCGGCATCATGTTGTACAACACCCTCACAAGAAAGCGTACACGTGGCAGCACCGAACTCGCTACCGCCGAGTAAACTGTTTACCGATTTAAATTGTTGACAATTAAATTTTACTAACCTCTAGGGGCAATTTCCCTGGGGTCACCTGATTAAAATTAGGCGATCGCAGTGAAGTTGCCCCTCTTGTCATTTGTTATTTGTCATTTGTCATTTGTTATTTGGTGTTTGTCCCCATTCCCCATTCCCCAGCGATCAGGGAGAATGCAAATAGACGCAAATCAATCCTTCTGGGCAACATTCTAATTAAACAATGGCTACAAAAATTCCTGTCACAGTGATCACAGGCTTCTTAGGTAGTGGTAAAACCAGCCTAATTCGCCACCTGCTACAAAACAACCAAGGACGCAGAATTGCGGTGTTAGTCAACGAATTTGGCGAACTGGGTATTGATGGCGAATTATTGAAATCTTGTCAAATTTGTCCCGAAGATGGTGATGGTGAGAGTAATATCTTTGAATTGACTAACGGTTGCTTATGCTGCACCGTGCAGGAAGAGTTTTATCCCACGATGCAAGAGTTATTAAAGCGGCGCGATAGCATCGATTGTATTGTGATTGAAACCTCTGGTTTAGCTTTACCAAAACCCCTGATTAAGGCTTTTCGCTGGCAAGAAATTCGCACTGGCGCAACCGTGGATGCAGTGATTACCGTCGTGGATTGCGCGGCGGTAGCAGCTGGGACATTTGCCAGCGATCCAGAGGCGATCGCAGCCCAACGGCAGGCTGATGATAGTTTAGAACATGAAACACCCTTGCAAGAACTGTTTGAAGACCAGCTAGCTTGTGCAGATTTGGTAGTTTTGAGTAAAACCGACTTGGTGGATGCCCAAACAAAAGCGAGAGTTGAGGAGTTAGTTAAACAAGAGTTGCCGAGGGTGGTGAAGATTGTCGAAAGCGATGCCAAAGGCGGGCTACGCCAACGCTCTCTACTCGATCCATCTATTTTACTGGGATACAAAGCCGCAGTTGAAGATAACTTAGATAGCCGTCCCAGCCATCACGACACTGAAGAAGACCACGATCACGATGATGAAATTACCTCAACTCACGTGATTTTAGACCGAGCCTTTGACCCCGAAAAACTCCAAAAACAGCTGGAAACACTAGCAAACCAACAAGAAATTTACCGCATTAAAGGTTTTGTGGTTGTGCCTAACAAACCCATGCGCTTAGTCATGCAAGGTGTAGGTAGCCGATTTGATAAATTTTACGATCGCCCTTGGCTACCAGAAGAGGCTAGGCAAACCCGCTTAGTTTTCATTGGTCGTAATTTGCAATCTGCGGAGATCGAATCGCAACTGGTAGCTTTTTGATGCTGTAAAAGAAAAAACTTGTCTTTTAATATTAAATTGTATGAATGAATACTATTTCTTACCAAAAGTCAAGGTAGATTTATCCAGTGCAAAGGAGTGTCAAGGGTGCATTTACTAAATATTTAGCCTTTTCCAAGGAATTGTAACAAGAATTCAGTGAATAAATGCGATTGCCTGTCGAGTATACATGAACGCAAAATCGACAAGTGCGATCGCATTAGTTTTATCACATAAAAAATCTACCTCTGTTTAGTGAATGACAACAAGAGGTAGGATTGCGTGGAGACGATAGAGGATAAATCAGTGACTAATTTAGTTACCTACTGTCAGCGATTGACCTGATTGGCTGTAAACTTCTTGTGCATTGACCAAGGTTGCAGTGTAGCTACCACCCAAACCTGAAAATGTTTCTTGAGCAACTGTCAGATTTTTTTGACCAAAGCTGCTGAATGTACCCAAAGAGAGGAATTGTCCACCAGCAACGTTATCTAATTCATCTTCAGATAATTCAACAGCAACGATGTTTTTAATCTCGTGAGACATGATTTTGCTCCTTGTAATTTAATGAGTTTATGTGTGATTTCAAATGTCATGTGGAAGTGAGAACCTGGTATTGATGAAATATCGAATTGTAACCAAACCAGGTTTTTAATTGTGTCAAGGAATTAGTTACCAACGAACAGTCCTTGTCCAGCGCTGCTGAAGATGTCTTGAGCGTTAACCAAGGTGGTAGTACCAGCACCTTGAGGGCCTGCTATTGTTTGTTGACCTACTGTCAGATTTTTTTGTTCAAAGCTGCTATTGGTACCTAACGAAAGAGTTTGACCGCCACCAAGAAAAATGTCACCAAATCCACCTGCAACGTTATCTAATTCATCTTCAGAAAGTTCAACAGCAGCAATATTTTTAATTTCGTGAGACATGATTTTTCTCCTTGTAATTTAATGAGTTTATGTGTGATTTCAACTGTTATATGGGAGAGATAACCTGGTGTTGGTGAAATATCGAATTGTGACCAAACCAGGTTTTTAATTATGAGAATTAGTTGCCAACAAACAATCCTTGTCCAGCTGTACTGAAGATGTCTTGAGCATTAACCAAGGTGGTAGTACCAGCACCATTAGGGCCTGCTATTGTTTGTTGACCTACTGTCAGATTTTTTTGTTGGAAGGTGCTATTGGTAGCTAAATCAAGGTTTTGTCCACCACCTAGAATGATTCCACCAAAACCACCTGCTACGTTATCCAATTCATCTTCAGAAAGTTCAACTGCAACGATATTTTTGATTTCGTGAGACATGATTTTGCTCCTTGCGTTTTAATGAGTTTGTGTACGGTTTCAATTGTGAGAATTAGTTACCAACGAATAATCCTTGTCCAGAATTGCTGAAGATGTCTTGAGCGTTAACTAAAGTGGTAGTACCAGCACCATTAGGACCTGCAAATGTTTGTTGACCGACTGCGAGATTTTTTTGTTGGAAGGTGCTGTCGGTACCTAATGAGAGGCTTTGTCCACCAC